>JAAHFP010000119.1 GCA_010672925.1 Symploca sp. SIO1C2 | reverse complement strand
CTGTCAATTTCAGCCATTTGTTGCCTAGATGGACGCAATTTGTATTGATAGGCTATCCTCATGGTTTCATCACCTCCTTCTTAAGGATACAATTAATGGCAATTACTATCAAGATAAATCTCATCGGCTGTCCGCCATTCATCCCACGCTCATCCTACGGGTTGAGACGTGGGGCGTAGGAGCGGTTGATGCTAAAACTTGAGGGTCTTTAATTCCCAAAGCAGTAGAAATATTGGCTCCTTCAAAATAAGCAGCAGCAGGAGCATCTCCATCCAAAAACTGAATTACTGCATTAGAACCATAGTTTTGCTTGGCAACAGCTAAACAGTCTCGCATCAACAAAGAAGGGGTAATCATTGAACCCAAATAGCGTCTAGTTTGATCATCAAAGATACGCAAACCCCTGGCAACAGACTGGGTTTCATGAAATAAAAAAGGACCTCCCCGTTTGCCTCCTCCCCGCACCACCACTGCTGGGATATCTTCGGGTTTGCGCATAACACCGTGAGTATCAATAGTTAGCAAGACCACATCTTGCCGTTGTTCGAGTTGTTCGAGTTCTTTGCGGATTTTTTGCTTAATACTTTCCAATCGCTCATCAGCATTGTTGCCAATGCCTTGGAGATGACTAAAGTCTAAATACTCGGTTCGGCCATCTTGATAAGTTATCATTCCCGATAACAAAATGTTAGGTGCAGATTGACCTGAAATAGGGGAAGAGCGATAAATAGGTAGTTGTTTACCACTATTGTGGGGTAGGCGATTGGGATTGAAGTAAAGATAACTTAGAGGAGTTGGCTCTTTAGTTTTAGGGTGAAATCCCTTGAAGGTTGTGCCAAAAATGCCTAAAACCCGTCCACCGGTTTTTTCGATTTCTCCTTGCACTGTACTATAACGATGTCCCGGCAATAAAGGCACAATCAGGGTGTTGTTATCGGGTTCTAGGGTAATAGTTGGTCCTTGGGCATACCAGTTGAGGGGAGTATCAGCCATTACCGGACGGCCTTCAATTTTAACAAAATCAGGTCCCGGTTCAATTTGGTAAGCATGGCCTTGTTCATCCATTACTATACGCAGGCGATCGCTCCCTTGAACAGGACGAACATTGACGGTTCGGACATATTTCTGCCAACTGCGGTCAAAGTCAAAGAAGGATAGGGAAAAGGCTTCCCCTTCGGTAGTAACAGGTAAGGAGTCAAGGTTTTGGTAATCTACCGGAGACGACTTCAAACTAAAGTATCGGGTTTTCACCACTTCTACTTCTGCCGGGGTTGCCCCACAAGCAGACAGCAGTACCGGTAATATCAGCAGCAGAAGCGATCGCATTTTAGGTGTTAGATGTTAGATGTTAGGTGTTAGGTGTTAGGTGGTAGGTGGTAGGTTTTAGGTTTTAGGTTTTAGGTTTTATATGAAGTTCGGATAAACAGTGATAATTCCTTTCTGACTTGCAACCTTCTTTCTTCCCTCCTGCCTCCTGCCTCCTGCCTCCTGCCTTCTGCCTCCTGCCTCCTGCCTCCTACCTCCTGCCTTCTAATGCTTATTAAACAAACCTTAACTAATAATTGTAGGGATTGTCTGGTTCTTCAATTTGTTTAACAGAACTTGCCTCAATAGTCAGTTGCCTTTGCCCTTCTAGTGTTTCAGTAATCATCTTACCTTCAACTTCTATCCAGCTATCAACTGGGTACTTATCCTGATTTACCTGGAGCTTTACCGGTAGTGCCACTGGATAGGCATCCGCAGCACAGCAAGTAATCACAAAACGGGAGACTAAGAGATATTTAGGAGGTAGTTCTGGTGGATGGACAACAAAGCCATTCACTTTGACTGATTGACCTGTGTACGTGTCGGGTTCAGGGTAAACATTGATAGTCCTTGCCCAATCAATAAGCGATCGCTCTTCGGGTTTGCTCAGAGGTTTAAAAGCCTGAGGTTGCAATCTAGTTACAGTGGCTGATTCCGTGATACCTCTTTGTATTGCGGTATCACTGGCAAATACCTTAGGCTTGATCATTAACCCTAGAATAGCAACAATTAAGAGCAAGCCACTACTCCAACCAGGAGGAAACAGGCTGAGATGTTGCACTGTAGGCATAGTTACCGATTTACCTGATGTATATTGACGCCATCTCTTGATCAGCCATAGCATTTTCCACGCGGCAATGCTCAAAAGAGCGAAACCGGTAACCACAATCAGTCCAAAATAATTGGGGTGAATCAGCAGATTTAACTGACCAGATTGCCAGTACTTCAGTAAAACAATACCCCAGACTCCTAGGGTAAAAAATTCTAATAAGGGTAAGATTAGTTTCCGAGGGAGTCTAGATTTCATGATTTGTTGTTTGTTGTTGGTTGTTTGTTGTTTGTTACTGGTTGTCAGTTGTTTGAGATTTACTCCCTATCTCCCTACACTCCCTAAAAACTACCTACCACCTACCACCTACCACCTACCACCTCAACCACTAGCTAATCTTCAAATTAATAAACAGAGTCAACAAAAAGGTCAACTGAGCCGCTAGAGCAAACAAGTAAATTATGGCTCGACCCTTGAATACAGATAACATCAAGCCGATAGCTTTGATATCAATCATCGGACCAAATATCAAAAATGCTAGTAAAGAGCCACTAGTGAAAGTAGAGGCAAAGGCGAGAGCAAAGAAGGAATCTACAGTAGAACAAATGGATACTACCGCTGCCAACAACATCATGGCCAAAATTGAAGTTACTGGCCCTTGACCTAAACTGATGATGATATTGCGGGGTACGCCGACTTGAACGACTGCGGCGATGGCACTACCTAAAACTAGTACTCCTCCTAACTCCAAAAATTCCTGCACAGTATTATCTAGAAACAAGCGCAGTTTATTGGATGTATTTTTAGTTGACTGGATACCAGAGACAGCTGTTGGTAGAGTTTCAGTATCTAGCCGCAGAGGTGCTCCTGGTTGACCAAGTAAAAATGAACCAGATTGTAGTAAAATTGAAGCTGAATCTTTATCGGTAGAGTCGATAACCGAAGCTTTTGGTGAACTAAGGGGCGATCGCTTAAGTAAGCGAGTCATTCTTGGCTGTAACAGAGGACGCAAGTCTTTCTGAGAGCTGAAAACCCAGCCAATTACCACCGCAATGGTGAAGGAAAACAACACTCGCAGCCAAACAATTTCTGGTTGGTCTCGGAAAGCCACCCAGGTAGACCAGATTACCACTGGATTAATTGTTGGTGCTGCTAGTAAAAATCCCACCGCCATAGAAGCTGGTGCACCCTGAAGGAGCAGGCGTCGCGCCACTGGCACGTTGCCACATTCACACACCGGGAATAAAAAGCCGATACAACTACCAAAAATGGATGCCAGCAAAGGATTGTGTGGCATAGCAGCCAAGAGTTTACGCTCATCGACAAAAAACAGCAGCAAACTGGAGAGTAAAACTCCCAGTAACAAAAAAGGCATTGCCTCCACCAGTAAACTCAGAAAGATAGTGAAGGCGTTGTTGAGCTGATTCATAATGCCCTCGCTTGAGAGATTTTCCTGAATGAGGCAGCAAGCGCTATTCTATCGAAAAAAAACGGCAATATTATAAATTCTTCCGGAGGAGATACTCGAATCAGCTGGGAGGATTTAACATAAATTGCCCCCTAAAGCTTTAAACTAAAGGGTGCATTAAGGTTTGGAGATCAACTTGTTAAGCTGTGCGAAAAATTGTTATTGCTGGTAACTGGAAAATGTTCAAGACTCAAGAGGAGTCTTCTGAGTTTTTGCAAGGGTTTCTGCCTCAACTGGAAAAAACCCCTGAAGGGCGGGGAGTTGTGCTTTGTGCTCCCTTTACCTCTTTGGACTTGATGTCCAAAAATCTTCATAATAGCCGTGTGCAGCTGGGGGCTCAGAATATTCACTGGGAAGACAGTGGAGCCTATACTGGTGAAATTGCTGGTGCTATGCTTAAAGAAATCAATGTCCGTTACGTTATTGTTGGCCACAGTGAACGGCGTCAATATTTCGGAGAAACTGACGAAACAGTCAACAAGCGTTTGCTAGCTGCCCAGCGTCACGGCTTAATTCCGATTCTTTGCGTAGGGGAAACCAAGGAACAGCGGGATGCCAATGAGACGGAATCGGTTATTATTAACCAATTGAAGAAAGATTTGGTAGATGTTAATCAAGAGCAGTTGGTAATTGCCTACGAACCAATCTGGGCAATTGGCACTGGTGATACCTGCGAGGCATCAGACGCCAATCAAGTGATTGGTATGATTCGCAGCCAGCTTAAGGTAGCAGATGTTCCTATTCAATATGGCGGTTCCGTTAAACCAAAAAATATAGATGAAATTATGGCTCAACCAGAAATTGATGGTGCCCTTGTTGGGGGAGCTAGCCTGGAACCTGATAGCTTTGCGCGGATTGTCAATTACCAGTAGTTGTTGCTAGGTGGTAGGTGATAGGTGGTAGGTGGCAGGTGGCAGGTGGTAGGTGGCAGGTGTTAGGTGGCAGGTGATAGGTGGTAGGTGTTAGGTGTTAGGTGGTAGGTATTAAATATTGGGCTTGATCGCAGTTTGCCTATTTGTAAGGTACAGCCAATTCCCAATTCGACCTTCGACCTTCTCCATTCGACCTTCCCCATTCCCCACTCCCTAAATCAATGAACAAAATCGACTTAGCCTTTACCCCCGCTTTAGAGCAAGCACAACTCATTCGTAGTAAGCAAATATCACCTTTGGAGTTGACAAAACTTTACCTAGAGCGTATCGAAAAGTTAGACTCCCAACTAGGCAGCTTCTTCACTGTTGCCACTGAAACAGCCCTAGCCGATGCCAGGGCTAAAACCGATGAGTTAAATAACACTAAAGATACTGCTGAATTACCCCCATTTTTTGGTGTACCCACGGCAATCAAAGACCTCAATGCAGTGGCAGGAATGCCCCTCAGTTACGGTCTGCATTTCCAGAAAAATAACATTCCTGACTACGATGAGGGAATAGTTACCCGTATCAAACAGGCTGGATTTATTTTACTAGGCAAAACTGCCACCTCAGAAGTGGGTTCCTTACCTTACACCGAACCCCTAGGTTTTCCTCCCACCAGAAATCCCTGGAACCTAGACTACACTTCTGGGGGCTCTAGTGGTGGTGCCGCAGCCGCAGTAGCAGCGGGATTATGTCCAGTTGCTCAAGGTTCTGATGCTGGTGGTTCAGTGCGGGGTCCAGCTTTCTGTTGTGGCTTGGTGGGCATTAAACCAGCGCGGGGAAGGGTTTCCTATGCCCCAATAGGGGATCATCAAAGTGGAATTTCTACTAATGGTACTTTAGCTCGCACTGTTGCCGATGCTGCTGCCCTTTTGGATGTGATATCTGGCTATGTCACTGGGGACCCTTATTGGTTACCTAACCCTAAAGTCTCGTTTCTCGATTCTACTCGCCAAGCACTCTCTCAGTTGCGGATTGCTTTTGCTACTACCATGCCTATTGTTGGAGAAGCAGCAGAAGTCTGTAAACAATCCGTTCAGAAAACAGTGCAGCATTTAACAGAAATGGGTCATATTCTTGAACCCGGTTGCCCTGATTTCAGCGGATTGGCAGAATCGTTTGTCAAAGTCTGGCAAGCAGGTGTCGCAGCAACAGGTGTTCCTCCAGAAGCATTGAGTCCGATGAATGGCTGGATTGCCAGCCAGGTGGGTTCTGCTGGGGAATACTTACAAGCAGTTAGACAAATGCAATTAGCTTCCCGCCAAATTGTTGCATTCTTTGATAATTTTGATGTTCTAGTGTTGCCAACTTACATGCATCCGACGATTCGTGTTGGCGAGTGGGCAGATTTAAGCCCAGAAGAGACATTACAGAAAATCATTACCTGGATTGCTCCTTGTCCCCCCTTTAATGCTGCTGGCTTGCCTGCTATCTCTATTCCTACTGGTTTTGACTCCAATGGTGTACCTCTGGGGATTCAATTAGTGGGACGTCCTGCTGCCGAAGCAACTCTAATTTCTCTGGCTGCTCAATTGGAAATGCTGCAACCTTGGAGTCAACATCGTCCTGCTTTTGCGGAGTAAAGTAAGCTGGGGGAGCGGAGGTGCAGAGGTGCGGAGGTGCGGAGGAGTTGGGGTGCGGAGGAAGAAGAGAAAACTGATAATGTTTGGATACAAAGCTCAAGAAATCCCACCCAAAATTTCGTTCACCCGGTAGAGACATTCATCTCACTTCAATGAATATCTAGCACATTGTACCTACAACGTGGTGCGTTACGCTACGCTTTAGCATTTGCGGAGCATGGTGCGATAACAGCAAAGCATCCCCGTTGGGTATACACACCCTACGATAGGTACATTTTTTTATAGGAAATCACCTTAGTATTGCTGGCGTTGGGTTTACCACGCCAGTAGGTTGTTCTAGAGAAGAAGTTGTTATTATAGTTGTTCAGCACGAAATGGTATTATACCTTTGTTCCAAAAGACGACTGACTTAATCAATCGAGAAAAAGTTCAGCTTTTGAGCCGACGTTTGAGTCGTGAACCCATACCCAAAGTACCTACCACTAATAGTGATAATATTGCTGAAGGCTCTGGTACATCTTTCGCAACCACAAAAGCATCGTCCTGAATATTGGTAATAGTTGAGTTCCGGCGGATAACATCAGAAAGAGTAGTTTGTCCTACATCTGGAAACATGCTCAGAAGATAATTATCATTAAGGTAAAAGAACCTGTCCCCATCACGACTTCGGGTAAACTGATCAGCAATAATTGTGTGGAAGAGTTCACCAACGATACCACCATTAATGTGATTTTCCGCTAGTCCTCCAACCCATAGGTCAATATCATCTACAGTATCGTAAATACTAGCTAGTTTGTTCTGGACTGACAAATCAGAAGTAATGTCAGCAAAACTAGTAATAGCACTTAAACCTAAACCAATCCGAGCTTGGTTATAACCAGGAATACCATGCTCCCGTCCTCGTTGGATATTGAGGGAAGCTAGGTCAAAACCACCTGCTCCTGGAGGGCCGAAGAGGAAGTTTCGCACATCATCAACAATTAAGGTATCAACCTCTTGTGCTTTTTGGGAAGCTAAACCAAATAGTGTGGAATCGATACCTTCTTGAAGAATCGGAGCTGTAGTAAAGAAAGCATCTTGCAGGGCGATGCTGCCGGGAGAAGTACCATCATTGTTAATGCGTTGTATCTCTGGAGAGAGCATGGTATGACCAACACGGAAGGCAGCAGTAGAAAACTCGTTGCTGATGCCAGCGTTGACAGTATCATCGTAGCCACTGTATGGATCTAGAGCACCATTACCCAACAGCAGCGGCAAGAATTCATTGTAGGTGATGGCCTGGATTTGAGCACCGACTACCTTGCGTACTCTCTGGTAAATCTCTTCACCACTTAAGCTTGGATCAGCAGCCGCAATTTCTTCTGCTAAACGATTGTGCTCCCGTACAAAGAGAGTGTGAGTTGCTGCTAACCCAATTTGTTCATTGGCACGAACATCTCCCGCGATAAACAGAGAAGGATCTATTGGTCCACTTCCTGACTGAGCATTAGGTAAAAGAGCTGTGTTGAAAGGTAGCAAATCACCAGCGCTAGTTTTTAGCTTTCCTGTACCATCATTAGTACGCAAAAAGTTCGCTCGCACTGAATCTGAACCGTATACAGTAGAACCATCTATGTAAGAGGTAATTTCGTTAATTTGCTGACGGGGATTGCCGATACCAGTACCAGTAGCTGTATCGAAGATTGAGCGATTTAAGCCAATTTCCTGGGTTCCTGTGCCAAAGGGATCAAAAAAGGGATCACCTGTAGGAACAGCTATATTAAAAGGCTCTGATGGTTCGTGTGGTTCCGTCAAACCCAAATCATGATCGACGAATTGCCCCCACTGCCATAGCCAGTCGCTAGCGTGTAGGGAATTGGTTACTGAACTAGTCTGGCTCGATACGGCATTACTAATTGCCCTAGCACTGGGACGATTTGAACCTGCTGGTGCTGAGATGCCATCTTCGTAATCAGATGGAAGCAAGCGGAGCAATTGCGTGTCTGTCTCACCCCAATCAGGATTAGCAATGTTATTTCCCGAACCGTCGATGGAACGAAAGGTTTGGGCTGTTGCTGGTAAGGATGTGGCAAAGCCGAGAGCAACGAAGCTGGTTAGCGCTAGACCAAGTTTGCGAGGTTTGAGAGTTTGCATTTGTTAAAAAATGGTAATTAACCCTGAGATGAGAAAATGCTTAGCTCATTTTCAGCAAATTCTCATGATTCTCTTATTCCTATACCTAGCATTTTTTTTTAAACGTGTTGTGATTAAAGGGGAACTTTACTGAAACATTACAAAACTACCCTCTAATCTTTATCGAATCTTTACACTAAATCTTTCCTTGACACTCCCCATGAATAGAATTCAGGGGATAAGCCCTATAATTTTTGGTCAAACCGCTGGTACCAGATGATATTACCGATGACAGTAACAACTAAGGTGATACCTCCTCCCAGTAAACCCAGCATTGGGTTGTAACCACTATGAGTGAGGTTCTTTATCCATAAATGGGTCTGCTCTGAGGAGACTACTAGATCTGCCATCAGGGGCACAAGGTACATCAGAGCTGCACCAATAATAAGCCAGCCTACCATAGAGGCGAGAAGAAAGATGGTTTTGGCTGTAGATTGGCTACCCATAAGTGATTGCGGTAAAAAACTAAGGTTGAGATTAGTATATAGCAGTTCTCGAATCCTTTGATTACTTGTCATACCAAATCCGGTTGAAAACAAGCTTGTTACTTAGCCCCCTAAATCCCCCCCAATTCTGCTATCCATTAGGCAAAAGTAGTCGAAACGGTGATAGAGACTACGATGTAGAAACAAGTTGTGAACCTTCCAACAAATAGTAGAAGGTAGAAAGCCCTCGCCAGAGGGTTTTCAAGCCAGGTTCCCC
>JAAHFP010000118.1 GCA_010672925.1 Symploca sp. SIO1C2 | reverse complement strand
TTGTCCTCCTTGTCCCCCTTGTCCCCCTTGTCCCCCTTGTCTCCCTTGTCCCCCTTGTCCCCCTTGTCCCCCTTGTCCCCCTTGTCCCCCTTGTCTCCCCATCTCCCCATCCCCCATCTCACCTCACGGTCGGAAAATCCTGGGGTGGAATTTCCTCATAAGTATTAGTCGGTTCTGGTGGTAAATTGGGCTGTGGTTGTTCTAGTCTTGTCGATATCAAACTATAGCCTAAATATAAAGGTAATATAACTACCAACACTGCCGCGATCGCTCCCAGCCAATGTAAGGGTGTGAATAAAGTACCATAATGAGTGCGATAGGGGTCATGATTCAGCTGTTGCCCGTCTCTGAAATCTCTCAAGGCAACTAATCGCTTAAATCTGATCCGTCGGTCATCAAGTTTTTCTAGCAGAATCCAGCCTGTAGTTGCCTCTTCTTCGCACAACTGCCGGAATACAGCCGGGTCTTGAAATAAATCACGACTAGCTCGCACAATCTTGAATTCCCAGCCAACTAGTTGCTCATCGGATTCTGGATGAGAACTACCTGGTAAGATAAATTTACCTGGTTTTGACAGCTTTGTCGATGCTGAATCTTCTTGTGGTTGGAAACGGGTCAAAATTTCTTCCTCCTCCTGTTCTTGCTGACTACTAATCACCTGCTGCCAGCGCAGCCATCTACTCACAACTACAGCCTGCCAGCCGAGATTGCCGACTAGCAGGCTCCAAACCACTACTTCGAGCATTTTTTGATGAATGTTATGTGTTATCTGTTATTGAGTACCTTTCCCAATAACTAACCACTAATCCCGAATTGGCAAATAACCCTCCATAACATAATCTGACCCTAGTTGACGCCAAGTTACCCTTTCTAAATTTAGAGCATCTGTCATCGTGGCTAACCCCAAATCTCCTACTGGAGAAGGAGCCGACTTACCACCGATAATTTTTGGAGCAATGAAGGCTAGGACTTTCTGCACCGTGCCATCATTGATCGCACTGGCTGCCAAAGTGCCACCGCATTCCCATAAGACGCTCGAAAGTTGTCGTTCATACAGATAAGCCATTACCTGGCCCGGTGTCAGGAGTTGCAACTCCACCACCTCCACTCCCTTTTTCTTTAACCACTGCTGTAAATCCGGATTAGCTCCTGCTTCTGTCAACACTAAAGTAGAGGCTTGACTTGTTTGCCACAGATTGGCATTCATCGGTAGATTGAGGTGACGACTCATCACTACCCGCAAAGGATTAGGAAGCTTGGGATTGTGACTAGTTAAGTAAGGGTTATCCGCTAATACAGTATTACTGCCTACAATTACAGCATCGCAGGCAGAGCGCAGTTGATGGACATAATTCCTTGACTCTTGAGAAGTTACCCATTTACTATGCCCACTGCTAGCAGCAATTTTGCCATCGAGGGTCATGGCATATTTCAAAATTCCTAGAGGGCGTTGGTAGAGAATGCGATGAATAAAAGCTTCATTGAGTTGGCGGCAAGCTGCTTCTTCCACTCCCACCACAACTTCAATGCCCGCTGCTCTTAAACGATCAATTCCCCCTCCTGATACCTTAGGATAGGGGTCAACCATACCCACTACTACCTTCGCCACTCCTGCTTTAACTAAAGCTTCTGAACAGGGAGGTGTTCTTCCATAGTGATTGCAGGGTTCCAGATTAACATAGATAGTCGCTCCTCTTGCCTGTTCCCCAGCATCCCGCAGAGCAAAGACCTCTGCATGGGGTTGACCAGCAGCGGGATGAAATCCTTCCCCAATAATCTTCCCATCCCGAACAATCACAGCACCTACTAGGGGATTAGGAGTAGTGCGTCCTAGGGCTTTACGGGCAAGTTCAATGCACCGCTGCATCATAGTACGATCAAAGGGAGTTACTGGGGCATCCACAGGAAAGTTTTCCATCGTGAGTCTTGAATAGGTACTGCAATCAAAGGCGATTGCTTGCAGATCATTATGAAGAATTTTTTGCCCAGCTTTAAATCTTTCTTCCTTTAATTGGGGAATTGGGAATTGGGAATTGGGAATTGGGAATTGGGAATGGAGAATGAATACTTAACCCATAACACCTACCACCTACCACCTGCCACCTGCCACCTGCCATCTACCACCTGCCACCTACCACCTACCACCTATTTATTAAGCTGCTGATAACTATTGTATCTTCTTGTATCGCCCCTCCTCTGATCTCGCGACCTGTGGGTTATGCTAAGAAAGATCAAGCAAATCTTAAAAAAACCTTAAGTAAAATCGGGTATTATATGAGGAATAAGGAAATCCTTAACTATCACCCTTGTTGCTTATTACCTCCCCTTATCACCAGACTTATTCAGAAGACCCTACTTGAAGTAGGTCTGATGTAACAGTCTTTACCGAAAGAGGATATTCTATGACTCCTACAATGCTGCGTCAGTTATGGTCTTTAATCGAAAAGACTCAGGCTAATTTTCTACTCAAGCTAGATGATACGAGCTTAGTAGACTGGCTATTAAAGCAACTAGAGCACCAACAAGCTCTCAATCCTGAAGAAGTTCATATCTTGAGTGACTACCTCAACAATCGGTTGTCTCTTATCCGGGATATAGCCCAGCAGCAGCGTTAGTTGATGAAATCCTCTCTGGGTATAATGTAAGCTGTATTGATTGCCAAGTTATGCTTCTTCAGCGATCGCATACCTTATTTGGGTTCACTTCTCTGGGTTAATTAAAACCCCAGATTCGGTTATCATAAACTACTGACCTAAATCGCCCAACCTGTTTTAGGCAAAGACTGTAACACCGAATTTGTCATGGCTTCAGTTACTTCCCATTCTGCCAAACATAAAAAGTCGAAAGCTCTCAAACCAGGTAGCCGCCGCCCAGCTAAGGAACTTTGTAGCGAATGTGGTCTATGTGATACATACTATATCCATTATGTCAAGGAAGCTTGTGCTTTCTTAAATCAGCAGATTACCGAACTTGAAGTACAAGCCCACGGACGTAGCCGCAACTTAGATAATCCTGAAGATTGGTACTTTGGTGTCTCTCAACAGATGATGGCAGCTAAGAAAAAAGAACCAATTGCCGGGGCTCAGTGGACAGGGATTGTTAGTTCCATTGCGATCGCTATGCTCAACAGCGGTAAGGTAGAAGGTGTGGTTTGTGTCCAAAATACCAAAGAAGACCGCTTTCAACCGATGCCGGTAATTGCTCGCACTCCTGAAGAAATTCTGGCAGCAAAAGTAAATAAGCCAACTCTTTCTCCCAATCTTTCTATACTAGAACAAATTGAGCAATCAGGGATGAAGCGGTTGCTGGTGATTGGTGTCGGTTGCCAAATCCAGGCATTAAGAGCAGTAGAAAAACAATTAGGCTTAGAAAAATTGTATGTTTTGGGCACGCCTTGTGTAGATAATGTTACCCGTGCTGGCTTACAAAAATTCCTAGAAACCACCAGTCGCTCCCCAGAAACTGTGGTACATTACGAGTTTATGCAAGACTTCCGGGTTCACTTCAAACATGAGGATGGTTCTATTGAGAAAGTGCCTTTTTTCGGTTTGAAAACTAACCAACTCAAAGATGTGTTTGCCCCTTCTTGCATGAGTTGTTTTGACTATGTCAACTCCCTGGCAGATTTAGTGGTAGGCTATATGGGAGCTCCCTTTGGTTGGCAGTGGATTGTGGTACGCAATAATATTGGGCAAGAAATGCTGGATTTGGTACAAAATCAGCTAGAAACCCAACCGGTAAGTTCCAAGGGAGATAGAAGCCAAGCAGTGCAACAGAGTATTCCTGCCTATGATCAAGGAGTTACCTTACCAATGTGGGCTGCAAAGATGATGGGGGTTGTCATTGAAAAAATTGGTCCTAAGGGTTTAGAGTATGCCCGTTTTTCTATCGACTCTCACTTCACCCGCAACTACTTATATGTGAAGCGCAATCACCCAGAGAAGTTAGAAGCTCATGTACCGGAATATGCCAAGCGCATTGTAGGACAGTATAAGTTACCAAAGAATTGATAATTAAGAATTGATAATTAAGAATTGATAATTAAGAATTGATAATTGAGAAATTTGGTTTGTTTAAACTAACAAAACCATGTAGAGACGTTGCATGCAACGTCTCTACGATGTGGAACATAACAAACTTTTCAGTATCACACCTGTCACAATTCATGCCACAACCCGACAACAAATCCGATTTCGTTTAAAAACTGGAAGGTTCATCATCAATGCCTAACATCAAATATAAAACTCCTCAAATGAACTATTTCAAAGAAGAAGATATTCGACCCTTGCTAATTTCTGAAGAGCCAGAAGCAGGAAGTATTGAAATTAGTCCCAATGTTACTGCTGAATTAAATGCAGGCGGAGAGCTGATTGGAGTGGAGATTCTTAATGCTAGTACCTACATCCGAGATTCTATATTGGAGTCGGTTCAAGGTAAGTTACTTAACCTCAGCAGCACTGAGGTATGAAAAGCGATATCTTGAAAGAATCTCCTGAGTTCCCTGTCCGATGAACAATTCTAGGGATTTGGTAGATTAAGCGATCGCAGGGATAAAGAACCCTTATTACTTCAAAATTAGTATCATTACTTGGTCAACCATACCAAAGAGATTCTACTTTCTCGATTACTTCTTGTTGCCAATGCTTATTACTCAATTTCCCATCTCCCTTGTCTAACAAGGTCACATGGCCGAGTTTTCTGCCGGGACGAGACTGAGATTTACCGTACCAATGGACAAAACTATGGGGTAAATTGGCTAGCTGTTGCCGTTTTTCTAGGTAGTCATTCTGGGAATCTTCGTAACCTAAAAGATTCACCATCACCGCCCCTGTACAATGCATGGTGGGACTACCCAAAGGTAAACCAACCACTGCCCGCAGCTGCTGTTCAAACTGAGAAGTATGACAGGCATCAAGGGTATAATGTCCAGAATTGTGGGTGCGAGGAGAGACTTCGTTGACCAATACTTTGCCACCGGTAGTTAAAAATAATTCGATACCGAAGACTCCCACTACTTGGAGACTGCTCAAGAGAGTCGCCGCGATCGCTTCAATTTCTGCTACAGTAGTTGAGCTAATCTCGGCAGGTACGATTACTCGACGGCAAACCTGTTCTTCCTGCTGAGTTTCTACCACTGGATAAACTACAATTTCCCCAGTAACTGAACGAGCTGCCATTACTGCCAACTCCCGCTCAAAATCTATAAACTCTTCTAGCATTACAGGCTGATACTCTAACTGTTGCCAAGGGTCATCTAAGCTTTGGCTATCCCGAATAATAAAAGTACCTTTGCCATCATAACCTTGGCGTCGTGCTTTCAGTACCAGTGGAAATTCTAAATTATTTCCCCCAGACCTTTTTTCCTTCACCCCCTGCTGCCCTTCCAGGCTGATAAAATTGGGTTGGGGTAAGCCAATTTCCTGAAGATAGCAGCGTTGTTGATACTTATCCAACAGGGGAGCTAATGCTGCTAGACTGGGCTGAAAACAGACACCTTCCTGTACCAAGGGCATTAAAGCTTCGAGGTTAATAAATTCGTTTTCAAAGGTGACCACATCACAGTGAGCTGCTAGTTTAGTAGTAGCAGCAGCGTCATCAATAGAGGCGAAGATACATTCAGAAGTGATCGCAACCGCTGGATCATTAGGAGAGGGTGTTTGAATGACTAGTTCAATTCCTAAAGACTCAGCCGCACCTGCCATCATCCAAGCCAACTGTCCTCCACCAATAATGCCAACTCGCTTACTCTTGTTGGGGATTGAGGAATGTAAATTTTCATTATGCATCGTCTGTGTACTCTTATAGAAGCGATTTTAGATTTTAGATTTTAGATTTTAGATTTCTCCGTGTCTTCCCGTCCGGTGCGTCTGGTGCGTCTATTTTCAGATTAGGCTTGCCAGATCTGAGTGTAACAGCTACCACATTCTAAACAGCTAAGTATCCAGTCTTAGGTTGTTATACCATGATTGTGAGACTTGGCTTTTTTTCCATGTATTCTAGATTTAAGCTCCTATCAGTATTTTTACTTAGCAGCACTCTCTTGTTTATCCCAGCTGAGCGTAACAACTTAGCGATCGCTGGAACTTGTGTTGCTGGTTCAAGCTGTCCCCCACCTCCAGTACAATTTATACCAGGGCAACGCATCACGGTTGAAGTAGTCAACCTCACGCGAGGTGTGATTCAGCTGCAACAGATGCCTGTTACTGATGCACTTACCATCAGTCCCGGACAAGTGCGAACCCTGCTGAGGGGAAGTACCATAGACCCGAATTTCTCACTGATCTTTTGGGATACGATGGGTTTATCTCTGAAAGCAGATATCATTAAGCTAGGAGCAAAAAACCTACGGATAGAATTGCGTCCCGGTGGTCGTCCTCCAGGAAATAGGGCGGTGTATCTCAATGATGACGGTCGCGTTAAGATCTTATAAGCGTTGCTAGTGGATCACAATACAGGAACAAATGAGAATTGTTGCTGGTCAAATATTTGAGCCAGCTACAGTATCTTGATCTAAGGGTCTTCCAAATAAAAAACATCCCATCGCTGGGGAAACTAGGGGAGTAAAATAAGCCAATCTTGTCCAACAATTGGCATGATTTGTTTCTTGGAGTTCCTTAGCTTTCATCTATATCTTGATGAGGCATCCATTGCGTCTACCACTGCTATCTGTGCAAAAATGTGATAAGCTAGGAGGCATTTTAAGCGCATCTCAGCAAGGTAGCAGGGGGCTCGATCTATATCTTTGTTTTATTTTACCAACTCACAACTTAAATGCACAACAGCTTCAACCGAAAAAACTTAGCTGGGTCTACATTTGTAGCTTCTTAACTATTTATCCAATTATCAACAATGTTTTATTAAGATTCATTTGAGGTGTGTATGTTAAATCCCAGCAAGATCCTTATTGATACTTTTGTTCCAGAAATCAAAACAGGGTATAACTCAGCTTATGGAGGTTTGAATCCAGATTACGGCGATATCATTGGCTGGGCAGGAAATATGGCCTTGGAAAATATTGCCAACAGTAATGCTCTGTATCACAACGTAGAACATACCATCTTTGTGACCTTAGTTGGTCAAGAAATTTTGCGTGGTAAACATATTCGTGAGGGTCGAGTATTTCCTATAGATTGGCTACATTTCATCATTTCTTTGGTCTGTCACGATATTGGCTATGTTAAGGGAGTTTGTCGCCAAGATAGTATCCCCCACAGAATATACGCTACAGGTAAGAATAACCGAACGTTAACTCTACCTCCTGGTTCTACAGATGCTAGTCTCACTGCCTATCATGTTGACCGGGGCAAACTTTTTATCGAGGAGAGATTTGGTGGTCATCAACT
Organism: Symploca sp. SIO1C2; assembly: GCA_010672925.1. GTDB lineage: Bacteria > Cyanobacteriota > Cyanobacteriia > Cyanobacteriales > Coleofasciculaceae > Caldora. The sequence continues at coordinate 2,666 of JAAHFP010000118.1, read as the reverse complement.
GATTGATGCTGAAATCATCAAGAAAAATATTGAACTGACCCGGTTTCCTGTACCTTTAGATAGCGATCACCAGGATACAATAAATTATCCAGGGTTAGTAAGAGCTGCGGATCTGATTGGTCAGCTTAGTGACCCACGCTACTTAGAAAAGATACCTGCCTTATTTTACGAGTTTGAAGAGACTGGTGTAAATAAGGACTTAGGCTATCGCCATCCAGATGATGTCAGGCAAAATTACCCCAAGTTTTATTGGAAAAGTGTCTATCCTTACATCAAAGACGCTTTAGAGCACCTCAAGTTAACCCAGGAAGGGAAGCAAATCATTGCTAATCTCTACTCTCATGTATTTGAAGTAGAACATGAGCCTCAATCAAGACCAACTCTAGTTGTTTGAATAGGTGGTAGGTGTTAGGTGTTAGGCATTGGTGACAAGTTAAAGGGTCGCGCATTTTGTCAACTCCCATATATAGTGTTTGTGTACTAAAAAAACCTATATATGAAAAGACTAAGGGGTCAGAAAAATTGTATTTTTCTTCCTCAGCTTCCTCAGCTTCCTCAGCTCCCTCAGCTTCCTCAGCTTCCTTGACAACGACGATTTTGCCTTAACTTGTCACCAATGGGTGTTAGGTGTTAGGTTTATGGACTTATTCTCCCAAGCCCTATCATTCCTGCATGGATTTTTTAAGATAACTCCAAAAACGATAAGGTAACCAGAATGGGTGATTCCAGGTTTGCTTGCCTACGGGTTCCCCTAAAATCTGGGAGCGCCACAATTGCCATATAATCATTAGCCAGAGTATCTCACCAATTCTACGACCTTGGATGGTTCCCCCTAGCTTCCCGAAGACAATCTGTTCCGCCAACTTGGGTTGCCAGCGTCCCTCTGCTTGCAAGATAGCTGGATTTAACCAAGTGCCAAGGGTTTGCCACAAATTATGCAAACACCAAGAGGTTAAAGGAACACCCATCCCCCGTTTATTACGCCAGACAATTTCCGGTGGTAGCCAGGATTCCACTGCACGCTTGAGAATATATTTCTCACAGCTTCCCTGCAAGCACAATTCCCCTGATAGGCGGAATGTCCATTGTGCCAGAGATAAGTCACAAAAAAGCGATCGCACTTGTAATTTGTGGGCAAATGCAAGATTTGTTGCTCGTGGGTGGATATTTTGTGCTCCTTTGAGCATTAGAGTAGCACGACGCAAACGGTGCAGCAGTGAAGTAGCAGAGGTGGAATCTAATGCGGAATGTAACCAGTCTTGAGGTTCGAGAGTTTGGACTTGTGCCGCAATTTTTGTTTGAAATACCTGTTCCTCGTAACCCCAGAGTCGATGGAAAGTTCGGAGATATTGTTGCTCAAAAGATTCTTTCCCTAAGGGATGTTCCGTTTGGTAAACACTAGCAGCAATTAAGGGTTTATTTGTCCAACCAGCAAACAACTGATCCCCCCCTTCACCATTAAAAATAATCTTAGTCTCTTGACTTGCTACCTGATTGAGGAGAAAAAAGGGAACAGTAACTCCATCTCCAAAGGGTAAATCCAAAGCTTCCACTGTCGGCAGCAGTGCCTGTTGGATACGCTTAGGTGTTACCTCAACTTTGACGAGGGGAATGTCAAGGAAATGAGCCACTTGTTCAGCATAAGGATATTCAGGAATGCCACTATTCCCAAAATCGAGGGTGTAGGCACGTACTTTTACCCCAGCCTGAACCAGCAATGCGGCGACAATGGAGGAGTCTAACCCACCTGATAAAAACACACCCACCGGCTCATCATTTAGATCCGCTATCTGATGTTCTATTCCGGCTTGGAGGAGGAGTTGCAACTCAGAAATTGCTGCTGTTTCATTATGAATCTGCTCCGTTTGCTCAGACCATTCCAGGAGTTGATGGGTTTGGGGACTAGTAATAGTTCCTGATGCAGCTTCACCTTGCCAAGTTCGTTCAGTACCTGCTGTTATCGCCAAGATATTGGTAATGGGAGTTAGTGGTGTTGGCACATAAGAAAAGCAGCTGTAGCCATATAAGGCAGGAATACTAACTTCTGTGGAGGCGACAACCGGTAATAGCAGCTGCAACCGTGAGGCAAACCAAATCACCTGTTCAATTTGTGTCCAATAAAACGGAACTCGCCCAAAGGCTTCCCTTCCCAAACTTAAATGGTTCTGGGTGATTTTTACCCAGGCATCAGCATTGGTTGGCAAACTGGAGTTGAATCCTCCTGCACTGAGAGTTGCTACTATATCCTTGGTGGAATTCAGAGATTTCAGGTTCCACTCGTTTCCAGAAGCTTGCTGAAGAACTCCATGTAGTAAGTCTGCTAACTTTTGGGGATGATCATAACCCCAATAGCCGACTAATTGGTGAGGGCAAGTTGCAACACTAGAGCTTAGAATACCAGTCATGCCGAATCTGCATAATTAATAAGCGCCTAACGGCTAATTTGGTCAGTCAGAGAGTATTTTTCCTCGGCAGGAAATTGCGCAAAATAATTCAAAGATAGTCATAGCCGCATCAAATGCTTTTTGATAGATGATGAGGGGTGAACGAAATTTTGGGTGGGATTTCTTGAGCTTTGTGCCCAAACATTATAAGTTCTCTCTTCTCCCCCAGCTCCCTCAGCTCCCTCAGCTCCCTCAGCTCCCTCAGCTCCCTCAGCTCCCCCA
>JAAHFP010000117.1 GCA_010672925.1 Symploca sp. SIO1C2 | reverse complement strand
GATTTTTTGTGCTTTTTTGTTGTACTTTTTAGAAAATCACACTTTTTTGGTGGCAAATATTAATTATGATTATAAATGGATAATTTTGAACAAGAAAAGCTCATTATTATTCCAAAATTAAATAACTTGCATAACCCATCAGTTGTTTTTGGCTGACTTATTCAGCAGACCCTAATTATAATACCAGCGAGAGTCAATATGGCTATGCTCCATTTCAGTTCAGCAATATCCAAGCCAATTCCCAGCTTTTTCGTGAAACCCCATTCAACACTTTTTTACCAGCAGTGCATACAAATGTAACTGTACAAACTGAAGCTTTGGTAACCAAGATCCGATTTAATGATACCCAAGCAATTGGTGTTGAATATGTTCAAAACCAAGAAACATACTTTGCCGGTGTACGCAATGAGGTTATCCTGAGTGCTGGCGCGATCGCAAGTCCCAAAATCTTGATGCTTTCCGGTATTGGTGATGAAACTGAGTTGGCAAAATTTGATCTTCCAGTAGTTGTCAATGCTCCAGAAGTAGGCAGGAATCTACATGATGATCTTTTCATTAGTGCCGGATTTTCTATTCCCCAAGCTCAAGATGTACCAGTATATCCCTATAGCCTAGCTCCAGCAGTGATTTTCGCCTCTACGGAAAATAGTAGTTCAGTTGTTGATATCGAATCTTCCGTGGGAGTAGGAACAATCAAAGGTTTCCCTAGTCCAAAGCATTCTTTTTGGTTATGGCCTAATGTAATGCACTTAAAGAGTAAAGGAACTGTTACCCTACGCTCAAGTTCTCCTGAAGAAGCTCCTGTTATTGATCCAAAGTATCTGACCGCACCGGAAGATCTTCAGTCATGTATCACAGCGCTTCAGTTAGCTATTGATATTGGTAATCAATCAAGATTGAGCCAATGGCGGGAAAGCCAAATTGCACCAGAACCGGGGGCAGATTTGGAGAGTTACATCAGACAAACCGCTGATACAACATACCACTATTGCGGAACTTGTAGAATGGGGATTGATGAAAGTTCTGTGGTGGATACAGAACTTAAAGTGCGAGGAACCTCAGGTCTACGTGTGATTGATGCTTCTGTGTTTCCATTACCAATCACGGCAAATACAGCAGCAGCAACGATGATGATTGCTGATAAGGGAGCTGATATTATCATCAAATCAAGCGATCGCGCATAAGAACTGGTAAAATTGGGTGTAGGCTTGAGGTGGGAATAAAAGTAGGTATTTTGATTAATCCAGAAAAGCACAGGGTTGAGATTTACCGTTTTCAATCTAAAATCTAAAATCTAAAATCTAAAATCTAAAATCTAAAATCTCTCTAGTCAGTTGATCAATAGGTTGTGAAAGAACCAGAATTTTTAGATCTTGAAGAAACCGAATCAAAAGTTGATGACTATTTGACCAACTTACTCCCTTCTGCTGAAACTTTAGCTCAATATCATAATTTGGGTGCAGAGGCGGCTGACAGAATCATTGCTATTGCTGAAAAGGAACAAGAACATCGGCATAAAATGCAGGAAAAACTTGTAGATGCTCGGCTTCTTGCTCCAAGGCAAGCAAGAAATGAAAGAAGATTATGGCAAATTTTTGCGTTTTCTTTAGCTGTTGTTTCCGTTATCTGTGGTTCAATTGCTGCCATGTTGGGAGAGCCAATTGCGGGGGAAATTATTAGCTTTGTTGGTGTTTTTGGATTAGTTGTTGTATTTATAGCAAAAGGCAGAGGGCAGGAGGCAGAAGGGAATTATAAGTAATTATCCGGCATTGATACAGCGTTTCCCACGCTGATGAGCTACACTGCTCAATCTCAAAGTCCCCCTTTCTAAGGGAGATTTAGGGGGATCTAGATGTACCCCACAGATGCGAGAACTGCTATAACACCTAAAACCTACCACCTACCACCACTTCATCTCCTACTTGCAAGATTTTCCCGGCTTCCGAGTCTGGGATACGGGTGTTAACACTCAAGCGATAAAAATGATTAAAACGAGACGAGGATACCCAAGAAGGCAAGCAAGCTTGCCGGTGGGCAACAAATATTTTCTGAAAGTCTGGATAAGCTTGTCCAGTGAGAGGATCCCTAGTTGGTACTATACAACGGGCACAGGGATTGCTCCCTTCAAAGCGAATGGAGCCGATTTGAAACTCAACGATATGGTCAGTGTCGCCAAATAGCCTATCCTCCCAAAACGGGGGAACATCAGTAATTTCTACATTAGCTCTTAGCCTTTGTCGCATCTGCTCACTACTGATGCCAGTAAACCAGTCGGCAGCAGTAGCAATGGTAGCAGTACTAATCACCGTTGGGCCATTGGCATTGGTATCATCAGGAAAACCTTGCACGAAGTTCTCTTGCAGTTGTACTTTTTTGCCAAAATAGTCACTCAACCAGGCTTCTAGCTCCCCTCGTTCCTGCTGAAGGTGAAAAACTGCCGGTTCCTCTGTTGGGTGAACTTGCAGAGAAACAGTTTGAGCTTCTAGGTTGAATGAGGTGCGCAGTAAGTGAATTTTCGGATTACGCTTACCATTAACAAACTTACCCTGTTCATCAAAAATGGCAAACTGTCGGTCATGCTCTAGGGCTCCACTGGCAAGCACCTTAGCCTTGTTTACAGCAATACCGTCTAATGATTTAATTGGATAAATTAATAATTTGTCAAGATGAGGCATAGAGGAAAAAAGTTTGTATAGAATGTTACTTAATAAGGTAAATTATCACGATGCAAGTTAGTTGACAGAATATTCAAATGTCTCAAAAAGTCGCAGTAGCAGTTGTTCACGGTATGGGTACGGCAGACGGAGATTTTGCCAATGAAAGTGATCCAGATAAGTTTGCTAATGGTATAGCCAAAAGATTAAGGTCTCGATTTTCGGAGTTGATGAGAGAAACACCAGAGGCTGTCGATGCTAAATTAGATATCAAGGCAGTTTACTGGGCTCCCGTTCTTCATGACCTTCAAGATAAACTAGCAAAAAGACTGGAATTTGATAAACTAAGCAATCCTTTGCAGATACGTGACTTTGTCTGGCACTCTCTAGCAGATGCTATTGCCTATCAAATCACTTCTTCCAATGCTTCCGATAGAAACATCTATCATCAAATACATGGCCAATTTGCTGCAACCCTCCAAAAGTTAGCAGAAAACGGCGGAGAAAAAGCCCCGCTATGTGTTATCGGTCATAGTTTGGGCTCAGCGATTGCGAGTAACTATATCTGGGATCTACAAAATAAAAAGTTCAAAATCAAAATTGGAGATAGTCCTTTAGAAAAGGGAGAAACTCTCTGCCTTTTCTATACCCTTGGCAGCCAGATTGCTTTGTGGGGACTTCGGTATCATGATTTTGGTACACCTGTTACTATCCCTTCTCCCCAACTCCAAGAACATTATCCCAATTTAAGGGGTGAATGGATTAATTTCTATGACAGAGACGATATCCTAGGATATCCCATCAAGAAAATGAACGACAAATATCAAAAGGCTGTGACAGTTGATATGGAGGTTAATGCTGGAAATGCTTTAACAAGCTGGAATACCCTCTCTCATAATGCATACTGGACTGATAACGATGTTGTTGAACCTATTTCTCAAGCACTGGTGAGAGTCTGGAAGAGCGCTTACCAGTAATATCATGTCCGGTTGAATACTTATTGTGAAGGCTAACGCGGAGACGCACCGCACCGGACACTGAGAAGTTTTGATGACGGGTAATTAGGCGGACATGATAAAATTGCCTGTCTTTTTTAAACACGCCAGAGCAGGTTTAAACCGTGGGTATCTGTGCCACAGGTATTAAACAATTTGTAAGTAGCACTCAATTGTTTTACTTTTTGAGTTCGTTTGGAACTGGGTTGCCAAGGTTTAGGATTGCCATAGGCGTAGTAAGTTTCAACCCCATCAATACCTAAATCAGCAGCTGCAGGAATTAATTTTTCTGGTGGGCGGCGGTAACGGGCAGGGTGAGCCAAAACAGCTAAACCCCCTGCTTGCTGAATTGCTGTAATCACCTTAGCCGCTTGAGGAATTTTGAATGGGTTGGGTTTGTTATGCAGATAAGGCTGTAAACTAGGATGCATTGGGTCAAAGGCATAACCCAGTATATGAACATCAGTCACTAAAAGGTGGGATGTGATTTCAACACCAGTCCAGAGGTGAGGAACTGATCCAGAGGGCAATGATTGCTGCCGCTGCTCTAGAAAACTTTGTGCTGCATAATAGCCTGCTACAGTGTGGTGGTCCGTAATTGCCAGTCCTTTGAGCCCAATGGAGATTGCCTGTTCTATCAGAGCTTCTGGCTGAAGTTGACCATCAGAGCATCTAGTGTGCATATGGAAGTTGTAGGAGTAAGGACAACTATCTGGTTGAATATTCTCCCAAACCTGTTTTAGGGCTAGTTGATCTTGTGCTGCTACTTGGGGTGAAGCCAAAGTTGGACTAATGTTAGTATCCATAAATCACTTACTTTAATTTGCTTGTATTTGGGCATTGAGTATGGCAAATAACAATTAAGAGTGATAACTCTGCTTCAGTGTAACCTTTTTGCTCAAACGTCAAGGGAAACTCTTATACTTAAGGTAGACACCCCCTGCAACTAATAGCAAAATGACGATGCTACCTATACCCAGGGGACTAGGAAGCCAAAAGACTACCTCTATATGGTTGAGCTGACCAGGCTGGAGCTGCCATAATAACTGATGCCCATCATCGTAGCTCTTGGGAAGAATCCCATTGGCTGAGTCCTCAATATCTTTAGCTCCCCAAGGAGTTTCTAAACTAAACTGCAAATCCAATAAAGAATTCGGACTAACGACAATATCCCCATTTTCCGAGAGAACACCGAGCGATCGCAAATCCAAATCGTAGCTTAAACGGTTGCGCTGTACTAGGAAGAAGTTATCCTGAGTTAAGCCGAACTTGGAGTCAAAATTGGGTAAATTTATGGTTTCAGCTGCCCTAGAAGGGGAATCTTTCTTCACAGCTGGATTAAAAAACTGATTAAACTTAGATGACAATTCTGCACCATTGTTAAAAGGAATAGTTACGATAATGTCCTGATTACCGAGGTGCTTAGTTCTACCCCCAAGTTTCTTGGCTCGACGCTCAATACTTTTGAGCCACTCAGTTGTTTGAGAGCTGCTAAAGTTGGTTAGCCTTTCCCCCAGTTTAATGTGCTGAACGATCTCGCCGTGGTGCTGACCGGCAAAATGAACTGCAACATCATACTTGACACAGCCAGAAAGTAGCAGCGGTATCAGTAAAACGACTAAGAGAATCCGCAAGGGTCTCAGAATCTTACCAAGGAACTGCCATAAATCAACAATAGCTGCTTTCACAAATTCCTCCTGCTCAAAGGCTTTGGTGTTAGCTCAGGGAAGACAACTTTCTTGATTCTGCCCTATTTTCAGCCCATTTCAACAGTTGCGATCGCTTTCCTGGCATTATTGGTATAAGTGAGACCTCAAATGCTAGAGGAGTAGCAGGTGGCAGTTTATCAAGTCCGGCTAGTCAATCCGGCAATCAATCTCGATCGGACGATAGAAGTACCGGATGATCAGTACATTTTAGATATGGCAGAGGAAGCTGGTATACGCTTACCCGCTGGCTGTCGTGAAGGGAACTGTTCTGCCTGTATCGCCAAAATTATTAGTGGGGAGGTGGAGCAAAGTGAGCAAACATTTCTGCAACCAGGGGAAATAACTGCTGGTTACACAGTTACTTGTGTTGCTTATCCTTTATCGGATTGTACTCTAGAAACACACCAGGAAAAAATATTATATAAATCTTCACTTTATTATTGAAGTACCCTATGATTGGGGGATTTAGGGGGCAATCATTGGGATATATTGCGAAATATTTTGCCACCAACATCACGATAGGGTAACAGACAAATAGAGTCTAGGATGGTGCGTTACGGCTTCGCCTAACACACCCTACAACTTATCTAAAATGCGATCGCGCGATCATCAATGTAAAAGCAGTAACCTTTTCTTATAATCGTAAAGGTGTACATTTATATATAAAGTATCATAACTGTCAGCTGCATCCTTAGTAAGTAAAGTAGGATGGCTAAACCGTTTGAGGATAAAATGCTACTCAATCGAATTGGCATAGCAATCAGAGATTAGCCCATCGTGCTGCGATGTTGGTTGCCCATTTACTACAGCAACCTGATCAAGAAAAAGCGATCAGTAATTATCAACTGACTGAAGAACAAAAACGAAGGGAACAGTGGGACTGGATTTGGGAACCTTTTGAAACATTTACTAACTCAAATGTGACAACTATCGCTGGTCGAGTAGCTTATCTTATCAGTCAAACCCAAAGAAGGGGAGGAGTTAATAGATTGTTAGACCCTCGAATCGTTGTCCCGATTTGTCTAATCCAGAGTCAGGATCAGCGACAAGTAGGGCTATTAGAGAAGTTTAGACAAGAATGCCAAACCCAAACTAAGGTAAGTATTCGGGAACTAACGAAAATAGTACAAGAAGACACATCAGACGAACAAATTAAACAACTTCTGCAAGGAGTAAGAGCATATAGTAGATGGATAGAATCTTTGTTGGGAGAGTTAGTTTTTACGTATTGGGGATACCTGTTTTTACGAGTCCCACCCAGCTATCAAATACAAATATTATGTGATATCTTTGCATGTGGGACAATGACAAAACAAGATTATCAAAATTATTCCAAATATATTAATGACAATAAGTATAATTCAATAGCAATCCTCTCTAGCTCTAATAACATAGGAGAACTTTTAGAGAAAACAATAGCAACATCGGAGGAATGGAATGATATGAAGAAAAAAGTGAATACAAAACGGAGATTAATAGCAATTGACGAGGAGTGGGAAAAGTGGATACAGCAAAGATAACACGCGCTTTGGCAGCTATGTCATGAAAATTATCGCCAAATGCACTCTTAGGTAACCCTAAACCCACCCCTACAAATTTACGTAATTTTATTCTCAATTCTCAATTCTTAATTGGAATTGCTCCAATGAGTCTACCGTTAATGCAACATCTAGCAATTCTTCTAGCTGTTCAACACTAAGCTGTTGTAGGCGAGACTGAACTTCGGTTGGTACAGATAATTTGAATCGCCGCTCCAGTAATCGCAGTAATAGCTTCTGAGCCTCTTCTTGACGACCTCGTTCCATCCCGATTCTTTCAGCGCTAGTGATATAAGGCATATTTTGCTCCTGTTCGTACTCGGTTATCTCTTGAAGAAAGGCTTGTTCTAATCCTTTTGGCAACTTCATCACCCAGTCAATAAAATGAAACAGGTTGAGCACATCTTGTCGCTGATAACCTTGCTCATATAATCGCCTCGTTAAAGACATCTTCCAAGCTTGGCGTTGCTGTTGATTCTTACGAGTTTCCAGGGATTTGATGTGAGCCATGATTACTGTGGCAAAAGGATTGTTACTTTGTTCCAATTCTTCCCATTTCTCCTTGTAGTCTAACAGTTTCACCATCAGAAACTGGAATTTGACTTTACAGCCCAAGATATTGCTCTTGAACTTGGTGGGTCGCCAATGGGGACTACCATCGCACAGGACTGCTAGACTAAGAACTTGGCGGTTGTAGCGGTCAGCAATACGATGGTTGTAGGTATACATTCTGTGGGCAAAGTTAGTTTCTTGCTTACCCTGTACTTCCACATGGATCAAAATCCAAGTTTCTTGACCATTAGTGAGCCAGACTTGTACTAATTTATCAGCAAAGCGTCGTCCAACTTGAGCATCTCGCACAACTTTCTGTAGTTCCTTATCGAGGAATTGACAAGAACGAGACCAATCGATGGCAAGATGAATTTGAGGGAAGCAAAGACGAATGAAGGGTTCAAAATACCACTCCAAAGTATCTTTCCAAGGAGAATCGAAGTCAGTTGAGGCTTTACTCATAGGAGAGTGATAGTATGCATTGAATAGCATACTACCAGCAATTGTTGCTTAATATCATGTCCGGTAGAATACTTATCATTAAGGTTGACGCTCTTAACCTAAAACCTACCACCTAAAACCTACCACCTACCACCTAAAACCTACCACCTAAAACCTACCACCTACCACCTACCACCTACCACCTACCACCTAACACCTACCACCTAACACCTATTCCGGTTCCACCACTGAACCCATAAATAATACCGTTCTCGTTTGATTATCCCTAATAGCAACAAAGAAAGGACGATCAACAATCATTTGGAAAGGAGATTTTGGTATAACAGCAGAAGTAACAGAAATTCCCACAGAAGTCACAGCCGCAGCCTCAGTACCTTCTTCATTGACTTCAACAAATGTTTTGTGCTTGACTTCATCAATTTTAACTGGCACAGAAGTCATGTTCGAGAAATCTGCTTGATTGGCATCGAAAGCTGCTTCCATACCCAAAGCTTTTAGAGCATCGTTGAGTTGAATATCGTAGTCAAATTGAAAGCGAGGTAACTGAATCTCTCCATCCCGCATCTGGAACTGGTTCATCCATTGTTGCCAATTTTCCTGAGTAAGCTGCTGTTGAAAAGCTTCAAGGTTAGTCTGTTCACGGGGGAGAAAAACATACATACTGAGCCTTTCCCCACCGTAAGGTAAACTAATTGCTTGAAAACTATCATTTTCGGTATACCGATAGTTACCAAATTGAGACATCATGGGATGTTGTTTGGTCGTACCATCGGTTAAATAAAAAGGACGTTCAGTAGTTTTGTTTTTGTTGAACTGTTCTGACCAATTGCCCTTGAAATAGATAGCATTGATTAAAAACAGCACATCCTCTGGTTTAAGCTGTTCAACGATTTTCTCAATTTTACCATTGGTATTTTCTTTAACCCAACTATTGATTATATCAGGAGATTTTGGACTAGCAAAATCTAGTTCCGTTACCCTACCACTGTAAAACTGCTGATTGGTTTGGAGAAATTCAGTTTTGAAGGGTACACCTTGTTTTGCCCACAGAGAATTGGCAATCGATAGTTGAACATCAGGATCAGCTGTAGCTAAGGAGGTTTGTAAAAGATGATGAGCTTGGTTGATATCTTTAATACTCAACTGTTGTAATTCCAAAGCCTCTGCCATCCCCTGTTGAGTTTCACCACTAGCACCGTTGTAGGTCATTGCCAGTGCGATCGCTACACTAGTAGGTGAGATAAAAATATTCTGGTCTTTTTCCTGTTTAAGAATCTCGGAGAATAGCTTAAAGCCAAACTTGGTATTGGCAGCAACAAATTTTTCATCTACTGGTGGATTAGGAGGTTGAGCAGCAATAGGTGAATCCTTAGGAGATAGGGAATTAGGGGAGGGATCGAGAGCATTGAGCCGATTCGTCATAAGTGCTCCTAACAAACCTGCGATAACAACACTTGCCGCTACCATAGTACCCACTCGACTGAGTATTTGCTGATTCATCTGGCTACCTCCAAGATTTATCCACTTCTTTGCTCAGGATGACCAATTTCAGCTAAAGGTGTTCCATTGGTTACAGTTTTGGTATAGCAAAAGGCAGAGGGCAGAGGGCAGAAGGCTCCAAGGGAATTATAAGTGATTATCCGAACTTGATATAAGCGCAATCGCTTGACACTCCTACTTTGTAGTGGCGTGACACAGCTAAAATGGTTCATTAGGCAAATGGCTCAAATACCTGAATTTACAAGGAAAACGGTGGATTTTCTATTGCACAGTTTTAGCTGTGTCACGCCAGTAGGGTGCGTTAGCGATAGCGTAACGCACCAATAGAGGCTAACCCGAATTAGACTTAGGGATGTTCACGTTCAGCCTTTTCGGAGAGTAGCATTCGGGGGATAATTTATCTCTCAAATCCTAGTTTTTCAGTCCGTTTTGCGGAGCCATTCTAGGATGGTGCGTTACGGCTTTGCCTAACACACCCTACAACAGCATCTTATATGAATTCAGTTTTAGGCTATAGTGAAAAAGGAGAAAATGCATTGATCATAAGCGATTAATGAGCGCCTTACTGCGAATTCAAAATTCATTCCTTGATGAAAAAGCAAATTTTAGCATCAACCGCTCCTACGCCCCACGTCTCAACCCGTAGGGTGAGCGTGGGATGAATGGCGGACAGCCGATCCAAGATTTATCCTGATAGTCATCATATTGCTTTTATAATATAAAAAAGAGGTGATTTTTTCATGAGGACAGCCTA
>JAAHFP010000116.1 GCA_010672925.1 Symploca sp. SIO1C2 | reverse complement strand
GAGAGTATAACGTGAATGTATAACATGTATCGCTGGTGTATGTACAATTGCATACGGCAATAAGCTCACTTGACTACCCATAGTAGGCTAGCTCAACCCTATTGACTACTCATATAAGAGTAGCTTAACCCTATTGACTACTCATAAGCCCCCTTGACTACTCATAAGACCCCTTGACTACTCATAGTAGGCTAGCTCAACCCTATTGACTACTCATAAGACCCCTTGACTACTCATAGTAGGCTAGCTTAACCCTATTGACTACCCATAAGCCCTATTGACTACTCATAGTAGGCTAGCTTAACCCTATTGACTACCCATAAGCCCCCTTGACTACTCATAGTAGGCTAGCTCAGCCCTATTGACTACTCATAAGCCCCCTTGACTACTCATATAAGAGTAGCTTAACCCTATTGACTACTCATAGCAAGATTAGCTTACCCCCATTGACTACCCATAGATGCGGGGCTACTCAGAGGGTCTATTGATGACTACAACGCCAATACAGTATAGTTTACAGCGATTTATTCGTAACTAGGTTTAGTTGGCTTACAGTGGTTATCATTACTTGACCACCCATGACGAGACGATACTTAGTTAACCTGACTTGACTACTCTTAACCCCTTCATAAAACATCATGCCCACTTGACTACCCATATGACCCTCACGCCACAACCACCGACAATTCATAGAAGTATCGCCTGAAAAATACAATAACCATATAAAAAAACAATGCTTGTTTTTTGACTATCGCGCCACAACCACCGAAAATTCATAGAAGTATCGCCTGAAAAATACAATAACCATATAAAAAAACAATGCTTGTTTTTTGACTATCGCGCCACAACCACCGAAAATTCATAGAAGTATCGCCTGAAAAATACAATAACCATATAAAAAAACAATGCTTGTTTTTGGGCAATCGCGTCACAACCACCGACAATTCATAGAAGTATCGCCTGAAAAATACAATAACCATATAAAAAAACAATGCTTGTTTTTGGGCAATCGCGTCTCTCCTTCCTCCCCTAACTGGTGACCCATAACACTAGCATCAACCTAACAGATGAGTGGTTATACCGACTTGACCAATTGTCAGGGTCACCGGAAACATTTTGGCGGCTACCCATCATGAAATTGAAACATCAGACAACTGCTTATCATCATCACCCCTACCCACTTGACTACTCTTAGACTCAGCATCAAATGCCACACCTACTTGACTACCCCAGTTGCCTCAATCAGGTGGATACATATAATAGATATGTACTCTATTTTTGGAGTAAGCGTGATGTCTGAGAATATCGTTTTTAACTTTAATGACATAAAAACCACTCAGGCGGCGGCTTTCTTTATTAAGCTTCATGGTCAGCCACCCCTGAGTTATTTAGGGTTGCTCAAAATGCTCTACATCAGCGATCGCCATTCCTTAGAGAGTATTGGCTATCCGATTACAGGCGATGGCTTTGTCTCAATGAAGTATGGTCCCGTATTAACGCAGGTCTATGACTATGTAAAACCGAATGGTGGTATGAGAAGTTCTGAGTATTGGTCAAACTATATTGCTACGGTAGCTTCACCTAAAAAGCCTGATAAAAAAGTTTTTGTGACCCTCATTGAAGATCCCGGTGATGATGAATTATCCATTGCTGAGGAAGAAATCATGGAGAAGGTTTATCGGAAGTTTGGGCATCTAAACCCGTTTGATGTAGCCAAATGGACTCATTCTTTACCAGAGTGGATTGATCCTAAGACTCAAGGTGACAACGTAAAGGTTGTAGACATACAAGTGGTTGATCTACTTCGCTGTCTTCATAAATCTGATGAGGAGATTAATCGTATTCGAGAGATTGCTGACCGAGAGCGCTATTTAGGCGGTGTTCTGAATGGCTGATTTTTCGATAAATCTCGGTGATATTTTCCTACTGGATACGGGGGCTGAAAAAAATCATTGGTACATCGCGATCGCCTCGATGTCTGATGATAAGTTTGTTTTTGTGAATATTTCAACTTGGTATGAGGGCAGTACTGATAATGATGGGACTTGCATTTTACAGCCGGGTCAAAGGATGCCTCGATTCATTCGGCAAAAATCGTTTTTAGCCTATCGACATGCAATCTCTGCTACTGCTGATCAGCTTAAGAAGTTGATCGCTCCAGATTCAGAAATTCCCTACGATGAGCTAGAGCCTCAAGTGTTACGACGTATCCAAAAGGAAAGTTGTAATGCGAAAAATCTCAGTAAAAAATATCTCAAGGCTGTACTTGACACTGCTAAAGCAGCGGGAATCTTAACACAAAGGGAGTAAAACCTGTTACGGTTTTTTCGGAAAGCTTGCAGTTGTTCCTGTGACCCAGGCAAGTCATTGAACCAACTGGTAGTCACTACAACTGCTAGACCTTTCATCGGAATAACTAGCTCAAAAAGACTATTTATGGAGATAGGGGAGCGATCGCCTAAAGCTCAAAGAAAGTTGTAGGATTCGTCAGTTTCTCATACGCCTTCTCAACATCGTAAGTATGCAACTGACCAAAAACACTCAAGGAATCATCCGTCCAGTACCCGTCATCAGTTTTTCGCCAATCCGGAGATGCGATTAGCTTAGCTTCTAACTGCTGCTTCTTTAATCTTTCTTCCTGCTCCTGGGCTAATCTTTCCTCTGGGAAAACAGCACCTTCAGCTAAGAGCCCCATTAATTTTGGAGGTTGTTGTAACAACATCTCAACTGCTTTGAGCCTATCTGATGTCCGAGTATCAGGATTCTTGGCTATCTCCATCAGAACCTTGATACAATCAGAAGAAAGCTTTACAGCTTCCAGTAGAGCCTGCTTATAGCTATCAATAGCTTGCTCGTGCCCCTTGAAAATGCGTTCTTTAGCTCTTTTGAGCGCTTCCTGAAATTCTCCCTGATCACACCACCGATAGATAGTAGAACGCGCCACACCAGCAGCATTAGCCGCTTCCTGATGGTTGCAACCCATCACCAGTTTCTCAATGGCGATTAGCTGTTTTTCACTCAGAGACATACGAGACACCACGCGACTGGATGGGACAAAAAGTTATTAGTTCTTTGTGAAATCTTGAGAAAAAGTTGATAACAGTTTGATAGTACTCGCCAAGCTTCAAACCCTACAGCTCCCATCATACCTCACTTTCAGTGGTTGATGAAACATACCTTTTTCACTGTCTCAAGCTGTCTCATTGTCCGCATGATCGGGGCTTGTTGGGGATTGCACTGCAAGCTAATGGGAGCCACTTGCTCCTCTCTAAAAATCAGAAATGGTAGAGGAATCAGAAGGAAGCAAAAGCAAACTCTGTCATAATTTGGTCGTACAACAAACGGGTAATTTTCTTGACCCCCATCAACATAGACCTGAAAATGTGACCTTTTTCTGAGCTCTCCTCTGAGATCCGCCTCAGCAGTTCAAACTCAGTTGGGGAGATTTCTTCGGTCTTGTCAGTACATTGCCCTTCATCATCAGGCAAGCCAGTCTCCCCAGTAAGGTGTAACACATCCCCCCTGGTTTTTAAAGAATTATCAGCTTGTTGTGTGACGGGCTCAAGCCCTTGCGTATAGTGAATTTCTGCTTGTGTGACACCCCCATTTTCGACTACTTTTTTCCAATCAAAAACGAACTCAGAAATCTTGGAATTTATCCGCTCTGTTACAGATTCAAGAATAGCTTGATGTAATGGCGGAGATTTATCAATACAGTACAATCGCACTACGCCATCCGATGTTCTTTTTTGCTTGCCCTTTGTCTTGAGTTCAAACTTTTTGAGAACTTTACCCAGATACTGGCAAGGCTTGGTATTCTGAGCAGATACACCGATGTTCCGCTGACGCTTGGAATCTTTGCCTTTTTCCCAGAATTCCAGTAGCTCTGGTGTCTTAGAGTGCCAGCTATTCTCTGGATTTAAAAACCAACCAATGCCCATCTCAAGCAGTGTGTGAATTTGGAGCCATTTACTTCGATAGGTAGCTAGATGGATTTTCTTCTTACAGTCAGGCTCGGATGGGTCGGTAAAAATGCTCAGTTTCTTATACCAGCGCTGCTGCTGCAATAACTTGGCGGCTTCTGGATTCAGCAGGAGGAATT
Organism: Symploca sp. SIO1C2; assembly: GCA_010672925.1. Classification (GTDB taxonomy): domain Bacteria; phylum Cyanobacteriota; class Cyanobacteriia; order Cyanobacteriales; family Coleofasciculaceae; genus Caldora. The sequence goes on along the minus strand of JAAHFP010000116.1, from coordinate 6,115 downwards.
GAGCTTCAATTCTTGAGATAAGACTTCGGTCTTTATTTTGGACGGTATGGATAAACTCAGGGTCAAAGGCTGGCTTCTCAAAAACCACGTTTAATGGGTGTAACACATCCCCCCTGGTTTTTAAAGAATTATCGGCTGGTTGTGTGACGGGTTCAAGCCCTTGTGCTTCCTGAGTTTCTGCTTGTGTGACACCCCGATTTTCGAGGTGGTTATCACACGCCATTTGTTCCGTATCATTGTCCGTTGTTTGTTGTGTGTTGTCTCCTTGGGTCTCTGTCTGCTCTTGTACTGCCAACTGCTGTACTTCTTGGAGCTTCTCGGCAAATCCATCTTCATTGGCCTTAACCCCATCAATCTCCAGAATCAAGTGACTTGTTGCAGTCTCAATCACCTTAGTTGGGGACAGTTTCTTTGCTTCAAGGATTGTTTTATTCTCAAACCCTGGAAGCCTTTGCAACAGGCGGGATTTAGAAACCTGACGGCGTTCATCGGGGGTTTTGTTCAGCTTCCTAGCCAACTTATCAGTTTCACCTTGAGTGAGAGTTTCCGATTTATACTTGCGCTCTGATTCAGCCAGTTGAATCTTTTCTTGCTGTTCCCTTAAATCCTCGATATCATCCTCCCTCCCCTTGATAACAGCGACATCCCATCCGCTATCTCTGAGGGCATACTCAAGGCAAAGTCTGGGGTGCTCCCGCTCAAAGTTATCTTTGGCGATAACCCGACATTCGTATTCATAATGTGGGTCTACCGAGCGCTTGACTAAATCAATCGCCTTTTCAAGCAGTTTGTTCTCTCTCTCAACCTCGCTAAGACCTGAAAGAGAAATAGAGGCACAATCCAAGGTGTATTCTTTGAAGGCTTGTTGAAGTTGACCCGATGTTAGATTTTGAAAACCTATCTTTTTGTGCAAGCTGGAGTGCTGCTGACAGAAGACAAATTTGAGAGTTTCGGGGTCGCGATTACGCCCTAGAAATTGAACCTGAGTATCCGTTGCCGCCACACCAAAGAAAAAAGCGAATTCGTAGAAGAAAAAACTCGGCATTGAGGATTCCATGCTATCGATAATTAAAGAAGCTTCACGCATATCGATGCTGACCCCAGATTCAGCACTAGGAGAGAGAATTACTGTATTGATACCATACTTGAGAATAAAAGCCTTGGGGTCACGCAAAAATTCTCTTCCAAGGTCGGTATTAGAGCTTGTACTATCAAGTCGGAAAACCTTCCTTCCTTTTTCTGATAGCATCGAATCCCATGTTTCACATTTGGTTTGAGAATCAGAGGTGATGATGATGGGAATATCAGGCGGTAGCTCCGTCATTATTTTATGGAGTTTGGAGTAATCATCAGTCTTAACATCGAACTCAATCCACTCGTCTACAAAAGATGCCAACCCATCATCTACATCCTTGAAGGTCGCCTTACGGCGGCGGCTTGACCCATCATAGAGATAAATCTTGCCCCGGTTACCGGTATAGGTATTTTTTACCTTAGTAATTTTCCGTCCGCTTAGTTTCTCAAAGTATTCAACAGTGAAGTCTGTTAGGTTGGCATCTGATAGAAAGAATGAATCCCCACCTTGGAGGGCATCAGTTACCCGCTGCTTGATAGTTTCCCGATACATACTCACAGCAGTATTGGAATGATGAAGGTGACGAGCAACGCTCTCAACCTCATCAAAGATGATTTTCTTTCCTTCAAAATGATGGGGGGAGAAATAACCCCAGCTATCCACCGCTCCAGCAACCCTTGAACTCGGATCAGCCAGAAGTATCAGTTCACCGTTGGCCTTTAAATCGCCTTGGATTTGATTCCAATGCTCTCCATTGAGAAGGTGTCCATTAGAACAGAATTGCTCCAGTAGTACATTTCTGTAGCCTCCTATGGCAGCTCCATCATCAGGATTGGCCAGATACTTCTGATTTGCCCAGTAGCTTTTACCAGTTCCCAATCCAGAGTTGGCTGCCAATCCCTCTCCAGATTTTGGTGGCTCCCAGTCGAAATATTTCTGATTGATAACATGGTCTGGGGTGAACTTTCGTAACTGGAGCCATTCTTTCCCTGTTTCGGAATCAAGAGCGTGAAAAACCCGCTTCAACTCCTGCATTGTTGTACGGGATGAGTGGAAGCCCACTGTAGGCAGTTCTGGGATTGGCTTAAGATATTTCTTCCAAGATTCCTCTCTTTCTGAGTAACCACCATGCTCAGTAGCGAGTTGTTTAAACTCCTCAACAGAGAGATATTCAATTTCTTCGTAGCGCTCAGGAGGGAGCTCATCAATATCTGGCTCATTCTTGGTTATTTGACCCCACCATGCGAACACCGGGGTGTAGCCCCATTCATTAAGTAATTTAGCGGCTCGAAGATATTGTCCAACAACGGTCTTGTTAGATACGCTCCCAGCATCAGCTAAAATCGGAATTTCCTTGGCTGATGGCCACAGCTTGAGTGCTTTTTGAAGCTGCCTAGGGCTACTGGCGTGTTGTCCCCCAGCAGCGCCTATTACAATCAAGTTAAGCCTTTGGGCGGCTAAAAATGGCTTAGCCCCCGTCCCTTCAGCGAGAGCAATGCCTTGTGGTTCAGATGGTGGTCTGTGAACCGACAATGGCAACTCTGGAGCAAACCCTTTGTAGTAAATATGAGGAGACTGACCATTGGGATTTTTCTTGGTGCGGGATGTGAGCCAGCGATAACGACCTGACCAATCAGAATCAAGTTGCCTTAGCCGAACCTGTAAGCCTACAATTAGCCCCTCAGCATTTTTGGTCGGGCAAAGGTAGCCAGCTCCAGTTAGAAGGAATCGGTTACTTTGAGAAACCCCTGGGAGCAGGTTGCTGTATTTTCCTTGTAACGACTGCCAGTTCTCAACAGATTTGAATCCAGATAAATCAATCTGCTCATTGGTAAATCCTCTGCGGATTAAATCAGCCCTATCATCTGGATGAAGGGTTAATTCAGAAAGCAGTGCTGAATACTGCTCATGTTTCTGCTGCTCTGATAGAGCAAGATTTGCCCTTGCCTCATCTTTCTTGGCTTGCTGCCTTCTCCTAGCCTCTAACCGCTGTCTCCACTCGGAGCGCTGCTGCTCTGTCCACTCCTGGGTGTTATCAATTTTCCAGGTAGTCCAGCCCTTGCCCTTGTCCTCCTTGATACATTTGTACCCATTTTGAATCTCTCCGAACTTAGAGCCACTGAAGCTCATACACAGTAAGATTTCCCCATCCTGGTGGGTACGGCATTTTCCAGATGTATCACCGCATATTTCGCATGGCTGATGCTTTTTGGAAGGGATGAATCTGCTCATAGCGCACCTCCCTGCTCAGCGAAGAGGGTGGCCAGATTTATCCGCTTAGATTTTGGCCAAGGGAGCGTTGCTGATTTATAGCCCAGGAACTTATTGCAATCCAGGCAATGGAGAGAGAATTGATTCGGCTTTAATCCCGCGCCTGATTTAATGTTGTAATTGCCACAGTGAGGGCATTTGAGACTGCATTTGTTAGCACTTTGTGCTACTCGATTTGTACTATTCATGGGTTGTTACCGTATTACTACACGGGGCAACCTCTTGCTTTTAGGGACTCTTTGTGCATACATGAGCCATATACCCACATATGTTCAATCCTGGCAACCGATGTTAGATTAAAAGTGATGTTTTAATTTGTTCGGTTGGCTTTTTGCTTCTCGTGATGCTCTGCAAAAGCATCCGATTCAAGCGAGGGCAAGAGGCTTAGCCGCTTTTTTATTATTTTCGTGGGATTCTTTGAGGAAGGCAAATTTTGGTGAATAAAGCTTAGCTAACTTTACAAAGTCTGTATTCCTTGCCCTAAGAGAGCTACAGCCATTCTTGATAAAAATTTTGGTGAATATAGTCCAAAATCTTCACGAAATTTGCCGTGGTTTACCGGCTCCTTGTACGTAAGCAACCCCATCTTGCAAAAAGATTGATTGTAGTTTGCTTTGCTTGAAATTTCGTGCGTTGCGCTTGGTGCATTTTAAATATTCTTGAAAATATCTATTGATCCCAAAAAACGAGGTTATGGATCACCTGGCTTCCAAAACCTGTTTAGCAGTCAGTTCTAGTTCAGGAAAAATCTGAGAAACAATCCGCTGTGACCCATTGAACTCAGTTGCCTGATACTTCCCGTTGACCAACACGAGTATGATTACAACTTGTGCAATACGGTCAACAATCCAGTATTCAGGAATACCCCTTTGCTCATACTGTTGCCGCTTCTCAATGTAATCACGGTTGTAGTTCTTATCCCTTTGGCTTCTGTAGGGACTAACTACCTCAACTACTAACTGCGGGGGAGGCATATTGAGAGTGATAGTACGCCGCTTGTTGGTTAATTCAATGTGTTCCTCTCTCAATACCACTAAGTCGGGAAAACGGTTTTGTGTTTTACCTAAAACTTGTAATTCGTAGAGGTTGACCCTAACTAAGCGGCGCTTGACGAATTGAGCGAACTCGCTCTGTAAGCATTCAACTATCCAACCGTTTAATTCACTTTCCGGTGGCATTGGTATCAGCTCCCCATCGCATAATTCATAACGGTTGTCTGTGTCATCGTCATATTCGAGATATTGCGAGAAGGTCAGTTTGACAGATGTGTGGGTCATTTTTCATCCCTTTTATTTTTCAAAATTTGTATTCTTATAGTTATATCAATCAGGAAATTTAACACCAAAATTTACACCCAATACTTTTTCTATATTTCTAAGGTTTTCTTCTGTAATTGAGGAACGTTTTTCTTGTTCAATAAAATACCAATAAGCTGTAGAAATTTGAGCTAGAGTCGCTAACACCTGTACTGAACGGGTATCTTTTTCTCTAGCTTTCTTGATTTTTTCTCCTAATCCCGGTGCTGATACTACTATTTCTCGTACAACATCCATCCGTAATAGACCTAAAAGACTGATTCTCTATCTAGTCTACAGTCTTTGATAAATTATTATTTTATACAGTTGTTGACAACAACTGTAGTCTATAGCTATAGTAACAGACATACAGGCACAGTGCCAACCAGTGAACGGCACTGCCTACTAGTGAACGGAGAATGCACGATGGCTGAAATAATTGATATGACTGATTTCCCGACTATTGAGACAAATAAGAGTGTCCAGGCAATGCACGGCACAGTGCCATGCACAGTGTCTACCGAGTGTCTGCCAGTGCCTATGCACTCAGATGAGTGCCTACCAGGAGTGCCTACTGCTAGCGGTGAAAATACGACTTACACAGTACAAGAGATGCTGGAAAAGTTGGACTTAGCAAAAAGGACTTTCTACAAATATGCAAAGCACTTAATTCAGACTTGGTACTGGCTACCTGAGACAGCTTTCCGAGTCAATGGTCAGTACACAGAATTTGCACTACAGGAAGCGCTCAAGTTAAAGGAAACAACTTTCCCTGCTTATCAGGAGTTGGTTCAAGATGAATACGCTGAAGCAGTTCAACAAGACTCTCAACCAGAAGTTACCGGAGGATTAGCCTTAATCACCCAGGAAGACAGTCCATTTGCTGGATTGGCGGTGACAACAAAAGCAAGCGATAAAGTCCAGGTCTTGCAAGGTGAGTTAGAACTCATTGAATCATCTGTTGATGAGGATTTTGGAGACTTCCTAGCAATCACTGCTGAGCTGGAAGCTGAGGACTCAGCATGGAATCAGCAGGATGATTTGGAATGGCAAGCCTTACGGAAAAAGAATGCTCAGAAGTGGCTGAAACGTCGGGCAATTCTGGAGCGTGACAAACAGCAAATCTTACAGGGAGATGTCCCCTTAGCAAAAAAGTCCTAGTTGATAGGGGTTGCGACCCATTGCAAGTATCGCAACCTCAACAGAATATACCTGTACCAATCATGCCACAAACTGTACTGACAAAACCAAGTTCAGAAACTGCTACAGCCCTCATAGACAATGAACCTTACTATCCCCAGTGCTACCTGTATCAACCAAGTGAAGTAGAACTAGAGCGTAATCTAACTGGAGTTTAGACTAGTTAGGAGTGCGAAACTCCAAAGTCTGATAGTCCGCAAGATAAAAAATCAATCAATTCAGTCGATGGTGTCCCAAGAATGCGTGCAATTGCCAAGTCTAGGAGAGGCAGGGC
>JAAHFP010000115.1 GCA_010672925.1 Symploca sp. SIO1C2 | reverse complement strand
GGTGACCATCATCTATATACAAGAGGAATACCGTATACCTTACTCTCATTCCTTGTTCTCTAGAGAACAAGGAATGAGAGTAAGGTATACGGTATTCCTCTTGTATATAGATGATGGTCACCGATAGCTTACCCTGCACCCTCTTGTATATAGATGGCGACAACCGATAGCTTACCTTATACCCTCTTGTATATGGATGGTCATACTAGCTGTCTCTATATATAACCTCTTGTATATGGATAACCACCAACAGTATCTATGTTTTGACCCTGTTGTACAGACATAAATAGGCTCATTATCTATACACTAGTCTTGTTGTCTAAAGATGATTGGCAGTATCCTAACCAGAGCTATTACCTACATACCTTCTTGTATAGGCATGATTGAGGACTGTATCTATACACTAACCCTCTTGTAAAAAGATTAACTCAATGTATTTGTTGATACCATAACCCTCTTGTCTAGGTATAATATATCCCTACCTCTACCCTCTTGACTACTCATAACTGTGCAATCTCTTGGTGACCCACATTGGGAGACCCGCATTCGGGATTTAACACCTTACATAGTTAGTACAATAGCAGTATTTTGGCGGTAAGTTTACTCCCACTTAGACTGTGTGACAAATAACGTACAGTAATACACCGTAAATAAAGGGTCAAAAAACCTTGAAAATTGGCTTAAACTGAGGAATAAACCGTACTATTCCGTAAATGTTAGAGCTTACGTACAAAAAGAGTGTAGTCATCTGTCAATTAGCGGGTGGTGCTACTAACAAGAAAGCAGCTGAAGTTGCGGGAGTGAGTCTTTCTTGTGTGGAAAAGTGGAAGAAGTCGCCTGATTTCAAAGAGGAACTGCAAAAGGCTTGCAATCGACTTTACGAAGCTTCTATGGCTGAAATAATGTTGGGTGTGACGGATGCTGCACGGGAATTGAATCGAATTATCACAGACCCTAAAACCTCTGACAGAAATAAAATTTCAGCCGCTCAAATATTGTTCAATCAAGCCAATAGACTCAAAGAGTGGCAACTGGAAGAACGTCTAGACACAATCGAATTGAGGCTGGATGATAATGGCTCGTACACCCGCGAGGCTCAAAGCACGGTTACGCAAAATTGAGGCTAAGCTTGAGAAAATCTCTCAATCACCAAAATCAACTCGATTGCCAACTCCTCAGGCAAAGCAAGCACGTTTCCTGGAGTGTGAAGCCGATATAGCCGTCTATGGAGGTGCTGCGGGGTCAGGGAAGTCTTACGCCATGCTTCTTGACTTCGCTAAGCCAGAATTCGTGAGCAATCCAGATTATGGGGGTGTAATTTTTAGGCGAACATATCCTCAGATACGCAACGAAGGGAGTCTGTGGGATGAATCAAATAAACTATATCGATTGATTCAGGGGACACCAAAAGAAAGTTCACTCAAATGGACGTTTCCCAAAGGTTCAACCATTCGATTTGCTCATTTACAACATGAAAAGAACGTTTACGATTATCATTCAGCTCAACTGGTGAGGATAGGTTTTGAGGAACTCACACAGTTTGACGAAAAGCAGTTCTGGTATTTGATGAGCCGAAATAGGTCTACATCAGGACTCTTACCTCAAATTAGAGCCACTTGCAATCCAGATGCTGATAACTGGGTAGCCAAACTTATTGATTGGTGGATAGATCCCGAAGGCTTTCCTATTCCAGAACGTGATGGTGTTATTCGTTGGTTCGTTCGGGTAAATGCTGAGCTTCAATGGGCTGATGAACCAAAGGAATTGATTGAGCGATACCCAGATATTCAGCCAAAATCTTTTACCTTCATCCCTGCTTTAATCACTGACAATGCCAAGTTATTAGAGGTTGACCCAGGATATCTGGCAAACCTGCAAGCACAGCACCCAGTAGACAAAGCTAGGCTTTTAGACGGTAACTGGAAGGTCAGATTCTCTGCGGGTAAGGTCTTCAGTCGTAATTGGTTCGAGATAGTCTCTGAAGTCCCTACAGGGGGTGTCGTGGTGAGATTCTGGGATTTAGCTGCAACTGCTGCTGATATCCGAGCATCGAGTTACTACACAGCGGGTGTTTTGATGACATGGTACAAAGGGGTGTTTTATGTGTTGGATTTAGTAACTGCACAACTTAGTCCTGGTGAGACAGACCAGCTTTTACTTTCAACAGCCATTTCAGATGGGAAAAAGGTATTGGTCAGATGGGAAAAAGAGGGAGGGTCAGCCGGTGTTAGAGATGCAGAACACATTAAAGGACTACTCCAGGGCTTTAATGCAATAGCTGTAAGACCTTTAGGCGATAAACTGACTCGTGCTAAACCACTGGCTTCGGATGCTTCACAGGGTAAAGTGAAACTGCTTCTAGGTTCTTGGAACGACCGATATTTGAACGCTCTACATGATTTCGATGGTTCACCAAAACCGCTCACAAATGATATAACAGATGCATCCAGTGGGGCATATGCAAATCTGATGGATTTGTCTAGACCTATAGAGGAATATCCGACTTTTACCTACAGTGGCTTGAAGGGTAGGCATTATTGACTGACTTCAAGTAAACAGCCTCCACTTACCGTACAAGTTAGCTACCACTTATCTTCTCACACAACTTCACAATTAGCGGTTTTAGGCGATGTCTCCGATGGGGTGTGATTTTTCGTATATACAATGTAAAAATTTGGGTAGCTAATCGGACGCAAAACCCTTTACCCCAAGATTAGCAATTTTTGCGTCCGATTAGACCTCTAACCCCTATGGTTAAGGGAAAAAAAAAGTGTACTTTTCGACCTTTTTTTACCAAATCACCTGAAAAGTACACTTTTTTTGATTACTCCTTGAGAGAAATATACTTGACAAAATTACGATATATAACCGTACATTTGGGGCACTGTATGTAATTAATTATGGTAAGTCATACCCTCAGAACTCAGTCTAAGGGTTTTAAGGTTTTAGATTCTTCCAAATCGTTTTGAACTAGTTTTCAGATTCTTTCAACTTCTCACACAACTTTTCATACGTTTCATGATGTGGATGGTTTGTTGATTTGATTTTGGGCTTGACACCCGTTCCCTTGTTCTCACCACGTTTCTTAGACCGTTTAGCACTACGCTTAGAGTTACGATGTTTGTCTAGTGCCTCAAACGGGTTCATAACTCCCTCAGCAATTAGACGATCGACAGTCTCACACATCTCAACCATGTTCAAAGTCCCGTCTTCATTGAGAAAGAAAGTTTCGAGTGACTGACGGTATTTTTTCTTGTATCGGTCAATCGTTTTCAACCATTCCCGATATTGGTCGTATGTTTGGAATGTGAACTGGCTGAGACTGAACTCTTGCATGAGAAGCGGTCGTAAGATGTTGTCACCAGGTTCTAGACCTTGACCATCGTACTTACTAGAGAGGTTTTTATAGTCACCCACTTTCAAAATCCCCTGTCGTATAGCAGGCTCTTGTCTAGGAAGTCTCTCAGGTCTTTCTAGGAGATTGGTCAAGAAATCTCTGGCAGGGTTGTTATCCTTTCCATATCGTTCAGTGATATTGAAAGTTTTTTCTTTATCACCTTCACTAATACTGGTGTGATTTCGCTTGGTTTCATACCCTCGTGCCTTTAGATTGGGCTTATCTTCATTCCATAGAAGATAATTTGCACTTCCGTGGAAGCTACCCGCTACATACAAGTCTTTAGTCTCGAAACTGAACTGACCACTACGAGGTTTGAATTCAACTTCTAGATTTTCACTGATTGCAATCTTGGTAGTGTCAGTGTGAAGTACGCTCACATCTGGGAATAAGGATTGGAGATGAGTCATAGCAGTTTTATCAATCCAATTAATTCCTTCTTGCAAAGGTAGTACCTCGACTTTACCGTTAGTATGTTTGAGTTCTAAAAACAACTCACTATTTTCGTTTACCCGTTTGATAGATTTCACATCTCTCAATGGTTTACGACTGATATTTTTACGATTTAGTGGACTATTTTCACGGTGTAAATTGATACTCTCACCTGTAATTCCAAGTTTTCTGGGATAAAGTACTTTATTCACATCAAAGGCACAACCGTCAGTGATTGATTGGTGACCATACAACCCTTTCTCCATGTACCAAGCAAGCGCTCTTGCCCGTGCCGTGATATTGTTTCCCACGACAGGATTGGCAATCACAAAAAACTTACTCACCATATCACCGTAGAGAGTGTTCACACACAATTTAAAAAGTACATCTAATGGTGATTTTTTCCCATACACTTTCCCAGCAATTTTACGCTGAATCAATAAGTCATTGATTAGAAGTTCACCCAGATTGATACCAAACCAATAGTGCGGTTCACCATCGTGATATCGCCATGATTTTTTACCATCGTTACGAAAAACCCTTTCAGCAGTGTTTTTCACTTCCCATTCAGAGTAGATTTTTTCAAGTTGTTCAAGACGATTTTTTCCACTTTCAACAGTCAATTTTTGTGATGCTGGATAGACTACACTGCTAAGAACATGACAGTTATCTAAAATATTATTTCGCTGTCGAGGTGTGGCTATAGCTAACAACCATTCCAGTCCATCGTGAGTTAGCACACCGTTATGAATCTCATGGTTGAAAATCTTTAACCAACCTTCTTCCTCATCGAAATCTACCCAAGGTGTGGCGACTTGTTCGCTATCACACTTCATTTGATTAATGAATTTAGCCATAACATCTGTACCGTTTCCAGATGTCGTGAACCAGCTAGAAAAAAAGTCTTGGGGATATTTAAGTTTTTGTGAACTGGAAAATCTTGAATGCCAACAACCATTTTTCAACTCACCCCAGTTTTCACTTTTAAACCATTCACCTTTCTTACCATTCACAAGTTTTTCAATATTGACATCATAAGCTTCTAACCACTCCCGTAAAGTTGGATATCCGTTATTTTTACTAGTGGCATCGAAACTCAGTATTTCAGGTTTACCTATCGGATAAATCTGATTTCTTTGTCCCTCACCGTAACAACCAGAGATGTCGATATCACATAGTAAGTAAGAGTCAAAATTACCGTTAACTTTTCTCAACCCATAGACAACAGTGGGTTGATTATTCCTACACCGTCCACCTTCTACTTTGGCTAGTAAGGCTTTAGTATCTTTAGAGTATTCACGTAATTCAGCAGCTGAAACATCTTTCAAGAAAGGTTCTACAACACGTTGGTTGAATTCTTTTTTCCACTGACCATCATTACTTTCAATACCCAAGTATTTAGCTGTAGCTGCTGAAAATAAATCTTTTACAGTCCCACCAATTGTCAATTTGGGAATTTGGTAATAATCTTTCAATCCCAATCTGTCGTAAACTTCTAGGAACTGACTTGCATTAGCTTCAACCATCTCATATACGTCCAAATCCCCTAGAGCATAATTCTCAAAATCCTTGGGACGCTGCATGGCAGTATCCCACATATCCTCTTTTTCTTGAGTTGAGAAATTGTCTTTATGCTCTAATACCCATCCTACTGCCTTAGCAATTGCAGCGTAACTGGCTACCCCATGTAGTCCTGCTGTATCAACAATCTTGATAGCTAGGGAGTATTCCTCACCGTTAATACAGATAATGTGGTCAAGTAACACATAGTCCATTTCTCCACGTCTTGTTGGGGTGATGCAGCGTACACGTCGTTGACATTCAATTCTCTCTCCCACTTCAGCCCGTTGTAGTTCTTTGATTCTTTCTCCGAGCGACCCACGAAACATCAGATTTAGCTCAGCAGTCGCAAAATGTGCGTAAAGAGTGAAGATACATTTCGTCAGTTTTCGAGCCTCATTCTTCGAGCAAGGTCGTATGAAAGCATCTACTCCCAGTTGATGTAGGTAGTCAAGTCCATCAAAGTCAGTTTTCAGAATTGGTAGTTTAGGATGTCCCACCATCTCACGGATTAAGTTCAACTTGTCAGCATCCTTATGGAAAAACATGAGTTTAGGCGCTGACTCATGAATTCCTTTGACCTGACTTGAAATATGAAATCTCCCAATTTGTTGCCAAAGTGATGGTTTTTTAGTAGTGAATTCTGTATCAACCACTAAGGGGATATACAAATCAACTTTTTCATCTCGTTGAAATTCTTCTTCAATAGACCACATCTTTTCACGGTTGAACAGATAATCGTTAGGTTTCTGCCCTAACAACTTGATACCCGTATCTTCTTCAGTTTCAGAAGACTCTGAAGACTCGTTAGATGTGTCGGATGTGTCAGAGACTTCTGAATCATTATAATACGTCTCAACAGTCTTAGAGGGATTGTCGTCGATGATGACTGTCTCATCATCCTCACCCCATCCATCATCTACGATAGTTTCACTAACAGTTTCAGTTATCTCATCATCAATGATTATCTCATCATCCCAATCATCCCAATCATCTGAAGTGCTATCTACTTGAGAAATCGTTGGTACATTGTCTTGCTCATTTGAACTTTCTTGAGCTACAATAGATTTAGAGTCGAGTGGTTGACTCTTGTCAGTTTCATCAAAAGACATTAAAATAAAATTCCTATATTTTCATAAATTAATTTATGAGAGCAGTGCTACCAACACAGCTCTCATACTTCGTTTCTGGCTAGAAATGATTAATCATCTTGCGTTGACCCAAAGGTAGTGTGCCTTGGGTCTGTTTTTTCTACGGGTAGCTTACGCTTGTGGTTCCCTTCTTTATCTAGCAGTGGTTTGATTGAATCCACCACTATCTGATAAATTTTTCCTCCTTTTTTAGTAGCTACACGCTCCAGTTCAGCTGTGTAAGCCATCCCGCGCAATGTTTCTTGCTGGGTGTCGATAGTTTCTTGATTCAGAACTGTAAGCTGATTGAAACCATCCTCATCGTCATCATCAGTGGATTCAAAGTAGTCCTCAATTCCAAGACCTTTCAACAGTCGGTCAAAGAGGTTTCCATGAAGTAATTTATTGACGGTGACATCCAAACACTTGTAAGTCCCATCCGTCGCTTTGATTGCAAAGACAAATTTTTTGATAGGTTTTGCTTTATCCTCACCCTTATCATCTTTCCATTCAATGATAGAATTCATATATCCTTGATAAATCATGAGAGCAGTTCCTTTTACAGGAGTACCATTCTCATCTTTTTCGATTGATACTTTCGAGTTGAAAAGTGGGATAAAACCGGCTTCAATTAATCCGATTGAGGCTTCTTTAGTTGCTACTGCTTTGACTTTAGATTTCCTTCCTTTAGTTGCCATGATTTACTTTTGAATTTCTTTGACTATTTCAATCTAACAATTACGTCAGACAATAGCTAACATTTGTAATATTTAGTTACAAATACTTGCTCTAGCGTTGTGTTTGTGTAGATTGGAGGTATGACATTGACTTCCAAGAGCAGACAAATGAGAGAGAAAAAAGCTAATAGAGTGTCTTTACGTTTAGGGGATGAGATTTACACCGAACTTCAAACAGAAGCTTTAGCAAGGGGTATATCCATATCTCAAGTAGTTACAGAGTTGATTGACCAAGGACTTAAGCTCAAGCAACAATCTGTAGACCCCAATCTTCTAGACTTGCATAAGCGGATGGAAGCTATTGAAGAAATAATCCTCAATCAAACAAAAAAGGATAGTGCTGCCTAGCCATTTTCTCAGCTTCATTCATGTTGGGAGCTGAGAAAAATTTTTCTATACCAACATTTGGACAATAAAAGAAATAGACGTTACTAAAGCTACCTTTTTCGTGAATCTACTTCCAAACTATCCTTTTTAACTGACAACTTACCTCTTTTTTAAAACACCGGTGACTAGGTTACCGGTGTTTTAAAAAAGAGGTACTTTATTGTTGAGAGCTGTCTACCCTCTTCATTTCTTTTCTCAACTCGACTACCCAATTGGGATTTAGTTTCATCCAATTAAGCCATTGGGTGAACAATTTTTCGTGGTTTGTTTTAGTCTGGGAATTTGACACCGAAATCTACTCCTAAAACTTTTTCTATAGTCCTAAGAGTTTCAATAGACATAGATTTCATATTTTCAGCTTCGATGCGATACCAGTTAGCTGTACTCATACCTGCCTTATAAGCTAGTTCACCTAAAGGCTTGCGCGTTGCTAATCGTGCTGTTTTGATTTTTTCCCCAAGCCCTGGTGCTTCGATTTCTTTTGTCTGAGTTATCTTCATCACACGCATTCATTTCGAGACTCCTCTATCTTCTCTTGTTTTTCGCTTCAAGCCTAGTGAAACTTAATTCGAGTATATATTATCGAAACACTTGACAAGTATCTCGTCTCTCGATAGGCTATAAAAACTAGAAACGGCACTGCCGCCAATGAAAAACGGCACTGCCCCGGAACTGCCCCGGCACTACCGGGGAAGTACTTCCGGCACACTAAAACGGCATACCGCCAAGGAAAACTAAAATGGCTAAAAATCAGACACAGCTAGACTTTGAGACGCGGCATAGTAATGTAGTTCCTCTAGATGCCGCCACTGCCTCGGAAATTAGCGGCACTTCCGAGGCACTATCGCGGCAATATACGACCAAAGATTTACAGAAACGGTATACGGTGAGTAACCGGCAAGTTCGTAACTATGTTGCAACAATTAAGGATGCTTACCCTTGGCTTGATGATGAGTTGAAAGTTGGGAATAAGTACACTGAGCTGACAGTCCAGTTGATTGACTCCTTCAAAGAATCAGGGATGAGTTCTAGTCAATGGATTGAGCATATCCATGATGAGAATGTGGACAAAATGCAAGTTCATGAGGTTGAAGTTATTGAGGAAACTTCTGGTGTTGATGGATGGCTTAATTCCAGCTCTTTAGCAACTTACAATCAATCTCAAGAAAATACTACTGCTCTAGCGACCTACAACTATCAGGAGACTAATTACTTAACAATTGGTCAACGTAGTTTAGAAGACAGTCAAAGTAAATTAGCCAAGACTCGTACTCAATCTTTTGATTTAAGCAATCGTCTACTAACCCAGTTATCCTTATTGACTCAAGACAAACAACAGCAAGAAGTAGCTCGTCAGCAGGAAATTACAGCGGATATCGATAGCTATGCTTTGCAGCAGGCACATATCCAGTTGGCAAAAATTCTCAAGGGTGAACAGTTAGCGAGTGAGGTTGATGCTCTCTACCGTAAGGGTGTATCTCCTGAAGAGATTGGAAAAATGCTCAACGGTTTACAGTCAGCTAATTTCAACGGTGACGTAAAAAAGTCCTAGTTGATAGGGGTCGCGTCCCATTGCAAGTTACGCAACCCCAAGAGATTTTACCTGTACCAATCATGCCACAAACTGTACTGACAAAACCAGGAGTCGAGGTAACCACAACCCTTGTCAACTCCGAGACTCCCTTCTACCCCCAGTGCTACCTGTATCAACCAAGTGAGGTAGAGCTGGAGCGTAATTTAACCAGTCTCCAGATGGCTTTATTCATTGCTGGGGTTGATTTAGAAAGCGCTCATCAAGCAGCAAAAGTTATCACCAGCATCAAGCCAGGATTCATCATTTCCCGTGCCGAATATCAGGCAATTCATCAAGTTTTAGTCGAGATGAAATGACCCAACTACTCATTGAAATTCCTGGAATAATTACCACGCTAACTCTAGTCACCAATCTAATTTAAACTGCCATGATATTCGATGCCAATTACTCAAGTTTTGTGACGATACTTGCTTATCCTGAAGACGATTTTTATACTCAGGAGCGCGTAGCCTTCAGAGCTGTACCCCGTCCCGGCGATTTAGTTACTTGTATAGTCTCAGGTGTAACTAAATATTTCGAGGTTTTATTTGTTGAACATTCTTCTCGATTTAATCCTGAGAGAGAAGCTTATGAAGCTGACGGGATGTGCATTCATGCTTTGCCTATTTCCCATCAAGAAAGAAGTGAGAAATTAGGAGGAAATCGCGGATGTTAATCATGGACAATAATTTACTTTATCACTTGGCAGAGACAGCGAACTAACCGTCCAAAGTTTACTCGCTGTCTCCACTTCAAGCATATTCCCCCGAAATAATCAGAGGAACTCATCAATTATGGCACAACCCAACACAGAGCAAGATTTTCCACCACTACCCCAGTACAGGCAAAGCAAAACGAGTAACCAGACGTGGGTCAACGTAACCACCACTCGCACTGACCCTGACGGGACTACCACTCAGCGCTCACAAATTATCACTCTTGCGAAGTTAAGCCAGTAGCCGGGTGTGATTCCCGGCTTATTGCTATGGAAGAAGAAGCCACAAGACAAGTAGACCTTGACCAAGTAGAGGAAACATTTGAGCAATTTGACTTTGATGATTATCTGTTGGATTTACTTGAAACAATAGACAACCAACAACAGAAACTACAAATATTGCACGGTGTTTTTACACACAAATCGGAGGATTTAAGATGCCAAGACCAAGCTTAAGTAAGAATGCTTCACAGCGTAGAGGAAGGACTCTAGCTAAGAAAACCGTAGGCGCTGCTAAGAGTGCCACAAAAACAGCAGCTTCTACAGTAAAAGCAGTCCAGAATACTGT
>JAAHFP010000114.1 GCA_010672925.1 Symploca sp. SIO1C2 | reverse complement strand
GGGTCTCTGTCTGCTCTTGTACTGCCAACTGCTGTACTTCTTGGAGCTTCTCGGCAAATCCATCTTCATTGGCCTTAACCCCATCAATCTCCAGAATCAAGTGACTTGTTGCAGTCTCAATCACCTTGGTTGGGGACAGTTTCTTTTCTGCCTGGATTGTTTTATTCTCAAACCCTGGAAGCCTTAACAACAGGCGGGATTTAGAAACCTGACGGCGTTCATCGGGGGTCTTGTTCAGCTTCCTAGCCAACTTATCAGTTTCACCTTGAGTGAGAGTTTCCGATTTATACAGACGCCCTGCTTCAGCCAGTTGAATCTTTTCTTGCTGTTCCCTTAAATCGAGGATGTCATCCTCCCGTCCCCTGACAACAGTGACATCCCATCCGCTGTCTCGTAGGGCATACTCAAGGCAAAGTCTGGGGTGCTTCCGCTCAAAGTTATCTTTAGCGATAACCCGGCATTCATACTCATAATGTGGGTCTACCGAGCGCTTGACTAAATCAAGCGCCAAATCAAGCATTTTGTTTTGCCTCTCTACTTCGCTAAGCTCTTCAAGAGAAAGTGAGGCACAATCCAATGTGTAGTCAATATACGCTTGGTGAAGTCCATTTGAGGTTTGGTTAGAAAAACCTAACTTGGAGTGTAGGCTGGAGTGCTGCTGACAGAAGACAAATTTGAGAGTTTCGGGGTCGCGATTACGTCCCAAAAATTGAACCTGAGTATCGGTTGCTGCAACGCCAAAGAAGAAAGCGAATTCATACTTGAAAAAACTCGGCATTGAGGATTCTAAGAAGTCGATAATTAAAGAAGCTTTTCTCATATCAATGCTGACCCCAGATTCAGCACTAGGAGAGAGAATTACTGTATTGATGCCATACTTGAGAATAAAAGCTTTGGGGTCGCGTAAGAATTCCTTGCCGAAGGAGGTGTTTGAAGTTGTACTATCTAGTCGGAAAACTTTGCGCCCTTTCTTTGATAGCATCGAATCCCATGTTTCACACTTGGTTTGAGAATCAGCACTGATGATGATGGGAATATCAGGTGGTAACTCCTTCATAATGTTGTGGAGTTTGGAATAGTCATCAGTCTTAACGTCAAATTCCATCCACTCGCCTACTTGAGACGCTAGCCCATCATCTACATCCTTTTGAGTGGCCTGACGGTGGCGACTAGACCCATCATATAGATAAATCTTGCCTCGGTTGCCAGTATAGGTATTTTCTACCTTAGTAATTTTCCGTCCGCTGAGTTTAGAAAAGTATTCAACCGTAAAGTCTGTTAGGTTTGCGTCACTGAGGAAAAATGAATCCCCATTAGTGAGAGCATCAACTACCCGCTGCTTGATTGTTTCTCGATACATACTCACAGCAGTATTGCTGTGGTGTAAATGCCTAGCAACACTTTCAACTTCATCAAAGAGGATTTTCTTGTTCTCAAAATGATGAGGGGAGAAGTACCCCCAGGAATCCACTGCTCCAGCAATTCTTGAGTGAGGGTCAGCCAGAAGTACCAGTTCACCGTTGGCCTTTAAATCACCTTGAATCTGATACCAGTGCCTGCCATTGAGAAGGTGTCCATTAGAACAGAACTGCTCCAGTAGTACATTCCTGTAGCCTCCTATAACAGCCCCGTCATCGGGATTAGCCAGATACTTCTGATTTGCCCACCAGCTTTTACCAGTTCCTAATCCAGACTTAACTGCTAGTCCCTCCCCGGTTTTTGGAGGATTGAAATCAAAGTACTGCTGATTGATGGTATGGTCTGGGGTAAATTTTCGCAGTTGGAGCCATTCTTTCCCTGTTTCAGAATCGAGCGCTGGGAAGTTCTCGACTAACTCATCCTTATCCCTTCTGACAACATGGAAGCCTGTATTTGGCAACTCTGGAATTGGCTTCAGGTATTTGAGCCAAGAATCATCTTTGTGTTGTGAATTTGATTTCTTTATGGAGGCTGATTGATTGGGAGGAATGTAACCACCATGTTCAATGCAGATGGTTTCAAATTCTTCCAGGCTGATATATTGAATTAATTGGTCAACAGAAATCTCATCAACATCTTTATCAAGAGTTTTCTTAAATTGACCCCACCAAACAATTTTGACCTCATAGCCCCATCCTTCTAGTAAATCAAAAGTTTTGCGATAACTTCGGATAACATGACCATTAGCAACAGCCCCAGCATCAGGACACAAACCAATGAGTTTAGTTTCAAGTTCATCCGATGCTTGCCCTAAGTAACGCTGTAATTGTTCTGGAGAACTAGCAAAATTAGCTCCACTAGCACCCATTACTACCCGCTGGTGTTTTTGAGCCGCCACAAACGGCTTGAGAATACCCTCAGCCATCCAAATAGCATCATTATGTGGCTCACCCTCAACTGGTCTAGTAACCGTAATGGGTAGCTCACCATTCAATAGGTGACTACTTCTTTCACCCTTTGCCCACCTGTACTTGTTTTGAGTTGCTTCATCAAGCCTGATTTGGTAGCCCGTGACCTGACCTTGTGAATCAAAAGCGGGGCAAGCCAATCCTGGCTGACCTACTGAGATTTTCCCGAACCTGATACCAGGAGTTTTCGGGCTAATACCCCGTGGAACGTGCTGATTAGGCTCAACGCTAAAGAATCCCCCCTCAGCAATGACTTGAGCCGATAACCCACGCTGCAAGAGGTTCTCACGATGTAATTTAGATAAGCCAAGATAACGGGATAACAGCCTAATATTCTTGTCCCGTTCCCTCACGGGTAAACCAGATTTCAGAAACTGCTGATAACGCCTCTCTTCTTTCTGAGCCTGCTGGCGGCGCTTCTGGGCTAATTCTGGATCATAATCATCATCATCTGATGTTTGTACCCAAGTGCTTGCCCAAGCATTGCGCCCATTGGGATTCAAGCATTTGTAGCCGTTGATAATTTCTCCCTTGGTGGCATTATTGACAGCCATGCATAAGACAAAGGATTTGCCATTATCTTCTTTTGTACGGCATTTGCCCTTGGAATCACCGCAGATGGGGCAAGGGAGGGATTTTGAGGATGGGATGAATTTGCTCATACCACACCTTCCTGCTCACCTAAGAGGGAGGCCAAAGTAGTTTTCATTCTGCCTTCATCTCCTTGAAAGTGATGGGATGAAGGCTTCTCAGTTTTTTGCTTATCTAGATTTTGTTCACTATCAATCCACAGTTGACAAATTCCCGGTGGATTAAATACGCTCAAGTTGGATATGTGTGGTCGAAGGTGACCGAGGGAGCGTGTGAAAAGCTTTTACTAAGAAGCCTTCGACTTTTTCTTTGGAATCCAATAAAAGTCTTATTGCCCTTTATATCAAATCAGCAATCAATTCTTCAGCCCAGTTTGGGTGAGTTTTCATCCATGAGATCCAGTTGTTAAACAGTTTCTTGTGGTTCTTTGTTGTGGTCTGTACCTTTTTCACTTTGAAGCTTTCTCTCCACGGCTTCTTCGAGAATGACTGTTATTAGATTGTTTAGGGTTCTTTTCTCTTCGGTAGCCCATTCTTTTAGGTGTTTTTTGCATTCAGGTTCGATGTAAACGGTTACCCGTGGTTTTCTTGTAGCCATTTCATAAGAATTGTACTTCACCCCCATTGTCGGTTTTTTTGTGGTTTTTGTCCTTAGTAGTTGACACTTGTCTTTTAGTGTGGCTACTATAACGCATAGTAACAGCCAAATACCCACAAGTGCCAATAAGTGCCACGAATGCAAGGCACTGTCAATAAATGCAAGGAGAGTGACAAATGCCTAAAACCATTGATATAGAAGAGTTTCATACTTTTGAACTCGGAGAGAATGTCACCCAAGTGACTGACATAGTGTCTGACACTGTGCCAACAGAGTGTCAGGCAGTGCCATGTCACTCAGAAGAGTGCCAACCCACAGTGTCAACTCAAAATGGTTACACCGTACAAGAAATGGTTGAGAAGCTTGGTTTATCAAAGCGGACTGTTTTCCGGTATGTGAAGCACTTAATTGAGACTTGGTACTGGTTACCCGAAACAGATTTTCGGGTCAACGGTAATTACACAGAATTCGCACTACAGGAAGCACTCAAGCTCAAAGCTACAACCTTCCCCGCTTATCAGGAGTCCGTTCAAGATGAACACGCTGAAGCAGTTCAAGAATTTGAGGAAACTCCTGGTGTTGATGGGTTGTTCAATGAGAGCGCTTTGGCGACTTACAATCAATTGCAAAAAGCTACCAGTGCTTTAGCTACCTACGATTACCAGCAGTCCTCCTATCTAACTATTGGTCAACAAAGTTTGGCTGACAGCCAAGACAAGTTAGCCAAGACTCGCAGCCAGTCGTTTGACTTAAGCAATCGCCTACTAACCCAGTTGTCTCTGTTGTCTCAAGACAAACAGCAACAAGAAATAGCTCGACAGCAGGAGATTACAGCGGATATTGATAGCTATGCTTTGCAGCAAGCCCATATCCAGTTGGCAAAAATTCTCAAGGGTGAGCAGTTGGCAAGTGAGGTGGACGCTTTATATCGCAAGGGTGTTTCTCCTGAAGAGATTGGAAAAATGCTAAACGGTTTGCAGTCAGCCAACTTCAACGGCGACGTAAAAAAGTCCTAGGTCAAAGGAGAGATGTTTCCCTCGCCAAAGTTCAACATCTCTCCCCTCATGAAGAAGGCAAAATACCCACAGAAATTATGCCACAAACTGTACTGACAAAACCAGGAGTTGAGGTAGCTATAACCCTTGTCAACTCAGAGCCCCCCTTCTATCCCCAGTGCTACTTGTATCAACCAAGTGAAGTTGAGTTACAGCGCAATCTAAACAGGCTAGACATCCTTTTATTTTCAGCGGGTGTCAGTCTAGAAACCGCTCACCAAGCAGCAAAAGTAATTACCAGCATCAAGCCAGGATTCATCATTTCCCGTGCCGAATATCAGGCAATTCATCAAGCTTTAGTCGAGATGAAATGACCCAACTACTCATTGAAATTCCCCGAATAATTACCACGCTAACTCTAGTCACCAATTTAATTTAAACTGCCATGATATTCGATGCCAATTACTCAAGTTTTGTGACGATACTTGCTTATAGAGAAGGCGATTTATATAGTCAGGAGCGCGTAGCCTTCAGAGCTGTGCCCCGTCCCGGCGATTTAGTTGCCTGTATAGTCTCAGGTGTAACTAAATATTTCGAGGTTTTATTTGTCGAACATTCTTCTCGATTTAATCCGGAGAGAGAAGCTTATGAAGCTGACGGGATGTGCATTCATGCTTTGCCTATTTCCCATCAAGAAAGAAGTGAGAAATTAGGAGGAAATCGCTAAAGCCTAAATTACTTTACGGTTCTCTAATTATGACACAAAGCACCACTTTCCAAGACTTTCAGCCTTTACCTACTTACCAGCAAACCAAATCCAGTAACGCAACCTGGATTGCTGTAGCGACCGTTAAGACTGACCACGATGGGTCAACAACTCAACGTCTCCAAATCATCAGCAAGCGATAGAGCCAGTGCCGGGTGCAACTCCCGGCAAAATTCAATGGAGGAAGAAGCCACAAGACAAGTAGACACTGACCAAGTAGAGGAAGCATTTGAGCAGTTCGATTTTGATGATTATCTGTTGGATTTACTCGAAGCAGTAGATGACCAACAACAGAAACTACAAGTATCCCACGGGGTTTTTCAACACAAATCGGAGGAATTAAGATGCCAAGACCAAGCTTAAGTAAAAATGCTTCACAGCGTAGAGGAAAGACACTTGCTAAGAAAACTGTTTCAAAAGCAGCTTCTACAGTAAAAGCAGTCCAGAATACTGTCAAACAAGTCAAAGAAGCTGTTCAATACAGTGAGATGAGTGGATTAAATCCCCTCGGTGTGGAAAGTGTACAGGAAGAATTACCTTCCTTCCAACCTGCTGATTATCGCGTTAAAGACCCGCTAAACCCGCCTGATAGTTTACCACAAGTATCTCTTGGTGAGTTTGTCAAAGCTAGCAGAATTTACGAGGGTGCAACACGCGCTGTACAGCTAACTGGGAAAGCATTTGATTTAACCCGTGAAAGGCTTCTAGTTGAGGGTAAGAAAGCTAAAACCTTCAGCGCTGGAGTTCAAGCTGCTACTGCATACGAGAAAGTCAAATCTGATTTGGCTAATTACCAAACTCAGTTGCAAGGAACTAAGCAGAGTGAGATTGCTTTGGGTGTAGCGAAATTGCAGACAACCACTGCTCAAGCAATCGCAGAACAAACAGAGAAAGAACTGTCAGAAAAACTCGCTCAAGCTCAATCAGGTGCCGAGTTAGCGGCTTTACAAACCCAAGAGAAGCAGAGTAAATTAGCCGAATTTAAACTACTACTAACACCACAAGTATAAGCAATGAGAAAACAGATAATCATTGGTGGATTAACTGGATTCAGCTTAACTGTTTTAGCACTGACAACCGGACTGCTCAAGCCGACTATCAAGCTGGTAGCTTTGAGTAGTCTGGGAATCATCCCAGTTAGCATAATTGTCAGTGAGAATATCCACCGTAAAGCTAATCAAAAAGTTCTTTTCCTAGAGAAAACTTTGGGTGATGCTAGAGCCTCCCTTAAGCAGTTGGAGAATGTCCAGGATGATAATGGTAGGTTATCTATTGGTATAGCCGAATTGAAAACTGAATTATCAAGGGTTCAGAACTCATTGTCTACAGTAAAAACCTTAAACTGCAACCTGAAAGAATCACTTCAATTAGCTCAAGCACAATTAGCAGTATCTTCTTCTCAGCAAGCCAAGCTCTCAGAACAGGTTATTGAGTATGAGGAATCTTACTGCAATGAGCTTGAAAGCGAGGTACAGCAGAAGGTTCAGGAATATATCACTCAGGATAGAGAAGCGCTCAAAAGCAAATACAGAGCTCTCTTAGAGGAAGGTGAAGTCATCTATGCTGAGGCAATGTCAATAAGTGAAAAGTACAAGGCTTGGGCTGGGGAAGTAGCCAAGAGGCATCAAGACAGAAAAGCTTACATAATGGGACTCACAGGTGAATTTAATAAGCGGATTGGGGAAGCTCAAGAGGCTTGGGAAGTTGAGCGTGGTCATCTAATCACACAGGTTGAGGCTCTAAATGAGAAAGTGGCAAGGCTCCAGCAACAATTAGCTGGTGACCTAACCGAGCCTGAGTTATTGAGTTGCAAATTTGCTATCCCAGGTCAGATAGCTAATGAGTTGGCAAAGCTCATCTGGAAAGGGTTCTCAATCCCCCTTTCTGCTAAGGGTGCTCAGCAACGCTCTAACGGCTTAATAGAGATTGGATATACTTACTCTCGGAATCAGTCCCCAAGTGAGCTTGTAGGGCTTCTCAACCGTCACTCAGACAGTTTAGCTTCATTACTGGGAGTTCACAAAATTACCAGCATCCGTGAGCATGATTTGAGCCCATTGATTGTTGTTGGTTTGAGACGAGAGCCAGAAGTCAATAAAGATACGGTGAAACTGTTAGCAGGCAGTCCTGAAGAGTTTATTAAGTATCTCAAATCAAACCCTTGGCGTTATCGCTTGATAGCTAAACCAGGTACTGGTAAAACCCCTACAACTGCTGTAATGGTTTCACAATTTCTCAAATCAGGAATGACATTAGGAAATACAGGTAAGGGTCGCAAGATTCCTCACTCTCATGTAGTAGTCAGTTGTCCTGATGTTATGAGTAGTCAAAAAGACACTGATTATCCTTTACAACCGTTCCTTAAATATGGGGATACCACAGCAGCTAACAAGAGTTTCCAAGACGTTGAGAAGGAATGGAAATATCGTAAACAAAATACTCAGTATGCTCAAGATATTTCTTACTTAATGGTATGGGATGAATTAGACAACACTATCAAAAATTCATCTAATCCTAAAGCTACTGGTGAATATCTCGTAGAATTACTTCGACAAGCACACCATACAGGCATGGGTTGGATAGCAAGCGGTCAGTCTGTAATGACTTCATTGATACCGGGTTTCAAAGATGACGACCGGGACTTATTCACTGAAATTGTAATAGGTACTGGGAAGATACGGATGTATCTAGAAAAGTATGGGAAGAAGATATTACCTGACTACAGTGTTAAAAATTTGGAGAGTAGTTTATCGCTATTAGAACCTTACATCGAGACTCAGAATAACCGAATAGTAGATACTGCAAGAGAATTAAGACTAGCTCTAGTGTTAGATGCTAAATCGCCTAAGCTATTCTTTCTACCAAATCTAGATAATGTTGAATTAGATTATGAAGCTATCAGTAATGTTAGTACAAAAATAACTGACTACAAGGGTCAAAACGGGTCAGCCCGGTCAGGCAGTGATTTTAGCCCGTCAGACCCAGTAATCGCTGAAACTGTTTCACCAAAAGACATAGACGCGGGTCAGGCTCGAAAGGCTAAATCGACTATAGGGGGTGAAGCAGCCCCAAGGCTAAAACCAACCTGTCCACACTGCGGTTCAACGCTGACTGGTAAACGCGCTGATGGAAAGATGAATTGTAAACCGTGCAAGAAACGAATATATCCTAGCAAGATAGTGTTCAAATAAATTTGCTAAAAGGGTGTATCTACCACTGTAAACACTTACCAAGTAAACCTATGAACCTCTACACTTACCAAATTGACTTACTAGAGTTCAAAGCCGTTCATCCTTCTATTGACTTAATAGATTTCAACAGTCCTAAGCTTGATTTCAAAGTAGGTGATATCGTACTCAGAGAAGGAGTCGTAATCTTAAAAGCTTTAGACACGACTGAAGACACCGTTATTCAACATACTGAAATTAGTAGCAAATGTGATTATTTGTTCAAAATCGTCAATATAGTTTGGAAAAGTGTTGAAAATATCTCACAGTGTGTTGGTTGGATTGACGTTGTTTTAGTGGGTATTGCTTGATGTTTGACGACAGCGCCTACAGAAACAAACCAGGTTACATCTATCTCATTCATGCCCAAGAAACTGACAGATACAAAATTGGGCTAACAACGCGCTCAGTAGAAGCCAGGTTTGCTGAGTTGAACAGTTCTCAAAGTCCTTACCCACTAGAACTAATTGACTGGTTTGAAACGCCTAACGTTACAGAGGATGAGAAATACTTCCATGAAAAATACTCAGCTTATAGGGTTCATGGAGAGTGGTTTGAATTCGATAAAAGGACTCTCAAGGAAGTGAGAAGAGAGTATCAAGATGATGTTGGTTTCACTTTCCCACAACTACCCAGGATTAGCCTTCCAGGGTTCTCAAGACTACCTACAATCAATCGGAATAATATTGCTTTAGCTATGGCAGGAGTTGGTGCTTTATGGCTAATTGTAGTGATGTCAGGATACTTGCCAAAAACCACACCAAGCAACAGTTCTCCTTCACCACCACAGAAGTCATTATTGTCTATGGCTTCTGAGTAGTCTTCCCTGAGAGAAAGCTAAAATAAGGGTTTTTCAGTATTCTGGGAAGTAAAATCTGGGGAGGGTGATGGGGTGTCGGGATAGCCTCTTTTCCCGACAGTTGACAGCATACTCAGCGCTGAAACTGCTCCCCTAACTTGCTCTGGCTTCACCTCAAGGTATTTTTGTAGTTGAGAGAGATTACGATGCCCACTAACCTCTTGTATTATCCTCAAGGGTATTCCTTCATTGGACATCTGGGTTAAGGCAGTTCTCCTAAAACTGTGGGTGCTGACTCCCCTAATTCCCACCCGTTGGCAAGCTTTTCTCAGTACCCTAGCAGCAGAGTCTTGATGGATATACCCCGTCCCATTCAGACCAGGGAACAGAAACCAACTTCTTGGTGATGGGTAGTAATCCAGTAGCAGGATACGCAACTCTTCAATTACTGGGATTGCTCTGGTTGCTAGCTTGCCCTTGGTGTCCCCTTTACGGAAGGTTATCTCAGGAAATATAACCCCAAAGCGCTCATAGACATCAGTGGTTCTGAGGGTACAGCATTCTCTGATACGGCAGGCTGTGTAGAGACAGATGCCGAAGATAGCCCTGTCTCGATTTGATTGCAGTCCCTCACTGAAGAGTAGCTCAATCTCTTGTTGGGACAGAATTTTAGCTTTACCGTGGCGGTCTATTTTCATGGAGACACCCCACTTAACTACTCATGGTTTACCGTAGTGGGGTATCTTCTGTCTAGTAAGTGAAACCTTTATCAATTGACCACTATTTTAGCTGTTACTAATGTGATCTTTATTACCAAACAACAGGTTGTAAATCACTGTCGAGCAAAAATATTTAATATTAATCTTTTTCTAATATAGAGAAAATAGTTAAAACTCTGTAACAAATATGCCTATTCAAGATATTGACTTAGGAGAATTTTCAGCAGAAAAAGATATTAATCTTAGTGATTACTTTTTAGAAGATACAATTGCATACGAAAGTGCTGAAGAACTTGAAGATTATCGATACATATTAGTAGGAAGAACAGGATCTGGCAAATCAGCAATTATCTCACATATAGACAAAAAGTTTAAGGAAGATAAAAGATATATATGCGCCCTTATAAAACCTAGTGATAAGAATTTCTTGGATCTAATAGTCCAAACTGACGATTTTCTTCAAATTAAATCAATTAAAGGACTAGAAAACGTCTTATTTAAAGTAATATGGCAATACGCAATAATAGCAACAATTTTACGAGAAAAA
>JAAHFP010000113.1 GCA_010672925.1 Symploca sp. SIO1C2 | reverse complement strand
CTGTCAATTTCAGCCATTTGTTGCCTAGATGGACGCAATTTGTATTGATAGGCTATCCTCATGGTTTCATCACCTCCTTCTTAAGGATACAATTAATGGCAATTACTATCAAGATAAATCTCATCGGTTGTCCGCCATTCATCCCACGCTCATCCTACGGGTTGAGACGTGGGGCGTAGGAGCGGTTGATGCTAAATGTTGCGCTAAAGTTTCTATAGTGGGGTAATCATACAGTAGAGTAGGATCGAGCTCAGAGCCCAGCCAATCTTCCAAATCACCTGTTAGTGCCACTGCTGTTGAAGAATCCAAACCATAGCGTTCAAAGGGAATTGTCGGATCCACCTCATCTGGGTCAATTTCTAGAAATCCTGTGAGATAAGAGACTAACCAGTTTTGAATCTCTGCTGCCGTTGAAGGATTCTTCTGTCTATCACCTGGAATATTTCCCTGATTACTGGCGGAAACAGCAGGCATTTGGTCGGTTTGATTAGCTTGATTTTCCATCCTTGAAACTTCTTGCGTTTTTTTCTATAAATTAATCAAAATTCAACTATGCTGATTTTTTAAATTCTATCATTCCTGCTGTCGGAACTTTAATATCCCAGGCTAAGCCAACTGCTTTAAGAGTGAAAATTACCCAATAACCTAGATCAACTTGCCACCACTTTAACCCAAATTTTGCTGAATGGGGAAAAGCATGATGGTTGTTATGCCAAGCTTCTCCAAGGGTGGGGATAGCTAACCAAATATTGTTTGTACTCTGTTCATTCGTATTAAACAAACGGCAACCATAAACATGGGTAATTGAATTGATACTCCAGATAAAATTTTCTGTTAAAAACAGTCGCACCAGTCCTCCCCAAAGAAATCCATTAAAAGCTCCATCCCAAGATCCCCTAAGTACACCTCCTATGCAAGTAGGGATAGCTAATCCCATTAACAGCCAGATAAAGTAATACCGATTTACCCAAGAGATAGTTTTATCCCGAACAAGATCTGGAGCATAGCGAATTGGATTGGGAAAGTCATGGTTGAACATCCAGCCAATGTGAGCCTGCCATAGCCCCCGCAATTGTTTCCAATTGCTCTGTTTCTCTAAATGAGGTGAATGAGGATCTCCCTCACAATCGCTGTTTTCATGATGTCTTCTGTGCAGCGATACCCAATAAATTAGGGGTCCTTGTGCTGCCATACAACCCATAATCGTCAGGATAACTCTTACAGGGGTGCTAGTTTTGAAGCCATGATGAGTAAAATGGCGGTGAAATCCAACTGTAATACCGATTCCACTTACGAACCACATACCTAAGAAAAGTCCTAAGTCCAATGGCTTGATCGAATTTCCTCCCATCATCAGAATGAGGGTTAGGACAAACCCGAACAAAGGTATTAAAGTGATGAACAAAACATGAAATTGTCGCCAAGCTTTCAGTTTACTATCAGCAGCTATGGTTTCTTTATACTTAACAGTTGTCATTGGTTATTTGTTATTAGCTTGTAAATATCGAAACTTACCTTTGCTCTAAGGATGATAAATCTAATCTCCCACTACATTCAAACTACCAGTGAGAAACTCAGCACAACAGGCATGACGGCGAATCTTCCCACTTGAAGTTTTGGGAATGCTTCCAGTTTTAACTAATATCGTGGCATAAACCTGTAGAGAATGCTCTACCGTTACCGCCTGACGGATATTTCCTACTACTTCATTAACATTGAGTTGCCGCAGATAACTCCTCTTTACTTCCTGAACAATCACCAGTCTTTCTGAACCATTGAACTCCACTGTAAACGCTGCCCCACAATCAACTTGCAGTGCTGGATGACTCTTCTGAACCGTCAGTTCAATGTCCTGGGGATAATGGTTTTGCCCCCGGATGATCATCACATCCTTGATACGCCCAGTGATGAACAACTCACCATCCAGCAAAAATCCCAGATCCCCTGTGCGTAGAAAAGGACCCTTTCCTGTATCTGCCAGATAAGCCCTAAAGGTTTGCTCCGTTTGCTCTGTCTGCTGCCAATAACCCTGAGCAATACTGCCTCCAGAAACCCAAATCTCTCCCACTTCTGTGTCACTACACTCAGTTAAAGATTCAGGATTGACAATGACTATTTTCTGCTCCAGCCAACTACTACCGCAACCGACAATTGCCTGGGAATCTGTATGATTATCAACAGTAGAAACAACTCGATTTTGTGATAATTTAATCCCATCCACAAAGCGAATAATCGGTGCTTGGGCTTTTAAGCCTCCAGATACAAATAAAGTAGTTTCAGCCATGCCGTAGCAGGGGTAAAATGCCTGTTTACGGAAGCCACAAGCAGCAAAAGTTTGAGCAAACCTTTCCAGGGTTTGGGCACGAATAGGCTCAGCACCAGTGAAAGCGACTTCCCAACTGCTCAAGTCAAGAGTTGCTAGTTGTTCCGGCTTAATCCTGTTCACACAAAACTCATAGGCAAAATTTGGTCCGCCACTAGTAGTTGCTTGGTAGCGGGAAATCACTTGCAGCCAGCGTATAGGCTTCTGGATAAAGGCTAATGGGGGCATTAATATGACTGGAAAACCACCGTAAATTGGCTGTAGTACCCCACCAATTAACCCCATATCGTGATAAGGTGGCAGCCAAATTACACCTCGACTGTTAGGTGTATGCTCAAAACACTGGTGAATCCCGGATAAATTGTGCAGTAGGTTCCCATGAGAAATCATCACCCCT
The DNA here is from genome assembly GCA_010672925.1 of Symploca sp. SIO1C2. GTDB lineage: Bacteria > Cyanobacteriota > Cyanobacteriia > Cyanobacteriales > Coleofasciculaceae > Caldora. The sequence continues at coordinate 7,951 of JAAHFP010000113.1, read as the reverse complement.
TTTGGTGTTCCTGTGGAACCAGAAGTGTACTGGAGAAATGCCAAAGTGTCACTTGCTATGGGCCAAGGTTGCCAATCATTAGTTTGGTTACTGTCAATCTCGTCCGTAATTAGGCAACTTAAACTTGCTAATTTTAGTTCTTCCTTTAAGGTCTGATCTAAATTACTCAGAACCGATGTTGTTGTAAGGAAAAGGGTTGCTTGGGCATCAGTTACAATGCCTAGTAATCGATGACTATGATGGTTGCGTTTGGGTAGATGTACAGGAACCGCAATAACTCCGGCATAGAGGCACCCGAAAAATGCAGCAATGAATTCTAGTCCTGGTTGGTAGAGTAAAACTGCCCTTTCACCCCTGGCTTTCATCCTTTGTAGAACTGTAGCGATCGCTCGTGCTTTTTGAGCTAATGCTTGGTAAGTTAAGCTGACTTCTTCCGTTTCTCGGTTAAGGAGAAAGGTAAAAGCGATATCATCTGCCTGATGTTTCTCTCTGTAGCGAAGTAAATCAACTAAATTAGTAAAATTACTTATACTTTTGTCTAATATACTTGTTTGGTATGCCATGTAATCCATTCAGAAATAAGCATTTCACCTATTTCAATTGGCTATAAGTAGAGACTGAAATGGTCTCACTACAATCAATTATATTTTTTCTTGAGGCACATTGGCAACTATCAAGGGATGCTAGAGCCTTCGGTTACCTTTGTCGGGAGGGTTTAGGGCTGATATTCCGCACCCTAACTGGCACAATCGGTATTTTCGTAGTTTTTGGCAACAACTATGTAGCTTTTTATACTTAAAATCAAGAACTGAGGCAGCCCTTTCATTTAATTCTTGACCCTACACCCCACACCCCTCGCCCTGCCTACTTTTTAAGTGGCTTGTTACCCCCTGAGACAAAAAAAAGTATCTATGTCACATTGGGAGCCAAACTGCTGGTGCAATTGTTAATTCTTAAAACAAGTTGAGAATTTTTGGCTAATAGTTTTTTATGATTCCTTTATCTATATAAGCCAACAAAGGAGAACATCACTTGATTTACTCAATTCTAGCCACTACTCCAACAACCATAGAATGGAGCCCCACGGTAGGACTGGTGATGATTTTATGTAACGTATTTGCCATCATCGTTGGTCGTTTCGCGATCAAGAATGCAGGTGTAGGACCAGATTTACCTGCTGGTGAAAGTAAGCCTGACATTTTGAAAAAATTTGGCTTCGCTGAACTATTAGCCACCACTAGCTTTGGTCACATTCTTGGTGCTGGCTTTATCTTAGGTCTCGCCAATGCTGGTATTCTCTAGGGCATCGCTATTATTGATTCTCTAAATCAGGTGGGCATCGCCCACCACTCTCCCCATCCATAAATTATATTTATCTATTTTTTTTAATAAAAATTAATATTCAAAATTAAGTTTTGTTACAATAACTTGTAATAGAGGCAAATTTTACTAAAAAGTTTTAAAAATTGTGATGGATACTGGTGAGCTTTTGGAGCGCTATGCAAGGGGAGAGAGGGATTTCAGTGGGTTAGACCTTCACCAAGTCAACCTAGCTGGTGCAATTCTGTGGAGAGCTAATTTCGCTGATGCCAATCTAGTAAGAAGCAATCTGAAGGGGACAATTCTCATTCGGGCAGATCTAAGCCAAGTCGATTTGAGGGGAGCTCTCCTAGCAAAAGCAGATTTGAGATTAGCTCAGCTGTCCTTCGCTGACTTACGGGGAGTCAACTTGACGGGAGCAGACCTACGCTATACAAATTTCAAAGGAGCTGACTTGACAGGAGCTTTCCTACATCGTGCAGACCTTACCGGAGCTGACTTGTCTGACACTAACTTGACTGATGCAGTTCTCACTGAGGCAATATTGAGTCAGGTAGACCTCAGTAAGACCACTGTGCAAAATGTACGCTTAAATCCGGCAATTGAAACAGCATTAGAGGAGACAACCGATTATCAGACAGCTAATTTTCTTTGAGTTGGTTTCCTTTAAGCTCAGAAGCATTTAATTTCCTATTGTTATGTTCATGCTACGACGATAGACTTCTTGCATAAATCTGAGAAAGGTGTTTGCGCAGCATAGTGTGTCGCAGCAAAGGGGCGGCGGGAAAAAACCTTAGTTTTATGGGAAATATGCCAGTACCCATGCTACTTGTATAGCGCAATTCAAAATTCAAAATTCAAAATTCAAAAATAGGCCATGACTAGCTTTCAGGCTTTATTAATGTCCTAACCATAGCGCGTAGCGCTATAAACACCAACACAGCAAATCATCGACCTTTGCAAGAGGTCTCACAGAATTTGAAACCAAATCCATCTGAATGAATACCCCAAGTTCACTGCTACAGGAGCTACTCCAGGCTCTACCAGATCTGCGCCCTCAGAGTTATTTTAAATCTTCTCTAACAGCCCTTTCACACGCGATTGAGGATTTAATTTTAGCAAGAACAGACTCTCCTCTAGTAATTGCTAACTTTCAGCAGGAGTGCTTTTTTTGCCAAGAGGTGCACCGCTATCGCCAGATTGCCCAACGTACCAATCAGGTTTATGTACTGGCTGTACCAGAAGCAGAGTCTAACCTAGCAGAAGACTCACAAACTTATGAATTTATCCCTTTGGAAGCAGATGAATACCTGGCTCAAGAATGGCATCTAATAGTTATTGGAGAGCAGTATGCAGCCTGTATAGTATGTCAAGAACAAGCCACTTCCCTACCTACCCCTATGGATCAGGCACGGCAATTTGAGGGAATTTGGACATTTGACCGTCACCTTTGCGCCCAAGCAGCACGGATGTTACTTGGACGGATTGCAGCTATTCGTCCAGAGTTAGTGCCGAAAGTAGAAGAGGCATGGCAGCATTATCACCTGACAACAGAAGTTCCAACTCAGGGGTTAATCCTCACGACCCAAGCTATTGAGTCCGAAATCTTTGTCCAACGCTTGATAACCTATTTACAGACTAGTCAGCATCAACTCCTTGAAGCCTATCAAACACTTGCTACTCAGGAACGCAAGGAATACTTGATCAACGCCATCACTACCGCAGTTCGGCACTCTCTCAATCCCCACAAAGTTCTGGCGGTAGCTGTACGTGAGCTGGGGCAGACTTTTGCTCATTGCCGGTGTATACTTTACCGGTGTAGTTCTTTGGAGGAGCAGATAACTATTGAGCATGAAGCCCTTGCTCCTGGTTTACCTTCTCTGAGAGGAAAAACTTGGCCTTTGGCTGATAATCCCCTAATTCAAGTAGCCTTAGCTCAGGAACAAGCAATTGCGATCGCTAATACTGATAACTCAAACTTACAAAGCAATCCAGTTTTTCAAACTAGTGTCCAACGTGGACAAATTCGTTCTTGGCTGCTAGTACCAATACGCCATCAAGATACTCTGTTGGGGATGATCGAGCTACACTATGGAGGCTCAGAACCTGATAAGTGGCAAGAAGATGATATCTCTGTCGTAAAAGCGATCGCTACTCAAGTTGGAGTTGCTCTAACTCAAGCTCAGACTTATGCTCAATCAGAAGCACTCAATCGTCAATTAGAGGCTCTAGAACGTACCCAGAGTAACTTGATAGCGATTGTTGGTCATGAATTACGAACTCCTTTATCTACTATCCAAGTTTGCCTGGAAAGTTTAGCCGAGGAACCAGAGATGCCTTCTGAGTTTCAGCAAGCGATGCTGGAGACAGCTTTAAATGATGCGGAGCGATTGCGCAAACTTATTCAAGATTTCCTAACCCTATCCCGACTAGAAAGTGGTCAACTATACCGTAACCCAGAATCAATCCAACTTCAGGAAGCTATAGATTTATCCCTTACTTCTCTCCAAGATAGGCGGCAACCAGAAACCTTACCTCAAATTACGGTTGAGTTACCTGCTAATCTACCTCCAGTTATAGCTGATGGGGATGAACTTGTAGACGTTTTGAACAAACTTTTAGATAACGCTTGTAAGTTTACTAATCCTGACGGTCAGGTTAAAATCCAAGTTAAAATATTTAGTAAAGAAGTTAAGATAAGGCAGAAGGTTTTCACCGGCATAGAGGCTATAGAACAAGACTCTACAAGCAATAAGGATGAAGCACTTGTATCTTTTGTCTCTTACCCCGAAGCCTTACAAAACGAAAGTCCTGCTGGTGCAACTCAAACCAAAAATAGTGGCAGTAATTCTATGTTAGAAGTTATCGTTGCTGATACGGGACGTGGCATTGAAGCTAATCAACTAGAAGTAATTTTCGATCGCTTTTACCAAGAAGAAGGAGCACTACGACGTACTGCTGGTGGTACGGGACTTGGTTTAGCTATCTGTCGCTGTCTTGTTGAAGGCTTGGGGGGAGAAATTTGGGCTGAGTCTGCTGGGAAAAATCAAGGTAGTCAGTTTCACTTCACTGTGCCAATTGAGATTTCTAAGGCTCTCATTGTGACCTAGGAGTGAGCAAAAAAATGGTGGGGGTGTGGGAAGTGTAGAGATAGGGAAAGAAAAACTGATGATTTTTCCTATACTTATATCAAGCTCAGATCAATAGTTATAATTCCTTTCTACCTTGAACCTTCTACCTTACCTTCTGACTTGAAAGTACAACTTTCATAATTGGTGATGAGCGAAGCGATCACTCATGAGGACTGCCTTCTGCCTTCTGCCTTCTGCCTTCTGCCCTCTAAGCCCCAGTAACTTAATTGGTATTCTCCTCCGAACGTCTACTATTTACTCCAGCTGCTCCCGAAGCTGGTGCTATTCCTACTATCTTTGCCTTTCCCAATGAATATAGTGTAGGAATTACAAGCCTTGGTTATCAAGTAGTTTGGGCATCTTTGACATCCCGCCCTGATCTTCAGGTGAGTCGCTTGTTTACTGATTGCCAGGAACAGTTGCCAGTACAACCGGAATTATTGGGATACTCTATATCATGGGAATTAGATTATGTCAATATATTGAACTTGCTGGAATCGTTAGCAATTCCAGTGAGAGCCGCTGAGCGCCAACAGCACCATCCCCTGGTCTTTGGTGGTGGCCCAGTGCTAACCGCTAACCCAGAACCCTTTGCTGATTTCTTTGATTTGATTTTGCTGGGAGACGGGGAAAACCTACTTGGTGATTTCATTGAGGCTTACAAAGAAGTTCGCAATGCTGATAGAAACAATCAATTGCGACATCTAGCCCAAGTACCAGGAATTTATGTTCCCAGTTTGTACGAAGTAAGTTACCAGGATTTAACAGGAGAAATTAAGTCAATTCAGCCAGTAGATCAGGAGATTCCACCCCAGGTACAAAAGCAGACTTACCGAGGTAATACTCTTTCCGCCTCAACAGTGGTGACAGAGAAAGCGGCTTGGGAAAATATTTATATGGTAGAAGTAGTACGCAGCTGTCCAGAAATGTGTCGTTTCTGTCTAGCGAGTTATTTAACCTTACCATTTCGGACTCCTAGTGCTACGGATTCCTTGATTCCAGCTATTGAGCGGGGATTACAAGTAACCAATCGCCTCGGCTTACTTGGAGCTTCGGTAACTCAGCACCCGGAATTTGAACTATTACTTGATTACCTATCCCAACCGAAGTATGAAGATGTACGGTTGAGTATTGCCTCAGTGCGAACCAATACGGTAACACCAAAACTAGCCGCAACTTTAACACAACGCCAGACTCGCTCCCTAACTATTGCCGTGGAAAGTGGTTCAGAACGACTACGACAAATTATTAATAAAAAGCTCCACAATGAAGAAATTATCCAAGCCGCAGTCAATGCCAAAGCTGGGGGTTTGAAGAGTTTGAAACTCTACGGGATGGTAGGGGTTCCCGGTGAGGAAATGTCGGATGTGGAGCAAACAGTAGCCATGATGCAAGCTATCAAAAAAGCAGCTCCTGGCTTACGCTTAACCTTAGGTTGTAGCACCTTTGTCCCCAAAGCACATACCCCTTTTCAGTGGTTTGGGGTGAATCAGCAAGCTCAGAAACGATTGAAATACTTACAGAAACAATTGCGATCGCGCGGTATAGATTTTCGACCGGAAAGCTATAATTGGTCAGTAATCCAAGCACTTATTTCCCGAGGTGATCGCCGTTTATCTCCGCTGTTGGAACTAACTAGGCATTATGGAGATTCTGTAGGTAGTTTTCGTCGCGCCTTCAAGCAGTTACGAGGTAAGTTACCAGAATTAGATTTTTATGTTCATCAGGATTGGTCAACGGAACAGGTGTTACCCTGGAATCACTTACAGGGGCCACTTCCTCAGGAAACTTTACTTAAGCATTTAGATGGATCGAGTTTGATTGATAATTGATAATTGGGAATTGGGAATTGAAAGCTTACAGCAAATGGGAGAGACTATACTAGAACCGTAAATCCAGCTAGTTGCGATTGCTATCATGTCGGGACAATTACTAGACGGACGTTATAGAATCATCCAATTTTTGGGAGCTGGAGGCTTTGGAAAAACCTACATTGCCGAAGACACTAAACTCTATGATGCCCGGTGTGTCGTCAAGCAACTCCAACCAACATCGACTGACCCCACTACTTTACAGGTAGCCAGACGCTTATTCAAGTCAGAAGCAAAAATTCTGTATCAGTTAGGCAATCACGAGCAAATTCCGCGACTGCTGGCTTACTTTGAGGAAAATCAAGAATTTTATTTAGTACAAGAGTTAATTGCAGGTCACGATTTGAGCGAGGAACTTACTCCTGGCAAAAAGTTAAGTGAGTCCTATGTGATTGTCTTGTTGCAGAACCTGCTGGAAACACTAGCCTTTGTCCATCAGCATCATGTTATCCACCGGGATATTAAACCCCAAAATTTAATCCGACGCCAACAGGATGGCAAGATAGTGCTGATTGATTTTGGTGCAGTCAAACAAATTAGCACTCAGGTGGTGAATGCTCAAGGACAGACGAGAATGACTGTGAGTATAGGTACTCCTGGCTATATGCCAAGTGAACAGGCAAGCGGTAGTCCTAGGCTAAGCAGTGATATTTATGCGGTAGGAATGATTGGTATTCAAGCACTAACAGGTTTACTGCCTGAGTACTTACCACAAGATCCTCAAACCGCAGAAATTATTTGGCGCAATCGGGTACAGGTTAGCTCTAAGCTGGCAAATATCTTAGACAAAATGGTGCGTTATGATTTTCGGCAGCGTTATCCTTCGGCAACTGAGGCATCGCAAGCATTGCAGAAATTGTTTAATACTTCCGGTGGAGTATCACAGTCAGCTCAGGTGGCATCAACTCAACGGGTATCACCACCACGTAATCCTATCAAAACCCCATCCCCTACCCCACCAGTACCACCTCAATATCACCGGACAAGTAGGGCTCAGCCTCAATCTTTTCCGCCTCCTGTTACACCAGCGCCGGTTAAGCGCCCAGAAGTGGGATCGTGGTTTTGGCTCAAATGGGCAACAGCTACTTTTGTTGGCTTGATGGTAGCCGGTTTTGGCTTTAATGTAGTCGCGGCCTTGATACCAGTCGCTCTAGTTGTTAGCCAAGTGATGTCTTCTATACTGGGAATCTCTGGCATCTTGGTCGGAATCATGCAATGGTTAGTTCTGCGGCGGCACATCTACCAAGCTGGTTGGTGGGTATTAGCAACTGCTGTAGGTTATCTAACTGGTGGCTGGTTTGTGTTTACTCAAGATGCTGTATTCTATTCAGGTTTCGTATTGGGGACTGTGCTGGGAATCTTACAATGGTTAGTTCTACGAAAACAGGTTTATGAAGCTGGTCGGTGGTTTTTTGTAAATGTTGTTACTTTTGGTGTGTGTCATATCTTAACTATTTTAATAATAGCTGCCGATAATAGCGATTCAGGAGCGAGCGAAATTTGGCTCTCCAGTAGTTAGGGTGATAAGTTTTATTTATAAAAGCACTGAAGACTCCTTAGCTTTAGTCTTGGCTCGGAGCTTTCTTCGGAGAGTCAAGGCTACTCTTTTCAAGACAAACCGAATGTTTT
>JAAHFP010000112.1 GCA_010672925.1 Symploca sp. SIO1C2 | reverse complement strand
GTAGAGAGACCCTGGAGCGGAATTTTCCTTACTTTGAGACTCTCAAGGTGAAAGCGATTAAATTTGAGCCTATCCCTGAAAGATATTTAACGATAGAGCACAAGCGAGAACTTTGTCAGTTTCTCGAAGAGTCTTTATGCAATATTGGTAAACATGCCCAAGGAGTTACTCGTTTAAGTGCGATCGGTAGCTACAAGGGAAGCTGGTATACTCTGAGTATTAAAGATAATGGTTCTGGTATTAGTTCATCTAGGGAAAATCGAGGTACAAGGCAGGCTAGAAGTCTGGAGAAACAATTAGGAGGAAAGTTTAAACGAGAGCGTCTTTCTACCCGAGGGACTCTGTGCGAATTAACTTGGCCTTTGGTAGATCAGCATTGGGGTTTTGGTAGAATCAGACATAGTTTGAAATCTTTTTTTTCGTCACTATAATAAATTATGCCTGCCCTCAAATTACTTAATTATAATTAAAATTATGTGGTTTCTTAATAAATATATCAAAGCTAAACTAATAACTAGCAGTATTTTAGGTCTATCGTTGCTGATAACTCCTGCTGCACTTGCTGATTACAAACCCCCTGCTGAGCAGAAATCTCCAAGTGATTATACAAGACAAGGGGGCTCTAGAGATGGGTGCGCCGGGGAAGGAATGCCTCTAACAGCACTAGTTCCTCTAACTCATGTGGGACAAACGATTTCGACTCGTCCAACTTTTGCTTGGATTGTTCCTGATTCTACCACCAAACAAATGAAATTAAGTCTCTATGAATATGACTCGGAGGGTATACCTCAACAAATGGGTGATCCAATTGTAATGGACTTGAATTCGTCAGGAATTATGACTTTCACTCTACAAGAGAACAGACCAGAACTTAAGGTAGGTAACGTTTATCTGTGGCAAGTCGCTATTATCTGTGACCCCTACAACCCATCAAGTGATTTAATTGTTAGTGCAGATATTCTGGTTGTAGAGAAACCTTTGGATTGGGAAAATATGTTGCTCGATCGCTCAACTGCATCGGATGCATCAGACTTCTATGCTGATAAAGGTTTATGGTACGATGCTTTGAGTCAGGCTCTCAAGTTAGCTGAGGAATCTAAGTTGGGAGAAGTAGGTTCAAGCCTCTTAGAAGACCTAGCTGAATTAGAGGCAGCTAAACTGACGGATGAGGATAGGAAAAATGAATCAGTCAAAGATTTCAGGCGAATAGCCGATAGTTTGCGGTAATTAAGAATTAAGAATTAAGAATAAGCTCGTTAACATCCTCCGTGCCTTACGGATGTAAAAATTGCTATATATGTGCACAAATATTCTATTAGTAATAATTAAAGCAAAAAATTATCTCAATTGCAAGAAAAAAAACACCTAAAACCTAACCCCTAAATTAAAGCCAATTACCGATAAGGATAAACGGAGCCCAGTAATAGGGGTGGTCATATTTGTCTTTAATTTCCTCTCTTTTCTTCGCCTCAATCAGTGTTCGCTGAGCTGCACGTAAAGCTTCTGCTTTACTTACTCCAGGGCGGCGCAAGTTGGCATAAAATTCTGTGACTAACTGAGGTGTGGAAGCATCATCGATCGACCACAGGGAAGCTAAGGCACTGTTGACACCAGATAGCACGGCAATGCCAGCTAAACCCAGAACCTCACGGTCATCTCCCACTGCTGTCTGACAAGCGGTGAGGGCAAGCAATTCGCCGAAATTGGGTTGATGACTGACGTTGCTGATGGTACTTTCGAGATCTTCCAGGGTAAGGTGGCCGTTATTGCCTGTGACGAGAAAGGTATTTCTTTGAATGGCACTAAATTGCCCGTGGGTGGCAATGTGAAGAATAGCATAAGTGGCTTGATCCAGTTCATCTTTGAGGCGCTCTTCGGTAAAATCCCCATTTCGGAGTACTGTACTACCTGGAAATTGAGCCTCGACTGCCTGAAGTTCTGCTTCGACATTTCTCAATGCTGGAAACTTGTGCCCGTTGACTTCACTTGCTTCACTTAATCCTAGGGCTAAAACCCGAAGTTTGTTGCGGTTTAAGGTTTGGGGATTAGTGAGCTGAAGACTGGGGGTGATGGCAATGGCATAGCTTTCTACTAGGAATTTTTTCCCGTCGTGGAGAGCCGCCATGGGAATGCTCCATAGGATGCCATCTTGGATGAAAACGAGGGTTTCTATTTGTGCTGACTCAAAGTCAGCGGTAAAAGGAGCAATAATTTTATGGTACAGCTCTTGAGCAGGTTTTGGGTTATATATAATATCACGACTGCGTTCCAGTCCCCGGCGGAATTCGTTTATTTCATCCTGCAACGTCTGACTATCAGTATTGATCCACTCCAATCGCTTTTTACCGTTGGGTAGACTGACTAAAATAACTGTGCGATCGCTTAAAATAATTGATCTAAAGATAGCAGTTTTTTCCCCAACTAGTTTGTCCACTCGCTCTTGACTAATGGGTATCAAGGCACAATCATAAGCAGAGTAATTTTGCAGCTCTGTCATTTTGAGGCAATCAATAGTTTCCAGGGCAAATTCAAGCTCCTCTTGATACTCTTGACTATCAGCGGCGAGTGATGATTCGGCAAGCTCCAATCTTAACTGAACAAACTCTCGGTAAAAAGGATTAATCGCATCCCGAAAGTCAAATTTTTGGTACTGCTGGGCAATTAGCAGATCACTGCCGATATCATTAAGGGTAGCACTCGCTTGTTGGTAAGCATTGATAGCTTCGGTTTTTTTGCCTTGAGCTAGGAAAATACGTCCCGCTTGCCACTGCCACAAATACAGGCTATCTTTAGCTGAGAGATTCTGGTTAGCTGCCCACTGTGCCTGTTGAGTAAATTCTAGGGCTTTTTGATAATCTTGGTAACACTCATAGGTATGACCTAATTCACCAAGGGCAAAAGATTGGGCGCGGTAGTCTTCAAGCTTCTGGGCAATGGAGACAGCTAGATTGAGCAGTGTTTCCGCTTGTCCTTCCAGCTGACGTTTGTAACAGTAGTTGGGTTGGGAAGGGTCATCAACCGAAGTCAGTGGCTTGAGTTGGGCTAATTCTATGGCGGCATAAACTTTATCCCGAGAATCCGGTAATTGATTGAGTAATTCCAGAACTTGTTGGATGGTAGCTTCGACATTTAAAGAGAGGTGGGGACTAAGGGAGGCGGAGACGAGGAGGGATGGATTTTCATGCATGGGACTGCCTGTTGCCCATGGCCTTATTGCTTTTAACCGTTGCCTTACCTCTTCCAAGCGGTGATACCGTTTGATAAACTGTAGCGCCCGCATTTGAGCAAATAAGTCGTTTTGACTGCTAGCCAGTTGGAGACTTTCTTGAAAATAAGTCAGAGCTTGGTTATATTCGCTTAAGGCATTTTCTAGGTATTCCCGTTCCCTATTTTTAGCACCCCGTTGCTGAGCAGAGTTAGCGTAACTATTTGTCAGCTGAGCTATAGTCCAGTAAGCATTGCCGAGATTGTTAAGGTTAGAAGCTTGAGCAACTAAGTTATTAAGTTCTTGGGCAATCTCTAAACTCTCCTTAAAACGAGCGATCGCTCGTTCATATTTCCCTCGAAGACGATAAGCTTCTCCTAGGCTTCCCAAAGCCGCCATTTCTCCCTCTCGATCAGCAAATTGTTTGGCAATCTCTAGGGAGCCTCCAGTGCAAGTAACTGCTTCCTGAGCATCAGAAGAGCCACACAAAAGAGCGATCGCTTTTCTCGATTGTCCAAAGCGACTGTAAGCTTGAGCTAGTTCTGTTGCCACTAGTCCCATTTGTCGCTGGTCTCTTAGCTCTTCATAGTTATTGATTGCTTGCTTCCAGTATCTAATTTCTTCTTCTATATCACCAATTTTTTGATAGGCTCTGGCTAGATTTTCCTGGACAGTTGCTGAGTATTCATGGTTGCTAGTATCTTGGTAGAATTTCAAGGCATTTTCCCAAGGTTTAATAGCAGCTTGATAATCTCCTGCTTGGTAGTAATCCACCCCTTGTTGTACGAGTTTATTAGCATTAGTCATCTCAGAGGTTGCTAGATTTTCTGGTTGAGCAATTGAAGGAGGATTACTTAGCCATAAACAACAGGCTAGGCTCAAAAGCAAGAGAATTGGGAATTTTAAATGAAGAATAGAGAATCGGGAATGATGCATGAACAATGGAGAATATAGAATTGGGAATTATTCATAATGTGAATCAAATAATTAACATACATGATTTTGTTCATAATCAATTGTTTTAGAAGCAGATTTAAAGTATACTTTAAGCATTTTGTGACAACTTTTATGCAAAATTTACGCTCATTATGGCCTGAAATTTGTAATTAGACCTATATACCTACTGACCAAGACCATTGCGCGATCGCACAATTGTCCTTGCCTATATCAGCAAGCAAGTTGGTAGGAATGATCAAGGCGTGCCATGTAACATCGGTTTATGATGAATTCCTAGGGATGTGCCAACAGCCATTGGTGTCAACTTCAGCTAGGAATAGCTTAATGACTGGCTTCCACACCCACCCATAACTCAAGTTCCAGGCTGGATAAGGGTTTCATCTTAAGTTGACACCAAGGGCTAACAGCCCTAAGGGTATCCTTCGGCAGGCAAGTCCCTCAAGATTCAAACTTTTGCAAAGAGCATCATTTCATGGTTAATCCACTTTGGTATAAATTATTAAGTTTAACTAGTTGGTTAACTATCTTTGTCGTTTTTCCGTTTGAGCAACATCGAGTATTGGCTCAGATTACACCAGATACAACTTTAGAAGCTGAAAGTTCTCGCATCACGCCGAATGTTGAGGTTAGAGGATCGTTAGCAGATTTGATTGAAGGAGGAGCAGAAAGAGGTGCTAATCTGTTCCACAGTTTTGGTGAATTTAATGTTCAGGAGTTGCAACGGGTTTATTTTGCCAATCCAGTAGGAATTGAGAATATTCTGACGCGGGTAACCGGTGCAAATCCTTCCCATATTTTCGGCACTTTAGGAGTTGATGGTGCGGCTAATTTATATTTTCTCAATCCTCATGGGATTTTGTTTGGGGCTAATGCGCAACTGGATGTTGAAGGTTCGTTTGTGGCGAGTACGGCGAATTCTTTAACCTTTGAGGATGGCTCAACTTTTAGTGCAGCAAATCTAGGGGACTCTTCGGTGTTAACTATTAGTGTGCCTTTGGGTTTGCAATATGGAACCAATCAAACTGGAGTTATTACTAATCGGGGCAATTTGTCAGCAGGACAAGATTTGACCCTATCGGCGGGTAATCTGGATTTGCAGGGTCAGTTAGCTGCTGGTGGGGATTTAACCCTTGAAGCTCAGGATACGGTACAGATTAGGGATAGTGGGACTGTGCCTTTTACCGCAGTGGCTGGAGAACAGTTATTGGTGCAGGGGAAGGAAGAAGTTGATATTTTTGCTCTGAATCATCCCGATAGTGGACTTTTTTCTGGTGAGGATATGGTGTTGCGAAGTGCTTCGACCGTGTTAGGTGATGCTCACTATTGGAGTGGGGGTAGTTTTCGGATTGAGCAGTTGGATGGAAGCTTGGGAGATTTGGAGAGTCCTAATGATCCTGTGATTCGGGCTGATGGCGATGTTTTTTTTGATTCTTATGTAGGAATTTCTTTACATATTTTCGCTGGGGGTAGTGTAGAGATTAACGACTCTATCGAGATTACAGGGCCAGATCTTGTCAATGGTTTGCAGGAAACTGTTACTTTATCTGATGGTACTACTATACAAATCGATGGTAAAAATGAACCTACAGTGGATATTCGTGCCAATGCAGATATCACTATCGGTGTAATTCTCAATAATGGGGGCAAAGTATTTTTAACAAATCAGTATCAACCAAATTTATTACTAGACACTCCTAATGGTATTACTGTTAGCTCGATTGATGTAAGAGATAATTTCGGCGGGGGTTCTGTCATTATCGATTCTCGCGGTGGTATTACCCTTAACGACACAGTGGATGTTTCTGCCTTAGATGTTTTTTCTGGCAATGGTGGCGATGTCAAGCTAATAGCCCAAGGTGACATTACTCTAAATCAAGGAGCTAACATTTTCTCTTACGGTTTATTGGGAGGGGATATTACCTTCAACAGTGGGCGGGACATTTCTCTTACAGATAGCTTGATTAGGAATGGGAATTTTATCAATTTAGAAGGTGTTATGGGGGGTGAGATTCAGATCACAGCTAACTCCCTCTCCCTGACTGAGAGTTCAGTACTGGCTACTACTACCTCAGGTGCAGGAGATGCAGGTGCGGTGAAAATAACGGCTACCGATTCGGTGCGGTTGGATGGGGAATCAAAAACTGGAAATACCAGTGGTATATTCAGCCAAGTGAATTCGGGAGCAGAGGGAGACTCTGGAGGGATTGAACTGACAACTTCCTCCCTAGAACTGACCAATGGTGCTCAAGTGTCTGCTTCTACCTTCGGGGTTGGGGATGCTGGTGCAGTGAAGATTACTGTTACCGATTCGATACGGTTGGATGGGGAATCGAACAATGGAATTCTCAGTGGTATATTCAGCCAAGTGAATTCGGAAGCAGAGGGAAACTCTGGGGGAATCGAATTGACAGCTTCTACCCTGGAAGTGACGAATGGTGCTCAAGTAGGCGCATCTACCTTTGGAGAAGGAAATGCGGGTGCGGTGAAGATTACTGCTACTGATTCGGTGCAGTTGGATGGAGAATCGAGTGATAGAACTGCCAGTGGTATATTCAGCACGGTAGAATCAGAAGCTCAGGGGAATTCGGAGGGAATTGAGCTGACAACTGCCACCCTGGAACTGACTAATGGTGCTCAAGTTGATGCCTCTACCGCTGGCGTAGGGGATGCAGGTAATATCTTTGTGCGGAATGCTCAATCTGTCTTCCTTAGCAATAAAAGCTCTATCTCTACTGCTGTTGAACCTAACTCAAGCGGCATTGGTGGCGATATCAATATCCAAACCAACTCCCTCACCCTAGAAAATAATTCCCGAATCTCGGCTCGGAGTCAAGCACCAGGTAAAGCTGGCGATATCAATATTAACGTCTCAGAAACCTTAACCGCTACCGACAGTGATATCACTACCTCCTCCACCCAATCTGCCGGAGGTGCTATCAACATTATCGCCAAAGATATTCGGCTACGGGGGGACAGCGACATCACCACCAGCGTCTTCAGCGGTGTTGACAACGGCGGCAATATCACTATCACCACCGACTCCCTTATTGCTTTTGCCGATAGCGACATCCTCGCCTTTGTTCGTGATGGCAGAGGAGGAGATATTACCTTCCTCACCCCCATCTTCTTCGGTTTTGCCTTCCGTCCAGCCCCCAAAGGCACTGACCCTGTTACCTTAGATCTTAATAACCGAGTCGATATCAATGCCAGTGGAGCAGTGGATGGAGTCATCACCCTACCCAATCTCGACTTCATCACCAACAGCCTGACAGTGTTACAGGACAATCTCATCGACACGGACAATCTGCTAGCCAATAGCTGCATTGTCCGAACCATTGAACAAAAGGGAACATTCATCATCACCGGTGGTGGCAACTTACCCACTCGTCCCGGAGATGCTTCATCCTCAACTTATCCCACAGGAGTGGTACGCACTATACCAAGTGATAGTCCCACACGTCCTTGGCAAAAGGGAGACCCAATTATTCAACCAACAGGGGTCTATCAACTGCCAGATGGACGGTTAGTGATGGCACGGGAATGTAGTTAGGTGGTAGGTTTCGGATCACCGTTAACGAATTTGACAGTAATATCTGTACAAAACCCGCCCTTTATCTGTGCAGATCATTGATATGTTGGGAATGGTTATAGACAATGGGGGGAAACATTGAGGGCGGGTTTTGATATTAAAGCTATCGACTTTAGAGCAATTCATTAACTAAACCCACCCCTACGACTGATATACTGAATTGAGGGAGTGCAATCGCTCTTATTACCCAAACCCAAATATTACTATCTAAATATCGTGCTATTTGTTTATCCAATACCATAATTATTATTTCTGTTCATAGATTGTTCTGCTCCAATATCGGCGACTAACCAATCAAACTCTTGATGAAGTTGTTCCAAGCTTTGTTCTTGTTCTTCTTTTACCTTGAAATTTTTAGATAAATGATTTGGTTGCTCAACAAGTTTAAAATTGGCAATAATTTCTTCGATTATTCTAATCTGTTTTGGACTCAGATCACTCACATCAATAACTTTATGATTAATCATTACTTTACTCATTGACAATATTAAATAGTTACATTATGGCTGGTGTTGGGTTTCGCTTTTGGTAATGTGGGTAAGATTTTGGTAAAAAATTGGATAGCGCTCAACCCAACCTACGGGGGAAGCGATCGCCTACAATACTAGTTTACACTACTCACTTGCTTGTTGTTTAAAAAGATTAACAATATGATTTGATAATCATAAACCTGGGTCTCGTAGTGACAATCACTTTTTTAACTAGCATTCATCATTTCCTCTGCAAGTTCGACTGCTGTATATTGCATAAAATCAACCTGATAACGTGCCAATGCTAAAATAAATTCTTCACGAGTTAAGCCAGCTATTTCCGAAGCTTTTTCTTGTGATATTTCCCCTAGTTCATACAATTTGACAGCAGCAGCAATCTGCATCTCACGAACAAATTCATCAGGACTTTTTCGCAAAGCAGAAAATACAGTTTCTGGAAGTTGAATAGAAATAGTTTTCATAGCTAAAAAAAATCATTGTTGTTGTGCAATACGTCTAGCCTTTTGTTCTTCAAGCTTCGCCCAAAAAACAGATTGTTCCGGCTTGCGTGGCATAGCTGCAATTTTAGCGAAACGTTCGCGGTTGTGCTCTTCCCAAAAGGAGTGAATTTCTTGCCTAGTTTGAAGAACTTCGGCATACTCCGCTTCTACCTGAGCTTGATTCACCTCAATATAGGATAAAGCTGCTTCAATCTGTGCATTCGTCAAATTAAAATTGTCTCGAATGAGTGAAGGTGGATACTGAGCTTTCAGGAAATCCATCACATCATAAATACTGACGCGAGTACCAGAGATCGTTAATCCACGCTCTGTCCGAATAATTGCTGGCGGTTCAGTAGGTTTTGACATCAACTTATAGCTTTCTGAATACCTGTCGGCTCACTATCTTGACATGATTATAATCCCGTATTGTATTTACCCATAATCTACAGGCGCACACCTATACCATTATGTAAATAATACCACCAAATCAAGCGATTGCGTATTCAACATATTGTAGTTTTCCGCAATCCTACTGGCCGAATCTTACACAAGTCTTGTCTTAATTAAGCAATTAACTTGGTAGATAAGGGGAATGCTTGAGCTATATTTCTCTTTTTATTCTAAAAGTTAAGCTATTAATTTAGGAATTCAACTTCTAGAGAGATTTATCATAAACTGAGATGAAATGTACTCTTGCTATCATAAACTGAGATGGAATGTACTCTTGCAGGTTATTTACTTCTGCCTTCTACCTTCTGCCTCCAGCCTTCTTGCACTAGGAGCAGTAGCTCAGCCTACTCCCCCGGGGGTAAATCTTCTCCCCAACACCCTGGAAAGGATTGAGGAGGAAATCATTCCTAAGCAACCCCGATCCCCTGATTTTTTTCCTGAAGAATCCCCAGCACCACCACCGGAACCTGGTCTGCAAATTCCTTCCTCTCCCCAATTCCGGGAAGATACAGCCCCCTCCACCCCATCATTCCTTGTCAACAAAGTGAAAGTATTGGGAAATACGGTTTTGCAAGCAGAAATTGCTAAGTTAACAAAAGACTATGAGGAAAAGCAAGTAAGGTTTGAACAGTTGCTTCAACTGTGTTTTGAAATTACTGAACTCTACAAAGAACACAACTACATCACCTCCGGCGCATTTTTACCTCAGCAAAACTTGAGTAACGGTGTTGTGGAAATCCAGGTGGTGGAAGGGGAGATAGAAGAGATTGAACTTATCGGATTAAACCGACTGCGGGAAAGCTATGTGCGCAGTCGCTTGAAAGCTGCCACTAAAGCACCATTAAATCAAACCCGCTTAGAAGAAGCATTAAAATTGCTGCAACTTGACCCTTTATTCAAGACAAATCAATTAAACGCCGATTTAATCCCCGGCAGCGGTTCCGGTCAAAATATTTTGCAAGTGACCCTCGAAGAATCACCCGCCTTTCACGCTGGAGTTTCAATTGCCAACAACCAATCTCCCAGCATTGGCTCACTACAAACTAGTGCTTTTATTGGCCATAATAACCTTTTAGGTTTTGGCGATCGCTTCAATGCTCAATACAGTTTTACCGAAGGTCTCAATCTTTACGATATCAGCTATGCTATCCCTGTCAATCCCCACAATGGCACTTTAAGAGTTAGCTACAACAACGGCGACAGTAATATTACCGAAGAGCGATTCGAGGAGTTTGACATCGAAAGCGGAACTCGCACCTTTTCTGCCGGTTTTCGCCAACCAATACTCCGTTCACCAGAAACAGAATTTGCCCTGAGTTTAGCCCTAGACTTACGCCGCAGTCAATCCTTCTTACTAGGGGAACCCTTTTCCTTCTCCGTCGGCCCAGAAGATGGGGAATCTAGGGTAACGGTACTGCGATTTGCTCAAGATTGGCTAGACCGTAGTAGCCCTAATCGCATCTTAGCAGCTCGCTCTCAGTTTAGTTTTGGACTGGATGCTTTTGATGCCACCGTCAACAACACTGGAACCGACGGACGATTCTTTAGTTGGTTAGGACAATTCCAATGGGTACAACAGTTGTCACCGAAAGTCAGACTCGTAACCCAACTTAATGCCCAGTTAACCCCAGACTCTTTACTCTCCCTTGAACGTTTCAGTATGGGAGGCGTCGATACTGTCCGAGGCTATCGACAAAATCAATTAGTTGCAGATAATGGTA
>JAAHFP010000111.1 GCA_010672925.1 Symploca sp. SIO1C2 | reverse complement strand
TAACGGATTTTTCCTCCATCAACACTTACCTCTGATAACCCTTGTTTTAGTTCAGGAGGTAGTAACTCAATTTGGTTCACTAAACGATGTTGTCCCAGCTTCCCCAGCTCCCCCAGCTCCCTCAGCTCCCCCAGCTTCCTCAGCTCCCCCAGCTCCCCCAGCTCCCTTTCGTACCAGCGATGCTTACGCCAAGTGAAATCAACTTGAATTAGAGGGTGTCGGCTGGCATCTCGATGAGGGTTGAGTCGTTTTACTAATAAGTCGAAGGGATAATCTTGATGAGCCTGTGCCTCCGTTACCGTGTGATGAATGCGGGCGAGAAACTCTACGAAAGTGGGGTTATCTGCAAAAGTTGCCCGCAATACTACCTCGTTGTTAAAGTAACCAACAATGCTTTTAAAATTTTCAACGCTCCATCTTGCCGCCATTGCGCTTCCTAGCAGGATGTCTTCTTGACCCGATAAGCGATGTAGCAGGACAAAGAAAGCAGCTAGCATAGTCCGGTAAAGACTGACTCCGAGATTAGCAGCGAGTTGTAGCAGTTTCTCTCGGAGTCGTTGATCTATTTCTACAATATGAAATTCATTCCGACTGCTCAAATCCCTTGGTCGCGCTTTGTCTGTTGGCAGATTCAAAATCGGTAAGCAGTCGGTCAGTTGTTTGTGCCAGTAGCGAAAGAGTTGTTCTCCTCCCCCAGACAAGAGCATCTCAGACTGCCAGGACACATAGTCAGCGTATTGCCAGGGAGAATCTGCTAGCAAGTTAGCTATTTTTGCCTCTGGGAGATTCTTGACGGAAGCCGTGTATAGTACCCGGAGTTCTTTGAGCAGCAAGTCAAATGACCACCCATCCCCGGCAATGTGGTGCATGGTTATCAATTGGACAAAGTCTTGGGGCGGACGGGCAAACAGTTCCAAGCGCATTACTGGACCCGTTTCTAAATTGAAGGGACGCTCTACTGCTGCCATAATTTTGGCTTTTAATTCGTCGGACTCCCACCGAGAAGCGTCTGTTACCTTAATCTTGATATTGCAGTCGGAACTAACTACTGCAACAGGTTGGCCGTCCAGAGTCCTATAGGTAGTTCGCAGGATCGAATGTCGTCTGACGATCTTCTGCCAAGCCTTTTGCCAAGCCTCTAGGTTTAACTCTCCCACCAGACGAGTAGTGATAAAGATGTTGTAAGCTATGCTTTCTGGATCCTTCTGGTAGATGAACCATAAGGCTTGTTGTCCCCGGGAGAGAGGAGAAAAATGCTGAGCCTTGTCTAGAGATTGGTTCTGCATTCCGACTTTACTGCATCACTGGTGTTGATTGTACAAGCTTACTTTTCATGAATCTTTGTCCCTCAAAGCTTCAAGTATTTTTAATCTCCCAAGTACAATATTGTGTAACGATTTGCAGTAAAAATACTTTCATTTATTGATCGCTTGAGCTGTTTCTAATATATTGAAATTTTCTCAGTTTTTAGCTGGTAATTTTTCAGGTAAAGGGTAATTATTAATGGTAGGATCTAAAATCTAAAATCTAAAATCTAAAATCTAAAAATAGATGTTTGGATAATGGTAAACTATGCAAAGGATTAGCCAATGCCTCGTGCGGTAATACTTACTGCCCTGTCTGTTGAATATCAGGCTGTCCGCAACCGCTTGATTGAGTTAGAGGAAAAGTTGCATCCCCTGGGAACCGTTTACCAGCAGGGGAAATTTATTGCGAAGGGACAGGAATGGAAAGTTGGCATTGCTGAAGTAGGGACAGGTAATGCGGAGGCAGCGGCGGAAGTAGAACGAGCGATCGCTTATTTCCAGCCTAACATTATCTTGTTTGTCGGAATTGCTGGAGGCATCAAGGATGTTGCTATTGGGGATGTAGTAGTAGCGACAGAAGTTTACAAGTATGAGTCAGGAAAAGTAACAGAAAAGTTTTTGACCCGCCCTAAAGCAGGAAAGTCTGCCTATAGCTTGGTTCAGAGAGCTAAATTTGAGGCAAAACAACAGAAGTGGTTACAACAACCGAGGGTGTTTGTTGGTCCTATTGTTGCTGGAGAGAAGGTGATTGCTTCGAGAAAATCAGCTATTTTCCAATTACTGAGGGAAAGTTATAATGATGCGATCGCTGTTGAGATGGAAGGGTTTGGTTTCTTGAATGCAGCTTTTGCTCATCCTAAGATACCAGCAGTCGTGATTCGAGGTATTTCCGATTTAATTGAGGGGAAAAATGATGATTCGGTAGAACCGGAAGGTATCCGACAGGAGAAAGCTTCTCAACATGCCAGTGCTTTTGCTTTTGAGATGCTATCGAAACTCAAGATAACATCTCAAGAAACAAGGGAACAGGGAACAGGGAGCAGGGAACTCAGGAGATCTTCACTACAATCTATTTTCTCTAGGGTTACTCAATGGTTAGGTTGGCTACCCCCTATGGCTAGCTTTGCCATTACTGCTGTCGGAGGTTTCAAATTAATACAGGGAGAACTCGAACAGTTAACGGCAATTCTGTTAGCAGGTGGTTTTGTTAGTTTACTCTCCATCTGCCTTTACATCTGGTTGAAGGGAAGCCGGATTAATGGGAGTGTCAATAGTGTTCCGTCTGTTAAACAATACAGCAAGAAGACGAGAATATTGGCTCTCATTGGCTTGTTTGCCGTAGCATTGTTGGTGGTTGTGAGTGGTAGAAACTGGTATCATCAGCAGAGCCTGTTGAAAAGTCAGGTTGTGGTGTTAGTCGCAAACTTTGAAAACCCGCAAGACGAAAAATGGGGAGTAACAAAGGATATTATCCACCAACTTGAAGAAGCCTTAGCAGAATACGACGATGTGGAGGTTCAGGCGCTCAACGAGGAAATCACTGCCCAGGAAGGCATTAAGGTTGCTCGTGCTAAGGGAGAAAAGCATCATGCAGATATTGTGCTGTGGGGTTGGTATCAAGATACGAGTAGTCATGCCAAAGTGACTGTTAAGTTTGAGGTCTTGGAAAAACTGCGTTCCTTGTCTTCAGTTCAGACAGAACCATTAACTCAGGAAATTGCCAAACTAAAGAGTTTTGAGATTCAGACTCAACTCTCTAAAGAAATGAGCTACCTGACGCTGTTGACTATTGGCTTAGTCAGATATGAGGCAAAAGATTATGACGGTGCGATTGAAAGACTTACCAAGGCGCTAGAATTTGTACCGGATGCTGAGCAAGCGATTGTAAAAGATAATGCCATCGACGCACTTTACTTCTATAGTGGATTTGCTTACTCTGACAAAGGAGAATTAGATCAAGCGATCACTAATTACAACCGAGCACTCGAAATTAATCCTGAGCTTACTGAAGCCTACAACAACCGTGGGCTTGTCTACTCTGACAAAGGAGAACCAGATCAAGCGATCGCTGATTTCAACCAAGCACTCGAAATTAATCCTGAGTTTGCTGAAGCCTACGTCAATCGCGGGAATGCCTACTCTGACAAAGGAGAATTAGATCTAGCAATCTCTGATTTCAACCAAGCCCTCAAAATTAATCCTAAGTTGGCTGAAGTCTACAACAATCGTGGGAATGCCTACTCTGACAAAGGAGAATTAGATCTAGCAATCTCTGATTTCAACCAAGCCCTCAAAATTAATCCTAAGTTGGCTGAAGTCTACAACAATCGTGGGAATGCCTACTCTGATAAAGGAGAATTAGATCTAGCAATCTCTGATTTCAACCAAGCCCTTAAAATTAATCCTGAATATGCTACTGCCTACAACAACCGTGGGCTTGTCTACTCTGACAAAGGAGAATTAAATCAAGCGATCGCTGACTACAACCAAGCCCTTAAAATTAATCCTGAATATGCTACTGCCTACAACAACCGTGGGCTTGTCTACTCTGACAAAGGAGAATTAAATCAAGCGATCGCTGACTACAACCAAGCCCTTAAAATTAATCCTAAGTTAACTGAAGTCCACAACAATCGTGGGAATGCCTACTATAACAAAGGAGAATTAGATCAAGCGATCGCTGATTTCACTCAAGCCCTTCAAATTAATCCTCAGTCTGCTGCTGCCTACGTCAATCGTGGGAATGCCTACTCTGACAAAGGAGAACTCGATCTAGCGATCACTGATTACACTCAAGCCCTTCAAATTAATCCTAAGTTTGCTGAAGCCTATGCCAATCGTGGAATTACCTATTCCAAATTGGAAGACAAGCAAGAAGCCATTCAGGATTTCCAAAAGGCTGCAAAGCTATTTGCTGAACAAGGAGATACTGCTAACCAGCAAGCAGTATTAGAGCGACTGAAGCAATTACCGCAAGATTAAAAATAGGATTTAGGTCAGTTACGACATTTGTGCTCGAACTTGGCACTTTATATATAGGCGCACACTTTTTCCATTATGAAATAATACTACCACAAAATAACCGCATCAGCAAAATTCAGGTAAAACCCTGATCCCATATCAATTCCGGTTGCATCAGAATGATTAATAATTTGGCTTTTTGGTTAGAAAACATAGATACACACTGAGGGCGCAAGCATTGCGCCCCTACATCACGAATACTATCTCAATGTAGCCGGAATTGATCTCACCAGTCGTTTAAACTCTTTCTCTTATAGCTCAAGTCATCTCAAGACGACTCGTAATAATACAAATTAATGTAAGATTATTAGGAGATTATATCTATTGTTAGTCCGTTAAAACGGACTTAAGCTATTAGCCTTGGATTTAAATCCCAGGTGGGTGACAGAATCCAACCAGCCAGCTATGTCTAAGCTTAATTTGATATCAATAGGGGGAAGATATTGGGCGGTTTTTGCTCCCAATATTCGGGTCAAATGGTCTAGATTATCTCTAAACCCGCCCCTACAATAGCCCCTACAATAGCCCCTACAAAATGGGGGAAGAGCTTGGGCGGTTTTTGCTCCCAATATTCGGGTCAAATGGTCTAGATTATCTCTAAACCCGCCCCTACAATAGCCCCTACAATAGCCCTTACAAAATGGGGGAAAACTCCCCTCTCCTTGTAGGAGAGGGGTTGGGGAGAGGTTTTAGCTGTTAGCTAACACTCTACTGCTGCTTGAGAACTACTAAGGTAATATCATCAAACACTTTTTGTGTGCCAATAAACTCCCTAACATCATCAATCACGGCTTGTTTAACTTCTTGAGCAGTCCCCTGCCAATTTTGACTAATCACCTCACAGAATCGCTCCATCCCATATTGTTTTTTCTCTGGATTGTAAGCTTCGGGAATACCATCAGTATAAAGAACTATACCATCACCGGCATGTAACTCCACCGTAGTTTGGTCAATAAAATCAGCAATATCATCATCTATCCCAATGGGTAAACCCAAATCCATCATATCAATTCGCTCAATTTGCTCTCCTCCTGAGCGAATCACCAAAGTTTCTTCGTGTTGTCCACTGATACTCACTATACCCTCTGAGTAATTTAAAATAGCTAAAGTGAGATTTTTCTCAGAGTTCATCCGTTGCACGTTGTGATAGATGGTTCGATTCAGGGTATCCAAAAATCTGACTGGATTGCTTTCCTTGATTTCTTGGAGAGTCCGCACAGCGGTTTGGGTCATTAACATTAAAATACCACTTTCTAAACCATGTCCGGTGACATCACCAATCCCAATCGTCACTACTCCGTCACTATAAAGCACATCGTAATAATCGCCGCCGACTTCATCAGCAGGTTTCATGTAGCCGACAATGTCAATATTTGCAATCTCTGCAAGTTCTTCTTCTTTAGGCAGAACCATAGACTGAATTTGTTTAGCCACATCCAATTCAGCCCCCATACGCTTGATATTCAATAGTGATTCTTGAAGAACTTGATTTTTTTCTTCTAGTTCACTCATTAACTGCTCACGACTCTTTTGGGTGAAAATAGCCTGAGCTTCTCTAATTCTTTGCTCTGTCAATAATTTATGATTTTTTAAGAAATAATCAGCTTTAATTTGATAATATTTATTCTCAGATATGAGCAACTTTACTTGATCAAAAAAGGGATAAATTAAATTAGGGATAGGAATTTGATTTTTAGTTATAAAAATAAGTGATAATTCTGTAAAATGACTTTGGGTCTCTAACTGAATACTCAGAGCAGGATTAATCCCAGAGTCAATCATTAAGCGGTTTATTTGAGAGGTTATCGTACTTAATCGAGTCGCGATAATTTCATCCTCGGTTAAAATTTTGACCAGCTGCCAAACATTCTGGCGTATATCATGAAGATAAGATTGATGATTGAGTTGAATCTGTCCTAAATTAACCATCTTAAGTATAGGCTGGGGAATTGGGAATTTGCCTCGCTTTGCTCACCATGCTGCGCAAAGGGAATTGGGAATTGGATGTACTTCTCATCTCATGTCCACCTAAACACTTATCATATCCTTCTACACTTGCAATTTTATTCCTTACCTTCTGCCCTCTGCCTTCTGCCTTCTGCCTTCTGCCTTCTGTCTTCTGCCTTCTGCCTTCTGCCTTCTGCCTTCTGCCTTCTCAATTATGGTTGATATTTTAAAGCAATACAGGTTGCATCATCATATTTTTTACCAAAAAGTTGGATTAGATTTTTAGCTATTTTCATGGTATCCTCCACAAAAATGAGAGGGTATTCTTCTAAGCTGAAATGCTCTCTGATACCATCTGTATAAAAAAGAATTATATCAGATTTAGTTAACTGAAGCTGTTGCTCCACCGGGTGGCGAATATGGGTGCCAACAATACCATCCGTTGAATAAAGTCTTTTGGTATAATTTTTTTGCTCTTGCCGACGGAGTATTTTAAAGACCGTATTACCAACTCCCGTGTAGGATAGCTGCTTGGTTTCTAAGTTTATAACACCTAAGCCTACCGCTGCTCCTAAACTACCTTTGAGTTGGTCATGAAGACGGAGCATGGTCTGGCAAACATCACTATCCCAAGTTTTTTGCAAATAATCTTTGGCAGTACGAGCAACTAGGTTAGCATTCTTTCCATGTCCGAGTCCATCAACAATCCCAATAAATAATAACTGTTCTTGTTGTTCAACGATGGCGATATCCCCACTGACTCGCTCCCCTAGGCAGGGTCTGTTTGAATAAAAATAATCTATTTGATCTAGCATTTGTATTCAATCTATAGCGCTTCGCGCAGGTGTTAGGTGTTAGGTGTTAGGTTTTAGGTTTAGCGCTCGTTGCTACACCATATTTAAATGCGATCGCCTTATCCGAACTTGATATTACCAATAACAAATGACAAATGACAAACAACAAACAACAAATAACAAATCTCAACCCAATTCCACCATCATTTGCTGAACTTGAGCCGCCACCAAACGATCTGAATCATGCTCCATCATCGGTAACAACTCTCTACAGGAACGGGGTGAAGCTTCCTTTAAGTAAGACAAAACTGCTTCCCGGACAAAACTGGTAGGATGACGCAGGCACACTAATGTTGCTTCCGGTGTTAAAGAATATCTCATCGCCCTTGCTAGATGAAAACAACAGGCTAAAGACCAATCTGAGAGAAAATGCCGCAAGTCGATCAACCGACGCAAGCGATCGCTAGGACTCATTGGTTGATAAGGTACTAATTCTACCAAATAAGTGAGTTTCTCCGCAGTGCTACGCCGGTCTAAAATTCCTAAGAAAGCTCTTTTTTGAGGAATATCAACGGTATTATCCAAGATTTCCAAGCCCATTGCCCGATTTGATTTGGATTCTGACTCCAGGTTAAACATGGCTGCTTGTATCGCACTTAAGGGATAAAGGAACTTCATCAACAAGAAACATCGCTCGATTACATCCTCTTGCAAATCGGTTAGTGCCCTTTGCAATAAATCTGCTTCTTGCCCAACCACTTCCTCTGTGGTTAAATCGAGAACTGCTGCATACACTTGACCTAACAACAGTAATTCTTGCTCGATTAAAGTTTCTACTCCACTACGACCTAACTGGTCAAGTACAGCTTCAATTCCGGTTTCATTGGGCAGCTTCAGGAGAATACGGAGCAGATTGCGGCGCACTCTACCCCAACTCGTGATTAACTGTTGCACCAGCTGATTCAGGGATTCCGCTGTCCCAATTTCTCCTAAAGCAGTCCAAGCTTGTAACCTTACTACATCTGGCTTATGGATATCTTCTGCTAAATCTACTAATAAGGTAATCGCTTCATCCCCCAAACTCACCAAGGCAGCCCTGGCAGCATCACGGGTGGATTTGTAGTGAATACCTCTTACTAAAGACGGATAGTACTCTTGCAAATGGGTAGTGGCAATAACATCGAGTAAAGCACAGCGCACTCGCAATGAATCATCTTGTAAGAGATTGGGAATATAAAGCCGCAGTGCTTGCAGGTAATCTGCTTCTCCTAAAGCCCTTGTCCCAATTACTCGTTCTCGCTCCCACTGTGAGGTGAGCATTCGCCGCAAAATATTAGTTGCCTCTGCCTTTTCTGTAGAGGTTCCTCGGCGCAACATTAAGGCAGCAGCAGTACCTCTCACCATGGGATCAACCGCAGCGTGCAAATAAGGTTTAATGGTAGCAATATTTAGCTCCGGCTGACTCAACCAGATATAGCGTAGTGCTAATGCTAAAACTTCTGATGGTGGTTGTTGTTCAATTAAGATGCTGACATCTTCTCGATGAGCTGGTTTAGGATGTTTCAACATCACCTCTAGGCTTTGACGCTGCAAAGTATGAGACAGCTTAGGCAACAGAGGAGCAATTACATCACCGACATTTTCTGGATCGATTTGAGTCAAAAGTTCAATGCAAGCACTTTTATCCGCTTCAGTACCAGGCTTTTCTAGGGCTTCAATTACTGTCCTTTTGAAAGCTCGCAGGGCGACATCAGAAAAACCCAAACGTCCTTCTTGTTCTGCACTCTCCACTAACAAGTTCACATAACTCGAGCGCATTAACCAAGCACTCAAAAACCAAAGAAGAGAGAACAACACAATTATCAAAATAAATGCCCAGGTTTGCCATTGATCCAATATCGCTTCTGAGCCCGTTGGGAGTGCCCAATGGATCAGGGCAATAATTGCTAGAATAGTCAGACCTGTGATACCGCTAGTTACTGGTTGAGCGATCGCCTGAACAGAAGTTTGAATAGAGCTGCGAATCCTTTGGGGTAGGGGTTGGAAAACTATGGGTTCAATACCAGCAATTAAGGTATAGCGCAAAAGCTCATCGATAAACCTGAGTAAAATTAGACCAATAAAAAACCCAGTAATCCATTGGGGAAAAGGAAAAAGGTTAACGATAAAGTCTAGAGCACCCAAAAGGGTAATCAAGCCGAGAATCACTAGGGAGGCAGGCAACAACATTGCCGCACCAAAAACCCCTAGTTTATTAATCACACGGCTGGAGAGAAATAATTGGGTAACTAGTTCAAACAGCCCAACAAACCCGCTGAATAAGCCTAGGAAACCGGCAATATCTGAAGAATCTAGTTTTGCTTCTAATTGACCAAGATACTGAAACTCAATAAGAAGCATCAGGGCTTGGGCGAGGATAAAAAAGACAAATAAAGGAACGATATAGCGTTGCAGGGAATTGCTAGTGCGACGAGATTTAAATTCGTGCTCCGTATCCTCCCACTGTCTGATTGGGGCATCGGGAAAAGCCTGTTGGTAGCGCTTACAGACATAAAACAACGTTCCTGCCCCCACCAACATCACTAGCGCAGCAGTAATCAGGGCATTTTTTAGTCCCAAAACCAACAATAGTAGTGGTAAAGAGAAGCCGGAGAGAACATCAGCAACTAACAAGCCACTAGAGACTAGGGGATAGGTGCGTTTAATTTCCCGAATATTGAAGAGTTGATTAGCGGCCACCTGGGAGTTGAGGTCATTAAGAACATCTACCGCATCCATCCACAGACGTAATAAAAAAACCGATAATAAAGCGATCGCTCCGTCTAAATAATCAACTTCCAAGCCAAAGCGAAATAACAATAGGGGAAAAGCTGTCAGCAGAGCAATTACCACCAAGACAACTCTTAGGGGCAAAATGCGCTGTAACCAGGAATACAAAACTCCTAACCCAGAACACATTAGGGCACTGGCAATATAAATCACCGGTAAACCCTCGACACCGTACTTATCTAGAAACAGGGCAGTTGCACAATGTTCAAACCAGAGCAATCCAATCGAAGTAGTGGTGTAGAACACAAACATGAGTAAGGTTCTCTCACCTTCCTCTGGTCTGAGATTAACCCATCTTAGGATTTTCCGTACCCAGTCACCCTGAAAACGAGCACGAGTTTGGAGTTTCATGGTGCGCCAGAATTCCTCTTTATTTTTTAGGAGAGAGTAACATCATCATATTGCGACCCTCTCGTTTTGGTGCTTGTTGCACTTCCCCTACTTCCTGCAAGTCCTGCGCCATACGCACTAGCAACTGGTGGGCTAAGTGAGAATGTTGAATTTCCCTACCCCGGAAGGTAATCGTGGCTTTCACTTTATCTCCCGATTTGAGAAAGCGTTGGGCATTATTGACGCGCACTTGGTAATCATGGTCATCAATTTTATAGCGCATCTTCACTTCTTTAACATCTGCCGTATGCTGCTTTTTCTTGGCTTCACGGGCTCTCTTTTGCTGTTCAAACTGGTACTTGCCGTAGTCCATAATGCGACACACTGGCGGATCTGCCTGATCACTTACCAGGACTAGATCCAACCCCTTTTCCTCAGCCATGCGCAAAGCTTCTTGAGGCGAGATTATCCCCAGCTGTTCCCCTTCATTACTGATGGCTCGAATCTTGGGAAACTTGATTCTTTCGTTAATTTGGGGTTGATCCCGTTGGCGTCTTTTGTCAATCACAGGCGTTTGATTATTAGTTTTCGGTATTAATTGGTTGCTCAGCAGTAGGCTTGACTATTTATAGCAGTCGCCAGGGCGGTTAAGACATTCTCTAAGGCGAGTTAACAAGGGGCTTAAGCCCCTTGTCTTATGCCCCTTGTCCTAATCGCCAGGGCGGTTGCTATACTTGCCATTGTACAGAGTCTTTCTAGATTTTTTGCTTCAAGTTGTTAACTTTGCTGTCAAAGATAATATA
>JAAHFP010000110.1:7077-11046 GCA_010672925.1 Symploca sp. SIO1C2 | reverse complement strand
GTTGATGTTGAAAAGCCCAGTTTTTCGTAAAAAATCCTCCTTGTCTACTGCTCCCCTCCAAGGAGGGGTTGGGGGTGGGTTCCTTCCTTGTCTCATTTTCACCTAAATATTAAAAACCTACCCTTGTCAGGGGCGGAGGGGCAGAGATGCGGAGGTGCGGAGGTGCGGAGGAAGAAGAATACAATTTTCCTTAACCCTTGGGGTATTTCCATATATAGGTTTTTTTAGCACCACTACGCCATATATGGGAGTTGACACTCATGCACTACCTTTTAACTTGTCACCATTGCCAGAGCTACCTCAGCTCCCTCAGATCTCTCAGCTCCAATAATTTTCCTGGAACCTGATCTGTTTCCCCAACTCCCTGGGTATCCTAGAAGTAGATTACTCGTTAATTAAATTTTATTCAATGTTTTGGCAGTGAAGTTGACAAATAAATGAACTTGTAGTATGGAATTTCCTTCTATGGAGAGAAACATACTAATACTACCTCACTGTAGGATTCAGTTAAAACCTTTACTGCTCAAGAAAACTGCACAGTTTGCCTGTTTTTTAACATAACCAATTTTTTTAGAACATCCATGCTTTCATCTGCCGAACTCAATAGGCTCAGTAAAAGCAATACTCTGGCGGGAAGCCGCAATTCGGTCAAAATCCTGGCTCAGTCTGGATTGACTCTCGATTGAATTTTAAACTTTATAAATTTTGAATTGCTAAGCCACCATGTCAAAGTCAAAGAAGCGCATCAGGATTCTCCAGAAACTAATCCGACAAATGGGACAGTTCTCTCGGCTGATTACTAAGCAGCTGATGCAGTTACTGTTGCGTAGTTTACTAGTTCTGGGACGTCGCTCCCGTAGGGCGAGAGCAGGATTTGTTTTGCCGACGGTGGTGATGGTGTCGTTGGTGGTGATTTTGCTGACTACAGCAATTATGATTCGCTCCTTTGACCGTACTAGAAACGCTAGCAATTATCGGGTAAACCAAGCAGTATTGAATGCCTCCGAACCAGCATTGGAGCGTGCGAAAAGGAAACTGGATAAATTATTTGAGTCCCCCAATCTCAGGGGAACTCCGGCGGAACTCAATCTCAACAGTGAGCTACAGCCAACCTGGGATGCGATCAATAATGAAGTAGATGACCAATTCACTTTTGCTGACGAAACTAGACTGGAGCTGGCATTTGATATTAATGGTAGTAATGCGATTGATAATGTCCCTACTGCTGCACTGATAGACAAAGAACAAATCACCAATGCTTGGCGATTTCCGGTAGATACGGACAATGATGGTTTGTTGGATAGCTTCACTCTCTACAGTATTCTCTTCCGTAGTCCCAGTCGCAACGCTAACGGAGAATTTGACAGGCAGAGAAATCCCTTAGAGGCGAGAACTCCACCAATGGATGAGGGTTCAGCGGGGGGAGCTTGTGCCGCAGCTTTTGGTACCAGTGCAAGTTTAGTTGGTGGTAGTGATTGGTATCAATCTGGAGGTAATCTTAAGAAAAGTTTCTATATCTACGTAGCGACGGTTCCCATTACTGATGTCACTAACCCAGGGGATTTGGGTATTAATACACTAGATGTTGATAATGATGGTAATAACGACTATGGAACATTCACTGGTAATCGAGGCTTTTCAGCACTAGAGTATCAGCAAGACCGGATACAGATTCCTCCTGCTAATAACGCGATTCTTTACGAAGATGACCTAACGGTTTTCGCTGGTTCTGCATTTCGTGTTAATGGTCGAGTTTTCACCAATAGCAACTTATTCGGGCTTAGTTTTGGTCCTGATATCCATTTATTTCAGGTCAGTAGTCCAGCTTCCTGTTTTTATCAACCAGAAAATGGCAAGGTTGTAGTTGCGGGTAATACGGCTTATGGCAGACCCATCGACACTGGAGGTCAAGCTGATAATGGCAATAATGTTCTAGTTGATTTATTTAACCCAGGGCTTAACCCAGGTGGTATGATTGCAACCCAAAATTTTGGGAAAGCTCAACAGTCAGTTACCCAGGAACCTTCTGAAATAGCTTACAACACGGCGGCTTATGAACAGCGCATCGAAAAATTGGTAACTGACGCAGTCACTAATTTAGTTGTGGCTGACGACCCCCAAGAAGTTCAAGTTAAGCAGCAGCAACTAATTGATGAATTGACGGCAAATGGTGTAGTAGTGGGGGTTGCGGAGACAGCTGAAGCTCGTAGGCAAGCGATGGAAATCTACTTCAGAAATCGCACCCGTCGCGTTTCTTATGGGGAAGTTCCTTTTGCTCCAACTCTACCTGCTCCTACCCTGACTTATCAAGGTATTGGTGATACCCTAAGACCACCAGATGAGTGGATGTATCCTTTCGATCCTGCTGATGGAGCAACAGGTGCAACTTATAGCGAACTAGCGCTCAAGCAAAATGGGACTAAACTTCTCCCCCCTGCAACTAGTCCAGATGATCCGGCTGTTGTAGATGGTACAGAAGACCTCTTAGGCGATCGTGTCCTAGTTGGCAATAATCTCCCTGCTCTTTGGTATGATGATCCGCTGTTTGTCGGCAATGAGGAAACACAAAATATTGTTGGAACTGAATGGGATGCAGGACCGGCGGCTGATAATCCCCGCAAACGCAGAACTCAGGCTGAGCCAATTAATGACTTGGATATTACTAACCGAGATGGCTTCTGGGAGCAAAAGGCTACAGAGAAACCCAGTGATCCCCTCGTTGGTATTGGTGGGGTGCGTCTAGTTACCAGTGCTGGAGTTTATTTACCTGAAGATGACTCAAGCACCGGCTCATTTGTTGTTTGGCCTGATACCATGCCTCAGCCTGGTAATGTGTTCAATGATGACAAGGTCTTCGATAGGGGTACAGCACTGGATGATGTAACCAGCACACGTCCCTATCTCAAGATGCGAGCCACAGCAGTTTATCAATACAATGTCGGAGGTGGCAGGACACCGATCGCTTGTGTCGCCAGTTTCTATGACCCCACTAACAGGATAACGGCAAATAACCGAGAGGATTTGACTGTATTGACAAGTGTGTTGAATCCAGATGATGGTAATGTTAGTGGTGAAAAGCTGGATGATTATTTTGATGGTTTTGGTGGGGAGACTATAGCTGATGCTCGTATCCCCACTAACGTTGATGGAGCCAACTCAGTCAATGGTATAACCTTTGGACCGCCTACCGTAGCCCAGGGAACTGTAGCACCTTACCTAACTTATCTTGCCCAACAGGTTTATCCCAATGGACGCAATGTCAATCCTCTCCTCAGGCAAGCCTATGATAAAGACCCAGCTTGGGCAACAGGCTTAACTTTAGCTGAACAAGGTGCTGTTGACTCAACTATTTGCGCCCTGCAAATTTACGGCAAAACTAGACTTGATCCTGTAACCAGAGTAGAAACTCCAGATACCGGCACTTGGGGAGACATCGGCGCTCCCACAGAAACCCCCAAGGCTGGTTTTCAGTTGCCTCATGGTGCAATTAAAGAAGTATCCTTTCTGGATGCAAGGCAGATTAAGTCTAGTGATCAAGGCTACGACCCAGCTACTTTCGATACAGCCACAAAAGTTAGTACCACTACAGGATTATTGGATCTGCCCATTGAACAGCGTCAGCCTTTAGAAATCCGCGCCACTGAATTGGATTTAGACCTGCTGCGGCAATCCCCAGCTGACTCCGCCGGTGGGCCACAGGAGTATATGATACCCAACAGTGGTATTATCTACGCCACCCGTGATGATGCCCTACCAGATCAAACCGCTCTCAATGCTGCTGCTACAGGAGCCAATCTTAAAGTTAGTGCTTCTGACTTCCGGCTAGACCCAACTCGCCGTCCTAATGGTATTGTCTTAATTAATGGGGAAAGGTTGGGTAGAGACGCTACTTTTAGGAGAGTGGAGAAAGGCTTTATCTTGGCATCTAACTTACCTGTATATGTCAAGGGAGATTTTAATAAACACCAG
>JAAHFP010000110.1:2081-6233 GCA_010672925.1 Symploca sp. SIO1C2 | reverse complement strand
AAGCCTATCCCTATGCTGCTTATGGTGGTGCCAACAGACCTCGACTACGACCTAATGCTCTGTGGTATCGGGGTCAAGGTAATAATTTCAGTTTTAATGATCCCCCAGATTTCCTCGGTACGCTGATTGCCGATGGAAGTCAACCGCAACTAGTACCAGTTTTACAGCTTCAGGCAACAACAGAGAATAGGAATAATAGCGGACCGGCTGAGGTAGGTGATTTTAACGGCAATGATTCAGTCCGTGATACCAACTGGTTGCAACGAGCGATTACTGACACTACCTTCAACATGGTGATGGCAACTGGTGATACTCCTTCCCATCCTAGAGGTAGTGGTTTTGAAGCGGAATTCAATGGTGGTGTTGCTAACCTCCCCCATTTACTCCAAAACTGGAGGGATTTAACTAACAACCAAGTAACAACTCAAATTAGCGGTTCGTTTATTCAATTCAAGCGTGCTAGCTACGCCACTGCTCCTTTCTGGCAGATACCCAAAGACTTAGCTACTGATGTTCCTGGTAACCCTTATGGAAACGCTGCTCTTGGAGGACCCTTCAACTATGTGCAAGTCTACGCAACCGGTAATGGTAGTGGCAGAGTACCCTCCTATGAGCAACCAGTCCGGCAATGGGGTTTTGATGTTGGCTTGCTGTCTCAAGCTCCAGACTTGTTCTCCAATCAATTTAGCGTGTCATTTCGCGGTCTACCCAATGAATTTTTCCGAGAAACAAGTCGGGATGACGATTGGGTAAGGAGTTTATTATGTTCTAAACCCCTAGAATTTCAGGTAGAAGCTACCCCCAGGGATTTCGGTACAATTACCGCCAACGCTATCAACGATGATCAACGTCCCACCGACTACTGTCAAAGAACAACCGGAACATGATTACTATCAAAAAACTGCCCCCTTTTACTACATCAAGCCAGTCTGGTTTCACCATTATCGAGTCCCTAGTGGCGATTATTGTAGTAGGTATTCTGGCAACTGCCATTGCTCCAGTTATTGCCCTATCAGTAGCAAATCGGGTACAAGCTAGGCGGGTGGAAATTGCTGCTGATGCAGCTAAGTTATATGTTCAAGGCATCCGGTCTGGAACAATTGAGCCAGCAGTAAGCAGCATCAACGATACACGACTTAATGCTATAGCTGCTCCCACTTCCGCCGCCTTAACCTGCGATAATCAAGATTACTGCACTGCACCACCGGCAAATTTATTCTGTATCGACGGTGACGGTGATGGAGCATGTACCAATAACAGCCTCAAAGATATGATCATCCAGTCAGCTGCCTATCATCCAGGAGCAATAGCCGGTTTAACAGATGCTGAAAGAAGAGAGAAGCTAGATGAAGGCTACTTGCTAGGAATGCGAGTATACAGAGCTGATGCCTTTGATGGTAAC
Organism: Symploca sp. SIO1C2; assembly: GCA_010672925.1. GTDB lineage: Bacteria > Cyanobacteriota > Cyanobacteriia > Cyanobacteriales > Coleofasciculaceae > Caldora. The sequence continues at coordinate 4,831 of JAAHFP010000110.1, read as the reverse complement.
CGAACTTTAGTGGCAGGACAAGTTGCAGCCAGCTCCACCGGGGGAACAGGCTTGAGACCTCAACAAGCACCCCTATTAGAAATGACTACAGAAGTTGTCACTGGCAATACAACTTTTGGTGAGTTGTGTGCGAGTATCTTCCTTGCCAACGGAGGTACTCTAGCTGACGTTACTAGTGAGTGTAGTACTACCGGTGGTACTCCAACTCCCTCCCCGTCTACCTCTCCATAAGACAATCTTCCTGCCTCCCCCAACCTAGCATCTATTTGCCGAAATACCATGTCTGGTAGCCAAACAAGAGACAATAACCCCATGGGAATCCTGAAACTTCTACTGATAGCTCAGCGCTCCTCCAAGCAACCAAGCCAAGTTGCTGGTTTTACCCTAATCGAGCTCTTAGTAGGATTAATCATTGCCGCCTTAGTAATTACCCCTTTGCTAGGGTTTATGATCAATATCCTACAGACAGACCGCCGAGAGCAAGCCAAAGCTAACTCCGAGCAAGAACTCCAGATAGCAGCAGAGTACATCACCAGGGACTTGGATCAAGCTGTCTATATTTATGATGCTGATGGAGTAGATGCCATCAAGGGAGAATTATTAGACGTTGCTGATGGAGAGCCGATTCTCGTTTTTTGGAAGCGTAAGTTCGTGCCAGATTCTGTCCCCATCCCCAGCGGCACTAATGGAACTACATGCAATAATCCCAACAACTGCAACGATGGCTTCGTTTTTTCCCTGGTTACCTACTACTTAATTGCCGATAACTGCGTAGCTAATAATTGGTCTGGTTGCGCTCGAGTTGGCAGATTTGAACTTCAAGATTGTGTCAGAGATGTTGATGGAGGTAACTGTATTACCGGCTTAGGGCGAGCAGACATGACCCCAGGTTTTCAATTTGACCTAAGAACATTACCGGGACAAACTTTAACTCAGAGGCTCAATAATTGGACCTCAGGAACCTTTGATGCAAATGCCTCACCCAATATACTCCTCGATTACATCGATCATACTACAGCTGCGGTTCCTGCAGCTCCAGCTTGCCCTAATGATCCCAGATGGCAGCTAGTTCCTGATACTGATGCAGCCAATGGTTTTTATGCCTGCGTGGACTCAACGAGCAATCAAACAGCCCAAGTATTTCTCAGAGGAAATGCTCTTGGTCGTCTTAATCCCAAGGATAAGATTCCTGTATATGATGACAAAATATCCACTTTCTTCCCTTCTGCTCAATTGCAAGCGACAGGGAGTGGTCGTCTAAGTATCAATAATTGATTGTTTCTTAGCAAGAATTTATCCTATTTATAGGCTGTTGTAGCTCTAATTTCTACCATCATCAGCAACCAAAATTACTCACAATATTATATCTCTATCACAAGTAGAAATTTAAATTGCTGAAAACTCAACCATCGGAGTCGTAAGATGCTCAATTCCGCTTTTTTAAAAAGATTATCAAAATCCCAACCAAACTCAGTAACATCCAAGCCAGAATTATCCCAGCGGAAGTCCTTACCTCTTCAACCTCAAGCTGGCTTTACTCTAATAGAAGTCATAGTCGTAGTGCTAATGCTTGGTATTTTAGCCGCGATCGCAGCTCCCAGCTGGAGTACTTTTGTTAATCGACGCCGAGTAGCTGCTGTCAATGACGAAATCCTTAGAGTACTTCAGGAAGCCCAGAGCAAAGCGAAAAAGACCAAACTAGAATACAGTGTCAGCTTTCGTACTGAAGACACAAGCAACAGACCCCAAGTAGTCATTTATCCTAGAAATCCTGATGATACGGTAATTGATCCTTATGCTGCTGGTTTCGATGCTTGGCAGAACTTGGGTAAAGAACTAGAAATCAAGTCAGGGCAAGTTTTGCTCGGTACAAATCTAGATGTTGAAGCGAACCGGGCTGTTAATAATGTTACATATGACAGCAATGCCAATCAAACAATTACCTTTGATTCCCTAGGTGCTTTAACATCTATATCCGAACCAAATTTAGGTACAAATGGTTTAATCATTACAGCCGCCATACCTCAACCTGGTACAACTGACACAGCAATTGATTCAACCAGAAAATGCGTTAGAGTAACAACCATTCTAGGCTCACTGCAAACCGGACAAGGAGCGGAATGTGAGGTAACAGCCCCTCCTGCAAATCCGTAAAATTACTGAAAAATTTACCTCTACCAAAAGAAATAAAATTACGTAATTTTTCGTATTGCGTCCCTAACCTTGGCAATGGCAGACTATTCCTAAAGGTATACGTGCATCTACTAACTAATGCTATCTCAGGGATATACTCGCTCCAACCAAGGGTTCACCCTCTTAGAAGCCCTATTCGTAGTCGCAATCATCGGGATTCTTGGTACCATCAGTGCTCCCAGGTGGATTGCTTCTGTAAATCGCCAGAGTCTCAACAACTCCGCAGACCAAGTTTACCAAGCAATGCAAGGGGCTAGAAGCAACGCCAGACGGGACAAAATGACCTGGCAAGTGAGTTTTAGACAAAACAATCTACAAGGAAAAGAAGTCACTCAATTCTCTATTCATCCAGCTGATACTCAAGAATTTATCCCGGATTATGTCATAAATAACGATGCTTTGTGGTCTAACTTGGAAGCAAATGTTGTTATTGACCAATCCAAAAACGATAAAGGGAAATACGAGACAAGCATCACCAGAAAAACTCCAACTGGTCCTTGGCGAGTTCAATTCAACTACCAGGGTTGCCCAGTGCGTAAGCCAACAAACCAATGTGG
>JAAHFP010000110.1:0-1481 GCA_010672925.1 Symploca sp. SIO1C2 | reverse complement strand
ACCAATAACTGAGGTTTACCCATTAAAGCACGAGCGATCGCTAACTGTTGTTGTTGTCCTCCACTTAAATCTCCCCCCATACGAGCTAACATTGATTTGAGTACCGGAAATAGAGCAAAAATCTCCTCTGGAATTTCCTGCTTACCCCTTCTACCGGTACGACGTGCTTCTAAACCCAGCAAGAGATTTTCTTCCACTGTGATGCGAGGAATAATTTCTCTTCCTTGAGGAACATAACCAATTCCCATTCTAGCTCGTTGGTCTGGTGATTTACTAGTAATAGGTTCTCCAGCCAAGGTAATTGTTCCGGTACGAGGTTTGAGTAACCCCATAATAGTTTTCAGCAGAGTAGTTTTGCCTACACCATTACGTCCAATCAGACAAACCATCTGCCCTGCTGGTACACTCAAATCCACCTGCCGCAGAATATGACTTTCTCCGTAGTAAACATTCAACCCACTAATTTGCAACATTAACTGGGTAAGAGTAGGGTTTGGCACGGTAGCACTAGAATAATTATTTATAGTCATTGTTTGTTACTTTTAAGAAATACTTTAGTTAATTGCTAATTGCTAATTGCTAATTGCTAATTGCTTTTAAGAAACAAGGGAACAGGGAACAGGGAAGATCTTGTTTCTCTTATTCAATTGGGGGCGCAAGGTGCTCCCGGGGAGCTCTTTAAGAGGAAGGCTCCGAGGCAGTCATTCCTACCATTACCATAACATGTTGTATCATCAGTGATTATCCACACTTGATATTATTGGAGGTTCCGTTGTTCATACTTGGTGCATTTGCCATCATTTTTGATGAACATGGCAGTGTTCTCTTGTGCCACCGCAGAGATTTTGATGCTTGGAATTTACCAGGTGGCGGTATTGAAAATGGTGAACTTCCAACAGAAGCGGTCATTCGCGAAGTGAAGGAAGAAACTGGTTTGGAGGTAGAAATTAAGCAGCTAGTTGGGGTTTATGGAAAAAGGGACAGAGACGAATTAGTTTTTAGTTTTATTTGCTCTCCTATTGGAGGATTGCTTTCTGCAACAGATGAATCCAGTGAGTGCCGATATTTCAGAATAGAACACATCCCAGCTAATACTATTTCCATCCATGTTGAGAGAATTAAGGATGCCTTAAAGTCAAGCCATCAACCGATTTTTCGTCGCCATTAGAGTAAGTAATAAGTAATAAGTAATAAGTAATGAGTAATGAGTAATGAGTAATGAGTAATGAGTATAGTATCACAAGCCTAACACCTACCACCTAACACCTACTACCTACCACCTACCACCTATCACCTACCACCTAATATTCAACAATCAACTCTAAACCTTTAGCTCCCCGTAAACGATAATGATGTGACATACTCCCACACTTCCCTATCGGGTAAGTGTGGGCTTCTCAGCGACTCCCGGTAACCCGTCGGACATTAACTGAGCTTTAAGAACGGGATGCCCCACCGCTCTATTTTTGATGTTGATAGCT
>JAAHFP010000011.1 GCA_010672925.1 Symploca sp. SIO1C2 | reverse complement strand
ATTAATAATAGATTAAAGGTTATTAAACGTTGTGCTTTCGGGTTTAGAAGTTTTGATAATTTTCAAAAAAGAGCTCTATTATTTTGGCATATACCTGATAGTTTAGCATAATATGTCCTGAAGAACCGAAAGAATGAGGAATTTATGCCAGTTTTTTGATCCTATCAATGCAATTTCCTTGGACTAGTTTGCTTTCACAATGATTGAAACCGTTGTCTGGTATAGCTTACACACGGCTATGCAGCAATCACTAACTAAACCGGATTTGATATAACATGAGCTTCACTTCCAGCCTTCCCAAAATACATATATTTACTTACTTGAAACTCTTCTACCTATCGCACTCTACAGCGCTTTTCTGCCGAATAAATGCAAGGAAATCGAATATGAGTAGCCCAAAAACCTTGCACCACGAGTGGAAAATTTCCAAAAACCGAAAACCTCACCTACTACCTACCACCTATTCTTTCCCCGAAAGTTACGACTAGTAAGCCGTATGTAGTTTCCCAAATGGGATGCTCCCAACTAACTTTTCGTAATAGACAAAGACACGCGATTGCCTCCCAGCTTACCCATTTCTTTTAAGACTTTGACAACTTCTTGGTAAGGCAATTCTCTGTCTGCTTTCAAGATTACAGCTCCTTGAGGATTCTTGTCCAAAAAAGAGCTCATTTCCTTCGCCAACTCAGCATTAGTCACCCTTTCACCTTTGATCAAAAGCTTACCTTGCTTGTCCAATCCCACAATCAACTGCTCTGGAGTCTGCTGCTCATTGAAACCAGCACCAGCACCGGGTAAACTGACACCAGCCAACTTCTGGCTAGTTAAGCTCATAGAAGCAATGATAAAAAATGTCAAAACTGACATCAGTACATCCAGCAGTGGTATCAGATTAACTTCTGGTGTAGAAGAAACTTGTTGTTGTTTGTTAAAGCGCATAGGTTGTGAGAATTTAGAATTTAGAATTTAGAATTTAGAATTGGGAGCAGTTAGTTAATCTCATTACTCTTGCTGAAACTAGAAATGGCTGCGGGATGTCTGAATTTATTGATATGACAGGTTTGCTGGCTTCTTTTTAGGTAAGAAAAACTCTTTTTCCTCCTGCCTCCTGCCTCCTGCCTTCTGCCTTCTGCCTTCTAATGCTCATTACTCAGCCTTCAATCGGTCTAGTATCAGGTTCTCGACTACTAGGCAAAGACTCATAACCATTGCTTTGCTCGATTCTTTGTTCGACAAAGGGTTCGTACCAGATTTGACGATAAATTAGCTCTAGTTCACTCCCTACCTCTGTAAAGTAGTCCACTTGCTGTGCTTGTAGAGTGACCAATGTGCGGAAAATAAGTAAAGCAATAATTGCGACCATCATACCAGCAGCGGTAGTTAGGAGTGCTTCCCCAATACCAGCAGCTGCTTTGGTGGCATCCGCAGATCCACCTCCTCCACCAACATTTAGATTGTTGAAAGTGCCGATTAGACCAGTTACGGTACCTAATAAACCTAACAAAGGAGCAACTGCGATGATCGTCTCCAGCATTTTGTCGCCTTTGCGCATCTGAATAAACTCCTTATCTCCCGCAGCCTCCATCGCTAGACGGAAGGTTTCAGGGGTCGGTTGCCTTAACCTTAAAGGAGCCAGTAAAAAACGACCAATTGGTAAAAACTGAGCATAGTCAGCTATTTTAGCTGCTTCCCTCAAGTCATAACGTGCTGCTTCTAGCACATCATGGACAATGCGGTCTTCTTTAGTCAAAAGTCGGAACCAAAACCAGGTTCTTTCTAAAGCACAAGAGATGGCTATCACTGATAATCCCAAAAGAGGCCACATTACAGGGCCACCTTGGAAGAACAAATCATATACTCGTGTCATAAGGATAATTATGTGCGATTGCGACTAAGAGCAAGTTTAGAGGTTTTCCAGGCTAGTACCGCTGCGCGGAATTAAGAATTAATAATTAAGAATTAAGAATGCTTATGGAGTAAAGATTCTATCGACTCAAACTGGTAGGTTATTGCCGCCGCGCTGCACTAGCATAGCGAAATACCTTGTCTCTTGGATTAACTCGAAGTTATTCTTAGGATAAGTTACGGTTAAGGGAAAAGAAGGCAGGAGGCAGGAGGCAGAAGGAAGGAGGAGCTAAGGGAAACTAACTTTTTCTTATTTTATTTTTCAACGTATAATTTTATCAATTCCCAATTCCCAATTCCCAACTCCCCATTCTAAATTCTAAATTCTAAATTCTAAATTCCTAAGCGCGACTATATGCACTTTCCCTTGCTGCTTTACTTGCAGAGCACTACAAGACTGTAAAATTGTTACATATTTAACCTTTAGCTGTAACCAGGAGATGGTTTCATTAATCGTTTGACCATACTGCCTTTTAAATTCACCTCCTACCCGACTTATATCAATGTAGCTTCCTGGAGATTGAGCAGTTAAGGATTGCACAATCTTGACAATAGACTCTTCTAAATCTGTTCTAGAGTTAATTTGAGATGAAGCTGTATCTTGAACTGTGACTTCCGTTGGAGGAGAAGAGGCATCGGTTGCTGATTCAGACGGTAGTTGAGTAAAAAGGGTTATATAAATTTCCGATTGCTCTAGGGGTTGATGAGTAACAAACTTTGTTGGGTACTCAAGAAAAACATCCCTGGCTCTTTTTCCTGGTAAATGACCAGTTACCACTTGAGTGATGGTGAGATTATACTTATTTTTGTATAACTGAGAGAGCTTTGAGAGTTTTATCCAGTGGTTTTGGTGATTTTTTTGCTCCTTGGTAATCAAAGCCTGTATTTGAGCGATAAATTCTTCTAAAGAAGGAATTTCTGCTTGAGGTATCAGGGAATGAATTTGATAGTCACCATTCTGGTTATTGAATACCCTAATCTTACTTCCTTGCTTGCAGACGGAGTAAACGGTTAAACCATGAGTCTGAAGAGTGTTACATAAATGAGTTAATACTTTGTCAGAAGAACAGACGAACACTTCTCTCGCAGTAGGATAATGAACAAAAATTGAGGAGCCAACGGTTGCCATTTTGACATCAGCACTATCTTTGCCAGCCGGTACATGAATAAGTTCATAACCTCTTCTGTGCAATTCCAAATCCTGTTTACCCATAGTGCGCCAGTTAGCAAAGGCAATTTTGATTTGCAGGGGATAGCTACAAACTTCTGCTAGCAATTTTTCTGTCTCGGCATCAAGTTGTAAGTTTTCGGCATCTAGCAATAAAATAGCGATGCCTTCATCTTTCTTTAATACGGTGTCAATTTCGACCGTCTCGACCGGCAGTATTGGTAATGGTGGTTTACAATTTCCATTATTATCTGTAAAAACTTTCTGCTCTGTGCCTGCTGCCTTCTGCCTGACTTTCAGGCTAGTAGTGGAATTACTATCTACTACTAAGTACTGAGTCGAAGCACGAATTTTTGCCATTAAGTTACCAAAATTTTGTGATTGGAAATAGTCAGGAGTTAGCAGAACTTGCAGAAACTTTTGTACATTGCGCAACAGTACTTGTTGATTTTTCGTTTGATGGAGCCTTTCTTTAAGTTTCTCTAAAACAGTAGCCTGATAACGAGGAGCCTGCCAGAGAACATTCCTGTACTTTTCTTTGAGTAACTCAGGCTGCTGCTCTTGGATTTCCAGAATGGTTTGGTAGATATGGAGACAGATACTATGAATAACTGTAGAATTGTCTGTCTGGGTTACGCTGTCGTTATCTAGCATAATGATGATGATCTATCTTGAAGCAAGTTGACCCCTGAGGTGAAAGGAGATGTTCCTTAGTGTGATAATTTCCCTCATCTTCCCTCCAGAATCCCTCTCGCCAATTTTTGAATCAATTTGAAATTCCGATTTTCAGAGGTTAGTCGGCAAAACTAGTGCAGCGGACATGAAAATAACCCGCTAGTCAAACAAGATGAAAAAGCTTACTACACAAGCTTTCTTTCTTCCTGCCTCCCACCTCCTGCCTCCTGCCTCCTGCCTTCTTACGCTAGGTTGCCAACTGTGTTCAATTCACTAATACATTTGCTCTAATCAACTGTATTATCTATAATAATAACTTACTATTGATAAAAAAATAATATATGCTCAAGCAAGAATCAGTGCAATTAGAACTATTCAAAATCAGTAATTTACCAGTCTTGTCTTTCGGGACAAGGTTTAATTTTATTGATTTATTTTCTGGTATTGGAGGATTCAGGATTCCTCTAGAACAGTTAGGTGGAAGATGTTTAGGATATTCAGAAATAGACAAGAGTGCAATTCAGGTATACCAGCAAAATTTCATTGGACACAATAATGATGATGAAATTGAGCTAGGTAACATTGAAAACATACAAAAACTGCCGGATAATATCGACTTACTTGTGGGGGGTGTTCCTTGTCAACCTTGGTCTGTCGCCGGTAAACTACAAGGATTTGAAGATCCAAGAGGAAAGTTATGGTTTGATGTGATCCGTTTGTTAAAAGCCAATCAGCCCAAATCCTTTATCTTTGAAAATGTCAGAGGTCTAGCCAATCCTAAAAATCAGCAAAGTTTTAATTATTTATTAGAACAATTTAGAAGAATCAACTATTGTGTGCAATGGAAGGTAATTAACTCCTACGACTTTGGGGTTCCTCAGAATAGAGAGAGAGTATTTATTGTGGGCATAAGAAATGATTTAGAAAATTGCGATCAATATCAGTTTCCCCAACCACTTGATCATAAACCTAAACTTCAAGATGTGATTGAGAGTATTCAAAATTGTCAACTCATTGACAAAGTTAAATTAGAGCCAAAAGTGCTTTTTGGCGACTATGTGCCTCCATCTCGAAATCGGTTCCAAAAAGATGATGAGCTTAACGATTTTTTCATTTTCTCAGACCTGAGAAATGGTCATACTACTATCCATTCCTGGGATTTGATTAGAACTACCAAGAGAGAAAAATTAATTTGTTTAACAATACTCAAAAACAGACGGAGAAAAAAGTACGGAAAGAAAGACGGCAATCCTTTGTCTCTTCAAGACCTTGCTGAACTTATTCCTCGATTAAAAAAAGAAGAACTTAATCAACTCATTAACAAAAAAATTCTGCGTCGAATCCAAGACGAAACAGATGATAAATATGAATTCGTGAATTCCAAAAATAGTTCTGGAATTAATAATATATATAGAGTATTTTTGCCTAATTCAGATATGATGCCAACCTTAACAGCGACAGGTACAAAAGATTATATAGCAACAGAAACAATCTATGCAGAATCGCCAGAAGAATATAAAAAACTATTTTTAGACAAAATATATAAACCGAGAAAAATTAAATCAATCACTGCTCAAGATGCATCCCGGCTTCAGGGTTTTCCTCAATGGTTCAAACTACACGAAAATGAAGCTGTTGCTAAGAGGCAATTTGGCAATGCTGTTTCTATATCTGTTGTGTATCACATTGCTAAAAATTTAATCAATACTATAAATTTTGTGTAGATATCAATCAGATATATTATTTGAGTCATTGTAGAATATATCATGAAACTCTTCATGAAAATTTTCATTTCTTAGTTCTTTAAATAAAGATGTAAAAATACTAGATGTATCCTTATATCCGGAACAAAAGTCCCAAAATTCATTTTCTACAAAAATATCATAATCTGGGTCTAAATGAGTTGCAATTTTATTTTTCTGCTGCTGATACCAATCTTTTTTAAAATGGTTAAAAGTAAATGCAATACGTGCTTGCAGTTGTGCTGTCGGATCTTTAGCAAATCTATAAGCATACCAATGGAGTAATTGTCGGTTATATCTAGGAAAATCACCTACATTAGCTTGAGACGATTTCAAGTCAAATATATACTCAATAGCATTTTTATTTAAATAAAGATCGATCCCCATGCCTTTTGGAGGAGAAACAAAATTTAAATTGTCACGATCTATATTTTGAGAAGCTTGCCTAAGTTGAGCAATACATTCATTTGTACTTACAAAATGTCCATTTGATCTACTATCAATAAGCTTCTGTAAGGTAAAATTAAGCTCATGGGGAAAGGGATCAGGCATTAAAATTTGTTTATCAGGTATAATCTCAAATCCATTATTTATAGCTAACTCCCTAGCTATTACTTCCCAAACAGTAGTTCCCATACTAGTTTCTAATCCACCAATTAATGAACGTATACGTCTTTCTTGTGGAAATAGAATATCAAGTATATTAGAAGTTGAAACTCCTTCTTCTAGCTTTCTTTGGAAAAATTGTCTGATGGAGTCTATTAAAACTTTTTTGAGCTTATGCTTAAGTGACTTTTCCATAAACATGATTTTAGAAATCGGAGATAGAACAATGAGATGTGTAATATGTAAGCATGGAGAAACGCAACCTAGTTTAGTTACTGTAACTCTAGAACGAGATGAGAGTATTGTGATTTTTAAGCGGGTTCCAGCAGATATTTGTGATAATTGCGGGGAATATTATCTGAGTGATACCATTACTGAGCAAGTTCTCCAAAGAGCTGAGATGGCTGTAAGTAACGGAGCGGAAGTTGAGATTATCCGATATGCAGCATAGAGAAAAAGCTTAACAAATTTTCTTCCCTCCTGCCTCCTGCCTCTTGCCTTCTTGCACTAGTCCGTTAATATAGGAACTTCCGTTGGTTTTCGAGGACAAACATATGCATCGTATCGCTGCTATGCCGGGAGGCTGGAACCCCCAAGCAGAAGGAGTCATTTTTATTGAGCAGACTCCAGCGCCGATTATATTTCTCACAGCAGCTGACACCGATATTCAGACTTTAGCAGCAGCAACTACTCGATTACCCTCGGAATTTCCAGCCATCCGGGTAGCTAATCTCCTGCAATTACAGCAGCAACTGACAATTGATACTTATGCAGAAAATACTCTAGCTTATAGCCAAGTCATTATTCTCCGGCTGTTGGGAGGACGCTCCTATTGGTCTTACGGCTTAGAAGTATTGCAGGAAACAGTAGCCCAAACCGGTGCAGCATTAGTTGTTTTACCAGGAGATGACCGTCCTGATCCAGATTTAATTAGTCACTCAACAGTAAGTCTTAAGGTAGTTAATCAATTGTGGCGTTATCTCACAGAAGGTGGTGTTGAAAACTTCGTTAACGCCCTCAAATTCGTTGCTGATGTTTGCCTAGGACAAAATTATAACCCTCCATCGCCACAGTCAGTTCCCCGGGTTGGGCTTTATTTTTGGGGAGACGCGGGAGTGTGGGAAGACAAGGGAGACAAGGGAGACAAGGGAGACAAGGGAGACAAGGAAGACAAGGGAGACAAGGGAGACAAGGGAGACAAGGGAGACAAGGGAGACAAGGAAGACAAGGGAGACAAGGGAGACAAGGGAGACAAGGGAGACAAGGAAGACAAGGGAGACAAGGGAGACAAGGGAGACAAGGGAGACAAGGGAGACAAGGAAGACAAGGGAGACAAGGGAGACAAGGGAGACAAGGGAGACAAGGAAGACAAGGGAGACAAGGGAGACAAGGGAGACAAGGGAGACAAGGGAGACAAGGGAGACAAGGAAGATTTTCACTCACCAATTCCCAATTCCCAATTCCCTTTGCGCAGCATGGTGAGCGAAGCGAGGCAAATTCCCAATTCCCAATTCCCAAACAACCAACAACAAACAACAAATAACAAAATCGCCATCCTCTTCTACCGCGCTCATTATCTAGCGGGAAATACTGCACCGATTGATGCGCTTTGCCAAGCCTTAGTACAACGGCAGTTAGCACCAGTACCAGTGTTTGTCTCTTCTGTGCGGGAACCGGATGTACAAGCCGAGTTGCTCAACTATTTCCAGCCGCAAGAAGGTGCAGGGATTAGACTGTTGCTCAATACCACCAGTTTCTCCCTCGCTAAGTTAGAAACTGAGACACCCCAACTTGATTTTTGGCAGGGTTTAGATGTGCCAGTGTTGCAAGTAATCTTTAGTGGCGGCACAAAGTCACAGTGGAGTGAGCAGTTTCAGGGATTAACCCCTAGAGATACGGCAATGAACGTAGCATTGCCAGAAGTGGATGGACGGATTATCACTCGTGCGGTTTCTTTTAAATCAGTGCAAACCTGGAATCCTGTATTGGAGACAGATGTAGTAGTATATGAACCAGTGCGCGATCGCATCGAATTTGTGGCAGATTTAGCTGCTAATTGGCTCAGTTTACAACAAACACCCCCAGCCGAACGAAAAATTGCCCTAATTCTAGCCAACTACCCCAATCGAGATGGACGTTTAGCTAATGGAGTAGGCTTAGATACCCCTGCCAGTTGTGTCGAAATTCTCAAGGCACTGCAACAAGCGGGTTATCAAGTTGAAGATATTCCAGCAACTGGGGATGAATTAATCGCTCTTCTTACTGCCGGAGTAACCAATGATCCTGAAGGAAGAGAATTACGCCAAATAAACCAGCAGCTATCTGTAGCTGAGTACCAACAGTATTTTGCCACCTTACCCCCGGAGGTGCAACAGGGAATTTGCGATCGCTGGATGGAGAGATGGGGAGATGGGGAGATGGGGGGAGTGTGGGGAGACAAGGTAGACAAGGGGGACAAGGGAGACAAGGTAGGAATTTCTAACTCTCAATTCTCAATTCCCAATTCCCAATTCCCAATTCCCTTTGCGCAGCATGGTGAGCGAAGCGAGGCAAATTCCCAATTCCCAAACAACCAACAACAAATAACAATTTCCGGCATTCAACTAGGCAATATCTTTATCGGTATTCAACCATCACGGGGTTATGATCTAGACCCAAGTTTGAATTATCATGCTCCTGATTTAGAGCCAACTCCTGCCTATTTAGCTTTTTACTATTGGTTGCGGGTTAAGTTTGGAGCGCAGGCAATGGTGCATGTGGGTAAGCATGGTAATTTGGAGTGGTTACCGGGTAAGAGTGTGGCGTTGTCAGGTAATTGTTATCCAGAAGTAGCCCTGGGAGCAATGCCTCATCTGTATCCTTTTATTGTCAATGACCCTGGTGAAGGTTCCCAAGCCAAGCGTCGTGCTCAAGGGGTAATCATTGATCATCTTACTCCACCGATGACTCGTGCTGAACTCTATGGTTCCTTGCACAAACTCGAAGGTTTGATTGATGAGTATTACGAAGCTCAGAGTTTAGACCCTTCCAGGTTACCAATAATTCGCGATCGCATTGTCCAACTAATCTTTGAGGAAAATTTGCATCAGGATTTGGGCATAAATCAGGACATAGACGCGGGGACGCGGGGACGCGGGGACGGGGAGAAATTAAGCTTGATTGGGGCTGAAAGCCTGGTTAAGTTTGAATCTTTGATCTTGAATTCCATTGATGGCTACTTGTGTGAATTGAAAGAAGCCCAAATTCGAGACGGGTTACATATTTTAGGCCAATGTCCTCAAGGGCGTCAGTTACGGGATTTAATCGTTGCGATCGCTCGTAGTCCCGGTAATGGCCGTATTGGTTTAACTCGCGCTATAGCAGAGGATTGGGGAGTGGGGAATGAAGAATGGAGAATTGAGAATGGAGAATTGAGAATTGAGAAGGTCGAACAGGAGATACATGGTGTTGCTGGGGATACACCTTTTAATTGTCGCACCACTGGTGATCTAATTGAAGCATTAGAAGAACAAGCGGCTACCTTAGTAGAACAACTCATCCCCAATTCCCAAACAACCAACAACAAACAACCAACAACAAACAACCAACAACAAAAAACCAACAACGAATTACAATGGATACGCGATCGCCTTTTACCAGCACTCCAGCAAACTGACCAGGAACTAACCCAGTTATTAAGAGGACTTGATGGGCGCTATGTAGCCAGCGGTCCTGCGGGTGCGCCAACCAGAGGACGTCCGGAAGTGTTGCCGACAGGACGAAATTTCTACTCTGTGGATATCCGCGCTATCCCGACAGAAACTGCTTGGGATGTGGGTCGTAAGGCAGCAGAAGTTCTTATTGAACGCTATACTCAGGAAAATGGTGAATACCCTAAAACCTTAGGATTGTCCGTTTGGGGAACTTCCACTATGCGTACCGGAGGCGATGACTTAGCCGAAGCCTTAGCCTTGTTGGGAGTACAGCCAGTGTGGGATGGGGTATCTCGTCGGGTAGTGGATTTTGAAATTCTACCAGTATCAGTGTTAGGGCGTCCCCGGGTTGATGTAACTTTGCGGATTTCTGGCTTTTTCCGGGATGCTTTTCCCAACTTAATTAGCTTATTTGATCAAGCGGTAAGAGCAGTTGCGGCTTTGGATGAACCTGTGGCGGAGAATCCCCTAGCAGCCCAAGTTCAACAAGAGCAAGTCAGGTGGGAAGCAGCTGGCTTAAGTCTTGAAGAAGCTCAACAGCGATCGGGTTATCGTATTTTTGGTTCTAAACCTGGTGCTTATGGTGCAGGGTTACAAGGTTTAATTGAAGCACAAAACTGGCAGGATGAGCAAGATTTAGCTCGTGCTTATATTAACTGGAGTAGTTTTGCCTACACAGATAAACCAGAACCAATTGCTGCACCAACTAAAACCGGATTACAAGGAATTCCCGCAGCAGAAGCTTTTGAGCAGCGCTTACAACAAATGCAAATAGTGCTGCACAACCAGGATAATCGAGAACATGATTTACTCGATTCTGATGACTATTATCAGTTCCAAGGGGGTCTAACTGTTGCTATTAGATCCTTGACTGGTAAAAATCCCCAAACCTACTTTGGCGACAACTCTATCCCTCAAAATCCGAAAGTAAGACAGTTGCGGGAGGAAATTGCCCGGGTTTATCGTTCCCGTGTAGTTAATCCCAAATGGATAGAAGGGGTAATGCGTCACGGCTACAAAGGAGCTTTTGAAATGGCGGCAACAGTGGACTATTTATTTGCCTATGATGCTACAGCTAATTGTGTCGAAGACCATATGTATCGAGGGGTAGCAGAAGCCTATATTTTTGAACCTAAAGTACAGGAATTTATCCAACAAAAGAATCCTTGGGCATTGCGAGATATGGCAGAAAGGTTACTAGAAGCTCATCAGCGGTCTTTGTGGCAGTCTGTTGAACAGGATACCTTAGATGAGTTGAGAGCGATCGCGTTGCAAGCCGAAGCAGTCATTGAAGGAAAGAATTGTTAACCATTGGACCGTGGCTTCAATCATTTTTCAATAAATTACCAAACCCGTTATGCCCACATTGTTTTTGGCTTCTTTTTGGACTGAAGTCCTACTACTGCTTATTACTTATTATATCAAGTTCGGATAATCACTTATAATTCCCTTCTCCCTTGCAAACTTCTTTCTTCCCTTCTGCCCTCTGCCCTCTGCCCTCTGCCTTGTCGCAGCCAAAGTGTAAGTATTCAACCGAACTTGATATTACTTATCCAAATGCATCACACTCAGTACATACTCCCCTTCATTAACCGCCTGATTAGTGGATACAGTAAACACTACCCCCGTAGTTTCAGCATAGATATCTATTAATGTTGGTAACTCTTGATTCTTATTGAAACTCAGTAGCTGATACATTAGTTCTCCTTCTTTAACCAGGCTACCTAGTTCAACTTTTGATTGAATCATCCCACCTACAGGAGCATAATAGCTTTTGAGCTGACTTTTGTTAGCAAAATTGATTTGGTGAGATGCAGTTTCTGCTACAGGGAAACCAACAATCTTTAATATTCCCTTTTCTGCCAAGTAATTTTTGATACCCTTAATTCCTTTTGCCACTGATTCTGGATTCATCGTCATGCCAGAACCTAATTCCAATGTCCAAGATTCCACATCAAACTTAATTATTTTACCCAATGCTGCTAATTGTTTTTCCAGTGCTAGCCAGGGTTTCAGAAAAGCTTCATCAAAGGCATCTCCATCGTACTCACTCATCAAAATACTATAGTCCAAGAGAAAAGCCTTAGCGCTTTCTTGTGCGTTGTGAAAGCAATACAGATAATCAATGGCTTGATTGGTGGAGCTATGAATATCAATCACATAGTTGGCATCAAGACATAGAGATTGTAGCTGATAGCGGTAACGCTGACGCAAGGGCACTCCACTCGGAGATTGTATTTTAGCTAATTCTTGAGCAAAACTTGCCTGAATGCGTTTGAGGTAGTTGTGGTAAATCTCAGTCATCTCAAGATTAATCTGAGATTGGGCAAAGGCAGCTAAATCATCACCTTGTTTCTCATAGTCCCAGAAAATACGATTCCAATCTTTGCCATCATAAGGGTTAAATCTTCCTGTAGAAAAATTGTGATGGCGTTGATTAGTGCTGAGAGGATTGCACACAGGTACTAACCAAATTTCCCCAACCAGCTGGCTATCATCAAGAGTGAGGAGAAATTCAATCAACTGATGAATAACCGCATTACCAACAATTTCTGCACCGTGGAGGTTCGCCTGTAGATATGCCTTTTTTCCTGGTTTACTACCACTGAATTGATAGACTTGGATTGCCAAGCGATCGCCTGAAGCTAGATGTTGAATTGGTATAGTCTGAATTTTGGGAATCATTAATTCATCATCAATTAGGAATAGTGCGATTCGTTTGCTAAAAACTAACGCTAAATCTAGTTTATAGGATTAGTGCGATGTTAATCTAGCAGTATAGCATTTTGTTTAAATATCTCATAACAATGTGATCGCCATCACTCTTTATTCAGGTAATTATCTCCAAAGTTTGAGTTAGTTTAAGTACTTGGAGATAAATGTTGCTGACTGTGCTAAAAACCTTAATCAATAGTTAGCCAATTACAGGAATTATTGGGAGTGACACCATCTATTGACCATGACGCTATCTTTAAAGAGCTACTTTCTACCTTTTTTGTAGACTTTATTGAGCTCTTTGCCCCTCGAGTTCTGGACTATGCTGAGATACAGGGGTTTAGCTTGGAACCTACCGAAACGGTTCGAGAGGTATTTGCTCCTGTCGAAAAAGGCAAAAAGAAAACCGTTGATTTAGTTGCTCGTGTATCCTTTCGAGATAGCGAGGCTTGCTTCTTAATCCATATCGAATCTCAGTCGAGTGCTTATAGCGAAGAAGATCTTCGTTGGCGGATGTTTTATTACTTTTCTCGCTTACATGAGAAATTTCAGCTACCGGTTTATCCAATTGCTCTGTTGACTTTTGACAAGCCAGAAAAGGAACGAAACAGTCGTTGTCTTGTGACTTTTCCCGACTGCAAGGTATTAGAATTTAATTTTGTGAGTATTCAGCTCAATCGCCTCAACTGGCGAGACTTCCTCAAGCGAGAAAACCCGGTTGCCTCGGCACTGATGGCAAAGATGAAGATTGCACCGGAGGAGCGTGCCCAGGTTAAGGCGGAATGTTTGCGTTTACTTGCTACCCTGGAGTTGAATCAAAAGAAAATGGAGTTGATCTCTGGGTTTATCGGCACTTATTTACGCCTGAATGAGCAGGAGGAAGAGGTGTTTGAGCAAATACTAGATAGTATGGAACTAAAAACTAAGGAGCGTGTGATGTTATTTTATACTGATTGGGAAGAAAAAGGACGGGAAAAAGGCAGACAGGAAGTACTTCAGGAACTACTTCCTGAAGTGCGTCGGGAAGGACGCAAAGAAGATATTTTTCGTGTCCTTAAAGCTCGATTTCAAGATACTCCGCTGACATTAAAGGAGCTGATTGAGAAGATAAATGATCTTGAGACGTTGGGTAATCTACTTGTTCAGGCAGCTACAACTCCGTCCTTAGGGGAGTTTGAATCTGTTGTCAGAAGTATGGCTTAGTAGGTTAGGTATTAGGTATTAGGTAGTAGGTAGTAAGTATTAACGAAAAAGAAAGTAACAATAAACTCTTTACTTATTACTTATTACTCTCGAGAAAATCAAAATAACTACAGTTGGCCTTAATCCCTTGATATGACTAGTTTCTCGCTATTCAATTGGGGGGCAAGGCACTCCTCAGGGCTCTTCAGAAACTAAAAATCATAAATTTGGGACTAAATCCCTTGATATGACTAGTTTCTGACTTCTTTTTCGGAGATTCATGAATTTTGAATTTTGAATTTTGAATTCGCCGTTAGGCGCTTATTACTTAAAAAACATTGCCTGAAACCGAGACTCTGAGCGAATATTGGCAAAATCCGAGTCTGTTTTTGCCATTTCTCGGTATTTGTCAGGATTGATTTTGATGGCTTGTTGCAGGTTTTCTATTGCTAGGTCAATATTGTTTTGCAATCCATAGCAGCAAGCTTTAAGATACCAGGCTTGATGTAAGTCAGGTTTCAATTCTATAGCTTTATCGTAGCTAGCGATCGCTTCTTCTATTTTTCCCAACTTGTACAAAGCAGCACCCCGGTTGTTCCAGGCGGCATCATAGTCAGGTTTCAATTTTATAGCCTGATCGTAACTAGTGATCGCTTCTTCTATTTTTCCCAAATTATACAGAGTAATGCCCAGGTTGTTCCAGGCGGCATCATAGTCAGGTTTCAATTCTATAGCTTGAGTATAGCTAGCGATCGCTTCTTCCACTTTGCCCAAGTTATACAGAGCATTGCCCCGATTGTACCAGGCTTGATGTAAGTCAGGTTTAAATTCTGTAGCCTTATTGTAACTAGCAACCGCTTCTTCCATTTTTCCCAACTCAACCAGAGCAAGCCCCCGGTTGTTCCAAGCGGCATCATAGTCAGGTTTAAGTTCTATAGCCTGATCGTAACTAGCGATCGCTTCTTCTACTCTTCCAAAATTCTTCAGAGCAACACCTCGATTGTACCAGGCTTGTTCATAATTAGGTTTAAGTTCTATAGCCTGATTGTAACTAGCGATCGCTTCTTCTACTCTTCCAAAATTCTTCAGAGCAACACCCCGATTGTACCAGGCTTGCTCATCATCAGGTTTAAGTTCTATCGCTTTATCGTAACTAGCAACCGCTTCTTCTATTTTTCCCAAATTATATAGAGCAAGCCCCTGGTTGTTCCAGGCTTGTTCATCATTAGGTTTCAATTCTATAGCCTGATCATAACTAGCACTTGCTTCTTCTATTTTTCCCAAATTTTGCAGGGCAACAACCCGGTTGTACCAGGCGGCATCATTATTAGGATTGAATTCTATTGCCTGATTGTAACTAGCAATCGCTTCTTCTATTTTTCCCAAATTATACAGAGCATTGCCCCGATTATTCCAGGCTTGCTCATAATCAGGATTAAATTCAATAGCTTGATCGTAACTAGCAAGCGCTTCTTCTATTTTTCCCAAATTTTGCAGAGCAACACCCCGGTTGTTCCAAGCGGCATCGTTAGTAGGATTAAATTCTATAGCTTGATCATAACTAGCAAGCGCTTCTTCTATTTTTCCTAAACTATACAGAACAATGCCCCGGTTGTTCCAGGCTTGTTCATAATCAGGATTAAATTCTATAGCTTGATCATAACTAGCAAGCGCTTCTTCTATTTTTCCCAAATCATACAGGGCAACACCCCGGTTGTACCAGGCAGCATCATAATCAGGATTAAATTCAATAGCCTGATTATAACGAGCGATCGCGTCTTCTATTTTTCCTAGCTCATAAAACTCATTACCTACAGTGAACAAAAACAGCTTACTGCTAAATTCTGGTTCAGCAGGAGTGGTAATTGGTTCGCCTCGTAGTTTGGCTTGTTGTAACCAATCTAGACACTGAGGTTCAAGGCAACGCCTTAATTGATATGAAAGTGCGGCAAATTTTGCTAGTCCATCCAAGGAAGCAGTATAACTAAAACACTTGTTTAACGCTGCCTTAACCTGAGACTCAGAGAAACCAGAGTTTGCCAGGGACTCCCAATTAATTGGTTCTTGTACTAATACTTCCCAACTAGATTCAACAGCTGGTTGAATGGTGGTGAGAAACTGCCTATTGGTAAAGTTCAACAGCTGGTAATCTTTTAACTCTGCTTCAGCGCTAATTGCTTGGAAGGGAATTTTTACTACCTCATACTTCCCCAAATAACGAGAAGCAAACAGATGGGAGATAAAAGTAAGTTGAATATTGCGGCGGTGAGTAAACAGTGCATGATAAAGGTATTCTGCCGTGTTACTACACCAGTCGGGATGGTTGTATGGTTCTATAGGGGGACTAGGGTGTGTGTTGAAACCCTGGGAGGGCAAAGCATTTGGAGTGTATACCTTGGGTTTCTCCGATAAATTATCGCCCAAATGCTGTACTGCTAAAGCACCATGCTGCGCAAATGCCCCTACATCTAAATCGGGAGGAACTTCTCGATGAGCTAACTCTTCAAAATAGTCCGCTAGTAATCCATGAATTTGATAAAACCGTTCCCTATCTTCTTGCCACAAAGATAGCCGAAACACATCCCGTGCTACATCATCTAGGCGATAGCAGTGTTGTACCAATTCCACAAAATCTTGCTTAGTTAACCAGTCGAAGCCGTTGTCTGTGTCATCAGCAGTAGAGTCAAAGTCTAAATTTTGGGCATTGAGTAACTGCTGTATCAAAGCTTTATCAAACCACCGGCAACAAGCAGCTAACTGTAACAGTTGTTTTTGGGTAGAATTGAGTCCTTGCAGCAACAGTTCTACAATCTCTTGGTTACCTTGGGAAAAATTTAGCTCTCGCCCCGTTGCTGTTTCCTTTCGTATCCAATCAAGATAATAGGGTAAGCCTCTGGTGACTTGATAGATATCCTCCACCTGCTCCGATTCAGTTATACCGATTTGCTGGAGATATTCCCTCGTCTGCGGTTGGTCGAATCTTTCCAAGGGTTGCTGGTAAACTAAATTCCGGTCTTGTTGCAATTTCCGCCAATATTGAGTTTTGAGCAAAGACTGTCGTCCTGCTACAACTAGACGAATTGGGTAAGATTGTAACTGGCTATTCCCCAGTAGATAGTTACACAACCACAGATCCAGCTGGGATGGGGCTTTTTCATAAGTATCCAACAATAGTACCACCGGACGCTGGTTCGCTTTCTGAATTAACCCTTGAACAAATGCCTCAGTTAACCTCAGTAACGGTTCCCGCACCAATGACTGAATATCTTGTTTACCTTTAGTAGCCGGATGCTGTTGTAATAGAGATTCTACCCTTTCCTTACCAGAAGCGATCGCTTGGGGGGCATTCCTCAACATTCCCACTGCCATATCCGGAGAACCAACAGTAGACAAAGCGGTGATTGTTCCCAATTCCAATAAATCTTTGAGGGCACTTTGTTGCTCCGGCTGTACCGATTTTCCTGCTACTGGTTGAGTCTGTAGCGCTACTATAGTTTGTTGATATTGTTCGTATATAGAGATAAAAGGATCTGCTGGTGGCGTCAAATCTCTGATATCTTGTTTCAACAAAGGAGGAATATCAGGTTGAGGGAACTGCTGATACAGAGTTGCCATCAACTCAATCGGCGTCTCGATATCCATCGTCAAGCCAAAGTAAACTTTAGCAAAATCTGCTTGCTGCTGATGAACATCCTGCAACTTATTCAATAATGTCGATTTCCCCACTCCTCCCATACCCCACACCTGAAACAACAGTGGTTGAGCCTCGCTTTGGTGGAAAGTTCTGCCAAATTCGGCGAGGAAGTTTTCTGCTGATTGACGGGAGATGTAGATTGCCGGATTGGTCATGGGGAATTTAGAATTTAGAATTTAGAATTTAGAATTTAGAATGGGAATTACCCCTATTGTAGGGGCGGGTTTAGCGATCATCCAGGCCATTGACCTGAATATTCCTATCAAAACCTGCTCCATGCCATTCTTCTCCTTCCTTTGTAACAAAAATGTGAAACACTCTAATCTAGAAATACTTTAGAGCGATGGCATAATGCTCTTCCTCATAGTCTCAATTAGTCTCCCTAACGTATTTAGCTATAAAAATTAGTGTCTTTAAGGTATTTAGCTATAAAGAGATGGACTGAATTGGACTATAAGCATCGATTATTGTCGAGATATAGTCAACAAGTTAACGAGTCTTAGTCCCTAGAAATTACCCTACTTCAAACGGGGGATGAAAAGCTAACTGCCTGAAGGCTTCAGCCTGCTTGTCACCCCCTGAGGTATTGAGTATTAATACTTGGTTTATCTGTTCTCCACCCCTATGTGACAGTTTTGGGTGCGGAATGGTAGATTGAATACTGGCGTTATAAAATACCTCTGTTCAGTCAGATGGTCGTTGGGTGATGCCAAACAATCCTTTCCGTTATCCACTTAACTTAAAATAATCATCCAAATACTCATACGTGATGATGAAAAATAGGGCAAATGTTGTTTTCGTTGCCAGACCCCTTTTTCGGAAGAAGCCTTTGCTATGAACCAGAATGATGCACATAAGTATCGGTTGGCACTAGTTGCCCTAACCTTGAGTATTCTAGCTTATGCAGGCGTACCACTGCTAGTTAGGTGGTGTGAAACCGATGTCAGTCCAGAAGCAGCCTTGTTTAACCGCTTGTGGATTGCAGCGTTTGTTCTACTCTGCTGGAAAATTGGACAAAATATCAACCGAGTCCGAGTAATCCGTTTTTCGGTAAACTCTGACCTTCCTGTGACTCAGCAAGCTAAAGGATTACTTCCCTCGTTCAATATTGATCGAAAATCTTTTTTCTTACTGATGATTGTTGCGACAAGTTTTGTGGCTAATGTTTGGGCACTTTACTGGGGAATGAGGAAAACGAGTATTGTCAATTCTTCCCTCATCCATAACCTCACGCCCCTATTCGCCACATTTGGCGGATGGCTTTTGTTCAAGACTCAATTCAGCCATCGATTCATTCTTGGTACAGCTATTGCAACAATAGGAGCTATTGTTTTGGGTTTCAATGATTTTCAGTTTGACTCGACAAAAATTCAGGGAGATGCCGTGGCACTCTGCTCTGCTTTATTTCTAACGATTAATTTATTATCGATTGAGTGTCTACGTGGTCAATTTAGCACTAGCTTTATTCTCCTTTTGGAGTGTGCTATAGGTCTGTTTTTATCAGGTTTACTAACTCTGATGTGGCATGAACCTTTATTTCCTGCTACTGTGCAGGGATGGCTTTCTGTGATAGGACTAGCGATCCTTGGTCATCTAATGGGGGGAGGTTTACAGACCTATGCACTTAGTTACCTATCCGCAGGGTTTGTAGCGTTGATGTGCCTATTAGATCCTATGTTAACGGGGATCGCCGCTTGGTTTGCATTTGGGGAAACCCTGAGTTTGGCTAATGTCCTGGCATTTGTAATCATCTTACTTGGCACTTGTCTAGCTATTAGTGTAGGTACTACAAAGCAGGTTGAAGCAGACGCTGGACTTAAATTAGAGAGATAAAGCTGCTGATGAAACGCTGGATAAACGAGCAATCACGTACAGATCTATCAATCCTCCAGAATCATTTTTGACATCAGCTCGACGATAGTTTTTTTTCCAAACGCTACATGAAACAAAGTGTTAGATCCGGTATCCAAGCCTCGTCCAAGCTCACGGTAAAATCCACCAGCCCCCTCAATTAGCGCCTGTGTAGCTGAGACGTCCCAAATCTTGGCGTTGTATTCCACCATAACGGCAAGAGAGCCTGATACTGCAAGGCTATGGGCATAAGCATCGTAATACATTCGGACCTGTGGATGAAACTTTAGAATTTTCCAAAGAACATCTAGATGATCACCTTGCTCGAAGGTCGCAGGGCAATTAGTGCCGATGATATCCGTTGACGTCAGCCCTTCCAGATTGTCATTGAGGAAGACCCTCTTGCCATTGTGAAACGTACCGACACCAATCCCGCCCTTTAGAGACTCCCCTAAAACTGGATGGTCTATCCAACCCAAAACTGGACGTTGACGATGCATAAGCCCTAAGATTGTTGCAAACGTAGGAATGCGATTGATCAAGTTTTGCGTTCCATCAATGGGATCAATTGTCCAGACAAACTCTGCATCTTGGTTGGTGATACCAAATTCTTCACCGATGACACCATGATCTGGAAAACGCTCTAGAATGCGGCTACGAATGAACTTTTCACATCTAAGGTCAACTTCACTAACAGGTGTAGTATCTACCTTTAAATCTGCCTGAATCCTATCTTCCTCCCATAAGGATAGAACCAGCTTACGGGCTTGAGAAATAAGTTCGTCACCAAATAAAAGAAAGCTCTGATAATCTATGGGTTTCATGAGGGAATGTAACAGCGTTAGGATTGGTGTTCTCAGCAGCGTACTCTTGTTAGTAAAGCAAGCCTCAGCAAACGGGTAGCAAGTAGCCTATCGAATCAGTCGAGTAGGCTAATTCCTTTGATGGTTCAACTGACAATACTTTTGTCAATACATTCTGTTTTCTTACTAAGAAAAAGAGGAATAATGGCCTGCTCGCGCTCTGTCCACTTAGCCCACTTATAATTGCGGAAATGTACTCTAAAAAAATGATGAGGAAACAGAGACCAACCTAGCTTCTTTACTACCTTATTCACTACCTAATTTTCCTATCGTGTAATCTGTCTATGGATGATTTTTGGAGAACGTCCCAAGATAACTTAATCTGCTGGTCAATTTGCCTATTTATCAGCTTCGTATACGTTGCATTTCGACCAATGTGTTCCATGAGAGGCATCACAACTCACCGAAAAGTGACTATGGGCCACTTGTGTGCCTCGGCATGGTCTCGAAGCTTATTGTCCGGGTCAACAGCCACTGGATGTCCCACTGTACTCATAAACGTTAAATCGTTATGTGAGTTATTGTAATAGGTCGTTTCTTCCATGCAAAACTCGGAATGTTTTGACAACCAATCTTGCAGCCAGTGTAACTTAACGATTCCAGACAATGGCTCACCAACTACATTTCCAGTAAAGTAATTCTCTGCTTTCTCTAACCGTGTGGCCACCCAAAAATTTACAGGAAATAGCTCACTTGTAGCTGCCACGAGAAACTCGTTAGTTCCTGATAGGATCATCGTGTAGTCCTCTTTCGCACGATGTTTCTGCATACAATCAATCGCTTTATGGAGTACAAACGGTTGAATCATCTCCTTAATATACTGTTCCCGCCACTCAAAGAGTGTATCAAGAGGATGCTGTTTGAGATTCTTTAAAACAAATTCGCGAAGATATCGATGAATGTCTAATCTCCCGCTCAAGTAATCTCGATAGTAGGCTTCTTTTTCTTGCTTAAATGAGTCTATATCCTTGACCAATTTATGTTTTAGGAGATAGTTACTCCAAGCCACATCTGTATCAAGACTGACTATTGTTTCATCTAAGTCAAAAATAACTAACCCCATTGTTGTCAAACCCCAATTTTATCTAGCGTAGATCAATATTTTTAGAATTTCTCTGGGGGGGCGACAAGCCGCCCCAGGAACCCGTTACTCTCAGCTCAGCTCAAGATTTCACAAATCCCTACAGGCAAGGTGAAATGGCACTGAAATAAGCATTTTTGAATTGCCAGAACTCTGGATATTTCGTAGGGTGGGCATTGCCCACCGACCTTATTTCAGTGCCATTCCATCCTACGCATTCTATACTAATGGCTGAGAGCAACTTAAAGTCTTCTGCGGTTTTGGTGATTTTGCTCTCAACCCTGAATCTATATCAGCTAAGGTAGCGTCTAAAATATCACAGAGTTCTTTTGATTTAGAACCGGTGATATTGAGTGAAGGTCTGACTTTCACAACATTACCTTTTCCATAGCCAGAAGTTCTTACAATCAAACCATTGGCAAAAGCGGCTTTCTTTATCCTATTGGTTAAATCGACATCTGGCTCTCTGCTTAACTTGTCTTTCACAACCTCAATGCCTGTCATTAGCCCAACGCCTCTAGCATCACCGATAAAATCATATTTATCCTTCATGCTATGTAGTCTTTGTTGGATATAAGCCCCTTGAACTTTAACATTATCCAAAAATGCTGGCTGGCTAATAATCTCAAGCGTTTTTACTCCAGCAGCACAGCTCATCAAATTTGAGCCATACGTGAACGAGTGGTAGTACGCTGGCATATGATTAAACTTCTCTTCCATGAGAATAGACGCAACTTGAAAGCCTGTACCGCCAAGCCCTTTAGAAACCGCCATAATATCTGGCTGTACACCAAAATAGTCGCTCGCATACATGCAGCCTGTGCGACCAACACCGGTTTGAATTTCGTCAAATATCAGAACAATACCCTTTTGGTTGCAGTACTCCCTAAGATCGACAAAAAATTGTTGGGTTGGGACTACATTACCGCCAAGACCCAATATGGGCTCCATGACAATTGCAGACACTTGATCACAAGAGGAGTATTTAACCGTGTCTTCAATATAGGTCAGGACCTCATTATTGACTTCTTCTGGTGTTTTATTGGGGGCTTGATAGTAATAGGGGTATGGGACGTGATAGATTGCATCTTTAGAAAACTGAAAGGGCTGATTTCTAAAGCTAAATCCTGACATGGCCATCGTGTGAATCGTTTGACCATGATGCGATCGGTGAAAGCAGATGACCTCTTTTTTTCCCGTGTAATACTGCGCTAATTTTATTGCCCCTTCAATGGCAACAGAACCACTTGACACTTTTGTATGAGCAATTTTCAAGTTGCTAGGGCTTGTTTCAACAAGCTTAGCTGCCAGGTTGTCAATGGGATCCGTCGTAAAAGAAGAGGTGCAATGTAATAAATGATTAGCCTGGGAAAACGCGGCTTGAATAACTTCTTGATTACTGTATCCTAACGACAAATTAAACGTTCCTGCAGCTGAATCTATATACCTTTTACCAGTCTCGTCAAAAAGATATACTCCTTCACCCCTTACCATCTTGATATCTGATACTTCATCACTTCTGAACAAAGATTGATTAACCATTTAATGGTTCTCCTACTATCTATTTTATATAGGTTTTGTGGGCAGCAAACGGGAAAAAATTCTCGCTGATTTATTATCCTACCTTGAGTCAGTTAGCTTTATTAAGCTTTCTGGAACATTCCACTCGCTTAAGCGCCAAGACAGGTAATCATGGTCAATTTTTTCCCAAAAGGTTGTTAGTATACTTAATGCTCTTTTTAAGTCGGTCTTTGGTTCCGGTCGTCGTAGTAACAATAACTCTGCTACTAGGTCTTCAATCGATTCAGTCTGTCGATTGGGATTTGTCTGGGCTAGCATTTGAGCATCGACACCTATTACAGTTCCTTCAGCATTGATAAGAGGGCTTACTATCTCAACCTCCCACCCACAATGCCACCACTTAATCACTTCACCCTGTAAGTTCGCAACAGAATAGGGCGTTTTCTCGATACCTAGTACGTTACCGATCGCCTGAAATGCGTCTTTGGAACACCAGATATCTATATCATTTGGCTTGCATTTAAAGCCGTGCATTGTCAGTGCAGCACTGCCACTAAATATCCATTGAAGGTCTGCGGGTAATATTGAACGGATGCTTTCAATTGTTTCCCAAAGCGGAGAACGATTCCATCTTTTACGGGCAACAACACCGCAAGAAATCGCTAATTTATCCCATGGCGTTAAGGGAACTAAGAATTCTAGGTGATGAATGGTATCAGATGATCCCTCTAGAAAAAGCTGAATACATTTAGAGATAGCTGGATAGACGTCTGCATATTTTTCCAGCTTAGTTCGCGCAATAGATTGGGACAGCTTTGCTGAACCATCCTTAGGAAGCTCAATTGTTCCTAACCTTATATTGGTATAGGATTCAACCAAGGAGCGCACTACACGAAGAAATACTAGAACCCCAGAATGTTCGATATGGGGCATTGTTGTAGTGTTATCGTCCGGAAGACATTCAAGCACCTGATTATTGAGGTTCAATTCTCCTGCACAGGTCTGAATAATCTCAATCTCATTGATGGCAGTTTCTCGATCATCGCTGACATGAATTAAATTCATCACTGGATTGTCGCACCAGTACCGACTGCGAATAGACGGCAACGTTGCCTCGGCAGGGTGGCTACTGCCCTTTACGGCATCTAGCTTGGCTATGGCATCTTCTCCTCGCCATATTACGGCTAGAGAGGGACCTGAGTTAAACAAGGCTGAAACAAGATGCCAGTGGGGAGTATTGTTTGGAATGCTGGCTCTGTAAAAGGCTTCAATACTGGCAGGGGTATGACAAAACCACCGACGGAAGACCGGTACACATCCCGTTAGGGACGCGACTTCCCTTTCTAGCGAGCCAATCAACTGGCTCCTGACCGCGTCTGGGGAAAATACCACTAGCCCCAAATCATCGGAGTCGAAAAGAAGTTTAACCATCCTGCCCCCCTTTGACGAAAGTGCCCACGGGCTTAATTCCATCCACTAGAAGTTGAGTAATACGGTCTGGATATTTGCCATTGAGAATCCAGCAATTGAGCCCATGCTCAACTAAGAACGCTGGCGTACATGCATCTACGGCGGTATGGCCCATTTGTGCCAACTCAGAAGCAGTGACTTCGGGCAGAAAATGGGCTTCCGAGTCAACCTTGCCGTCTCGATAAACGCCATCAACATTGGTCAAAATCAGCGTTAAGTTGCAGCGGACCAACCAAGCAAACCAAACAGCCATGGCATCAGATGTGATTTCCCATGTCCGCTCAAATGGATCGATATCAAAGATCAGACGGGATGGTAAGAGGACTGGAACGAGTCCTTCATCTAAGGTGTGTCTCATCTCCTCGAGGGTTTCAATGGCTCGGAGGCTGTTAGAAAAACACGGATCAGAAATCATCAGTCCGGTTTGATCTTGGGCTCGGGCGCACGCTCGATGGTGGGTATCTGGAACAAAGGGCGTCCGGGCATCAAGTTCTTCAATCGTATTATCGGTTGGCCCACCGCCCGGTATCACTAAGAGCCGTTTTCCTTGTTGCGCCGCAGATTGAAGGGCACGAACCGTATTCCGACAGGCTTGCTCGTCGGCTAGTAAACTTCCTCCAAATTTGACTGTTGCATCTACATTGTAATCTACAAAGCCTTTCAGCATGTATCAGCTCCCGTAAACGTTCTACTAAACTAAAATTCACTTTTTTGGCGTACTTTGGTGGCTGTACCTCATCTGCGGCAAGGTACAGCTAAGCCATTGAAAGGTCTAACCGCTTACACCTTTCAGCTCTTTCAAAAGTGCCATGCGAACTTTCTCCGCTAGCCCTTTGGCATAGGGGTCTTCAACCATCGTGTCATGGGTCCCCTGTACTGGATAAATGGTTACACCTGATGGCACTAAAGGCGCCCAATCTAGCGTCGGAGAGTTTTGAACGGCGTGAGATTGATCGGTTCTAAACAAGGCTACTTTTCCACAAATATCCACGGGCGGAGAATATATTTTTTCAGCATGTTGGTTGGCTTCGAGAATCTTTCTGAGATGGTCAAATACAAAGACTTCTTCTTCCTCTTCAGCTTTAATCATGGCTAAAAGTTTTTCATTGTAATCCGCAGTAATTGGAGGATGAGCAAATGTATCTAGAAGGATAAGGAGGCCAACGTGTTCTCCAGCCGCAGTCAACCGCTGGGCCATCTCGTAACAAATTTGCCCACCATAGGAGTAGCCAGCTAAATAATAGGGGCCTTGCGGCTGCTTTGCCCGAATCTTTTCGAGCATGGCGATCGCCACATCTTCAACGGTCTCGCATGGTTCTTCGTGACCATCAATGCCGGGAAAATGTAAGCCATAAACCGGTTGATCGGTTTGTAGATGAACTGCAAAGGGACGCAGTCGAAAAACATGCCCCCCCGTTCCAGACACACAAAATAATGGGGGATTTTTCCCTTCTTTTACTAAGGTGACATAGGCACCAGTGGAAACGCCTCCAGTTGCGACTTGTGCAGCTAACTGCTCCAACACAGGAGATTCAATCAAAACGTCTAGGGAAAACGTTAACCCAAACTGTCGCTCGATTTCTGCAACTAGATACAACGCTTGCATAGACGTTCCACCTAGATCGAAAAAGTTATCGTGAAGGTTGATGGGGCTTCTGTTGAGGATGCGTTCCCAAATCGAAGCCAGACGGCGCTCGGCCAGGTTTCGGGGGGGAAGTGCTTCATCTGCGATGACTTCAGATTGATGCTCGGGAATCGGCAGGGCCTGTCGATCAATCTTGCCATTAACTTTCCTCGGTAATTCCGTTAGAAAAACAAACGTTGAGGGCACAAAGGCTGTAGGAAGCCGTTCGGTTAAAAATGCCTTCAATTCATTGCGGCATTCATTTTCAGGCTTAGACGTTGAAGGAACGACGTAGGCCACCAGATAAGGCAAACGGTCCTTGGAACGAAGAGGAATAACAACACAACTTCGCACGGCTGGATGGCTGGACAGGACTACAGTTGTCTCCGCTGGTTCGATCCGGACACCGCTGATTTTCACCTGATCGTCAGACCGTCCTAAAATCTCAAGAATTCCAAGGGGGTGATATCGTCCGATATCGCCGGTATAGTAAAGCAGGTCAGTCGGATCGCTGGTGAACGGGTTGGGACGAAAACTATTTCGCTCCGCAGCTTGGCTCAGGTAGCCAGACGTCATAAATGGAGTACGGAAGACAATTTCCCCGACCTCTCCTACGCCACATAGATGGTCGTTTGGGGAGAGAACCAAGGCTTGCGCGTAGGGCAATGCTCGCCCCACAGGTTGAACGCCAGCGTAAATGCCTTCGGAGGTCTGGTAGCAGCATTTCGCCAAACCTGTTTCCGTTTGACCGTAAAAGTTGACAATGCGTCCCCCACCAACAAAGGTTTTCTGCCATTGATTTATGAGCCGATCAGTCAGCGGCTCACCGGCAAAGAAAACCCATCGCAGTGACTCCAGTGAAAACCCCACTGGAGCATAGTCGAGCCAGAATTGCGCCAGTGTCGGTACGATATTGAATGATGTAATCTGTTCCTCTTGAAGCCAATTCAGGATTTTTTCAGGAGGCATGGTTAATGCATCAGGGATGCATAAAACCGCTCCGCTGGTAAGCGGAAGAAAAATGTCGCGCAGCACGACATCAAAGGAAACGGCTGTTAAGTGGGCACAGCGGTCGGCTGAGTCAATCGCAAATGTCTCCCGTTGCCAGCTCAGAAAGTGAGCCAAAGATTTTTGATCGCTAAGAATACCCTTTGGCGTTCCTGTGGTTCCCGATGTAAAAAAGACGCAGGCGGGATCGTCGGCTTGCACGTCTGGAAGCACCTGACCGTGGGCTTTTGCTGTTTGGTGGGAAGGTTCTATTTCGCCACTTTCGGCATTTATGCTTAGCGGAGACGTGGTGAATTCAGGCAGATCGGGAACCGGGGAACCGGAGATTGAAATCCCATAGTTGACAGCCGCCTGTTGCAGCATGACCTTTATGCGCTTTAAGGGAAAGTTAGGATCGATCAGTAGAAACGCGCCACCGCCTAACATGACCCCCAGTATTCCGGTAATCAGACCAAGGCTACGGGACCCATAAATCGCTACAACTTCACCCCGTTCAAGGCCTTCAAGCAGAAGACGATGGGCTACGGTTTCTGCACGCTGACGCAGCTCACCATAGGTACAACTTCTGCCATACTGCCGAACGGCTGGGTTGTTTGGATGGACAGATGCGTGCTTGAGAAACTGTTGCCCGACGAGGTTATATACAGGCGGAGAAATCGGAAGACTAGGGTCAGGCAGATGTGTTTTAGATTCAGGGGTAATTAATGAATAGGATGCGATACTTGCATCAGGTTGACGAATCGCTTGTTCTAATAGCTTATAAAATTGATCTAGCATGCACTTTATTCGTACATTTGAAAAAAGTGCATTGTTATAAACGGCTCGGAGACATAGTCTGGTTTGATGGCCTGAAATCCATAGTGCCATGTCATATTTTTCACCAGAATTCCACAAATACTGAGACGAATTTATGGTATCAGAACCACCCTGTTGCTGTAAACCTGCTAATCCCAGAAAGACCTGAAGTTTGGATGGAGGATAACCTTGTTCACTCGATATGATTTCCGCAAACGCATCAAAAGAGAGGTCTTGGTGAGCATGGGCTCGCCTAAGGGTTGTGTGCACCTGTTTGAGAAGTTCACGAAACGTCATTGATGTATCTAGAACAACTCGGATACCCACACTGTTTGATGAAGAACTCTCCGCATCTTCTAATGTTGAACAATCGTATATTGGCAATGTCCCAATGACAATGTCTGCCTGACTCGTATAGCGATTTAAAACAATACTGTATATAGATAAAAATATGGTTAATAACGATTTATCACTCTGACCAAACGGTTTTAGAAGCCCATCAAGTGATTGGAGTGATTGGCTAAGAGACTCAGAAAAAAGTATTTCAGTTTCTGACAGTTGCTTATGGATCTGTTGGCGTGAGGTTGAACTGTCGCTTGGCAGGTTGAGTACAAACACTACATCACCAAGTTGCAGCTTCCAATAATCAAAACTCGTGTCGTTCATACAAATCCCTGGATTAGTGCGGCATTCCCTAAAATAAAGAAGTTTATGCTTGTAATACCTAAATGGACCACAAAGTACAAGATGTGGCCCCTTAAGATCAGGAACAGACGGAACAGAAATAGTCTTCCTTCCTCCTGCATAAAATCAGACAAAAAAAGACTTATCAAAAGCCATTTTTTTACGATACTTGTGCACCATGCCCAAACACCTTGCTACACCCCGACCGTGAGCAGCAGATTGGCCCAGTTGCGTGGCTCGCCAGTGGCGATCAAGAGCGCCGTATACTTGTGTCGTGCACGATCATAGAATTCGAAATTCTCGGTCTTAGTCAATTCCAGGTCTTTGGGCAGGAGCTTTCGGATTTCGGGGAAGACTTCTTGCTCAGGATCGAAGCCTTTAGTTGGGTGCATCACCTCCGCCTTCTCAATAGGTATGACAGACGTGAGAGCTTCCAGAACGTCCGTCACGAGCACCTTTCCAGGCGCTAGATTGAGCCAGACCTTGTCCGCTGAGGGAGGAACACCCGTGATGCACGGATAGCCAGCATCAGCAATAAGAATCCTCGACCCATGTCCCATCTTGTAGACGGATGCGAGGATCTGCGGCTGTAGGCACTTGCCAAGTAGCATTGAATTATATCCTGTCGTGTTCGGTTTGGGTCCCGGCAGCAAATCATTTAGATCTGCGATCGCCGGGTGATCTGAGCCATTTCTGCTTTGATTGAACTTTGGACAAAATGGTGATGCCCAAGTGATGCATTATGGCGAAGAAAGGGGGATTATTGAGAAAAATATCTACCTCTTTATTAGTATGCCAGTCATCCATACAGAAAGTGAACTGTACGACTTTAGAATGTTCGAGGGTGGAATTATTTTAGTTTTTTTGTACTACTCTGTGGCTTTTGTAGTATGCTTGAAACTAGTGGTGTTTAAAAAACCGATATCGGTCACCTCTAAGGTCTACAGGTTAAGTGTTTGACGATACCTTTCACATGTTCATAGAAATCGCAGCTTTATCATTCATCATTTGGTCGGCCTTGCGGTGGCGTAACCCAGCTCCCAAGAGCTACTCAAGCAATCAGGAAGCATAATTTTTATGGACGTGCCTCAGATGCGAGAAATTGAAGAAACCGTTTAATTAAATCAAAGAGGATATGATGAACTCTTCAGCTAAATTTTGGAACAAAATCGCCGAAGGTTATTCAAGACAACCTATCGCGGATGAAGCAGCCTACCAGAAGAAACTACAGATTACGCGAGAGTATTTTCAACCCAGTATGGAAGTCCTGGAGTTTGGTTGCGGAACCGGATCGACAGCCATTGCTCATGCCCCTTATGTGCAACATATCCAAGCCATTGATTTCTCATCAAACATGATTGAGATTGCCCAAGGGAAAGCCGATACCCAGAACATCCAAAACATCACTTTTGAGCAAGCCAGCATTGATGAGCTGAGGGTCCCCGATAGAACTTACGATGCTGTGTTGGGACTGAATGTTTTACATCTACTAGACAATAAGGAAGAGGTAATCGCCAAGGTCTATAATATGCTCCAACCTGGCGGACTTTTCATCACCAGTACAGTATGCCTGGGGGATACGATAGCTTGGTTCAAGCTGATTGCACCCATTGGTAAGTTCTTGGGGCTTTTTCCGTTAGTAAAAGTCTTTACGATAAAAGACTTAGAGAAAAGTTTGACTGATGCGGGGTTTGCGCTTAATTGCCAATGGCAAGCGGGTGATTACAATTCGCCAATAGGTAAAGCGAAAATCGTGTTCATCGTGGCGAAGAAGGCTGAGTAGAGTTGAATGTTGAATACCTATGAAAAAAGTTGCTGTATTTGGTAATGCGGGCGGAGGAAAGTCCACCCTTAGCCAGCGGCTTGCTGAAATGACCGGATTACCCTGGATACCGCTTGATTTGCTGAAGTACCAGCCCGGTGGCGGCGAAGTCCCCCACACTGAGTTCAAAGCCGCCCATAATAACCTTCTGCAACAAGACAGCTGGATCATCGATGGGTTTGTTTCCCTGGATACAGTGTGGAACCGTTTGGCAGTGGCTGACACCTTGGTATATCTTGATATGCCCGTGCTGCGGCATTATTGGTGGGTAACAAAACGATTTCTTAAAGCTGCTTGGGTGCCCCCCGCCGGTTGGCCGGAGCACAGCCCACTTTTGCGAAGCACGCTGAACAGCTACTACACCGTCTGGCTATGTCATACAAAGTTGACACCCAGGTACCGGACTTATGTGGAAAAGGCTAAAGCCACAAAACGAGTTTTCCATTTGCGATCGCGCCAAGATATCAAGCAGTTTTGGCAAACGATGGCAGCCGAATTTGAGTCCTAGGCTCTTAGGAAATACCCAGTGGGGTGAGCGAAAAAAAGGGTGGGGAGCGGAGGAGCAGAGGGGCGGAGGGGCGGAGGGCTCACAAGGGTAGGTTTTTAATATTTAGGTGAAAATGAGACAAGGAAGGAAAGAAGGAAAGTAGACAAGGAGGATTTTGTACGAAAAACTGGGCTTTTTAACATCAACAATTTTGGCGAACCGAACAGGATTTTGTACGGTTTTACTCCCTTGTCACCTTGTCTTCCTTGTCCCCCTTGTCTTGTCCCAACCCGAAAGTAAAAAACCTACCCTTGTCAGGGGGCAGAGGGGCGGAGGAGCGGAGGGGCGGAGGAGCAGAGGGGCGGAGGAGCGGAGGAAGAAGGGAGAACTGATAATTTTTGGAGACAAAGCTCAAGAAATCCCACCCAAAATTTCGTTCACCCTACCCAGTGATACCAAATCCGGTTCTCAGAGAACGTAAAAAATAATTCAAATTCCCCCAAGATTGGTAGGATTTATTATTTTATAAAAGGATAATCTTGTAACCCTGATTGTCTTGTTTGAACGCACAACTAGTTGAACCAAAGATTAGGATATCCATGAATTTCCTTTAAAACTGTAGGTTGGGTCTAAAGAATCTATAGTCAAGCTTTTTTCCTTTCCTCCTATTGAGGGATATCCGTCAGGACTTGAGATTGTTAGTATTACTGAAATCTTGCACCAATGTTTATTTAAGATAAGAATGTAATTTTAAGCTATGAATACAATTGATTTAGCGAAATGGACAATAGAAGGGTATGACCCAGCTCAAATTGGAGCGGATAAATATAAACAAGAGGTAGCTGAGTGGGAAATCGCTAGTGATGGGCTATCAGTATCTCAAACTAAAAATGCTAGTCCCTCTTTCTTCTACAGTGATTTTAATAGTTTAGAGAAGAGCATTTCAGTTAAGGTAGAAGTAGAGACAAATTATGATAATGATTTCATTGGCTTCGCTTTGAATTTTCAGCCAGGAGATACGAACAACACAAATGCTGAGTTTTTGCTGCTTACTTGGTCTGCTCAATTAAAAAGACCTGGACTTAAATTATGCTGCGTCAAGGGAATTCCTCACTTCCTTGATTTTCTAAAATTACCAGTAGTCGCTACAGCTAATACCTTAGGAACAACAGCCTGGCAACACCATAAACCTTATCAGTTTAAGTTTGCGTTTAACAACGACAAGGTAGAAGTCTGGGTTGATGACCAATTAGAATTTGAGATTAACAATAAGTTTTCTGACGGGCATTTTGCCTTTTTTGATTGCTCTGAACAAGAAGTGTTCTTTAGTGAAATACAGCTCTTACAAAGACATGAAGAAAAAACTGTCACTTTTGCTGGAGATAACTTCTCTGCCAACCCAGAACAAGTTACAGTTGATGGAACAACTCTTACCACTTCAACTTTAGGAGATGCAATTAAGTTCTCTCCTTATACACAATACAAAGGACTTTGGTTAGGAGCGGGCTCAACACAAGCAAGTAATTATACACTTGAATTCTCACAAACGATTGATTCAATTGAAATTCAGTTCAGTGCGCTAGATATAAGTGAGACACTAACTAATTTCGCTACAAATAATGGGGTTGTAAGTATTCAATATACCAATCAAAGTAACACTGACTTTAACGGAACTACCATATCCTGTACAACAGGATATGGAGAAGGTATTATCAAGTATTCAGGATCAAGATTTAATAGCTTTTCCTTGCATCATTCAGGAGGAGGTAATGGTGTGATAATAGAAAGTATAACTATTAAAACAGCCTAAAAACACAGGGTAACAGGTGTAGACGAAGAGGCAGTCCCTTGGTAAACTCAAGACTGTGATCGCAAACTCCAGTAACTAACAAGTTGGGTTAATTAGAGTTACTTTTGCCCTAGTTAAATGAGCGAGGTTTTGAATTTTGTAGGACTTACGCACCTTAACGGAATTAAGTCATCATGAGCAATAGCGAAGGATCTCCCAGGCGGCTAAGATGCTTCACAAAATAATGGGTTTGAAGCCCCGTCCTAGCCTTCGGCAACGCTGCGCGAACTAGGACGGCTTTTTCTGTATCTTCAGCTTTCTGATTAGCTCCCTTAATACATCATTTTGGCTTCTGCTTTCTTGGGAGCAATAAACCAAAAGTCTTTCATCTTCCTTTTCAGAGCATCGAATCGTTAATTTTTTTATGCCGCCATTTTGCCGTCGCTTTGTGCTATTATAACAACATGAAGGCAAGATATCGATATCGAATTTATCCGACACCTGGGCAACAGATGGCACTAGCTAAGTTGTTTGGATGTGTCCGCGTTGTCTGGAATGATGCTTTAGCTTTCTGTATTACTCAGTACAAAGCTGGAGGGAAAAAGCCTCAAAACTCAGAACTTCAGAAACAATTCATTACTCAAGCCAAGAAAACTAGAGAGCGCGAGTGGTTGTCTCAGGTTTCTTGTGTCCCCTTGCAGCAATCTCTCAATGATTTAGAGCAAGCTTATCAGAACTTTTTTAAGTCCTGTAAAGGACAACGAAAAGGTAAGCAAGTTTTACCCCCAAAGTTCAAGAAACGTCACGCCAAACAGTCAGCTAGGTTTACTCAAAGGGGATTTACTCTACGGGGTGATTGCCTCAAAGTAGCCAAGATTGGAAAGCTCAAAATTGCCTGGTCTAGACCACTTCCATTTGAACCATCGTCGGTCACTGTTATCAAGGATGCTGCTGGTAGATACTTTGTCAGCTTTGTTGTTGAGATAGCCTCCTCTGTCTTGCCCAAGACTGAAAACAGTGTTGGCATTGATTTGGGTATCGCTACCTTTGCAACCCTAGATGATGGGCAAAAGATAGATGCCCCAAAACCACTTTATAAG
Source organism: Symploca sp. SIO1C2 (assembly GCA_010672925.1). GTDB lineage: Bacteria > Cyanobacteriota > Cyanobacteriia > Cyanobacteriales > Coleofasciculaceae > Caldora. Next base: position 37,791 of record JAAHFP010000011.1, on the reverse strand, counting down.
CGAATTAATCGACTTCGCAGGTTGAGTAAGAATTTATCTAGGAAGACGAGAGGAAGTAAACGCTATGAACGTGTCAGAAAGCGCCAAGCCAAACTGCAAGCGAAATTGAAAGATACCCGGACTGATTTTCTGCACAAACTTTCAACCCGGATAATCCGTGAAAACCAAACGATTGTTTTGGAAGATTTGAATGTTGCAGGAATGCTCAAAAACCGGAAACTGTCTAGAGCTATCAGTGATTTGGGTTGGCGGCAATTCCGGACATATTTAGAAGGTAAAGCCGAAAAGTATGGTCGTGAGTTTCGAGTAATTAGCCGTTGGGAACCAACAAGTCAGACTTGCTCTTGCTGTGGTTTTCGTGGCGGCAAACTAGACCTTTCTGTTAGAGAGTGGACTTGCCTAAACTGTGGCACAACACACGACCGCGATATCAATGCGGCAAGGAAGTGCGATTCGTTCAGTCGAAACCGGGAAATCGGAGGATGACTGGCTTCTACAGGGTAATCCTATTGAGGATGGAGTAAGCACTTAAATCCCTTGTAGATGACAACTTCATAACCTTGCAGGTGAGCGTAAGTATATAAGACTACGACAAGTCCTGCCCCTCAGACGCAGAGGTGAAAGCATGCTTTCACCTCTGCGTCTGAGGGGCAGGACTTGTCGTAGTCTTATATACTTACGCTCACCTGCAAGGTTATGAAGTTGTCATCTACAAGGGATTTAAGTGCTTACTCCATCCTCAATAGGATTACCTTGTAAAAGCCAGTCATCCCCCGATTTCCCGGTTTCGACTGAACGAATCGCACTTTATTGCTGCGTTTTCATCTCGGTCGTTTAGCGAATTGCAAGACGGACAACGCCAGTGCCTAATCGATAAACAGCGATTAGATCTATTGATTCATGACGTAGCACGAGAACTAAATTGCGAAGTTCTCAGTCTGGTCATAGAACCTGAACATATCCACCTGTTTATTGAAACAGAAACCTAAATTGTGAAGTTTGGGAATCCCCGTGCCTAGAGGCACGGGAAGATATCAAGTGCCTCCTAATCTAAGTTTGTTGTTTGTTGCTAATTACTTGCTGCATTCTTTCCTGAAGTTCCGATATAGTTAAAGCTCCGAGTTCTCCTGATTGACGAGTTCGTATATTCAAGGTTTGGCTTGCCACTTCCCGCTTACCAACAACCGCAACAACGGGAATTTTTTCTAGTTCTGCAGTGCGAATTTTTTTGCCCAAACGTTCTCCACTGAAATCTATATCAACTCGGTATCCCAGTTGTCTTAATTGCAGAGCGATCGCATTCACATACTCTCGTTGATCATCACCCACTGGCAACAACCTCACCTGCACCGGAGCAAACCACAGCGGAAAATCCCCCGCATAATTCTCAATTAAGATGCCAAAGAAGCGTTCTAGTGAGCCGAAGATAGCGCGATGAATCATAATCGGACGCTGTCGCGAACCATCCGCTGCGACGTATTCCATATCAAAGCGTTCCGGCAAGTTAAAATCGACTTGAATCGTGGAACACTGCCACAAACGCCCGATCGCATCTTTGATCTTGATGTCAATTTTAGGACCATAAAATGCACCACCACCTTCGTCTGTCACATAGTCCCAATCCTTGGTATTTAATGCTTGAACCAGCGCATCCGTCGCTAAATTCCAAATAGCATCTGTACCCACAGACTTGCTAGGTCTGGTAGAAAGATAGACCTCATACTCAGTGAAGCCAAAATCTGAGAGAATTTGCTCGGTCAAATTCAACACCCCCAGAATTTCATCTGCTACCTGTTCGGGCAGGCAAAAAACATGACCATCATCCTGAGTAAAGCCACGCACTCGCATTAAGCCGTGCAGCGCACCTGATCGCTCATAACGATAGACAGTGCCTAATTCTGCCCAACGAATCGGCAACTCTCGATAAGAATGCAAACGACTTTGATACGTCAACACATGGAAAGGGCAGTTCATCGGTTTGAGTTGATACTGCTGCGCCTCAATCTCCATCTGGTCGAACATATTCTCGCGGTAAAAATCGAAGTGCCCAGATGTTTTCCAGAGATCCAGATTGGCAATATGCGGCGTGTAGAGTAGTTCATATCCAGCATCTAAATGCGCTTTACGCCAGTAGTCTTCAATTAATAGCCGCATCCGTGCCCCTTTCGGATGCCAGAAAACGAGTCCCCCACCTGCATCCTCCTGGATGCTAAACAGATCCAGATCTTGTCCCAATTTACGATGGTCACGGCGTTTTGCTTCTTCTTTTTGAGTGAGATATGCCTGAAGTTGTTCTGGGTTTTCCCAGGCGGTGCCGTAGATCCGCTGCAACTGCTGTTTAGTTTCATCTCCTCGCCAGTAGGCTCCAGCCACACTTTCGAGAGCAAAAGCATCGGGGTTAATTTCCCCCGTGGAGTTGAGGTGAGGACCTGCACACAAATCCCACCAGCAATCCTTGCCCATCTGTTTCTGTCTCAGAGTGTCAGCCGCGATGTTAAACAAGGAAGCTTCTGCCGCATCTTGTAGGGTATCTACAAAGCCAATGAAGTAGCGCGTGATGGGTTCCTCAGCGGGAATACTATCGAGGATTTCTAGTTTGTAAGGTTCATTGAGTTGCTCAATTTCTGCCTGAATTTGCTCCCGATTAACCACTTCTCGAATGATGGGCAGATTGGCGTCGATGATGCGCCGCATCTCGGTTGTAATCTGGGTGAGATCGTCAGGGGTGAAGGGGGTTTGACGGTCAAAGTCGTAGTAGAAGCCAGTATCTGTCCAGGGTCCGATGGTCACTTTTGTCTCTGGGAACAGCGTTTGCACTGCCATTGCCAGCACATGAGCACAAGTATGGCGAATCCGCAGCAGCGTTTCAGCGCTGGTGGAGGCGGAATGAGACAAAAGAACTGAACTGACCATAATCAAGTAAAAACAATAATCATCCTTATATTATAGTCATGTCGTGTTGTTACCCCTTTCCTAAAACACCTAACTGAGGTAATGCCATTGCTGTTAGAAAAATCGCCAACTGGGTTGCCACAATACTAGGACCTGATGGCAAATTGAACCCCGCAGAAACGAGTATTCCCATCACCGCACTCAATGCCCCTAGGCTCGCCGATAGCAGCACGTAGTTGGTAAATGTACGACTTAGGAACCGGGCAGCACAAGCCGGAATCACCACAAACGCACTCACCAATAATACCCCAATCGCTTTGATAGAAATTCCTACCACCAACGACAGCAACACAATAAACGCTGTACGATGGGCAGAAACCGAAACGCCACGAGCGATCGCCAAGGGTTCATGCAGGGTCAACAACATTTGCGTTCGCAAGGTTAGCCCTATAAAGACGGTACAAACCAGCAATAACCCCGTACTAAAGATTAGATCCGCTTCTTGCACTGCCAAAATATCGCCAAACAAAAGATTTTTCAATCCCCCTTTGTACTGTTCCGCAAAGCTGAGCAGAATGATAGCGAGCGCCAATGACGAAGAATAAATGATGTTGAGTAAAGCATCAGTCCATAAGCGAGTCCGTTCCAGCAGGTAATTCACAATCAAAGCAAATATAACTGCAAAAGGTAGCAATACTACCGAGGGATTTAACCCCAGGAGCAAGCCGATGCTAATGCCTAACAACGCTGAGTGTCCCAATGCATCGCTGAAGAAAGACAACTGGCGCAAGATTGTAAAACTACCCAGCATTCCCCCCATCAATCCGGTGAGAATACCGCCAAGCATAGCGCGTTGCATAAAGGGAAACTGGAGTAGTTCGAGGATGCGGGTGAGTTCAGTGGGCATGGGAGTAGGGAGTATAGCAGAAGCATTGGTTTGACGCTCCCCCCGGCTAGAAGCCGTGGGATTCTAGTTTCAGCGACGTTTCTTGCCTCGACAGGTCTTGCGACCAACCGAAGTAGAGGATACATCTCCACTAGCGTTACTTTCCAGGTGACCCCCGGTAGTTGCACGACTTAAAGGGTCTTCCGTACTTAGTGTGCTAAATTATCAGGAAAGTGCCATAATAATAAAGCACGTATAGTGAAATTATTAAAATTACTGAAGCCAAAACCACTTCGTTTCAATAGTTTCAATTTATTGTTAACTCCTTCTACTATACCGTTTGTCGTCCTCCTTTCACCCATACCCCACCACTTCGGAAAACCACCGTTTTATTGATGAAACACTTTTTTGATAGTAAGTTTTAGCTTTGACAAGCCAATCAATTATTTTGAAAGTTCCTTCACCCAAATTCTTACTTTCTTCAAATATTTGATGTAACTCTTCCTTTAAAGAATGCATTATTCCGATTAAAGGTGAAGCTTCTTTGACTTGCTTTAATTTTTTCCTTTGCTTTTTTGATAATTTACTTTCAGATTTTAGTAATGTATATTTACTTCCCTTTAAACTGCCAAATAATTTAGCTCTTTCTTTAGCTTTCAAGGCTTCTGCTGTTAATTTATTATTTTTGGCTACATTTAGAATATCACTATGAATAACTTGTTGGGTGATAGCCTCAGCATATCTATGAGTGAATTTTTTTCTGTTACCGACAAAATCCAAGCTTTCACTAAAAGGTTTTTGACAATTATTACACTTAAATCTTCGACGATTTACGTAAAGTATTACTTCTCGGTTACCTATGGGTAAATCTTTAACTAAATATCTTTTATTTTGATGAAGACGATGGCTAATCTGACCACAACGGGGGCATCTAGCTGTTTGGTTTTCTACCCTGACAGATAAAATTAATGCTCCTTCTGTATCTTGAATTTTTTCAACTATGACTCCCGGCAAGTTTAGAAGTTTTGTTACTTCTCTTTTTACACCCATTATTATTCTTGATGTTTCAGAATCAAATTAATAGTTTAGCACACTAAGTACGGAAGACCCAAGCTTAACAAGCGTACCATTCGGGTAAGGGCTAACAGTGATGGTGATAGCGAACGAATTCAGAGCCATAGGCTGCCGATAGATTGTCCGGAGAAAGGGCAACTTCTGGCGTTCCCTGACAAAGTATAGTGCGATTGAGGCACAGAACACGATCGCAATGTCGCCGCACCATATTTAAATCATGGGAGATTTGCAAAATTGTCCAGCCTTCCTCTTGCTTGAGTTGATAGAGCAATTGATAAAATTCAGTTTCGCCACGCATATCCAATCCTGCCGGGGCTTCATCCAGGATTAACAATCGACGGGGGTAAACCAGGCAATATGCCAGCAACACTCGCTTTGTTTCACCCCCAGAAAGCCCACTGATTAGTTGATGTCTAAGATTGAGTGCATCTACCTTTGCTAAAGCATTTCGGATAGCATGACGACGTTTTTGATAATTTGCCCAGGGCAATTGAAATCCTAGCTTGTCCCAGCCCAAACCTACGAGTTCCTCAACCGTTATAGGAATGCGGCGATCAAATAGGAAGTTTTGCGGCACGTAGGCAATCTGTTGACGGATCTGTGGCGCGAGGGAACCTTTGCGGTTCAACGGTTGACCTAGAATAAAAATGTTCCCTGCTTGCCGAGGCAGAATGCCCAGAATAGCTTGCACCAGAGTACTTTTACCCGCTCCATTCGGACCAATGATTGCCGTATCAGTACCTGCCTCCAGGCAAAATGAAACCTCCTGCACTGCCGCGTAAGTTTCTCGATAAACTGTGAGTTGCTCAACTGCGAGTACAACTTCTTTCAAGTCGAAAAGTCCTCCTACAAACTGACCAGGGAGATTTTAGATTTTAGATTTTAGATTTGAAAAATCAAAATGGTAAATCTTTGAATCTTCAATTGCTTGATACCAAATCGCTGTGGCACTACTGCAACAGTTTGAGGCATCCGCAACAGTAACACGAACTGAGTTTAACCACCAAAAGCGGTGACTAAACTCTGCACATTTTGACGCATGGTTGTGATGTAATAGTTCGGTTCCAGGGCTTCGGGACTACCGGTTTCGAGGGGATCAAAGGTACTGATCTTGACGTTTAAATCCTCTGCTAGCGCCGCTAAAGTATTTTCTCCGGCTTGGGGTTCGGTAAGGAGAGCTTTGAGATTCGCTTCCTCTACGGCATCTGCCACTCGCTTGACATCTCCTGGTGCAGGGTTTTCTTCAGGAATGTCTACCAAAAACTCTGCTTCTAAGTCATAGCTTTGAGCAAAGTAGGGGGCAAAGTCATGGAAAGCGACAAAAGTTTTTCCTGCATAAGGTTGAAGAGTTGAGGTAATTTCTGCATCCAGTTCTTGCAATTCTTCGATATAAGCTGCTGCATTGGTGGTGTACTCAGCCTCACCTTCTGGATCCGCCGCAATTAGTCCGTCTCTAATATTTTCAACTTGTTCAATGGCACGTTTGGGATCGAGCCAGACATGTGGATTGTATTCACCATGATGGTGATGTCCTTCCTCAGCCTTGTCTTCCCCTTCCTCATGATCGTGATCGTGGTCATGAGCATGATCTTCTTCTTCCTTATGACTATCCCCTTCTACCTCTTCATTGGCAATCGTGGTAATTTCCTCACTCGAGTCAATGATTTGCAAATCTGGATTATTGGCATTTTCGACTAAATCTTCTAAAAATTCCTCCATTTCTAATCCGTTTTGTACCAGTACATCCGCCTCAGCAAGTCGTTGGGCATCTTCTGGTTTCGCCTGATAATCGTGCGGACCCACATTGGCTGGCAACAACTGGTTTACTTCTGCGCGATCGCCCGCCACGGCCTTGGTAAACTGAGTGATGGGCAAAAATGTTGTCACCACTTGTAACTCACCCGTTGCTGCAGCAGTCGTCGATTGTGCTTGTGAATCTGAGTCTGTTATAGGTGCATTAGTTTGGCAACTGCCTAAACTAACAGCGATCGCAGAAACTACCATGACAGACAACCGACGAACGAGATTGCTGGATAGTTTTAATCTTGTTTTTGAATGAATCATCTAAAGTATCCTCACTGCAACATCAACGCCACATCTCTAGCAAAATAAGTCAGAATCAAGTTTGCACCGTTTCGGTTCATGCCCGTCAGCGTCTCTAAAATCACTTTTTTCTCATCAATCCAACGAATTCCCCCCCTCGATCATTCATCATGTCCGAAGGTGCAACGAAATCCGCGTTATAGCTTTCAGTCCCTGCATTGAGGTTTCGGTCAGGCTCATAGTACTATGAGAATGGTTATCATTAGCCTAATCTACAGCATCCGCCGTGAAAAGTGACTCTTTATACCAATTCCTCTACTTGACAGACGAGATCTTTTCGGATATTAGCTGAGAATGATAATTATTATTATTGTATCCCCTGACGACTTCAGTTAACGCAAAGTGGGGTTGGGCGTTTGCCTCACTATAAAACGCGAATCCGGGAAATCTCGGAGGAGAAGCCTACACTTAGCCGATAGGCACTGTAGGAGTGTACGTCACTCAACATGGATTACAAAAGAGATGGGCAAATCAACCTTGGAACACATCTTAAAATAAAGCCCAGCGCTTTTGCCTTCAAATCCGCTCCAACGTTAAGTTAAGTTTACAAAGACTTGCAATTTCTGGGTTTTCGTACCTTAACTCAGCTAACAAAGCGACGACTCTAAATCGGTTAAACTTATGCAGATTAAACGTTCATTTTGGTTCCTTTTCTCACTTGTGCTGGTTATTTCTTTAGCATGGGTAAGCCTTCAGACCGTTAACAGCCTTGCCACCGCCGCCACCAGTCAAGGAGTACAGAATACTAAATTCTCATTTTCCGAGACTAACTTTGTTGCCCAGGCCAAGGCTGGAGAGTTTGTGTTACCCCCTTTGCCCTATGCCTACGATGCTCTTGCTCCCTACATTGATAGCGAGACGATGACTTTTCACCATGATAAGCACCATGCTGGCTATGTCAAAAACTTAAATGGTGCGGTCTCAAAACACCCAGAATTGCAAGGTCAATCGGTGGAGGCGTTATTGCGTGATCTCAGTAACCTTCCAGAAGATATACGCTCTACCGTGCGCAATAATGGTGGAGGCCATGCCAACCACACAATGTTCTGGGAAATTATGACTCCCGATAGTCAAGGTCAACCCACTGGTCCGATTGCCTCAGCAATTAATGATACTTTTGGGGACTTTGAAACCTTCAAGCAGGAATTCAATACTGCTGGAAAAAAACGTTTTGGTAGTGGCTGGGCTTGGCTAGTTTTGACCAAGGATGGAACGTTAGAAGTTACGAGTACAGCTAACCAAGATAGTCCTTTTCTTGATGGCAACTATCCGATCATGGGTAACGATGTTTGGGAGCATGCATACTACTTAAACTATCAAAACCGTCGAGGAGCCTACCTTGATGCTTGGTGGAGTGTGGTTAATTGGGAAGAAGTCAATAAGCGATTTGAACAAGCTAAAAGCTCCCTAAAGAGTTAGAAGGAGCTGAATTGTAATTGAAAATCTGAGAACGACATATGGCTTAAACCTAGTCCCTCAGTAAGGTGCGTTACTAGCTAACGCACCGCAAATACTGATACCAAATCCGGTATGGTTAGTCGATAAAGGGGCTACTCCCCACTTCCTTACTACTGCAACATCAAGGCCACATCTTTAGCAAAATAAGTCAAAATCAAATCTGCACCGGCTCGCTTCATGCTCGTCAGCGTCTCTAGAATCACTTTTTTCTCATCAATCCAACCCTGTTGTCCAGCAGCTTTAATCATGGCGTATTCACCACTGACGTTATAGGCTGCAACAGGTACATTCGTATGCTGTTTGATTTGGCAAATAACATCCATATACGCTAAAGCAGGCTTAACCATGACAATATCTGCCCCTTCTGCAATGTCTAACTCGACCTCTTTAATTGCTTCTTTGGAATTTGCAGCATCCATTTGATAGGTTTTCTTGTCACCAAATTTAGGAGCAGAGTCTAAAGCATCGCGAAACGGTCCGTAGTATGCCGAGGCATATTTGGCGGAATAGGCGAGAATGCCCACGTTAGTCCATCCTGCTGCATCTAGTGCCTGACGAATTGCCCCCACTCGACCATCCATCATATCCGAAGGGGCAACGAAATCCGTTCCGGCTTCTGCTTGTGCCAGTGCCTGTTTTACCAGCACTGCCACCGTTTCATCGTTGAGAATCTCGCCATTCTCCACAATACCATCATGCCCTTCACTGCTGTAGGGATCAAGGGCAACATCGGTAAAAATTATCATATTAGGGACGGCTTGCTTGATGGCTCGCACTGCGCGAGGAATTAAGCCATCTGGATTATAGCTCTCAGTCCCCACATTGTCTTTTTGGTCTTCGGGAACGAGGGGAAACAATGCGATCGCGCCAATTCCCAACTCATAAGCCTGCTTCACCTCATCCAGCAACAAATCCAGGGTGTAGCGGGAGCAACCAGGCATTGATGACACTGATTGCTGTTGCTTTTCCCCTTCCATGACAAACAACGGGTAAATTAAGTCTTCTACGTGCAAGCTATTTTCCCGCACCAGACGACGCAGAGTTTCACTTCGCCGCAACCGTCGAGGACGATGCACAATCCCTGGATTGGATTTGGCTTGGTTTCCAGAATCGGCGGTGTCGATTACTGTTGGTAGAGTTTGAGGTGCAAGGGTTGGGGTTTCAGTTGGGCTCATAGTATACTGAGAATAGTTATAGTTAGCCAATTTTACAGCACCCGCTGTGAAAAGCGACTCTTCAACTTAAGAAAGTGCAACCCATTCACAACGTCTGACTCGCAATCAGCAATCTTCATCTCAACTGCCCGGTCGTCTTGTTGCAAACGAAGTGTAAGTATTCAACTGAACTTGATATAAGAGCATCCCTCGTTCTACTATTGTTTTAGCAATTTCTAGCAGTGATGTAGGTTGGGGGTCGCGTTTTAATGATTGAACCGATAATCTTCGGGAGAAACCAAAAGCGAAACCCAACACTGAGTTTACTGCATTAGGTTAGTGCTTGTCGTGGAGATGGCTAATTTTAAGGTATTATTTTATAATCGGAAAATGTGCGCACATGTAGAGTACCCCCAAGTATGCTCCATTAATTCTGCCAAGTACTAGTCGAGCACAACACCAATCAAGAAATTTACTATAATTTCTAAGTTAACTAGACTAGCGTTTGATGGGAAGTTATATCAAGTCGATCTCTTCCAACTAGCAATTCTGTCTTGATGCCTAATCAATCTGCTTGGGACGGATTTCAAATTCAGAACGCGCACGGAAAAAGCAAACATCAAACTCACAGAAGAAATTAGCTTGTCCCAAAATTAAAGGCACATTTGGTGCTTGTGTCCAAGCAAATGCGAGATCAACAGTGGGAAAAGAACTGATTTGTGCGGCAACAACCACCGCACGAGCTTCAAATCGAGCCAGATTTCCTGCTAATAGAACTGAGAGTGTTTCATTTTCCCAGATTAAACCCAGTTGCGTTCCCAACTCGTATGGTAGAACATTTACGCTAGCGCCTGTATCTAATAATCCCTCGACGTTCGAGGATTGACCATGAAAGCTAAGAGTCAAAGGCAGGTATGGCATTCGATCAACCATACCAAGGTTGCTGTCGATGATCTTGTAAGGAAATCTTTGAGCGTCAACCATTCTTCTCTTGCTGCTTCGTTGCCAGAAGATTCATCAAGACATTAGCAGCCTCAGAACAATTGTGCGGTGACCAGACCGGATACTCTTGGTTCGCAACAAAGAAATTTGCATTTTCTTCCTTAACTAGCTCTGTAGCAAGGAACTGCATAAGCCGAAGTTTGTCAATTTTTGGAAGTACCTGGATTTGTGACATGAGCTCAACTAATGGCATTTGAGAATCTCCTTGTCTGAGGCTTGGTGAAACGAAGTTATCATTTTTTCATTTTAACCGGGCAAACGTTGAAACTCATAACTGTTTCGGATATACCTGATCCTAACGGTTTAGCTCAGTAGCGGAAGAGAAATTTGACTAAGAAACAAGCGATCGCCTATCCTTCCGCTGCAGTGCCGTGAGGGTGAAATAGTTTTGGCGCTTCCTTAATAAGCTTGAAATCCCTTTCCAACCCCATAACGCACTGTCCGAAATTCTACGCGGTTTGTATCTGGGGAATAAAGAGTATAAGTAGCTTTACCGGGTTCTCTTCCCACATTACCCACGCCAATGACTCGACGGGGAGATGCTGTCGCTGTCTGAGCCTGCTGTTCACCCTCAAGAGTTGTTACCGTTGAGGATACGGAACCCCCTTGCAGTTCGTATTCAAAGGCTAAACCAGCCCGCCCACAAAACAAGTTATTTGCCCCTATACGCATCAAGCGATCGCACATCTGCCAAGGAGGGGTTTGAGGAGTCAGCTTATCATCTACGCTCAAGCTACTGCCATGAATCAGCAAGCAATCGAGTTCAAAAAAGCCGAAATCTAGAGTACGAATCCATTCAATACTTTTTCGAGAAACACTATTCCACAGGGATTGGACTGCATCAGCACCATATTCTTTGATCAGTTGATTCGGTTCACCGGTAGTGCCCAACCCATAAAGAATCAGGCATTGCTCTTCCCACCAACCCGTACAAACTTGGGGAGGAAGTTCACCAGGTTTTGGGTTCCTAATCCGCTGCACCACCGACTCACTTTCAGGCGTGAGTCCAATAAAGTCTCCCAAAATATAGATATTTTCTACCCATTTTTGCCGATGTTTGATATCAGCTTGAACAGCTTCATAGGCAGCCAAGTTGCCTTCGATGCCACTTAAAATTACCCAGTTACTAATCATTATTACACGAAATTTTTTGTAATTCAAAAGTGGCTAGGATTCATTACAGCGCTTACCGCTGCAATCAGGTACACCTGAATAAGTTATCAAGATTTGATAGATTTTTTCATCGTCGATTTTACTGTACCTCGTAACAGCGCGAAGCGCTGTATCAATTAGCCATTAGCCATTATCAATTAGCTATTAGCCATTTATCTTGCACATACATGAGTTGGATCATCTGCTTTTTCGGCAAACTCTAACCCTCGTGCTAGACGCCAAGCAAAAATCGCAGGTAAGCCTTTATTAATGATCGCGGTACAGGTTTTTTGATAGTCGTACTCAACTTCTCGCAGAGTTACCTGTTCAGTATCGGTATCGTAGATCACATAAGTGGCATTCGGACGCCCGTGACGTGGTTCCCCGACTGAACCCACATTGACAATGCGTTTGAGAGAATTACTAAAGGTTTGTTCCTGTTGCTTGCCTGCGGCATTCACTCTGACTTGCAGTTGACTAGAATCTAAGTTGCGGACATAAGGAACATGGGTATGACCGCAGAAAAGTACGTCAGCACCTGTGGCAATGACTCTTTCAGCAGCTAAGAAAGCGTCTAATTCCGGTAACAAATACTCGTGGTTGCTGTGAGGGCTACCATGAACAAAACACATGTTGCCCTCTTTTAGGGTATGGGGCAGTTGAGCCAAAAATTCTCGTGTTTCGGGGTAAATTTGCTCATTAGTCCATTCATGAGCAAGGCGTCCGCGTTTTTCTGCTAAGAGTGAAGGATAGGAACATTCGCAAGCATTTAGTCCTTCTACGACATCCTCATCCCAACATCCCTGGCAAGTGGGAATATCCAAAGAGCGAATTTGTTCGACTACAGCATTGGGATAAGGTCCATAACCTACTAAGTCCCCCACACAAAAAATTTTGTCAGCTTTTTGGTGATCGATATCCAACAAAACAGCATCTAATGCTTCATAATTACCGTGAATGCAGGAGATAACAGCGACTTTCATACTTCCTCTAGATCTTTATCTTAAATGGCTAATGATTCTTTAATTTGTTGTTGATAGTACTGAATTGTAGCATCGGATAAACAACAATCTTTGAGGGTTTGGGCAATCGCTTCCCGGTCTAACTCAACACCTAAAACTTCAATCCCACTAAAGCGCTCAGGACGTCCTTCTAACCAACGGGGAACAGTTAACTCGGTGTAGCTACTATCAGGAATTCCTGCCACAAAATCAAAGTAAAATGCTCGTCCATCAGCTAGCTCAAAAATACCCTTGGTTCGGTTAATCTTGCCATAGGCTCCTTGAGTTAACTCGTACCAAAAAATATCCAGGCTTGCGGGGTCTAAAATTTGACCACTGATTGGCGCTCGCCAAAGCTCAGTTTTTTCTCCTGTTGGTTCCACTGGAACTCCTGGCACAACCTCTGAAGCCCAACTGTGCCATCCTGTATCTTGTGTATTTGGTGGCATCAAGGCAACGCGATGAACTGAGAAGCCATCTAACGCAGATAATACTGGCTCGATTGACGCTAAATCCACATGAAAACCTAGTTCTATATAAGTAATCGACTCAAGGCTAGCCAATTTGAGCAATTGGTCTCCCTCAGCTTCTGTCAGAATTTTGATATTGGGAAACTCAGCAGCAATACAGGTCATGTCAATGGGAACTGGATCAGAACCAGGACTGAAATACTGTACTGGTTGGTTGGCAATAGCTAGCTGTTGTCTAATCCAAGTGGTTTTCCCTGTTCCCGGTAAACCAGCGACAGCAATAATCATGGATAATATTTTGGGTAATGACTGTTATTCTAGAATAGAATTCAAATGATAATCATTATTTTAAAAAGTTTAATTTTGCATGGTATATACTTCGGCACCTCTACCTAAAAAGATTAACATTGCCATCATTGGTGCTGGTCCCCATGCCCTAACCTTAGTCTCTCATCTCCTGCAAAAATCTCAGAAGATGCAGGGTAAGTTTTTAGTTTTTGATCAGAGTGGTCAATGGATGAGCCAGTGGTTTCACGCTTTTGCCGCTTTAGAAATTCCTCATCTCAGGTCTCCTGCTGTTCACCATCCCGACCCCAATCCCTTTGCACTGCGGAGTTTTGCCGAATCTCGCCCTACAGAACTTCATCCCCCTTACGACTTACCTGGTACTCAGCTTTTTCAGGATTTTTGCTTGCACCTCATCAACAAGCAGCAATTGGATAAATGTATCGTTCCAACCCGAGTTACTCGCCTTGAACCCATAACCCAAATGAGGAAGATTTACTTTCGCCTCTGGCTAGACAATGGGGATTCCGTCATTGCTAGACGTGTGGTTATGGCCACAGGAGGCGGCACTCCCCACTTGCCGGATTGGGTGAGTCAGATCAGTACACCCTATCCTCAAGACCGGCTGAGTCATTCTCATGATGTTGATTTGCGTTCCTGCTCACTGGCGGGAGAACGAGTTCTGATTGTGGGAGGTGGATTAACGTCCGGTCACTTGGCAGTGGGAGCAGTGGCTCGTGGTGCCCAGGTCAGACTAATGGCACGAAGGGATTTTCAAGAAAAGTTATTTGATGCTGATCCAGGCTGGCTAGGACCTAAATATTTGAAGAAATTTTCGGCGGAAACAGATTGGCAAAAACGTTGGCAGATGATTCAACAGGCTCGAAATGGGGGTTCTCTCACTCCAGCAATAATGATGCAGCTAAGGCGTGCCTGCCGCAAGGGAAAAATTTCGCTCCATGAGCAGTGCCAAATTGTTGAAGCGATATGGCAGGATGACTATTGGCAGGTTCGCTGCCATGATGGTGCAGAGTATCAGTGCACTCGCATCTGGCTGGGAACGGGAACGAAGTTAGAGGTGAGGGCAAATCCGATGCTAAGAGAAGTTTTGGATAGTTTTCCCACTGCAATTGTTAATGGTTTGCCGGTTCTTGATGCTTATCTTCGTTGGCCTCGTTGTGAATTATTCGTTATGGGAGGGTTAGCAGCTTTACAGGTTGGACCCGTCGCCCGCAATCTTTCTGGTGCAAGAATGGCTAGCGATCGCATCGTACCTGCCCTGACTAAACCCAGCCTAGCACTTGTTTAGGCCGCGTTGATTACATTACCACTAGAGTTACAATTGATTAGTAGTAGATATGGCTCTCTAGTACATAGGGTGATAAGCTGATGTTATCATTTCTATATTCCTTACACAGCAAGGATGACAGGAATATATTTTCGAGGAAGCTATCACAAATACCGGAGTTTCCACCACAAGTACGGGAGAGCTGTTTATGGCACGTTTTTATGAGGAATATCACTCGGCTTGTGCCAAACGACGTTCTATCTCATCCAAAGATGTTTTGCCTGCTTCCTTTGAACGTTCAGCAAGGAAAGCCATAAATCTCTGACTTTTCGCTAATTCAGCCACCTCTTGTTCAAACGCATCGGCTGCTTCCAAAATGTATTCGTTCCCATCGTCACTGAGGATGAGAACAGTTTCATTGCTTGCAACCTGCAATAACTCTTCTAAACTCATTGGATTTTGACGTAAATCAAGGGTTCTCATAGCTCCACTCTCTCGCCTCGGATGAACAGATCGTTGTGCTCTTTATAGCCCACTGCAACAATCTTAACTGTCCTGCTTCTCCCCTAGCTTCCCCGGTGCTTTTTCAGCCAACCCTAACGAACACTGTCAAGGGAACGGTAGAGTTCTTCAAGCTTGGCTTTAACAGCTGGAGGTTGAGCAGTAAAAGAGATATAAAAACTCCCCGGTTGTGCTGGCCTTTCCAAAACCTTGGCATAAATATCTTCACTGACTTCCCCTTGGGAGTTTTGGGTTAATAAATTAAGCTTGATATTACTCAAAGACTTTAGTGGTGGGTTTCCATCTATTGGTTCACAGCTAACTAAAGCTACCTTGGCTGATAGTTGGACTAAATTTCCCAGGAAACTGATATTGCCAACCTGCTTATTTTCCACAATCGTGTATTGCAAAGGAATTTTTTGAGGTAGGGGTTTGAGTATCTCTTCTTCTGGAGAGAGAAAGAGGTTATATTCCCCACCAATACCTCCGACATCATAAATGGTGATTGGGTGATCAATTCCTTTTGGTTGTACCTGCTTTTGTTGATTGATTTGCAGCAGTGGTTGAGCCTCTTTAAAAGTTTGCTCTGCAATCAAAATTTGACCACCAGTTGTATAGGATTCGATGCGGAAAGTTAGGTTCACCTGGCTGCCAACTACACCGTATTTAGTCCGTTTTTCTGAACCGATATTTCCTACTACTACTTCTCCTGTATTAATACCAATACCCATTTCTAGGGTTGGTAAACCCTGCTCCTGCATTTTTTCATTGACTGACTTCATGGCTAACTGCATGGCAACAGCACAAGCGACAGCTCTGACTGCATCATCTTCTCTGGCATTAGGAGCACCAAAGAGGACTAAAATTCCATCCCCCATAAATTCATCAATCGTTCCCTGATACTGAGTAATAATCTCCGCCATTGATTCCAGATAAATATTGAGGATGGTCACCACTTCTTCCGGGGATAATCGCTCAGAGGTAGCGGTAAATCCTCTTAAATCTGAGGTAAGGATGGTAATTTCCCTTCTTTCGCCACCAAGTTTTAATCCTTCAGGAGTTTCGAGTAAATTGGAGACCACTTCATCGGTGAGGTAGCGTCCAAATACCTGGCGAATTAGTTCATTTTTTTGCTTTAACTGAGCTGTGCGCTCCTGAACTTTTTGTTCGAGGGTTCGATACAAGAGGGCATTTTCTAGGGAAATTGCTGCTTGGGAGGAGAGAACTTGCAGTACTGCTATTCTCTGGGGAGTAAAAGCAGCGGTGGTGAGATTATTCTCTAGATACAGGATACCAATCAGCTTGCCTTGATTGATAATTGGCACACATAAAATCGACTTCGAGTGATTTTTTTTGATATAGGGTTCGGTAGTAAAGATACCTTCATGATAAGCATCGCTTAAGACTACATCTGACTGGGTTCTAGCTACATAATTGACAATTGCTTTAGGTAGATCTTCACTCTTTTCCAGGGGAAGCGATTGTAGCACCTTAACTTCCTTTGTCTGAACTTCCCCCGTAGCCTCAATCATCAACTTACCTTGCTGTGCTAAGATGAGAACTCCTTTTTGTGCTCCCGCATTCTCCATCACCAGTTCCATTAACTTAGCTAGTAGCTTATCTAGCACAATTTCACCAGAAATCGCTTGACTAGCCTTCATAACTGTAGCTAAATCTAAGGCTTCTCCTGAACTACCATCGGATGTTAAACGAGTAACTTTAGTATCTTGAATTCCGATGCTTGCTGGCGCTGATGTTGTAGCTAGCAACTGGGGATAGTTGGTCTCCAAATCTTTGACTTTAGCTGTAGCTCCCCAGAGGAGGTAAGCATAACGGGCTTTGAGCATGTAGGCAGAGGCAATAGTTGTCTTCCCTTGAGCTAAATAAGACTTAGCAGCTAACTCTTGTGCTAGTGCTTCTTCATTGATATATCCATTTTCTTGTGCTAGGGCAATGGCACGATCATAATAGTCTATAGCCTTGGCTTCTTGTCTGAGAATGCGATAGCGCTCTGCCTCCACTAGATAAAATTTGTGCCCATGATTCATCGGCGCAGCTTGTGCCAATTTTCGCAGTTTTTTCTGGTTGGCAACTACTTGTTGAAGTGGGCGTTTTTGCTTGTTTGTTGTAGTTGTGTCACATACTGCGAGTAGAGCAAGGGAGTAGTAACAATAGAAGACAGCAATCGTTATCGCTCCCAATCCCCCATCTAAATATTTTTCGGTTATCGTTGCATTTTTTACTGCTTGTTCGTACTCCCCAAAGAGGTAACAGAGGAAAAGTTTATTGAAATAGACAAGAAATATTGCTGTCTGGTCATTAACCTGCTGATGCAGGGGTAACATTTTCTGTTCGTTGTAGGCTTTACCAATTAAATTTGTTATTTGTTGTTTGTTATTTGTTGTTTGTTGTTTATTGTTTGGGAATTGGTAATTATATATATCTTCCTTGTCTCCCTTATCTCTCTTATCTCCCTCAGCCTCCTCAGCTTCCTCAGCTCCCCCATAGTCTCTCAACAAATTCAGAACTACCTGTTGCCAGATTTGTAGAAAATGAAGAGCGGTTTCTTGCTTGAGTTGACTGATAACATCACTGTAACTTGCCATCTCTTGTTCCAATTTACCCAGTTCCTTACCGACTAAATAGGCATGGTAGCAGTAAGCATTGGCAGAAAGGGCAGCAAATTCTAAATCTCCCGTTTCTAGTCCACTAGCATAGGCTAATTTTAAAGGCTGTAAAGTCTCTGTGAGATGTTCCTGAGAATGTTTGATTAGGTCATTAACTATCAAATAGATTCTCGCTTTTAGTTCTTGAGCATTAAACTTATTGAACAGACTAAGAGCCAGTTGACCAAATTGATACCCTGTCTCAATATCACCCATAAAAGAGCCCAAAATTATGCCGTAACCCGTATAGGCATAGATAGATTTAGAAGTATTTCCATAGTTAACCGATAAATTGACTTGTTTAAACACAATCAATGGCACTAGTTCCGGTACTGCTACATAGATAGCTGAGCCCACAATAAAGATGATACGCATTGCGGCTAACTTGTAGGGCTCGGTCATTGGGGGCAAATTGATTAAATCCTCAACTCGTTTGCCTCTCAAAGTCCATTTTGTCCGTAGAAAACCCAGTAAAACTTGCAATTTGTTGGGCTTTTCAGGAAGATTTATCCCTAACAGCTTTAGCACTGATAGCGCGGTTTTTGCTGCTTCTAGCAGTTGATTTTGTGCGATATAAGCTTCAATCTGGATTTCGTAAACTTGCACTTTGTCTAGTAGAGTTTTCCCTTGATGAAGCACAATATGTACCAATTTCTCCATCTGCTGAAAATTACCACAGAGGTAGGCAGTACTGGCGAGGTTGACATATATTTCTAGGGTTAATTGATACTGAGTTTTCCATCTATCTTGCCTCAACAGTCCTGAGGCAATCTCTAAGTAATTCAAGGCTGGCTCGTAAGCTGCGGATGCTTTGGCTTTTTTTCCCGCCTGGAGGTTCAACTCCGCTAACTGATCTTGCTCTAATTGGCTAGGGATCAGTTCACTACCCAAATTTAGTTGATTGACGATATCAAAAATTTTTGCTTGTTGCTGCTGAGTAGGAGTATTCTGCCACAATATTTGTCCTATTTGCCAATGGATAGTTTGCTTTTGCTGTTTCGGAATTAAAGAATATGCTGCTTGTTGAATCCTGTCATGGGCAAATTGGTATTCCACGAGGTTTTCGCTTTGTAAGGCAGTTTGGCCAAGCCGTTGCCGCAGGCTAGGCAGAAACCCACCCCTAACCCCTCCAAGGAGGGGAACCGGAGGCAGGAGGCAGGAGGCAGGAGGAAAGAGTTTTTCATTATTCTGTTTTCGTTTAAGCTCAATTAACTTATAAGCATCACCTAGGGGTACAACCAAACCTTCTTCTACCGTTTCCCATAGACAAGCTGCGGTTTCCTCTAGAGAAGTTGTATTAACCATGGCTAACATCTCTAGCTCAAACTGATTACCAATACAAGCTGCTAACTGCAATACTTTTTGTGTAGGAGCAGGCAACTTTTGAATTTTGCTAGTCATCAGTTCTACCACATTATCAGTAAATCCCTGTGCCTGGATTTGCTCGAAATTCCAATTCCAAGTAATTTGATGTCTATCGAAGTACAATAAACCTGTTTCCTGAAGTGACTTTAAAAATTCTTTCACAAAAAAGGGATTACCTTGGGTTTTGCGTAGAACTAATGCTGCCAATTCTTTAGTTTGTTCGAGATTGCCCTTGAGGGTGTCGGTAATTAATTGGTTAACAGCAGTAAAATTTAAAGGAGAGAGCCAAATATGATTAACCGTTACTCCAATTGTCCGTAGCTCTTCGAGCATCAGCTTCAACGGATGAGCTTTACCTACTTCATTATCTCGATAAGCTCCAATAACAAACAGTCCCGTTACCGAACTACTCATCAGCAGTTGCATCAGTTTCCAAGAAGCACCATCTGCCCACTGTAAATCGTCAAGAAAGATTACTAAAGGGTATTTTGAATTAGTAAAGACTTCGATAAAGTTTTGAAATACTAAGTTAAAGCGATTTTGGGATTCAGTGTCTGACAGGTCTGGAACTTGAGGCTGCTTCCCAACAATTAGTTCTACTTCTGGAATGACCTCAATAATTACCTGAGCATTGCTACCGAGAGCAGCCAAAATTTTCTCTCGCCATAATCCTAACTCTGCTTCAGGTTCGGTTAATAGTTGTTCGACTAACTCTTGGAAAGCCTTAATCATCCCTAAATAGGGAAGGTTGCGCTGAAACTGCTCAAATTTACCGGAAATAAAATAACCCCGCTTTTGGGTAATGGGTTTGTAAATCTCCCGCACAAGCGCTGACTTGCCGATACCAGCATAACCGGCCACTAGCATTAGTTCGCTTTGTCCTTTGTTATTTGTTGTTGGTTTTTGGTTGTTGGTTGTTGGTTGTTGATTTTGTTCTTCGGATGAAGGGCTAATATCAAGTTCGGATAAACAGTTATCATTCCCTTTTAGCTTGCAACCTTTTTCCTTTCCTTCTGCCCTCTGCCCTCTGCTTTCTGCCTTATTCTCACCAAAGTGTAAGTATTCAACCTGACTTGATATGACAGATGAGGAAGAACCACTGACTCTTTCAAAAGCTGCTAGTAGGGCGGTAATTTCCTGCTCTCTGCCGTATAATTTTTGAGGAATTTGAAATTTGTCTGAAATATCTTGAGCACCGAGAGGGAAGGGTTCAATTTTGCCAGTAGTTGCTAACTGCCGGAAACATTCTTTTAAATCAGCCTTTAGTCCCCAAGCACTTTGATATCGCTCCTCAGCATTTTTGGCCAACAACTTCATTACAATATCCGATACAACCCCAGGAATTTCTTCCCTTCTGCCTTCTGCCTCCTGCCTTCTGCCTTCAATTGGTGGTACTGGCTGTTTGGCAATATGATAGTGAACTAACTCTAGTGCATCTGTTGCTTCACAAGGTAATTGATGAGTAAGTAGTTCATAGAGAGTGACACCCAAAGAGTAAAAATCGCTGCGGTAATCCAGGGAACGGTTCATTCTACCAGTTTGCTCTGGCGATATATAAGCAAGAGTACCTTCTAAGATATGGGGATTGTTGACAGAAGTATGTTCTTGGCTCAATATTGTAGCCATACCAAAGTCAATAATTTTCAGCTGCTCAGTTGCTGAATTAACAAGAATATTGGCTGGATTAAGGTCTTTGTGAATAATATTGGCAGCGTGAATACTGCCCAAGCTATCGGCAATCTGTATCGCCATATTGAGAAATTTCTTTAAAGATAGTACCCCTTTGCCTGCTTTAATCCGCTGATTGAGCAATACTCTCAAGGATTCTCCCCCGAAATCCTCAAAAACGATGACCAAAGTCTGCTGATATTTCTCTAAGCTATAAGCCTTGATAACTCCATCCAGATTGAGGCTGTGAGTAATCTCATACTCTTGTTGATATTGGCTCAGCTGTGATGGTGTGGGATAATCTTGCTTGAGAAGTTTTAGGATAACCGGTTGCTGATCTTGCTCTCTCATACCCCGGTAAACTAAGGTATGGTCATTTTCAGAAACCGTGCTGAGAATTTGATAGCCAGAAAGGGTAATCATTGTTTAAGGAAGAGGCAGTAAGGAGTTTAGAAGCAGTGCACTGAAGAAATACGGGTCGAAGTCTTCCCTCTTCTCCAAAGAGGATGGTATGTAGTGAGATAGAATACCCGTTACTTTCAGTGTATGTAGAATTGGAGAAGTAATGGAGTAATCTAAAATTGCTATAGATGCGATTGTTTTGGTGAATAGGCTGGGGATTACTAGAACTTGAGCCAAAGTCAGTTTCTAGTTCTGCTATCTTATTTATCCTCTATTTTTTAAGCTTTTATGCAAAATCGGCAAAAACTCATTTAAATTGTGCTATTTTCTCATCAATTTTTAACCTAATCCCCCAGCTGACTAAACCACTCCTAATCCCCTGACAAGGGTAGGTTTTTTACCTTCAACCGCAAGAAGGCTCCCGCCATAATCTCCGATTTGGCGGTGAGATGAATTGCGGACAGGATGTATGCTAGAGTTATTTATGTCAGGTATAGCAACGTAAAATGCTGGTATTTGAGGCAAAACTTGAGGGAGAAAATGAGCAGTATGAGCGGCTTAATGAAGCCATTCGCACTGCTCGTTTTGTCCGCAATTCTTGCCTCAGATATTGGATGGACAACAAAGGCGTTGGTCGGTACGACCTGAGTGCCTATTGCAAAGTTCTTGCCCAGGAATTCCCTTGGGCAAATAAGCTCAACTCTATGGCTCGTCAAGCTTCTGCTGAGCGAGCTTGGAGTTCTATCGCTCGGTTCTACGACAACTGTAAGAAGAAGGTAAAAAACAAGGGTTTCCCACGCTTCAAGAAACATCGAACGCATGGTTCTGTTGAGTACAAAACTTGTGGATGGAAGCTGTCGGAAGATAGAAGAACTATCACGTTCACCGATGGGTTTAAAGCCGGAAGCTTCAAGTTGTGGGGAACCCGTGACCTTCACTTCTATCAGTTGAGCCAGATTAAGCGAGTTCGTGTTGTGCATCGCGCCGATGGGTACTACGTTCAGTTCTGTCTTAATGTCGAGCGAGTATCCAAGCGAGAGCCAACAGGGAAAACCATTGGATTGGATGTTGGTTTGAACCACTTCTACACCAACTCGGATGGACAAACGATTGAGAACCCTAGGCATCTGCGGAAGTCCGAGAAAGCACTCAAGCGATTGAGCAAGAGATTTTCTCGTACCCAAAAAGACTCTAAGAACAGAGCCAAGGCAAGAAATCGCTTGAGTAGAAAGCACCTCAAAGTAAGTAGGCAGCGTAAAGATTTTGCTGTGAAGTTGGCAAGATGCGTAGTCGAGTCTAACGACTTGGTTGCCTATGAGGACTTGCAGGTGCGCAATATGGTCAGAAATAGAAAGCTGTCTAAGTCGATTTCTGATGCTGCATGGTCGGCTTTTCGTGATTGGTTGGAATACTTCGGTAAAGTGTTTGGAGTGGTGACAGTAGCCGTCCCACCTCACTACACCAGTCAAAGTTGTTCTAACTGCGGGAAAGTTATCAAAAAATCGTTGAGTCAAAGAACACATCGCTGTCATCATTGCGGATTTGTTTTAGACCGAGACTCGAATGCAGCAATCAACATACTTGAATTAGGACTCCGTACCGTGGGGCACACGGGAACGTTAAACGTCTCTGAAGACATCGACCTCTGCATTGGTGGGGAAACCCCTCAATGTAAGCCGAGTCGTGGAAAGAGAAAACCCAAAGAGCGATCTTTGGAATCCCCCACTATATTCGGTACTCCGAATTAGTGGTGGGAGGATGTCAAATTCATCGTCTAGTATATGAAGTGATTGAGTCAGAAAATACGGTGAAGATTATGCGGATGTGGACTCATTACGAGTAGTTGAGTGTGCGAAACCTTATCACTTCGCCTCCATCCAATTACACCCCGCATGAACATCAACCATCAGTGGTACAGTCAACTCCACTGCTGATTCCATTGCCTCCCGAATTTTCGGCTGCAATTCCTCCCACTCCTCTGGAGGAACTTCAAAGACTAATTCATCATGTACTTGCAATAACAACCGCGCTTGATAATTCTGCAATATTTCATGCAGTTTCACCATCGCCACTTTGATAATATCCGCACTAGAACCTTGAATTGGAGAATTGGCTGCGGCCCTTAGTAAACCCGCATCGTAGGCACCTAATCCTTTCAATTGCTCTAGATTAATCTCTGCTAAATCTTTCCCTTGCAGGCGTCGTAGTTTCTCACTGGTGAAGTTAAAGTAGCGGCGGCGTCCTAAAATAGTTTCCACATAACCCTGCGCGATCGCTTCTTGTTTCATCTGCTCTAAATAGGCAAAGATCTGGGGATAGCGCTGATTAAACCGGTCAATAAAGATCTTACCTTGAGCCGCTGGCATCTTCGCTTCCCTGGCAAACCTTTGTGCTCCCATACCGTAAATGACACCAAAGTTAATCACCTTACCCAAACGTCGCTCTTCGGTAGTTACTTCCTCCTTGTCAAATAACATTTGAGCGGTGAGAGTATGAACATCTCCCTTAGTCTGATATGCTTTTACCAGCACTGGTTCTTTGCTCAAATGGGCTAGGATACGTAGTTCAATTTGGGAATAGTCTGCTGCTACTAATAACCAACCAGATTCTGGGATAAATGCCTTGCGAATTTGGCGAGAAAAGGCAGTACGGATGGGAATATTCTGTAAGTTGGGATTGGAAGAAGAGAGACGCCCTGTAGTGGTAACTGCTTGGTTAAAATCTGTATGTACCCGCTGGCTATCGGAACGTACTAATGCTGGTAATGCATCTACATAGGTAGACTTTAATTTAGCAAGGGAGCGATATTCCAGAATCCCATCCACCACCGGATGATCTCCTCGCAACTTTTCCAAGGTTGCAGCATCCGTAGAATAACCTGTTTTAATTTTGCGGGATTTCTTGCGGTCTAACTCCAATTTAACAAAAAGTAATTCACTGAGCTGCTTAGGAGACCCTAGGTTAAACTTTTCTCCTGCATCTTGGTAAGCTTGTTCCTCAAGTTCAAGTAAATCTTTTTCTAGTTGTTGGGAAAAGTTTTTGAGGTATGCTTGGTCAATACAGATACCTTGGTATTCCATCTCTGCTAAGACGGGTTCTAGGGGTAATTCCACCTCTAGTAACAGTTGCTGCAATTGAGGAACATTACGAAATTCTTCTCGCAATTTAACTACGATCATAAATGTTGTATAAACATCCATGCCGCAATAATCCGCTACTGCTGGGATATCTACCTCACCAATAGTTTTACCCTTCGGCACCAACTCAGTGTAACTTTTCGCCGTCAGTCCCAAATATTTCAGAGCTAATTCACCGAGGTTATGGCTATTATCAGGATTAAGCACATAACTTGCCAGCATAGTATCAAATACTACTCCAGCTAGCTGAATTCCCTGAGAGCGTAGTACTAATCGGTCAAACTTGCTATTTTGTAGAGCTTTGGGATAATTACTACTCTCTAAGATAGGACGTAAGGCTTCGAGTACTAGATCTCGATCTAAATTAACACCCCGTTGATGAGCGATGGGAATATAAGCAACTTCCACATCGGAAGACTGAATTTCTTCTCCACCTGTTATCTCAATTTCCGATAAACAGTTATCCTCCCCTTCTTCCTTACCTCCTTCTTTCCCTTCTGCCCTCTGCCCTCTGCCTTCTGCCTTCTCTTCTTTCTTCCCTCCTGCCTCCTGCCTCCTGCCTCCTGCCTTCTCTTCTGCCCTCTGCCCTCTGCCTTCTGCCTTCTCTTCTTTCTTCCCTCCTGCCTCCTGCCTCCTGCCTCCTGCCTTCTCTTCTGCCTTCTGCCTCCTGCCTTCTGCCTTCTCTTCTGCCTTCTGCTTAAAAAAACAACAGCCAATCCCCACCAACTGAGCATCCCTGGGTTCTAAAGCACTAGTTTCCGTATCCCAGGCAACGGGAAAATTTGGGTTAGTACAGTTTTGCAACTGCTGCACCAACTCAGTTAACTTAGCCTCTGTATTAATAATCCTCGCTTGAAACGGTATATTAGCTAACTGCTCCTGCTGATAAGCTTCCGTATCCTCGGCACTAAAGAACCATAAATCTTCATCTTCCCTATCTGGTACAACTACTTCTACTGATTCTGGGGCAACTTCCTCAACAACTACACCACCAAACTGCTCCTGGAGTTGGTCAATTTTGTCTAAAAATAACTTTAGCTCTAACTTGGCTAACAGAGGTTTAATTACCCCAAGATCAAACCCCTGTAATTTGGTATCTTCTAACTCAATCTCAGCAGGAGCATCAAATCTCAGTTGAGCAAGGTACTGGGAATGTTTTGCCTCTGCTTCACCTGTTTCTAGCTTCTGCTTCACAGAACCCTTCATCTTATCCAAGGAAGCATAAATTTCCTCAAGAGTGCCATACTCCTTGAGCAATTTAACTGCCGTCTTATCCCCAATACCTTTAACTCCAGGAATATTATCTGATTTATCTCCACAAAGTGCTTTGTAATCTACCACCTGGGCTGGGGTAATACCTAACTTGGCAACAACATCTTCCGTGTTAAATTCCACCGGTCCCGTATCACTACTGCGCCGCCAAAAGGAACTACTCAGATACAAAACTGTAATCCCTTTGTTGGGGTCAACCAGCTGAAATAGATCGCGATCGCCTGTTAAAATTTTGACCTGATAACCTGTATCACTAGCACGATGAGCCAAGGTTGCTAAGACATCATCCGCCTCAAAGCCAGGAGCCCTTAATACAGGTACTCTTAAGCCTACCAGCAATTCCTGGAGATTTTTTAAGTCGGGGATAAACTCTTCCGGAGTTTCTTCTCTCCCCGCCTTATAAGTTTTGTCCGCTTCATGGCGAAATGTAGGCTCTTTGGTATCAAAAGCCACCGCCATCGATTGGGGTTGTTCAGCACTCATCACTTCTACCAGAGATTTAAGAAAGCCGAAACACACATTAGTAGGAATCCCTGTAGTGGTGCGCAGTCCCCCATCTCTTCCTTTCGCAAAGGCAAAGTAAGAGCGAAACGCTAAGGAATGACCGTCAACAAGGATCAGTAGAGGTTTTGCTACTGCTGAGGATGGGGATTGGGGAGCAGGGGTAGATTGAAGCATTGCTTTATTTTAACTTATAGCGCTTCGCGCAGGTGTTAGGTATGTAGAGGCAATTCATGAATTGCCTCTACTTCGAGCGCTTTTCACCTTAAGTTGACATCAATGATTGCATGCGCCCTGATTGTCTGCGCCCTGATTGCGTGCGCCCTGATTGCATTTACCCCCATTACGATTTTTCCCATTTACCCCTTGAACCTTCGTGTCATTTGTTGGTATTATTTTACACAATAGGATAAGTGTGCGCCTGTAAGACATGGATAATTATCACAGGCAAGATGCCTGTTCCACAAGTTTTTTTAAATATGGAAACTGTAGGGGCGCATTGCATGCGCCCTTATTGCCTGGAACTTGATTGTATGGGAATTATCACAGGCAGGATGCCTGTTCCACAAGTCTTTTTATTTATATAGATTACTTGAAAGGTCAAGTTGAGATAACTTCTGATAGGCTTGATCAATTACCCCCTTACCCCTGAGAAAACCAGTATTAGCACCAGGACAGATATAATTCAAATTTTCCGGGGTGAAGCGCTCTATCAAAGACTTAACCTGCCGAACCTGCCTCAACCAGTGAAAAGTTTTAGACGTTTTTAAGGGTATTGGCTCCCCTTGCTGATTTGGTAGCAAATGACGTCCAGAAAACAGAGTACCCCCGACACCAGCGTAGTAAAGACAAGAGGAACCAGGAGAGTGACCGGGAGTCCAAATAGCATAACAACTATCGGAAAAGATCAACTCATGGTGAAAGGGTGTCACCTCCAAACCAGGCAATAGGTAGGCTTCTTGCTCTTGAATAAAAATTCGGCAACCAAAAGTATCCTGAATTTCCCTTGCTCTACCAATGCCTCCTCTATGGGTAAGGAAAAGTGACGATACCCCACCTTGTTCCCTTAAAAATTGTTCATTGGTTTGATTCCAGGCTGGACAATCGATCAGAAGATTAAGTGCATTTTCTACAATAAAATAAGCTGTGCCACCTAAAGTATCGCGATTGGGTGGAAAAGCAAAAATATTGTTGAGGATAGGTTGTGGTGTTTTAATGGCAGCTGTTCGCTGATTTGAAGGTGAGCTTTGAGAGGGAACTAAGTTGTTTTCTTTTGAGGAATCAAATTGCACAATACTGGTAGGTTGATAGTTTATAGCAGATAAAACGGAATTTTGTCCAGTTCACTCCTTTACACACATTAATGTTGCTCTATAGTTATGGAACTCTCGTTGCTCCTAATTTTACTGGGTTTGCTACTAGGTCTGATCACTTACTTCAATCTTCAAAGAAGTTTTGTTAGGGTCACTCGGACACCAGTCTGGCTTCTGTGGCTGGTGATGATGACACCATTGTTGATTTTTAGTGGTTGGACTTTGCTCTACAAGGAGCCACCGCCGCAAAACTTGATCCTCGGTACAATTGTAGTCTGTCCATTGTTATACTGGTTGCTACTCCAGTGGGGGCGTCGAGATCCTAAAGATGTAGGAGCAAAAGAAGACTCTGTTCCCAGTTCAATTGCAGATACTCAACCAACGGAGCAACCCATAGTGGAGGAATCAAAACTGCGTCCCATCAATAAACAAGAAGAAACTGAGCTGAGAAATTGTTTCCCCTGGGGAGTCTATTACCTCCAGAATGTTGAGTATAGACCCCAAGCAGTCCTCTGTCGCGGTAAGCTACGTACCACTCCTGAAAAAGCATACCAGACAGTGCGGAAAAATATTGAGGCAGAATTTGGCGATCGCTTCTTTTTAATCTTTCAAGAAAGCCTCAATGGTAAACCTTTCTTTGCCTTAGTGCCGAATCCCCAAGCGCAACCGAAAGTAGAGTATCAGTCTCAATCAGTGACCAAACCAGGTTTAGCCTTGGGATTGCTCTTGATTACCCTATTTACCACCACTGTGGTAGGAGCAAATCTCGCCGGGGGGACTGATTCCCAATCTGACCCCACAGAATTACTCCAAGGACTACCCTATGCTGTTTCCCTAGTAGCAATTCTCGGTATCCATGAATTGGGTCATTATCTAGCAGCGACGTACTATAAAATACGCACAACCTTACCCTACTGCATTCCTATACCCTTTATACCTCCTGGTACATTGGGAGCATTTATTCAGATGCGATCGCCGGTACCTCACCGTAAAGCCCTATTTGATATCGGTATTGCTGGTCCTCTAGCAGGTTTAATCGTAACTATACCCCTGTTACTCTGGGGACTAGCTAACTCCCAAGTGGTTGATCTGAGTGAAGAATCGAGGCTGTGGACGTTTGAATCCCTTGATCCACGATTTTCTTTTTTGCTGACTTTACTTAGTAAATGGGCTTTAGGTTCTCAATTAACCCTAAATACGGCAATTAATCTTCACCCTGTAGCCATAGCTGCTTACATCGGTTTGATTGTCACTGCCTTCAATTTAATGCCTATAGGCCAGCTTGATGGTGGCCATATCGTTCATGCTATGCTCGGACAAAGAACTGCTGTAGCCATTGGGCAGATCACTCGATTTTTGATGCTTTTACTAGTCTTGCTAGAGAGAGATTTGTTGATTTGGGCAGTTATCTTATTATTTATGCCAGTAGTAGACGAACCTGCCCTAAACGATGTCTCTGAACTGGACAACTGGCGAGATGCCCTGGGATTTCTCGCTCTAGTGATTTTAGTGAGTATTGTTTTACCACCACCAGGTACTATTACCCAATTATTAAATATTTAGGGTTTGGGAGAATAGGTGGTAGGTGGCAGGTGGTAGGTAAGGTTTTAGGTTTTAGGTTTTCGAGAATGTTCCTCAGGAGGTGCAAGGAAATTTCGCGGGCATTAAGGATTGTTTTAGGAATGTGTAAGCTTTGCCATACAAAGATTTGCCATATTTTTACCCATACCTAAAACCTCATATCTAACACCTATAGCAACTCCGGAATTATGACTTATTAATTAGCTACTACCAAAGAAAAAAACACTGGTTAGACTGGAGACAACATGCTCTGGGGTTATTTACCCTTTGTCCTCCCCAACCTCCTGGAGCCAAGGATTGTTAAATATGTCTAAAGCAAAAACATCTCAATTTCATCAACCCCCACCCAATTTATCCCATATCGGTATCAGTAAAGAACCTGGGGAAACTTCAGAATTCAACGTGGTTCATTGGTTAATTGTTGAAGACGACAAAGGAGAAAGAAGATATCCTTTAGGAGGAAAAGTCTATTCCATTGGTAGAGACGCCAATGCGGACATCTGTCTATATTCCATGTTTGTGTCTCGCCGACATGCAACTCTAGTACGACAAAAGCGCAAAGACGGCAGTTACAATTACCAGATTGTTGATGGTGATCTCGAAGGAAAACTCAGTGCCAATGGTATCATGATTAATGGTCGTAAACTTCTAGCTCCGAATATCGAAAACAAACTGGCAGCTCAAAATCTCAAACATCAAGATCTGATCATTTTTGGGACTGGGGTGAGCGCAACTTATCACCGGCTAGACCGCCAACAGAGACGAACAGAGAGCGAGAGTGGGTCATTAGATCCATTGGATGACATTACCTTAATTGACCCTGGCATGATTGATCTAGAAGATTAATATAGCGTTTCCGAGCGAGTAAAGTAATTGAAGACTGAAGATTTAAGATTTTAGATTTACCCCCTAAATTTATCTATGGGCTTGTGACCGTTTTAATAATTCAATTCCGTAATCTAAAATCTAAAATCTAAAATCTAAAATCTAAAATCTACTTTGAGGATACAAGGGGGGGAAAGAATAATGGAGCAACAGACAATTCAGGTAATCGGTGGTGGACTTGCTGGTACAGAAGCTGCATGGCAAATTGCCCAGGCCGGGATATCAGTGGTACTGTACGAGATGCGACCGATGCGCCTTTCTCCCGCCCATCACACTGGAGAATTGGCAGAATTAGTGTGTAGTAACTCTTTTGGTGCTCAATCAAGCGATCGCGCGGCAGGTTTGTTGCACGCCGAATTGCGTCGTCTTGGTTCGATAATTATTGGTAAAGCGGATGAACACGCGGTTCCTGCTGGAGGAGCCTTGGCAGTAGATAGAGCAGTATTTAGCCAAGAATTGACGGAAACCCTTGCCAGTCATCCCCTGATTGAGTTGCGCCGAGAGGAAATAACCCACATTCCTCCAGAAGGTGTAGTGGTTCTCACTACAGGACCGCTCACTACTCCGGCTTTAGCTGAAGATTTGCAGCGCTTTACTAGTATGGAATACTTCAGCTTCTTTGATGCTGCTAGTCCGATTGTGGTAGGGGAATCGATTAATCGTGAAATTGCTTTTATGGCTTCCCGTTATGACAAAGGAGAAGCCGCTTATCTCAACTGTCCCATGAATAAGGAGCAGTATCTGCACTTTTGGCAAGAACTCTGTGCTGCTGAACAAACTGAGTTGAAGGACTTTGAGCAAGAAACTGCCAAATTCTTTGAAGGTTGTCTACCGATTGAAGAGATGGCGCGGCGAGGGGAAGATACCATGCGTTATGGTCCCTTGAAGCCTGTAGGATTATTTGATGCTCGTCAGGGAGACTATCGTGCTCCAGAAAATAAAGGCAAACGACCCTATGCTGTAGTGCAACTGCGGCAGGAAGATAAAGCAGGCCAGTTATGGAATATGGTAGGATTCCAAACAAATTTGCGCTGGGGTGAACAGAAACGGGTATTTCGCCTGATTCCGGGATTGGAGGAAGCGGAATTTGTACGCATGGGAGTGATGCACCGCAATACTTTCCTCAATGCTCCCCAGCTACTCAAGACAACCCTGCAATTCAACCAACGTCCTACATTGTTGGCAGCAGGTCAATTGGTAGGTACGGAAGGCTATACCGCAGCAGCAGCGGGAGGATGGCTAGCAGGGACAAATGCAGCGCGGCTAGTATTGGGATTAGAACCAATAACTCTACCCCCTACCACCATGATGGGGTCACTATTTGAGTTTATCAGTTCTGCCTCACCCAAGCATTTCCAACCAATGCCCCCCAATTTTGGTATTTTACCCCAGTTACCAGTGCGGATTAAAAACAAGCGAGAACGATATGGAGCATACCGCGATCGCTCTCTTACTGAGCTTGATAGTTGGAACATTGGGAATTGAGAATTGGGGAATATTGCTGAGGGAGCTGAGGGAGCTGGGGGAGCTGAGGGAGCTGAGGGAGCTGAGGGAGCTGAGGGAGCTGGGGGGCTGAGGGAGCTGGGGGAGCTGAGGGAGCTGGGGGGCTGGGAGCTGAGGGAGCTGAGGGAGCTGAGGGAGCTGGGGGGCTGAGGGAGCTGAGGGAGCTGGGGGAGCAAAATTGGGGCTTAACCTAGCATTATTGGTCTGCTTCTTTCTGAGCCTCCTGCCTCCTGCCTTCTGCCTCCTGCCTCCTTCAGTTGCTACAAGTGAAAAAAAGGCTCCTGCTTTTACCACAGGAGCCTTTTAAGTATTTAACTAATTACAGCTGCTTGCTGAATCCAGAAACCTAGTGCAGGGCGGCGAAAATAAGTGATCAGTTTAAGAGCAATAGAATCCTTACTCTATAAGCATTCTGAATTCTTAATTCTGAATTCTTAATTCCGCGCAGCGGCACTAGTCGATATCTGGCATAGACAAAGCTGGTTCAGACTCCCGGTCGATACCTTTCTCGAATCCGGCAACTGCCGCACGAGCACGACCTGCGTGCCACAGGTGACCAACGAGGAAGAAGAAGCCCATAACGAAGTGGAAGGCTGCTAACCAAGCACGGGGATTAACATAGTTAAAACCGTTAATCTCGGTAATAATACCACCCACAGAGTTGATGGAACCGTTAGGAGCATGAGTCATGTACTCAGCTGCACGACGTAGTTGCCAAGGCTGAATGTCGTTTCTTAGTTTGTCTACATCCAAACCATTAGGACCACGTAGAGGCTCTAGCCAAGGACCTTGGAAATCCCAGAAACGCATGGTCTCACCACCGAAGATGATTTCACCGGTAGGAGAGCGCATCAGGTACTTACCAAGACCGGTAGGACCTTGAGCAGAAGCAATATTAGCACCTAGGCGTTGGTCACGAGCCAAGAAGACAAAGGACTGAGCCTGAGAAGCTTCAGCATTGGTGGGACCGTAGAACTCGCTAGGATAAGCAGTGTTGTTGAACCAAACAAACATGGAAGCAACAAAGCCCATGAGGGACAAAGCACCCAAGCTGTAGGAGAGATAAGCTTCTCCAGACCAGACGAAGGCACGACGAACCCAACCAAAAGGCTTAGTGAGAATGTGATAAACACCACCAGAGATGCAAATCAGACCAAGCCAGATGTGACCACCAATGATGTCTTCCATGTTATTGACACCAATGATCCAACCTTCACCACCGAAGGGAGCACTCAGCAAGTAACCGAAGATAACTCCAGGGTCTAGGGTTGGGTTGGTGATAACACGGACATCACCACCGCCTGGTGCCCAGGTGTCATATACACCACCGAAGAACATGGCTTTGAGAACCAGCAATAGGGCACCACAGCCCAACAGGATGAGGTGGAAACCGATGATGCTGGTCATCTTGTCCTTGTCTTTCCAGTCGTAACCAAAGAACTCAGAGTAATCTTCTAAGATTTCAGGACCACGAATGGCGTGATAAATACCACCAAGACCGAGAACAGCGGAAGAAATCAAGTGCAGTACACCAACCACAAAGTAAGGGAAGGTGTTGACAATTTCACCACCAGGTCCAACACCCCAACCTAAAGTAGCCAGGTGAGGCATCAGGATTAAGCCCTGTTCGTACATGGGCTTTTCTGGGATAAAGTGAGCTACCTCAAACAAGGTCATAGCTCCAGCCCAGAATACGATTAGTCCGGCGTGGGCAACGTGAGCGCCCAGCAATTTACCAGATAGATTGATTAAGCGGGCGTTACCAGACCACCAGGCGAAACCTGATGATTCTTGGTCACGATTTGCCCCGGCCATAGAACTACCAGAAATGGCTACCACTTGGTAATACCTCTTCAACAATGGTGAACAAGGGGTGACAAGTGCTGAAAAGAGCTCAGCACTCATCTAAAAGAAAATTTTACAGAGCGTTACCGCGAGGAAGAACTTCTTCAGGGAACTCGAAGTGCTCATGGGGTTGATCCTGAGGAGACATCCATGCCCTCACACCCTCATTGAGCAGAATATTTTTGGTGTAGAAGGTCTCAAACTCTGGGTCTTCTGCCGCACGGATTTCCTGAGACACAAAGTCATATGCTCTGAGGTTCAGTGCTAAGCCGACAATACCTACTGCGCTCATCCACAAGCCAGTTACTGGCACAAACAGCATGAAGAAGTGCAGCCAACGCTTGTTGGAAAAAGCAATACCGAATATCTGTGACCAGAAACGGTTAGCAGTTACCATCGAGTAGGTCTCTTCTGCTTGGGTTGGGCTAAACGCACCAAAGGTGTTCGACTTGTCTCCATCTTGGTACAAGGTATTTTCTACCGTTGCTCCGTGGATGGCACACAACAGTGCTCCGCCTAAGACACCAGCCACTCCCATCATGTGGAAGGGATTGAGCGTCCAGTTGTGGAATCCTTGCAGGAACAGCAGGAAGCGGAAAATCGCCGCTACCCCAAAGCTGGGTGCAAAGAACCAGCTTGACTGTCCCAAGGGATACATCAAAAAGACACTGACGAATACCGCAATGGGAGCGGAGAAGGCGATGGCATTGTAAGGACGTAGTCCAATCAAACGGGCGATTTCAAACTGTCGGAGCATGAAACCGATTAAGCCAAAGGCCCCGTGGAGAGCGACGAAGCTCCACAGACCACCGAGTTGGCACCAACGGGTGAAGTTCCCTTGAGCCTCAGGACCCCAGAGGAACAGTAGGGAGTGACCCATACTGTCAGCAGGACTAGAGACAGCCACGGTGAGGAAGTTACAACCTTCCAGGTAGGAAGAAGCCAAACCGTGGGTGTACCAAGAGGTAACAAAGGTGGTACCGGTGAGCCAGCCACCCAATGCCAAGAAGGCACAGGGGAACAGTAGCACACCAGACCAACCGACGAATACGAAGCGGTCTCGTTTGAGCCAGTCGTCGAGGACGTCAAACCATCCTCTCTGACTTGGTGCTCTTCCTAGTGCTATGGTCATAATTTCAAATCCTCTTACCTTACTAACTAAATTATTTGCAAGGATTTCGATATTGGCGCTTTTGCGCTTTTAGCAGACACGTTCACAGCCTTAGTTGTGAGCATCTTAGAAAGTCGGTCAGTTGGGCTAACACAAACTTCCCAAGAAGTGTCAAGCATTTTGCTTACCACAAGATGTCATTAAAATCAGTGGTTGCTTAATGTTTCTTAACTTATCACATTTTTACACTGTTGTCACAGCCTTCTTTCTGGAAGACAGCTACTACAGGACTTATATTTAATATTAATTAATATCAGAAATTTTACAAAATGACACATAATTCTTCATAATTTCTTTAGCTTAGCCCTACTTCATCTCAATCAGTAGGTATGAGTAGGAGTATAGAAGTATTTCTTCTATCCATTCCGGATGCGATACTAGAGTATCGGGCACGAATCATTAATCATGACAGCAGTAACAACCCAAAAACAGAGCAACCTACTTC
Source organism: Symploca sp. SIO1C2 (assembly GCA_010672925.1). Classification (GTDB taxonomy): domain Bacteria; phylum Cyanobacteriota; class Cyanobacteriia; order Cyanobacteriales; family Coleofasciculaceae; genus Caldora. The sequence goes on along the minus strand of JAAHFP010000011.1, from coordinate 2,771 downwards.
TTCAACCAGTTTTAGGCTCCCGCCGATTTAGTAACTATTGGTGGGCAACAATTGTCTCTTTGGGAGCTACAGGCTTTTTTTTAGCAGGGCTATCGAGCTACTTTAGAGCTAATCTACTTCCTGTGGGAGACGCAGCACAACTACCGTTCATCCCCCAGGGAATAACCATGGGTTTCTACGGTACTGCTGGTTTGCTGTTGGGGGTTTACTTGTGGCTACTCCTCCTTTGGGATGTGGGAGGTGGTTACAATGAGTTCAACAAAGAGCTGGGTATGGTAAAAATTTTTCGGTGGGGTTTTCCTGGAAAGAATCGTCAGGTAGAATTCAGTTGCCCGATAGAAGATGTTCAGTCGATTAGAGTAGAGATTAAAGAAGGTCTCAATCCCCGCAGAGCTCTCTACCTTCGTGTTAAAGACCGCCGGGAAATTCCTTTAACTAGAGTTGGACAACCAATATCGCTATCGAAACTGGAAAATCAAGGGGCAGAACTTGCTCGTTTCTTGGTAGTTCCCCTGGAAGGGCTGTAATTAGGGCTTGGAAGAATAAGTCGTAATTTTCTTTCTTTGAATAGGTAGTCGGTGGTAGGTAAGGTTTTAGGTGATAGGAATTTCCCATTGGTGACAAGTTAAAAGGACGACGGCTAAAGCCGCACATTCGTTTTTTTCCCTGCTCTTGCATAGACAGGGCTTCCAAACGTATAAAACATTTTCGTGAATTAAACATGCACATCAAAATCCAGCGCTGGCTATCTTTAATCTTGGTTTTTGCTGCTCTGATTTTGGGGGGATGTGGTACAGCACAGTCAGATGACCTCAACTCTACCAACTCCTCAAGCGCTGAAACAGCATCTAGTACTCTCGCCCAGAATCCCAACTCCCAAACGAGTGAGCTCCCCAGGCTAGAAGGAAAAGCTACAGTGGTGCTTACAGTCAAAAACTCAAAAATCACCATTGAAGTAGATGGAACCAATGCTCCCATTACAGCAGGAAATTTTGTTGATCTCGTAGAGCGAGGTTTCTACGACGGACTAGTGTTTCATCGTGTAGTGCCAGATTTTGTAGTTCAGGGTGGTGACCCTCAAGGAAAAGACCCCAATTTTCCAGTGGAACGTTTGGGAACAGGCAGTTTTGTCGATCCAGATACTTCTCGAGTTCGTTACATACCTCTGGAAATAAAACCCAAAGGTGCTGACACTCCTACCTATAGCCAACTTGTGGATACTGTATCTACTCCTATTGCGTTACAGCATACTCCCGGTGCAGTTGCTATGGCTCGCTCCCAACCCCCAGACTCTGCCTCTTCTCAGTTTTACATTGCTCTGTCAAAACTACCTTCTTTGGATGGTAGTTATGCCGTCTTTGGCTACGTCAAAGCAGGTATGGAGGTTGTAAATACAATTCAACAAGGCGATAAGATTGAGTCAGCTAAGGTTACTCAAGGTAGTGAAAACCTGAAAAAATAGCTTTTTTCTACCCAGTTCAAACATGCTATCTTCCTGATCTCCCTTGTTCTCAAACCAAGTAGTTGTTACTGGTATCGGTTTGGTTTCAGCTTTGGGTGGACTCAAACCTAGTTGGCAACGTCTGCTTGCAGGTGAATCCAGCATCAAAAGACATCAACCTTTCCCCGATTTACCCTCCCGACCTCTAGCATTAATTAATCAGACATCAACTTCTTCTTTAGAGGAACTTATCGAACTAGCGGTAGCAGAGGCACTGCAGGACGCTGCTTTAGAAATGCCGCTACCAGATTGTGGTGTAGTGATTGGCTCTAGCCGTGGCTGCCAAGCTTCCTGGGAGCAATTGGCAAGGGAGATGAGGGGGGATGAGGAGATGGGGAGATGGGGAGATGGGAGACAAGGAAGACAAGGAAGACAAGGAAGACAAGGGGGAGACAAGGGAGATATTGATACTCATCCATTCCCAATTCCCAAACAACAAATAACAAATAACAAACAACCAACAACAAACCTAGAACATTGGTTAGAACTACTACCCCATCAAGCCGCGATCACAACTGCTCGTCAGGTGGGAACATTTGGTCCAGTATTAGCACCAATGGCGGCTTGTGCCACCGGGATTTGGTCAATCGCTCAAGGTTTTGAACTAATCCAAACTGGTTGTTGCCAGCGAGTAATCGCTGGTGCAGTGGAAGCACCTGTCACTCCCCTAACTATCGCAGGATTTGACAAGATGGGTGTTCTGGCAACAACTGGTGCTTACCCTTTTGCTCGGTATCGGGAAGGCTTAGTTTTAGGAGAGGGAGCAGCTGTCTTGATTTTGGAGTCAGCTGATTTAGCTCTCAGTCGAGAAGTTCCCATTTATGGGCAATTATTGGGCTTTGGCTTGACTTCAGATGCTACTCATGCGACATCGCCGAGTAGAGATCGGCAAAGTGCGATCGCGGCGGTAAAACAATGTTTAGAACGCTCTCATATAACTCCTGCTGCCATCGACTATATCCATGCTCATGGTACTGGCACTCAGCTCAATGACCAAAATGAAGCGGAGTTGATAGAAAAGTTATTTCCTCAAGGTGTTCCCATCAGTTCTACTAAAGGAGCTACGGGTCATACCTTGGGAACATCTGGAGCTTTGGGAGCAGTTTTCTGCCTGATGGCATTGAAACATCAACTTTTGCCTCCCTGTGTAGGATTGCAGGAATCAGATTTTGATTTGGATTTAGTGCTTACACCACGTCAATGTGAAGTGCAGCAGGTGCTTAATTTTAGTTTTGGGTTTGGAGGACAAAATGCAGTGATGGCTCTGGGT
>JAAHFP010000109.1 GCA_010672925.1 Symploca sp. SIO1C2 | reverse complement strand
TGTCAAAGCGTTAAGAGTACTGACTAGTGTAGTCTTGACTCTCCGCTAGCGCTCCGAGCCAAGACTAAAGTCAAGGAATTTTTTGGCTTATATAAATAAATTTTATCAACATTAGTACGGGAGAGCCTCCCGGAGGGGAATTTCTACTTCAAAACTTTGTCTGAGTCTCAAAATTAATTGGGTTGCGATTAGGGAATGTCCACCTAAATCAAAGAAGTTGTCGTGGATTCCTACATTTTGCACCCCTAGAACCTCTGCGAAGATGTTGGCGATTATTTCTTCATTTGTGGTACGTGGTGCTACGTATTCATGTTCTCTGATGATTGTCCCATAAGGTGTTGGTAGTGCTTTGTGGTCTACTTTGCCGTTGGGGGTTAAGGGTAGAGTATCTAAAGTAACAAAGGCAGAAGGTACCATGTATTCTGGTAGCTGCTGTTTGGTGAAGCTAGGTAGTTGTGAAACCAGATGGCGATTCGATTCCCGCTTTAAGGGATTGTTGGCGTAAGCACTCCAGGCTTTGACTTCATTAGTGACTGCCAAGTTGGGAAAGATTCTTTGGAAATCAAATATCGATTCATTCCTTATCAAGATCGCGTCATAACAACCATTAACGCCAGTACTAGACCAAGTAATATATGCTTCATAAGGCAATTCATCATGCAAACTCCATAAATTGTCCGGCTCTAACCCTACTTGTTTTTGAAGCTGCAAAGTATTACGCAATTGACCTATGGTTTCTCTTCGATCTGAGTTAGAAAGCAAATTAACAAGGGTAATTTCTTCTTGCAAACGAGCATTAGGTATCTGTTTAATACCAACAACCTCTGGCTTATGGTCTTGTAAAATTTGTTTGAGCGCTGATAAATTTAAACCATCCTTCTCGTAGTCTAGCCATTCCGGTGTAACTGTGGAATATACAGTGCTGCTCACATGAATTATTACATCGTAACGGAACTGAGTTAGCTCATTGTGATAATCACCAGATTTTAGCTGAATTTGAATATGTTGGATTTGAGGCAGATGCTGCTTTAAAGCGAGAAAGAAGTCTGGGTCGATTGTTAATTCTTCTTCTTGAATAACAGCATTTTTTACTTGCTGTCTCAATTGTTCTACGGTTAATGAATCTGAAGCGCGATAAAACTGAGTTGCCGTATGAAAAGTTTCTAACAATGGGAAGCTGCGAACATCACCGACAAAGATGAAACCTCCTTTAGCCAAAGTCTTTACTGCACCTTGTAAAACTTCTACCAAATAATCGATGCTGGGAAAATACTGGACAACTGAGTTGAGGATAACAGTATCGAATCTGCCTTCTTCAATGTCTGTAAAATCGTGAGCTAGTTTTTGGCTTAGGCTTACGTAAGCATAACTATCTCCCAACTCCTTGATTTGCTGTTCAACATAACCTAAAGCTGCCTTACTAAAATCAGTACCATAGTAACTCAAGCAATGAGGAGCAATCTGGAACAGCAACATTCCTGTGCCACAACCTATCTCCAACACATGCTTAGGTTGCCATTTGAGAATTTGCTCAACTGTAGAATCTACCCATTGACGCATCTGCTCCTGAGGAATTTGGTGACCTGTATAGCTGCTGTTCCAACCTACGGTGTTGTAGCTGGGTTGTTCAATCTTTACTGACTCGCTGTAGGTATCATCATATAGTTGTTGCCATTGCTCAATCTGTAATAACTGTAATGGATTTGCTGCTTCGGATTGTTTTTTTGAGTCAGGAACTATATAAGCTACTAATCTTTTGTCCCCAGGAATATCCTCTCTGGCAATGACTACAGTTTGTTGGATTTGGGGATGGGTATTGAGGAGAGATTCGATTTCTCCTAATTCGATGCGGAAGCCACGAATCTTCACTTGGTTATCGATGCGACCGAGATACTCAATATCACCATTTGGCAAATAACGGGCTGCATCTCCTGTCTGATAAAGCCGACCTTCAAGTTGATGATTAAATGGGTTATGAATAAACCTCTCCAAGGTCAATTGCTGACGATTCAAGTAACCTCGTGCTACACCTGCCCCGCCAACATAAATTTGCCCTTTAACCCCAATTGGCACTGGTTGTAAGTTTTCATCAAGAATATACAGCTGTAAATCGGGAATTGGACGACCGATCGCACTGCTACTGCTGTTAAGGTCTTTGATGGTTAGGGGTCGATAAGTAACATGCACAGTTGTTTCTGTGATCCCGTACATATTTACTAACTGCGGAGTTTTATCCCCGTGTTGCTCAAACCAAGGCTTCAAGCGTTGTAACTCTAAGGCTTCTCCACCAAAAATAACTAGCCGCAAACTTAGTTTTGATTGTCTGTTATCCGATTTTGCAACATTAATCAGTTGGTAAAAAGCAGATGGGGTTTGGTTGAGTACTGTGACATTCTCGGAACACAGCAAGTCGTAGAAGCTTTGAGGCTCTCGACTTATCCAGTAGGGGACAATGACAAGGCGTCCACCATAAAATAAGGCTCCCCAGATTTCCCAGACAGAAAAGTCAAAAGCGATGGAGTGGAAATTAGTCCAGACATCATTGGTATTGAAGTGATAACAAGACTGAGTGGCTGCAAATAAACGAACCACATTTTTGTGCTCAACTAAAACCCCTTTCGGTTGTCCAGTAGAACCAGAAGTGTAGATAACATAAGCTAAATTCTCGGAAGATCCCCCAACCTCAAGATTCTCCTGATAGTTTTGCTCACTTTCCCCCCAATCACTATCCAAACAAACCACCCTAGCAGTATGTGAGGATAAAGAATCCAACAATGAACTATGAGTAAGCAACACCTCAACACCCGAATCCGCCAACATATAACTTAACCGTTCTTGGGGATAGCTGGGGTCAAGGGGTACATAAGCACCACCAGCCTTAAGTATTCCCAACAGTCCCGCCACCATCTCTACGGAACGTTCCACGCAAATACCCACCAGCATCTCTGGTCCTACTCCCAAGCTTTGTAGGTAATGTGCTAGTTGGTTTGCTCTTTGATTTAATTGCTGATAAGTTAACTGCTGATTCTCAAATACTACCGCCACTGCATCCGGTGTTCTCTCTACCTGCTCCTCAAACAACTGATGAATACATTTATCTTGGGGATAATCTGTTTGGGTTTGATTCCATTCGGTCAACAACTGATATTGCTCAGCTTCACTCAATAGGGGAAATTGAGAAACTCGCTGCTGTGGATTAACCGCGATCGCTTCGAGTAAGGTTTGGAAATGCCCACTCATCCGCACAATTGTGGCAACATCAAACAAATCGGTGTTGTATTCCCAGAAACAGTCTAGCCCTAAATCAGTCTCTGTAATGTCCAAGCGCAAATCAAACAAAGCTCTGGTGTGTTCCACCTCAAAAGGTATGATGGTCAGCCCAGGCAGTTCAATTTCCAATTTTGGAGTATTTTGTAAGGTAAACGCTACATTGAAAAGTGGGTTATAGTTGGCATCCCGTTCTGGCTGTAGTTCTTCCACCAGCTTTTCAATGGGCAAATCTTGGTTAGCATAGGCTCCAATCGTCACCTCCCGCACTCGACCTAAGAATTCCTCAAAAGTAGGATTGTCCGAAACCTTGGTGCGCAGTACCAAGGTATTGACAAAAAAACCAATTAGTTGCTCAATTTCAGGTCGGTTACGGTTAGCAATAGCAGAACCAACAATGATATCTTCTTGCCCAGTGTATCGGTAGAGCAAAATTTTGAAGGCTGCCAGCAAGGTCATAAACAGGGTAGCCTCGGCTTTCTGAGCCATAGCCCCAAGGGTCTTAGTTAAGCTCTTGGGCAACAGAAATGATTGTCTAGCCCCCCGGTAAGTCTGAACCGTTGGTCTTGGTCGATCTGTTGGGAGTTGCAGCAGGGGTGAAGCATTGTTTAATTGCTGCTTCCAGTAAGACAGTTGGGGGTCTAGTTTTTCTCCCTGCAACTCTCGCTGCCAAACAGCAAAGTCCGCATATTGGATAGAAAGCTCAGGTAAAAGTGAAGGTTTTCCGGTAGAGAAGGCTTGGTAAAGGGCTGACAATTCACGAATTATTACACCCCCTGACCAGCCATCAAAGATAATGTGGTGCATGGTAAATAGCAGCACATGTTTCTGTACGCTTAGCTTTACCAGCATCCAGCGCAGCAGAGGAGCTTGAACCAAGTCGAAGGGGCGTTGGTGCTGCTCATCTGCTAACCGCTGAAATTCAATTTTCTGCTCCGCTTCTGGTAACTTGCACAGATCCACCACTGGCAAAGTCACTTTCAGGTTTGGGGCGATAATTTGAACGGGTTGCCCCTCCAGCATCTGGAAAGTAGTGCGCAGAACTTCGTGGCGTTGCACAATTTCGTTGAGACTCTGCTCTAGTGCAGCCACATCAAGGGAACCTGTCAGCTGTATTGCTCCATGCTCATTGTAAAAAGAGTTGTCCGGTTCTAACTGTTGGAGAAACCATAACCTCTGTTGGGCAAAAGACAGGGGAACTAAGTCACCCTTGCTTCTTTGGGGTATTCTCTGGTACTTGGGAGTACTAGCATTCTTATTGTTCTTATTTTTAAGTTTGAGTTCTAATAAAGCTCGCTTTTCTGCTGAAAGATTAGCAATTTTTTGCTTAATATTATCCATGGCTAGTAACTATCTAATTCCAAAACGTCCGTTTATCCAATAAAAATAGAAGCTGGTATTAGCAATTGCTCTTCATCTATTAATGATGTGCTGATGACTGCATTTCTTGAGCTAAGAGCTGTTGCACCTCTTCATCTGATAACTCTTCCAACTCGGCTAACAGATTAGTGATTTCTTCTTCCTCTGTATTCTGAAGCTGTGCATCAGTTACAGCTTCAATTAATCCTGCTACAGTTGGTGTTTCAAACATTTGCCTTAGAGATATTTCAACAGAGAATGTTTGGTTTAAGCGAGAAATAACCTGGGTTGTTAGTAGAGAATGTCCTCCCAATTCAAAGAAGTTGTCGTAGATTCCTACATTGGGCACACCTAGAACCTCAGTAAAGATATTGGCTATGATTTCTTCACTTGGGGTACGTGGTGCTACGTATTCATGTTCTCGGGCAATTTCTCCATCAGGTGCTGGTAATGCTTTGCGGTCTACTTTGCCATTGGGGGTTAACGGTAGGTTGTCTAAGGTGACAAAGGCAGCAGGCATCATGTATTCCGGTAGCTTCTGTTTGAGTAATTCACGCATTTGGTTAGTGCTGAGTGATTCATCCTCACTGACTACATAAGCTACTAGGCGTTTATTACCAGAAAGCTCTTCGGTAGCGATAACTACAGCTTGTTGGATTTGGGTGTGGGTATTGAGGACTGTTTCAATTTCTCCCAATTCGATGCGGAAGCCGCGAATTTTGACTTGATGGTCAATACGTCCGATATATTCTATATTGCCGTCTGGTAAATATCGGCACAAATCTCCCGTTTTATAGAGTATTGTCTTTCCGCTGTCATCAAAAGGATTAAGGATAAATTTTTCTTGGGTTAATTCTGGGCGGTTAAGATAGCCTTTAGCTAAGCCAGCACCTCCGATATATATTTCTCCAGGTACGCCTATAGGTACTGGTTGAAGTTGCTTGTCAAGAATGTAAACTTGGGTATTATTAATTGCTCTGCCAATCGGTACAGAGGAACCATTTAAATTATTATCTACCTGAGTTATGGAAGACCAGATAGTTGTCTCCGTGGGACCATACAAATTCCATACTTGTCCGCTAATTTTAAGCAACTCTTCTGCAACGCTTATATCTAGAGCTTCTCCACCACAGAGGATTTTTAATTGTTGGTCTCCTTTCCATCCTGATGTTAACAATAATTTCCAGGTTGCCGGAGTAGCTTGCATTATGGTTACTTGGTGGTCTTCTATACTTTGTGCCAGCCGCATTCCATCTTTGGTTATTTCCCGATTAACAATAACCAAACGCGCACCTGTAATTAGAGGCAGATATAATTCCAATCCGGCAATATCAAAAGATAGGGTCGTTACTGATAGCAAAATATCCTTTGAGTGCAGACCCGGTTTTTGCTGCATTGATTCCAGAAAGTTAACCAGGGCTTGATGCTGAATTTGCACACCCTTCGGTTTACCGGTAGAACCAGAAGTATAGATTACATAAGCCAAATTATGCTCACCTACCCCAACCTCAAGATTCTCCTGAGAGTTTTGCTCTATTGCTCCCCAATCACTATCTAAACAAACCACTTGTGCAGTAGGTGAAGGCAAAAATTCGAGCAATGAACTTTGAGTAAGCAACACTCCAACAGCAGAATCTGCCAACATATAACTCAATCTGTCTTGAGGGTAATTGGGGTCAAGGGGAACATATGCCCCACCAGCCTTAAGTATCCCCAACAGTCCCACCACCATCTCAAGGGAACGCTCCACACAAATCCCCACCAGCACTTCCGGTCCAACGCCCAGGGTTTGCAGATGATGTGCTAGTTGGTTCGCTCGTTGATTTAATTGAACATAAGTTAATTGTTCTTGCTCAAATACTACTGCTATGGAATCAGGGGTTTTTTCTACCTGCTCCTCAAATAACTGATGAATGCACTTATCCGATTGATAAACTTTTGCGGTATCATTCCACTCCACCAATAACTGATGACGTTCCGATTCTGAGAGTAAATTTAACTCCGCCACCTTCTGTGAAGGATTTTCCACAATGGCTTGGAGTAGATTTTGGAAGTGAGCAGCCATCCGTTCAATTGTCTGCTCCTCAAATAAGTCAGTGTTATACTCCCATTCACCCACTAATCCTTGGTCAGTTTCAGTCATTGACAGGGTTAAATCAAACTTAGCAATTCTACTTTCTAGCTGCATCTGACTTAAAGTTACACCTGGTAATTCCACATCACTCATCGGTGCATTTTGCAAGACAAACATTACCTGGAATAGGGGAGAATGACTCAAAGAGCGTTGTGGTTGTAAGGCTTCTACTATTTGCTCAAAAGCTACATCTTGATGTTCATAAGCTTTCAGTGTCGTTTCCCTAACTTGTGTGAGCAACTCTTTGAAACTCGGATTATTGTCAAAGCTGGTTCTTAACACCAAGGTATTTACAAAAAAGCCAATTAAACTTTCAATCTCACTGCGATTGCGATTGGCTATGGGAGAACCGATTACAATATCTGATTGACCACTGTAGCGATACAATAAGGTGCTAAACGCCCCGTACAACGTCATAAATAGGGTCGTACCCAACTCCCGCGAAAGGGCTTGCAACTTCTTGGTTAAATCAATATCTATACTGAAACTTCTAGTGCGACCTTGATACGAAATTACAGTGGGACGAGGGTAGTCAGTAGCTAATTGTAATAAATCCGGGGCTCCACTCAACTGAAGCTTCCAGTAGTCCAGTTGACTGGCCAGTACTTGACCACTTAAATATTGTCTTTGCCATACTGCAAAGTCACCATATTGAATCGGTAATTGTGTTAGGGGTGATTCTTCTCCCCTGAGCAACGCTTGATATAAACTCGATAGTTCTTGTATCAATACCCCTATTGACCAACCATCGGAGATAATATGGTGCATGGTTAACAACAATACATATTCTGAGGTCGATAACTGCAAGACACTACATCTGATTAATGGTGCATTTTCTAAGTCAAAGGGGGTCGTTGCTTCTCGTTGTGCTTGCTCAGTAACTGCATTTTCCCGTTGGTTTGTTTCTAATTGCTCTAAATCCACCAGATTGATTTTTATGGTGGCTTCTGGAGTAATTACCTGTATCGCTTTACCATTATCAGTTAGGAAGCTGGTGCGTAGTACTTCGTGGCGCTGTACTATTTCTGTTAAAGCTTTTTGTAAAGCATCAATATCTAAGTTCCCGTTGATGCGGACTCCTGCTGGAATATTGTAAGTGGCACTGTTTCCTTCTAGTTGATTGAGGAACCATAGTCGCTCTTGTGCCCAGGATAATGGTAATTGTTCCCTTTCGGTTCTTGGTTGAATCGGAGGAAGGGTTAATCCTTTGTTGGTATGATGTAATTGGCTTAATGTTTGAGCTAGTTGAGCGACGGTAGGGGAAGAAAACAAGGCTCTCAGAGGTATCTCTAGAGAAAAGGCTTCTCTTACTCTGGAAATTAATTGGGTTGCTAGTAAGGAATGTCCTCCCAGTTCAAAAAAGTTGTCGTTAATTCCGATATTTTCTACATTCAGTACTTGAGCAAAGATGTTGGCTATGATTTGTTCACTTGGTGTACGTGGTGCAATGTATTCAGCATCTCTTTGAGTTTCAGGTGCTGGTAATGCTTTACGGTCAATTTTACCGTTGGGTGTTAATGGTAGGGTGTCTAAGGTGACAAAGGTACTCGGTACCATGTATTCCGGTAATTTATCCTTAAGGTATTCTCGTAACTCTGAAACCAGATTACGATTCCACTCTCGCTTCAAAGGATTGTTAGCATAAGCACTCCATGGTTTTACCTCCAACATTTCTTCTATTTCAGGAAATATCTTCTGGGAACTAGACCCAGATTCATTTCGGACAAAAATAGCGTTATAGCAGCTATTGTTCCCGCTACTAGACCAACTAACATATACTTCATAAGGTAATTCATTTTGCCAACTCCATAAATTTTCTGGTTCTATCCCTACTACTTGTTTCTGTAACTGTAAAGTCTGACGTAATTTACCTATAGTTTCTTGTGGTTCTGAATTATCAAGCTCTTTAACAAGAGTGACTTCTTTTACCAAGCGAGCATTGGGTATGTCCTTAATACTCACAACAGAAGGCTGATTATCTACTAAAAGTTGTTTGAGTACTGATAAATTTAAATTCTCGTGGTCATATTCTAACCATTGTGGTATGACTGTGGATATCTCCCGCTCCACATGAATAATTACATCGTAACGAAATTTGGTTAACTCATTTTGATAATTACCGGGTTTCAGCTGTATTTGAACATGTTTAATTTGAGGGATATGTTTTTTTATAACCACAAAAAATTCTGGATCTAGCGTTAATTCTTATTCTCGTTCAATATCTGTTTTTACCTGCTTTATAAATTTTTCTATAGTTAATGAATCTGAAGCTTGAGAAAAATTAATTGCAGTATGAAAAGTTTCTAATAGTGGTAAACTGCGAACATCACCAACAAAAATGATACCTCCTTTTCTCAGGGTATGCACTGCACTTTGTAATACTTCTAGTAGATAATCAATAGTAGGAAAATACTGTACGACTGAATTGAGAATAACTGTATCAAATCTGCCTTCTTCAATGTCGGTAAAATCGTGAGCAAGTTTTTGGCTTAGGCTTACATGTGAATACTTATCTCCCAACTGCTTGAGTTGCCGAGCGACATAATCTAAAGCCTCTGTACTAATATCAGTACCACAGTAACTCAAGCAATGAGGAGCAATCTGAAACAATAACATCCCTGTACCACAACCAATTTCTAACACATATTTTGGTTCCCATCTAAGGATTTGTTCTACTGTGAGATCTGCCCATTGATGCATTTGCTCCTGTGGAATTAGCTTACCTGTATAGGTGCTTTTCCAACCTACAGTGTTGTAGTTTGGTTGTTCAATTTTTATTGACTTACTGTAGGTGTCAGTATAGATATTTTGCCACACCTGTTGCCATTGTTCAATCTGTAATAACTCTAAGGTATTTGTAGCATCTGATTGATTATTTTCTTCGCTAACTACATAAGCTACTAAGCGTCTATTACTGTTGTTTTCTTCTTGGTCAATGACGACAGTTTGATTAATTTGAGGATGGGTAGTTAGGACTGCTTCTATTTCTCCCAATTCGATACGGAAGCCCCGAATCTTCACTTGGTTATCGATGCGACCAAGGAATTCTATATTTCCATCACTTAAATAACGAGCGAGGTCTCCTGTTTTGTAAAGCGGAACATAAGCACCACCAGCTTTAAGTATCCCCAAAAGTCCCACTACCATCTCAAGGTCACGTTCCACACAAATCCCCACTAATACCTCTGGTGCTACTCCTAAAAATTTCAAGTGGTGTGCGAGTTGGTTGGCTTTTTGATTTAGTTTTCGGTAGGTCAACTGCTGATTCTCAAATACTACCGCCACTGCATCCGGTGTTCTCTCTACCTGCTCCTCAAATAACTGATGGATACATTTATCTCTAGAATATTCAGTTGCCGTTTCATTCCACTCTACTAGTAATTGATGGCGTTCTGCTTCACTAAGCAAAGGTAGTTCACCTACAGCTTGTTGAGGATTTTCCACAATAGCTGACAACAAGTTTCGGAAATGACCTGCCATTCGCTCGATCGCACCTTTTTCAAAACGAGCAGTATCATAACTAATCCTAACTAGCAATTCATCACCAGGTACGACAACTATATTCAGTGGATAATTAGTTTGTTCGCAACTCTCTTCTATTTGACTTAGCTGTAGCGAACCACCTTTATCCAATAAAGAACTATCAACTGGATAATTCTCAAACCCCACGATACTCTCAAACAAAGGTATCCCCCCTGGTAGTTCACTCCTGGCTTGAATCTCAACCAGGGGAGTGTAAGAGTATTGCTGCAATTCCAAGATTAACTGTTGTATTTGTTTAAGCCAAGGTATGAGTTGCTGTTGGGGGGATATTTGCAGACGTAATGGTAAGGTGTTGATCAACAAACCCACCATATTTTCCACCCCAGACAAACTAGCAGGACGACTAGCAACAACCACACCAAACACGACATCTTGTTCACCACTATAACGGCTTAGTAGTAAACCCCATGCAGCTTGTACTATAGTCGATAAAGTCACATGGTGTTGTTGTGTGAGAACCTCTAACTGCTGGCTCACCCTCGAGGACAATCGCAATTCCAATAACTGATAATCTGAGTTTTGCTGTTGTTGATTTGGAGACAGTCGCGTATCTACTACTAGGGGAGTAGGAGTGCTAAAATATTGCAAAGTTTGTCGCCAAAATTCAATTGCTACTTCCTGGTCTTGATTATTCAACCAAGCGATATAATCACGGTAAGGATGTGGGGTTGGCAAATAACAAGTTTCTTCTCTAACTTCAGCCTCGTATAAACTTAACACTTCTTTAAAAATAATTGGTAAAGACCACCCATCGATAAGAATGTGGTGAAAGTTCCAGATAAACTTGTAATTATCATTACTCAGTTTAATTAAGCTACACTCCATCAATGGTGCTTTATTTAATTGAAAGCCTTGTTCTCTTTGTGTTTTTAACAATTCTTTTAATTGTTTTTTTTGTTCTGTAGTTGATAGTCTTTGCCAATCCAGATTAACCAAAAGTAAGTTTACCTGTTTAAGTACTATTTGTAATGGGGTTGGACGATTTTCCCAAACGTAAGGATTCAGGTCAGTAAGCAGGTGCTATACGAGTCCTACAAGTATTAGGGGGGAAGCCTTCGCGCTGATTGCATCCGAATGAATACTGTTAAACTCCCTTCGCGAAGGCTTTACCCCTCAACTC
>JAAHFP010000108.1 GCA_010672925.1 Symploca sp. SIO1C2 | reverse complement strand
AAGGAAGACAAGGAAGACAAGGAAGACAAGGAAGACAAGGAAGACAAGGAAGACAAGGAAGACAAGGAAGACAAGGAAGACAAGGAAGACAAGGAAGACAAGGAAGACAAGGAAGACAAGGAAGACATGTACCAATTCCTGATCCCTTTGGGGATCATGGTGAGCAAACCATAAACGCTAACGTGAGAGCGCAGCGGGAAGAAGTCCGGCAAAACAACCAACAACAAAAAACAAATGACAATTCCCAGTCAGTACCGGATTCCGCTAAACTGAGGGGTGGTTTATCGAATTATTAAGTTGGAATGGAAATCGGGCAAAAAGTAAAAGTCTGCCGTCTCAGAGACCGGGTCTCCTCCGATCTTGCTGGCAAGCTAGGGAAAGTAGGCACAATCAAAGACTACAAAATGACTGATGGCAGTGGAGTTGGAGCTGTTGTCGAGTTTGAGGACAACTCTAGCACTTGGTTTTTTGAAGATGAACTAAAACTTGCAGAGTAGAAGTTAAGAGTATCGAGGCAACAGGCAAGAACATGGCCTTTATTATTAGTTTTTTAGGCAAAGGCGGCACCGGTCGCACGACTATAGCGATCGCAGCAGCCAAGCAGCTGTCAAGTCTCGGTCAACGAGTTCTACTAGTAGGACAAGATTCAGGACCAGCCCTCAGTATACTCCTGGGGGCTTCTCTTAGTGGTGAACCGCAAACCATTGAACCTAACTTCCAAGCGGTACAGCTAGAGACTACAGTCCTCTTAGAGCGTAGTTGGGAAGAGGTCAAACAGTTAGAGGCACAATATTTGCGATCGCCTACCTTAAAAAATGTCTATGGTCAAGAACTGAGCATTTTACCGGGAATGGACAGTGCTCTGGCACTCAATTTAATTCGGGAGTATGACCAGAGTAATAAATATGATGTGATTATCTATGACGGCAACAGTAGCCAGGATACTCTGCGCATGTTGGGGATGCCAGAAATCCTGAGCTGGTATTTTCGCAGGTTTCGCCAGGTAATGGCAGAATCTGACTTGGGTAAGGCTCTCTCTCCCTTTATCCAGCCAATCACTGGAGCGATTCTCAATGTTTCCTGGACTGCTGATGAGTTGGCTCAACAACCAGCCAATCAAACCCAAATGCTGGAACAGGGTAAATCTGCTGTAGCTGACCCCAATCGTGTGGCATCTTATTTGGTCACCAGCGCAGAGCCTGCTGCCATTGCCACTGCTAAATACTTTTGGGGAGGTGCTCAACAGGTTGGTCTGACTGTTGGCGGTGTCCTACTTAACCAAAGTAGTGGGACAGAAACCTTGGCAGCAGAATTTGCACCTCTTGAAGTGAGTGCTCTGCCAACCCAATCATCAGCTGATGACTGGCAATCCCTGAAGTCAGCTTTGCCAGATTTCCAACAGGCAGCTAAAGCACCTAAACCTATCACCATAGATATTGCTGCTCGTCAAGTACGATTGTTCTTGCCCGGTTTCACCAAGAAGCAGGTCAAACTCACTCAGTATGGCCCAGAAGTTACGGTTGAAGCTGGTGACCAGCGGCGTAATATCGTACTGCCTCCACAGCTGAGTGGTCAATCAGTTAAAGGAGCCAAATTTCAAGACCAGTATCTGATTGTAAGTTTTTAATTTCTTTAAGAGCAAAGGAAGAGGCAGTAGGGGCGTAGCATTCGAGGGACAATTGAAGCATATAGACCCAAATATATCAGTCCAAATGCTACGCCCAAACCTACAGCTGTTTGTCTTCCTTGTATTTATTCAATCTAAAATCTAAAATCTAAAATCTAAAATCTAAAATCTATGACAAAAGACAATCCAACGGAACGCAGCGCTAAAGCCAGACAAATATTAGGCATGAAAGGTGCCACTGCTGGTGAAACCTCAATTTGGAAAATTCGCCTTCAGTTGATGAAGCCAATTACCTGGATTCCCCTGATTTGGGGCGTTGTCTGTGGTGCAGCTTCTGCTGGTGGCTTCCACTGGACAGTGGAAGATGTTCTCCAAGCAGCAGCTTGTATGTTGCTCTCCGGTCCCCTGATGGCGGGTTATACCCAAACCATGAATGATTTCTACGATCGCGAAATCGATGCCATCAATGAACCTTACCGTCCTATCCCTTCTGGTGCTATTTCTATCCCCCAAGTGGCGACCCAGATTGTGGTGCTACTATTGGCTGGTATTGCTGTTGCTGGTTTGTTAGATTTCTGGGCAGGTCATGAATTCCCCACTATGATCTGTCTTACTTTAGGGGGAGCTTTCCTGGCTTACATCTATTCGGCTCCTCCCCTCAAACTGAAACAAAACGGTTGGTTAGGTAACTATGCCCTTGGTTCGAGCTATATTGCTCTTCCTTGGTGGGCAGGTCATGCCCTCTTTGGTCATCTCAACTGGACAATTGTTATTCTTACCTTGTTCTACAGTTTAGCAGGATTGGGAATCGCTGTAGTCAACGACTTCAAAAGTGTAGAAGGTGATCGCCAACTTGGTCTCAAATCACTACCAGTGATGTTTGGTGTGGGTACAGCGGCTTGGATTTGCGTATTGATGATTGATCTGTTTCAAGCAGGGATTGCCGGTTACCTCATCAGCATCCACCAAAACCTCTATGCCACGATTCTGCTGTTGTTGATCATCCCCCAAATTACTTTCCAAGATATGTACTTTTTGCGGGATCCCCTGAAAAATGATGTGAAGTATCAAGCTAGTGCTCAACCCTTTTTGGTGTTGGGAATGCTAGTGGCTGGTTTAGCATTAGGTCATGCTGGAATTTAGTGAACTCGTGAGTGCTCCTCTATTATCGCAAAATGCAAAGAACTCCAGGGCAGTACTTCAAGCAGAAGCCGCAAGCTAGTGCCGCTGCGCGGAATGAAGAATTAAGAATGAAGAATTAAGAATGCTTATAGAGTAAGAATTCTATCGCTCTCAAACTGGTCACTTATTTCCGCCGCGCTGCACTAGGATCTAACCTACATTCCGCACCCCGGGTGAGGTGAAATTTTGGGTGGCATTTCTTGAGCTTTGTGTCCAAAAATTATAAGTTCTCTCTTCTCCCCCAGCTTCCTCAGCTTCCTCAGCTCCCTCAGTTCCCCACCCTTTTTTTCGCTCACCCCCGCACCCCCTACTGTCACAATCGGTTTTTTCGTAATTTACCTCTGTTCTTAGGTAATTTTTTATACCAAAATCCCTATAATCGGTTTGACAATCGCTTGCGCCAAAATCTCCAAACAACCAAAATGCGTAGTGTGACGGTTCAGGTTGTGGAATGTGGGCTCTAAGGGAAAAGATTGACAGGTAAAGGTTTGCTGCCTTTGGCATTGCCCTAATCGCCTTGATAACTGCTATATTGCTCTGCCTACAGTACAATTATCGATGTTTGGCAAAACTCAACAAAAATAATTGTGAATAAAGACACCGGAGACAAGAAATTTACGAACAAACTAGAGCAAGATGCAGCAGAGCTCTTCTCTGGTAAAATCAGCGGTAATTTGTGGCCTTATCTCTACGGTACTCCTCAAGATGCCAATGACCAAGTTAGAGGCGGTATTCTGTATAATGAGATGCTTGAGGGTGAAAAGGATTATTACCTTTACAAGTATGAGGCAGAGCTTTTCCAAACCAAAGGACACCTTCTCACTTCCCTGCTTGGTTCTAACGCCACATTTATTGAATTGGGTCCAGGGAGTGAACAAAGTATTCGGCTGAAAACCTTACCCTTGCTCCGGTCTTGTTCTAACTTAAGCGGTTATGTCGGGATTGATATTTCCAAACCTTTTGTGGATAAAGTGCTTGAAGTTATTCGTTCCGAAATATCTGGCATTAAGACTGAGGGCATTCAGCAGGACTTTACCCAATTAAAAAGTCTACCGGATGTTGAGAAGCCAGTTATTTTATTTAAAGGCAGTACTATTGCTAATCTGAGAAGAGATGAAGTACCAGTTTTTATCTCTGGGATCAAGGAATTAGTTGGCAAAAAGCATTATTTGTTCTTAGTTCATGATGCCAATCAAGATGAAGTTTCCTTGATGAAAGCCTACGACACTCCAAAGATGGCAGTTTTTATGGAGAACATCATGTGTCGTGTTCATCGTGATGTGAGTACGGTGGGGATGGAACCCAAGGAATTTACTTACAAGCCGGAATGGGTACCAGATAATCATGACCTAAAACATGTTCTGACTGCCACCAAAGCTCAAAAATTTGACATCCAAGGAGAAACTATAGAAATTGAAGTAGGACAAAAATTTCATACTTTGAGTTCTTTTAAATATCCGATTGAGGTCTTTCAAAAAATGATTAGTGCCGCAGGATACCAGTCGATTGACGTCATCCAAGATCAATCCACTCGGATGGCTGCTCATGTTTTTGAAGGGTAGGATGTTGAGCTAAATTTGTCTGGAGATAGGGAGATGGGGAGATGGGGAGACATTCCCAATTCCCAAACAACAAACAACAAATAACTAAACCGGACTAACCTTGGCACGGTAGAGCAACTTGTCACCATGCCAATAACCGGTGTAGCGCACCCTCACTATCTCCCCAAGTTGAGCATTTCCCGAAATCAGTTGATGATACTGGGGATTATAGGGAACTTCTGCACCAACGGGAGCGATCGCTTCTACTCCCCACTTTTGTAGTAAACTTTCTACTGGGCCCATCAAAGGCAATAATTTCAAAGCTGGTAGCTGCTCATTCTGCTGCGCTGCATAAGCAGCAGTTGGCCATTGCACTAACCAAGATTCGAGTACTTGTAAGCTAGATTGCTGAAACTCCTGTACAAGAGTTTCTCGCTGTTTCTCCAACTCCTGTTGCAAATGTTGGTACTCCTGCTGTAAGGTTATGAGTACTTCTGAAGGTGTATCTGGTTCCGGTGTAACCAATTCTGGGGCAAACATCTCCAGTAACTTATTTACCTGCACTTGCAGTACTTGGGAGAGCTTGCTCAAAGTTTCTACCCGCATTTGCAAAACTTGACCCTGTCGCAAGCGTCTCAGTTGTCGCTCAGAAACTCCCGCAGTGCGACTTAGCTGCTTAAAACTAGTAATATCTACCTGTTGCATTAGTTGTTGCAAAATTGGGGTGTAATTAGTCATGGGTATTAGGTGTTAGGTGGTAGGTGGTAGGTATTAGGTATTAGGTATTTCCCATTACTGACGAGTAAATAGTCTATAGCAGTTCTCAATCCTTGAGGTACATGCCCTATTCCCCATTCCCTACTCCCCATTCCCCATTCCCAAAAACGAAAGTACCTCATCTAAATGAGAAATGCTGTACTTGATTCTTGTCATAAAAGCAAGGATAAGGTATTATCCCTACATAAATTTAGCCAATACATCTGGTTCTAGATCAACATGCTGTGCTTGACAACCCCTGGGAAACGACTGTTAACAACTCTAGGAATTGCTATTGTTTCTTGCTCTTTCTATCTCTGTGAAGCCAAAGCTCAGTCTGTTGCAGATACAGAGAATTTACTGATAGCTCAAACTTTAGGCGGAATAGAAAGAGACATTGCCTTATCAGAAGTTCCAAGTCCAGCTCTATCGTCAGCTACAGCAGTTGCTGGAGCAGTACCGAATGAAGCTAATGTAGAGCTGCAACCAGATGGCTCTTTAGTTTACGAACTAGCGGGTCTAAATCAACAAGGGTTCCCTTTTGTAGTTGATGTCACCTCCGAAGGGCAAATAATTGAAGTTGATGAAGAAGTAGAGTCTAGTGCCGTTCCTGAAGCTGTTTATAAAGCTCTGAATCGCTGGGCGCCAGGGGCTCAGATTGAAAGCACTTGGCGGAGTACCCGCTTAGGAGAATTCGTTTATGAAATAGTTACTGATGAATTTTGGTTTGAAATTAAAGCTGATGGCAGAACTCTCACAATTCACCAAAATTAAAACTATTTTGAAGTAAATAATATGCTCATAGCGACCTTTTTGAGAAACCAGTGCAAGCAAATTATAGCTGCCACAGTAATGGCAACTACCATTGCTTTTGGTATCAATGGAGCTAATGGTCAAGAAATTGAAGAAGTTAAGGGGGCTGGTGCTTCCTTTCCCCAAATCCTCTATCAACGTTACCGTACAGAATATCAGGAGGATACAGGGGTAAATTTTAAATATACTTCCGTCGGCAGTGGTGGCGGTATCAGGTTATTTATTAATGAGTCCATTAATGTTGGCTCTAGTACCTTGATTCCTACTCCTATTGAAAGGAATCAAATGGAAGAAGGTTTGTTAATGATTCCGACAGCAGGAAGTTCCGTTGCCATTGTTTACAACCTGCAAAATGTGACTAATGACGTTAAGATTTCTCGTGAGAAACTAGCGAAAATCTTCACCGGGGAAATTAGTAACTGGAATCAAGTTAGCCCACGCTTGCCTAATTTAGAGATTCAGGTGATAGTTCGTTCTGATGAAAGTGGTACAAGTCTTATCCTCACGAAATATTTGCGGGAGATTACCAACGGCAAGGTAAAGGCACAGAGGAAGCCTAAATGGGGAGCTGATGTTTTTGCGGCCCGTCCTCAAGATAGTGGGGTTGCTGCGGAAGTTAGACGGATTGATGGGGCAATTGGTTATGTTCAAACTAGTTTTGCGGCGAAGAGTGGCTTAGCTATTGCTCGGTTGGAAAATCAAGCAGGTAATTTTGTTCGCCCCACGGTAGAAGCAACCAACAATGCTTTAGCCAATATCGAGTTTAACGAAGATCTGACTACTAATAGTATTGATGATCCTGAGGAAGGTTATCCCTTAGTTAGTTTGACTTGGCTACTGATTTATCAAAAGTATCCTACCAAAGAACTCCTGGAATCAACTCAAGACCTTGTATCCTGGATTTTGACTGAAGGACAAGAATTTAATGAGGAAGAAGGGTACACCGAAATTCCAGAGGATATAGCCACAAGAGCTCTTGAAATTATCAATGAGGAACTGCACGTTCGTCCCTATTAAGCGTCTGACGATGCAGGGAATTGGGAATTGGGAATTGGATAAAATACTGCGTCGAAAAAGGAAGATCAAAAGAAAATTATGAGTAAATTGGGTGTAGCTGATGTACCGTTGCTCCTTAGTTCAGCGATAATAGGGCAGCGCGGCGGCAATAAACCACCAGCTAACAATAAACAAAAAGCAGATACTATCAACCTTAAAGACTTCTGCGTCCTGTTCCCCTCCTGGGAGGAGTTAGGGGTGGGTTCTGCCTCTTGCCTTCTTGCCCTAGGTTGTAATCTTGGGGTACTCTCTCCCGCTTCGGCGCAAGTAGATCCTGTTATTACTACCCAAAGTTACACTAACGATAGTAGCGGAAGCACTTTGGTTCCTGAAGCTACACCAAAAGCTCAAGATAATGCCACTACGAATTTACCAACATGGGATGCTACTACTCAAGTTGAGAGCAATCAAGATTATGAGCTTTTATCTCAGGTAGAACAATATAGTGGAAGTGAACCTCTTCGTGCTATCGAGTCAGAGGCTGAGGAAATAATATCTCAAAGTGGCGCAAACAACAGTAGTGGGAGCAGCTTGCTCCCGGTCATTATTGAAAGTGAGCAAGATGCTTCCAATCCCGAAAATGAGCTTCTATCCCAGATAGAACAATATAGTGGCAGTACACCAGCTTCTGCTGTCCCAACATTGCCGGAGAATGAAACTTTATCCCAAATAGAACAATATAGTATTAGTGAACGACCTCGTAGAAGGCGACGGTCTTTTCCTCGGGTTGATAGTTTAGTAGATGTTACCCCAGAAGATTGGGCTTATGATGCACTGCGTACCCTAATGAATAACTATCGTTGCCTTACAGGTTATGGTGACAATACTTTTAGAGGCAATAACAACCTGACTCGTTATGAATTTGCCGCAACCTTGAATAGGTGTCTACAGAGAGTTGAAACTATTATTAGAAATAATTTTGACTTAGCGACAGAAGAAGACTTGGCCAGTATAGAACGATTAATAGAAGAATTCGAGGACGAACTGGCAATTGTTAAGGATAAAGTCAGCGATCAAGAAGCTAGGGTAGATTTTTTGACAGATAATAACTTTTCTACTACTACTATTCTACGGGGACAAGCAAACTTTTTTCTGACTGATGTATTTGGCAGCGACCTCAAAGCAGTTCCCTCGGGGGAAACTCCTACAGAAGACTTGGATGTGGTTACTTCCTTTAGCGGTGGAGTAAGATTGGACTTCGATACCAGTTTTACCGGTAGAGACCTGTTGCGTACTAGAATTCAAGCAGGAAATACTAATAGCTTGGCTAGTGGTGTAACTGGGACATCAATGACCAACATTGCTGGGAATATTTCTGGCAATAATGATGTGAGATTATCCAAACTTTTTTACCGCTTCCCTATAGGAGATCGTGGTTCGGCTTATGTAGCAGCAACAGGCCAGTCCGCTAGCGATTTTGTCCCAGCACTCAATCCTGCCTCAACCGTTGCTCTGTTTGGTTTTTACAATCCTATCTACGATATTGGTTTTGGTACTGGTGGAGGACTATACTATCAATTGACCGATTTAATTGGAGTTGGGGCATCTTACTATACAGCTTCTAGTAGCAATCCCAATCCAGGTAGTGGTCTATTTAACGGTGATTTTAACGCTTTGGGTCAAATAACCTTGACACCATCGGATCGTTTGGGTATTTCTCTTACTTATTCTCACTACTACTCTCCTGAACCAATTGCCACCAACAATGTTACTAGCTTTATTGGCTCGGAATTCGCTCAATTCCCCTTCGGGAGAAATACTGCTACTTCTAGCGACAATTTTAACGTTGCAGCCTCCTATCAAGTTAACGATCGCTTACAAGTAGGAGGTTGGGTTGGCTATTACAATGCTAGTGCTGAGTCTTCTGCCTTAGTCGATGGTTTGAGTATTCCTCAAGGTTCAGATGCAGATATTTGGACTTGGGCTTTTACTGCTTCCTACAATGATTTACTTAAACTGGGTAGCAATTTGAGTTTGATCTTAGGTCTGCCTCCCAAGGCAAGTAGTAATGATATTCCCGAACGAGAAGACCGGGATACATCCTATCATATTGAGCTTTCCTATCGCTATCCCATCACTGACCGCATCTCCATAACTTCCGGCGGATTCGTAATTCTTGATCCAGAGCATAATGAAGCTAATGATGATATTTGGGTTGGATTAATTAGATTGAGGATTGATATTTGAGAATTGTTGTTTGTTGTTTGTTGTTTGTTATTGGTCATTTGTTATTTGGGAATTGGGAATTGGGAATTGGGAATTGAATGGGGATGGGGAAAGTATTGTGGTGGCGTAGAATATTGTTGAGCATCACTGCTGCGGTTGGTGTTTTGCTCATTAATCTGGTGATACCGGTTAAAGGAGTAACCCAATTGGTGCAACTGCAAGACTCTCTGGCAGTGCCTGATAGTTTTCGAGGTTCAATCGTTAGGCGAGTTCCGTTGAGTAGCGCCAACAAAGCAATTGCTCTCACCTTCGATGATGGTCCTTCCCCAGATATTACTCCCCAAGTACTAAGCATCCTCAAAGAAAAAAACATTCCAGCAACTTTCTTTGTACTGGGACAAAATCTCAAAAAATTCCCTCACATTGGACAACAAATGCTAGCGGATGGCCATGTCCTAGGTAATCATACCTGGCATCACTGGTATCATCGGATGAGGGAGTTTATCATTGCTCGTGAAATTGAAAGTACTGCTAAACTGATCTCTCAAGTTACTGGTGTGAGAACCAATCTATTTCGTCCACCCTATGGTCACCGGTACAATGGTTTAGTAGATTATGCTCGTAAACGAAAAGATGTAGTGGTCTTATGGTCTGTTGATTCTGAGGATTGGCGGGGTCAAGATATATCTCTAGAAGAATTAGTAGAACAAGTACTTACAAATGCTGAGCCTGGGGCTATTGTCTTGATGCACGATAGTGGAGGGGATGATAATAAGATAGTACAGGCTTTACCCAAAATTATTGATGGATTGAGCGATCGCGGCTACATATTTTTTAGTGTACCTCAGTTGTTACAGCTGGAAGAGCAGTAAAGCTGCTTATGATCATCTGTCTTGACGCTTCTCAATCTCTGCCATCGGTAAAAACAAGGTATCTTCTATCTCCTGTCGCACCTCACGGCTTACATAACAATCGCTATTCTAAAAATAGCAATTTATAGGTTACAGGCGCACACTTATTCTATTATTTCGATAATAACAAAAAATCACTAAAATTACAAGCAAAACTCATATATTGAGCATTAACGAAAAATTTCATGATGCAATTTTATGAATAGTTTTCACCTGAGTAAGTCTAGAAGCAAAGAGTAAAGCTGCATAAACATCATCTTGCTCTAAATCATCATAGTCAGCTAATATTTCCTCAGTGGTCATACCTGAGCTAAGTAATTCAAGAATTAGTTCAACAGGGGAACGTAATCCTCGAATACAAGGTTTGCCATGACAAATATCAGGATTATGAGTGATACGCTGTAATAGATGATTGTCCATATGTTTCCTCCAGTGCTAATTGCTTAGCAGGTTGATCGCCTACAAGTGGGAGTTAAGTCTATTATATTCATAGCGATCGCTGTTATAAGCTGTCGTGTATTGGTGAAATCAAATAAAAACGATAAAACCAGGTATCCTGTTCCCCGTTGCCTTTTAGCTTACATTTGTCAGTATACCTCAGCTTTTACAACTGCAAGACCAAGAAGACTACCATAGCAATATTCAGCAGGTTAGCTTGGATATAGAATATTTTTGACGGCGCTATAGGAAATTAAGCGATCGCAAGTTCAGCCATTCTCAAAAATCCCAACCAATTGAGAATAAAGCTAGTCTTAGTCTTCTTCATCCTCAAATCAATTACAGCAGTTTGCTCTGCTATGGGGGACATCTTATCCCCCTAAATCCCCCTTGGAAAGAGGGACTTTTGTCTGCTTACTGTACTTCATTACAGGGCAAAGCGCTGTAAACCTTTGTATGATATGGCTTTGGGTTGTAAGGAAAGAGAAAAATATTCAAATTGAGGACAAACCTGCGGAATGTGGGATTGAGACTTGGATACACTACTTACAGGGAGAAGCAGTTAATGAGCTCCAAGAATATGCAAAATTTGACAAAGATGAGTCTTCTTGCAAACCTTATGTTGAGAATCTAGCAGAGCAATGTCGTTCACAAAACATACCAGAGGATACACCAGAATCACTTCAGGCAGCTTGTGGAGAATTACAACGACTATTGCTACTTTTATAGGGTGGGTGAGATCGCGCCTACAAATGGGAGGTTAGTTGTTTATAATTATACAGTACAGAGTTTGTCAAAAATAATTTATCAACTAAGCGATCGCAAATACACTATAGCTTATCTGGAACAATCAGGCGATTGTTGAGAATAATTGTACTCGCGATGCGGTGCGTTACGCTGCGCTAACACACCCTACTTGCGTGACACACCTAAAATGGTTCATTAGAAAGCTGAGGGAGCTGAGGGAGCTGAGGGAGCTGAGGGAGATAGGGAGAAAAATCTATTACACATTTTTAGCTGTGTCACGCCACTACTGGACTGACACACCTAAAATGAGGAAATAGATGTAGTGGGAGCATCTTGCTCGCTTCTTATATACCTCTAGCGAGCGAGACGTTTGTGCTACGCCCACGCTACGCGAATGCACTACCAAAAATCTAAAATCTAAAATCTAAAATCTAAAATCTATTACACATTTTTAGCTGTGTCACGCCACTACGATAGGTACATTTTTCCGAAAAAATCACCTTGGCTAACCGTTAGTAGAAGCGATAAGCAAAGTAACTTGCTATAATATTAGAAACTTCGTGCTGCATTCCTACTACTACAGGAATATTATATTGTACAATTTTAGAGGCAACCCTAAAAAATTTTGGGAAGCCGACAGCATTTTCCCCCTCACAGGCTTGTACCATGACAATACCAGGACGATACCGGCTAAATAACCCACCGAAGAAGCCAGCATCCACCCATAACGCTTCTTCAAATACATCATCTACCAGTGCAATTTGCCCTATTTCTTTCCCAGTTTCCTTATTAAGGCAGCCATGTCCAATCAAGTGACGTACCTACACTTCTGGAACGAGTAAGTGTAGGCTTCTCAGAGACTCTTCATTGAAGACATTAGGGAGCATCCCATTTTGGAAAAAAGAAAAAACTTATTCGCGAGTATTAATCGCGAATAATGTCCCGACTTAGATATTTTCTTGTTCGGAGTCGAAAGAAATATCTAGTAAGCTGTTCTTAAGAGAAT
>JAAHFP010000107.1 GCA_010672925.1 Symploca sp. SIO1C2 | reverse complement strand
AAGCCCTATACAGGGGAAAAGAGCCTGGGCGCACTCGCCGCTCAACCGCTAATTCCCTTTGCTACGTTTTTTTACGGCGAGTACACCCAGGCTGATTGGTCAGCTAGACACATACCTGAATCCTTACGCAAAAACCAAGACATTTTTATGCATAAATTTAATTATTTAAATGAGTTAAATTACTATAGTTAACTAAAAGTGAACTAGAACATACCAGAACACAGGAACTAAGTCAAGCATCAGCCAGATAAGACCTGATAACCTCATTGCCTCATTGTTTTGAGGAACTCAGAACGATTATTTCTATGTTAAATTAACCTGGATGATGGGTAGAAAAGCAACATACCAGTTATGGTGACACAGGATAAACAAAGAGAAATTGCTTTCTTTGATAGCTATGCAGAGTCTCAAGAGTACAATGTTTTTACCGATGAGAGTAATCTCAAGATAGTCAACAGTTGCCTGGAATTTGGTGGCTTACAACCAGGAATGCGAGTGGTGGATTGTGGCTGTGGTTCGGGTATTTTTACTAAGCTGATACACAATCAGGGATTTTTAGCATCTGGGTTGGATTTGAGTCAAGGATTAATCCAGTTAGCAGGGCGCTCTTATCCAGAGATAGAGTTTATTGTCGGCGATGTGGAAAACTTACCCTTTGACTCTGACAGTCTGGATGGAGTCTTACTCAGTGGTATTATCCATCATTTACCAGACCCCAGTAAATGTGCCAGGGAAGTTTTTCGGGTACTCAAGCCCAATGGGGTGTTTGTCGCCTTTGATCCCAACCGTCTGAACCCCTTTATGTGGCTTTATCGCGATCGCACCTCTCCCTTCTATAGTAGTGAAGGGGTAACAGAAAACGAACGTCCAATTATTGCTGCGGAAATTGCCCAGGTTTTTGCCCAGGCTGGTTTTGATGTTGCCACTTCCTATCTCTCAGGCTTAAATTACCGCTATATTGCCTCCAACAATCTGCGTTGGGCACTACCGATTTATAATTTTTTGGATGATGCGCTATTTCAGCTGCCATTTTTGAAGCCTTATAGTGCTTTTGTACTAACTAGAGGGGTGAAAAGGTAAAACTGTTATTTGTTATTTGTTGTTTGTTGTTTGTCGTTTGTCGTTTGGTAAAAAAACTTACTAAACAACCTTTCTTTCCACCTACCACCTACCACCTACCACCTACCACCTACCACCTAAAACCTACCACCTACCACCTACCGGATTCAGCCAGCGGCTAATTTCTCGTTTTAGCTGATTTAAGTCCTTAGATAATCCTTGCTTAATCCACTGACCAACAGCATCTAAGGGAGTAAAAACTTCTCCAGTTTGCCAATTGATATCTTGACCCAAAGGTGTTAAATGATTACCTGGTAACTTTTGCAGAGCTACCATATTTGGGAAACGTTGTTGTAAAATTGGTCTTAAACTCAGGGTTTGGTCAATCTCGTCATTAGTGAATTTTATCAGTAAATTGCGGCGGACTTGGTAGTTGTCAGTAATTAGTTCGTTAGTTTGCTGAGGAGAGGGGATAAACTCCACATCAAAATCGAAAACTGGATTGATGTTGAGTTGTTCGAGTAAGGGAATAGCACGTTTTGCTGAATTAATATTGAGTTGTTCAAGCAAGGGAATAGCACGCTTGGCTGGGTAGTTGTTGAAGGAAATCAAGATATTACCAGCCCTTTCAACGGAGAAAAGGCTACCGATGAGGAGATGAAGCTTGCAACCCATACTGTGTCCCACACCATAGATAGGTAGGTACTGTTGGGGCAGCAGATTTCTAGCTTGTAAGCGTCCTAGAGTAGTCTCGAAGCTGTTGAGAACATCCCTAGCGATCGCGGTATGATCTAAGGTATTCAAAAAAGGTGTAGCAATCACCCCATATCCCTCATTTCCCAACTGTTCCAGCAATGAGCGATACGTCACTTGGGGGGCAGCAGCAATAAATGCTCCACCGAGGAAATGTACAATCCCTATAGGACGGGGGGGAATTAATACCCAGCTACCAGATATTTCTTGCCAATCCATGCTTAAGTCAAGAGTTTATTAGGAATTTCCCGGTTCCGGTTAAAGTAGAAGGTTTTTGAGCTCATTTACCGTATTAATTAATTCTAAATTCTAAATTCTAAATTCTAAATTCCCAATTTACCAAGGATTACCAATCATAGTGAATGCACTCCAGTAGTAGGGATGGGAAAGTTCTCTATCTTCAAATTGTTGCAACTCAGAAAATAAGGGGTAACTACGATTACTAGTAACCAGCTGACCCCCCTCTAATCGCACCTCACCCTTAATCATGGCTAGTTGCGCTTGGCGTATGGCTTCTGCTTTGATGGGAGCTGTTTTCAATTGCTCGTAGAAACTCGTCATTAGTCCCATTGTACCCTCATCACTGACATACCAAAGACTGCCTAGGGCTGACTTAACTCCAGCTTGCACTGCTAAGCCAGCAAAGCCTAATTCTGCCTCTTCGTCCCCTAATGCTGTGCGACAGGCACTTAAAACTAACAATTCTACCGGCGGTTTGTTTAAGCCTAATTCCCCCAACTGGTCAAGTCCCAGCTTCTTATTGCCAAACTGGATATAGGAGTTGTTGAGTTTACCCGGTAGAAATTGTCCGTGGGTAGCCAGGTGAATAATACCAAAGGGTGTACTGGAACGAATTTTGCGGAGGTTGTCTACGGTAAAATCATCATTGAGATAAGACTTCCCTGACCACAGCTTACTGGTAATCAGCTCTAATTCCAGAGGTACTGCTGGTAGGGGTTCTTGATCAGTAAAGGTATTTGCTCCCATACCCAACACTTCCAGATTCTGGACATTGACGTAGCGAGTATCCGTGAGGCTGAGACTAGGCATCAGTCCAACACTATATTTTTCCACAATAAACCCGTTACCATCATGGAGTGCTGCCATCGGCAAAGAGCGTAAACCAGAATCCATGATAAAAACGAGATTATCAATCCCTTGAGCTTGTAAATTTGCCTCAATCGGGGCGATTAGCCACTGATATAGCTTTTGTGCAGGATTTAAATAGCGACGGGGCTCTCTTACATTAGTGATGCTACGCTGGAGTAACCCTGTCATGTATAAAACTTGCTTCCTGGTTATTCCCACTCGTCGCCGAATCGGTTGGCCATCGGGACTTACTACCACTAACTCCAACTCATCGTCTGGTTGAGGTAAAACTTTGAACTGGGAAGCTTCTAAGTCAGAGGGGAAAAAGGTGATATAGAGGAGTGCTGGTTTTACCCCCGTTGCTTCGGCAACTTCTCCTAAAATCTCCCGCGCTTCATCCAGGCTTTTAATCGGAATATCTGTATCCTCTCCTAAATATTGCTCAAACCGCCTGGTAAAACCTTCGTCAATTTCTGCTAGTGACAGATTTGCTTCCATTGGCTGCAAGTTTCCCACAGGGACTAATGTGGGGAAATCATTCGGGGGAAAGATAGGTTCTGGCAGTACATCGTCTGGTGGTGCTGGTGGTGTCGGTGGTTCTGGTGCTGGTGGTGTCGGTGGTTCTGGTGCTGGTGGTGTTGGTGGTGTTGGTGCTGGTGGTGTTGGTGGTTCTGGTGCTGGTGGTGTCGGTGGTTCTGGTGCTGGTGGTGTCGGTGGTTCTGGTGTTACATTAAGACTTACTGTTTGTGATGCTGAAGAAGAAACGCGATCGCTTGCACTAATCTCAAAAGCGTTAATTAGGCCAGTATTACCTGCTGCTGGGGTATATATTAGGGTATCACCAGGATTAATGGTATCTCCTGCCCCCAGAGCAATACCATTTCTAGTGAGAGTACCTGCGGGAATTGCTTTAATCTCAATGGAAGTGTTATCGCCGTTGGCATCAGTGATAAATGAACTTAAATCAGCATAGGTGAAAGTCAAAGGCTGATTTTCTTGAGTATCTGATAGTTGGGGATTCGCTGTCAGAGTTGGTGCTTGGTTGATAAAAGTGATGCTAATGCCATTAGTATCGGGATCACCCAACTCAAAAGTATTGTTATCTGGGATTAGGGTATCTACTCCAGGAATTGTTTGGTTGGGAAGAATCGCCTCATCATCGCCATCGCCAGTTCTAATCGCTCCCACAGTACCATTATTAGTGGCATTTCCAACAATAAATTGCTCGTTATCAGCTCCACCATTGTGTTGGATGGTAACAGAGCCTCCTTGGGTAGTTCCACTAGTGAGGATTGTATCTTCAGTTCCATCAATTGTTCCTAATCCTCTGACAACTCCCTTAGCAGTGATACTTACATCTCCACCGGTTGCAGTTCCATCTCCGCTTGTAGCTTCAGTTTTAATCGTTTCAAAGGTAATATTGCCATCAGCATCTAAAGTTACTGCGCCACTAGTAACATCATCACCAACACTAAAAGCTTCAATATTACCGGTGATGATATTACCCCCAGATTCTAGGTTGACTGCACCGCCGTTACCATCACTACTTGAGGAATTAATGTCATCGGTTCTGATATTACCTCCTGCTTGTAAATTGACTGCACCACCGTCACGATCAAGACTAGAGGAATTAATGTCATCAGTAGTAATATTCCCCCCAGCTTGTAAATCTACCAATCCGCCATCAGGAAAATCACTACCGAAGTCATTGTTAAAAGTATTAATATTACCTGTTGTGATATTGCCACTAGCTTCTATAATCACTGGACCAGTAAAGAATACTGGACCGTCCAAGTTATTTCCAATCGCAATATCCCCAACATTAACATTTCCTGGTGAGAGTCCTCCAGGAGAAGTAAAATCTGTTCCCCCTAGATCAATTTGAGGCACATTAGGAGCATTATCCAGTGCAACTCTACCTGCTCTTAGCACTAATCCAGGCTGCATGTTCAGCGAATAAGCTATCACATCTGGATCATTTACAGGAATCAGTACATCTGGTCCAGTTATAGTAATATTGTTGGCAGTAATGCTACCTGTTGCCTCCACTTTGAGGGAGACACCAGTGTAGTCACCAAAGACAACATCTCCATCGACACTAATAATTGGGTCATAGAAACTAACAAAGTTGCCTGGTTGATCTGATAAGTTGAGGATGGAAAAGTTGCCACCGCTGGCAAAGTGAGCATCTCCAGAAATATCCCCATCACTAACTAAACTCAGATTGCCGCCACTAACAAACGGTGTTTCTGGATGATTCAGCGCTAGGATATCAATACCTTGATTACCTTGTATAAGTAAGTCTCCTCCTGCCTGAAACAACACAGGATTTGTCGGGCTATCTCGCACTACTACTGTATCTCCTGCCAATAGCTTCATCTCCCCAGTGGTTTGCAACTGACTTTCTACTAGGGTGAGATTGTTATGGGCTAACAGGGTTAATGTATTTGCAATCGATTGATTTGCCACCACATCACCGGCTTCTATTCCAATGCCAAAGCCAGTTAGTTCTACCTCTCCTTGACTATTAACGGTTATTCCTGTGCCAACATTGGCATTACTACCGGTAAGTAATGCGGGTAACATTAGTGGCGTAATCGGGTAAGGATTGCCCTGGCTATCGGTAGGTGGTGCAATTTCCAAACTAAGAATTTGCCCAGCCCCGTTAATCCTGACCAGACTAGTCCCTGGTACTGCTGTTACCGTAATATTGCCGTCTGAAGCTGTCAGGGAACCAGTACTAACTACAGTCCCCCCAACTAAAGAGAGATTTTGCCCTGCTGGTACTGTCAAGTGGGCAGCATTAATAATTGCTCCTGGCTGGGAAGTGGCAAACTGAAAGCCATTAGGGGAACCGACAAGGGCACTATAGTTATTAGTACCAACCGCATTAAACCATCCCCCATCGAAGCCAATACTCGTAGCAGTGGTAGCAGTAAAAGCAGCGGGAACATTTAGTTGGGCATCGGAATTAAAAATCATCCCCGCTGGGTTCATTAAGTATAAGTTAGAGTTACCCCCAGTGACTTGAATCAAGCCATTAATTACCGAGGCATCGCCACCAGTAATCCGCCCCAGAATATTATTAATTGATGGGTTAGCCAGGAAATTAGCGGTTTCATTGTTGTCTAAGCCAAATTGACTAAAGCTATGGAATAGATTAGTACCATCTCCTGAGAGGGTTCCTCCCTCAATATCGAATTGGTTGCCATTAGAGTTAATAACGGTGCTAGTGCTTTGATCTGAGACAATAGGCTGGGCAGAAGCAGTGCCAGATAAAAAGAACAAAGCGAAAGGCAAAAGGAAAAATTGAGAATTGATAATTGAGAATTTGGAAGATTTATTTAGTTTCTTATACTGTTGAGTTTCTTCATTTTCTTTTACAAGAATTTGACATTCTGCTTCAAGTTCAGTATAATTTTCCTCAATAAAAGACATGGCAGCATCTATTTGTTTGTCTGTGAGCTGGGGAAAATCTTCTTGAATTTTCTGATATTGCTTACCTGCACGGATATAGGCCAGAATTTGGCACAGCGTAATACGAGTGCCTTCAATCACCAATCCACGCTCTTTAGGGGAAATCCCTGATGGTTGGTTATATACTGATACCATATTAAAAAAAGTTTCTATAATCTATCTTTATCCTAGCGTGTCAGAATTAAGTTATTTAGGGGCAATTTGTGTCCGATAATTTCGTTTAGAAGAGAATATTGAAGATTATCTAAAAATTGGCTCTAGATCTAAATGCTTTTCTACCAGATCAGCAAGGGAGTCGAAAATTGCTTCCCTTTGTTCCCGGTAGTTGGCAACGCCAGTGGGGAGAGATGATAGTCCTCTGCGCTGTCGCAGGTGATTTAACCAGGCGCGTCGCCAAGGGCCATTGTCAAACAAACCGTGGAGATAACTGCCCCAAATTAATTGAGTAGCGTCCACTATCCCTAAACTAGAGTCATCAAATAGGGGCTGATAAGCAGAACTTTCTTTCTTCGACAACTCTAGCAGTTGGGAACGTCCCTGATGGATTTCATAACCAGTGACCGGTAAACCAGCCTGGGGATAGTTAGAAATTACACTCCTCTGACGAGAAATTTTGTTGCCAGTAATTGAAGTTGCTAACGGTAACAAGTTTAATCCGGGATAGCGTCCCTGATGACCTTCATAGCCATCTCTATCTTCAAGGGTTTTACCCAGCATCTGGAAGCCACCACAAATACCGAGAACTGTACCACCTGCAGCTGCGTAGTTTTGAATTTGCTGAGCCATACCACTTTCATGAAGTATCTTCAAGTCAGAAATAGTGGTTTTTGTCCCTGGAATAATCACAGCGTCTGGATATCCCAAGGATTGGTTAGGCATCAGATAGTTGACGGTAACACTAGGTTCAGCTTCCAGAGGGTCAAAATCAGTAAAGTTAGCAATCCGGGATAGCCGAATAACGGCAATAGTGAGTTCACTATCTTGCTTTTTTTTGAAGTTTCTCTCCAGCAAGTCAAGGGAGTCTTCTGCAGGAAATAGCTCCTCTATCCAGGGAATAACTCCGATAACGGGAATACCAGTGCGCTCTTCTAACCAAGTTATTCCTGGCTCCAAGATCGATCGCTGTCCTCTAAACTTGTTAATGATTACCCCTTTAATCAAGGCTCTCTCTTCTGGATCCAACAGTTCCAAAGTGCCAACCACATGGGCAAAAGCACCACCTCGATCAATATCCACTACTAGCAAGGTGGGAGCATTTAAATGCAGCGCCACTCGCATATTAGTTAAGTCGCGATGCTTGAGGTTAATCTCCGCTGGGCTGCCAGCTCCTTCACAAACAACAAAATCAAACTTTTGGCTAAGATATTGTAGGGATTCCTCAATTGCCCGCCAACCCCGATTAAAGAATTTCTGGTAGTAATCACGGGCATTGATTCTATCTACTGCTCTACCCAACAGCACTACCTGGGAAGTCATATCTCCTTGAGGCTTGAGTAAAATCGGGTTCATTTCCACACAGGGGGCGACTCTCGCAGCCCAAGCCTGTACCGCCTGAGCATAGCCAATTTCCCTCCCTTCTTCCGTCACATAAGCATTCAGAGCCATATTCTGACCCTTGAAGGGTGATACTCGCCAGCCCCGTCGCAAGAGCAGGCGACACAAAGCAGTGGTAATCAGAGATTTTCCTGCGTGGGAGGTTGTGCCCACAACCATGATAGCTTTCATAACAGATTTTGGTGATTGTAACCAGATTGTAGAGACGTTGCATGCAACGTCTCTACATGGATTTCGCAGTTTGTTTAAATAGGTAGTCTTAACCATCGACTTAAAGCATTGTAGAGCCGATCTAACCATGAAGGAGGAGGCAAAATTCCTGCTTGTTGTTCATATTTAGCTACTAACTGACGTCCTAAAGGGGTCAAACGAAAGCTATCAGTAATTCCTTGCCCATCCACTTCTCGCCGCAAAATACCCACTTGAATTAGCCACATAATACTGTTTTCTACTGCCAACTCAGACATAGGGCTTCTGAGGTAACCTTTTGCCACACCTTCTGGAGAAGCGATTGTTGGTAGCGGCACACTCTGAAGACGCATCGCCACAAATAAAGGTAGGAGAAATGGTGCACAACGCATCGCTCTTTCTGCTCGTTTGACAGTGGGAGCTGGATAGAAAATGGATTGGGATTTCTGAGTCTGAATTGAAGTCATGGGGATAGATGGGAGAAGTGGCTTAACAAATTAAAGAAAATTGTAATCTATTGTAATATTTAGGGTAGTTAGTTCATTTTAGACAACTAGGATACAAAATCTATGGCACTCTCAGTTGGAACCGAAGCACCGGCATTTACCGTCAAAGACAGTGATGGCAATACCGTCTCTCTGTCAGATTTTGCTGGTAAAACCGTAGTTTTGTACTTTTATCCCAAGGATGACACTCCTGGCTGCACCAAAGAAGCCCAAAGTTTTCGGGATAACTATACTGAATACCAAGGCAAAGAGATGGTGGTACTCGGTGTGAGCATGGATGATGAGGCATCTCACAAAGCTTTTCAAGAGAAGTATGGTTTGCCTTTCCAGCTGCTAGCAGATACCGACGGAGCCATTACCAAAGCTTATGATGTTGAAGGCGGCGGTTACTCTCAGCGCGTTACCTACATCATTAGTGGCGAGGGCAAAATTACTCACGTTGATGAGAAAGTACAAACTGCTACCCACGCTCAAGATATTTTGGGTGTAGTTGGTTAAGGCAGGATAGGGGATTGGGGAGATGGGGAAGCTGAGGAAGCTGAGGAAGCTGGGGGAGCTGAGGGAGACAATTCCCAATTTCCAATTCTAAATTCTAAATTCCCCATTCCCCATTCCCTAAAATGGAGAAAAGAACTGAGAATTTCTGCTAGCCAAGTCAAACAAGCTCCCCATTTTCGCTTAGCGAGGGATAGTTCTAGTTTCGATGTGGAAAAAGCCCATCAAGCATGGCGTTACGGCATTCGGATGAATTCCCAGGACGAAAAAGACCTGGTTGAGTGGCTGGAAAATCTCTGCCATTGGATTAAGGAGAACATCAAGCGATGATTGCCTCAGATATTCGTCTTTATACTTGGGTTGACGTAGAAGAAGTCTTACTACGGATGCAAGAGCAAGGTAAATGGCCCGAATGGTTAGTTTGGGCAAGAGCCTATTGGGATGAGTTAAGGATGGGCATTCGTCCTGGCACTCAAGAGCTAGCAAAAAAATTGCTGAGTGAAACTTATGACCCTCGGTTCCGAATTAGTCCGGAGCAGGAGATTGCAGACAGCTTAATTATTTTAGAAAGTATCTCCCAAAGTGAGCGAATACTACCAGTTTTCTTCGAGGAAACAGAAGAAGAGCTGCCGATTCTGAAGTTAATACCTAGTTTGTCTAAGCCAGGAGTAGTTTGGCAGCAAAGACAAGAACTTCAACCTCCAGAAAGCTTTACATCAGATTTTCCGCCAGTAGTAGCCTTTCATTCCTTCAAAGGAGGTGTGGGACGCACCACCCATGCTCTAGCTTTAGCCAAAGCTCTTACTAACGAAAAATATAGGGTTCTCCTAGTAGATGGAGATTTAGAAGCACCAGGAATTAGTTGGGTTTTTGAACAGCGCTTACCTAATCCGGATATCTGTTTTGCTGATGTTTTAGCTCTGGCTCATGGTGATCCATCTCCTGAAGCGGAAAGTACAATCCAGTTAGTAGTAGATCGATTACAAAGTAGCTTAATCGATGGCATTTACATTTTACCTTCATTTCGCTCTACTTCAGGGTTCACTTCTTTGGAAATTAGGCCAGAACACCTTATCCAAGGGTCAAAAAATCCTTTTCTCTTAACACAGCTTATAGCAAGTATTGGCAAAGCTTTAGAAGTAGATTTTGTTTTAATAGACCTTCGAGCTGGACTTTCTGAACTAGCTACAGGCTTAATTCTAGATCCGCGAGTATATCGTATCTTCGTTACTACCTTAAGTGCCCAGTCTATTTCAGGGACGATACAACTACTAGAACTAATAGCTAACCGTGCCCTTTCTACTAGGGAAGAAGATCCATTACCAGCCTTGATTTTTACCCAGGTTCCTGAAGATGAGCGAGCCAATGATTTAGTAAAGGAAGCAGAAGACAAACTACTGGAAGCAGCTCAACCATTTCTGGCAGAAGATAATGAACCTCTCAGGGTAGTTACACCATTTACTAGTAGTTTACTAGCTTTGCCTTCAACCTGGGAAGATGTGGTGAATCGCCTCCAACGTTCAGGCATTGTGGATGCTGTGCGTACCCTAGTGGAATGGTTACCAAGTCAGCAAAGTGAACTCATTTCAGCAAGCACAAATCCTCCAACTTTGAAATCTCAAAGGGAGCAACTCAAAGAAACAGCTGAAAAACTTGTGTATGCAGAGAGAGCAGAAGCTGAAGACTTTTTAGCTACAGATTCTTTGCGTAATTTAGCATCAGATCATCGAGTAAAACTACCGATTATGGTGATAGTTGGGGCAAAAGGTTCAGGAAAAACCTATACTTTTCTGCAAATTATCCGCCGTAAGGACTGGCAAACCTTTGCCAAGGATGCCTGTGCCAATGCCATCAAAATCAAGGCTTTGATTTGTCCAGTTTTGGCATCAAGAAATCTGGCAGAGTCTGCTAAAAAAATTGTCAAGGAAGCTCAGGAAGCTGTTGCCCAGGAATTGGAGTTTGATCATCCACTAGATGCCAGTACTATCCGGGATAAAATTAGAGAAACTTGCCAAAAAGGACTTCATGAAGGTCAATGGCGGGAACGTTGGCTTGATGTAATTGCTTGGGGTGTTGGCTGTCAACCCGGGCAAGAGGGAGCTGGTAGAAATTTAACTGCTGATTTAGTTAAGAACAAACAGCAATTAGTCGTCATCATTGATGGTCTTGAAGACCTTTTCCAAAACTTTACTAATAACGAAGCACAACAAACAGCTTTGCGAGCTTTGTTGCAAGAAGTACCAGAATGGCTAGAGCAACAACCTAGTCGTCCTTTAGGAATTATCATTTTTGTGCGCCGCGATATCGTACTTGCTACGGTTCACCAAAATTCAGCTCA
Source organism: Symploca sp. SIO1C2 (assembly GCA_010672925.1). GTDB lineage: Bacteria > Cyanobacteriota > Cyanobacteriia > Cyanobacteriales > Coleofasciculaceae > Caldora. The sequence continues at coordinate 1,089 of JAAHFP010000107.1, read as the reverse complement.
AATGATGGCGCGTTATCAGCCTTATGCTTTGAAGTGGAGTCGGGAAGAAGCACTGCGGTTAGTTACTTGGGTAAGTAAGCAGGCAGATATTCTTCCTAGCCTTAATGTTGAGAAACTTCAGGAAATGGATCAAGAGCAATTGACTCAAAAGCTCATACCTCTATGGGGTAAAAAATTGGGCAGTGAGCGTTCTAAACAAGCACCCTCTGCTAAGTTTGTCATTGATGCACTTTCGGATTTCAATGGTCAAATTCAGTCACGGGATTTGGTGCGTCTTTTATATATAGCAGCTAGAGACTCGATCAATGAACATCGTTGGCAGGATCGTATCCTAGTGCCTAAAGCAATTAGAGAGTCATTTAATGAATGTGGTAAGGAAAAAATAAAAGAGATTAAACAGGAAAATAAAGTCTTAGGAAATGTTATTGAGAAGCTGCAAAACCTCAAAGCTGAGGAAAAGAAAATACCTTTTACACGAGATGAAACCCAACTATCTCAGGAAGAAGTAAAAGATTTGGTCAATAATGGTGCGGCGATTAGTGAAGGAGACGATTATTATTTACCGGAAATCTTTCGTACAGGCTTAGGGTTTACCTTCAAAGGGAGGGGACGTACTAAGGTTATTTCTCTGGCACGTCGTGCTAGGTGAGCAACCTCAGTTTCGTCATAATTTAAATAAACTCCCATGCGTTTGAGAAAAGCATGAGTTGCTAAACGAGTTGGTAGTTGCAGAATTTGACGGACTTCAGCTGTATTAAGCTTACCATTACGATAAGAGTCAGCAACCATAAGTTCCAAGAGTCGAACAGATAGATTTTCTTCAGTTTGCTCTAGTCTGTGAGCAATATTGTCAGGAATTTCAACAGTGATTTGCATACGAAAAAACTTATGTAGTTTAATACTTAATTTTATATTAGACAATCTCCAAATAACACCCATTATCTTAACAGGCAGGATGCCTGTTCCACACCACACAGGCAGGATGACTATTCCACACCACACAGGCAGGATGACTATTCCACACCACACAGGCAGGATGCCTGTTCCACAGTAGAATTGAAGAAATTTGTTCACATCCGCAACACCGAT
>JAAHFP010000106.1 GCA_010672925.1 Symploca sp. SIO1C2 | reverse complement strand
GCGAGCCTCTCCCCCCCAGCTCCCCCAGCTCCCTTAGCTCCCCCAGCTCCCTCAGCTCCCTCAGCTCCCTCAGCTCCCCCAGCTCCCTCAGCTCCCCCAGCTCCCTCAGCTCCCTCAGCTCCCTCAGCTCCCTCAGCTCCCCACCCTTTTTTTCGCTCACCCGATGATGAGATCTTCATGAGAAAAAAATGCTTCTCCCTTGTCCAGTTTCCCCCCTTGTCTCCCTTGTCTTACCTCATTATACGATTAATGTAAAAAACCTACCCTTGTGAGCCATACCCCCCACACCCCCCACACTTGAGGGAAATGGCAGGGTAGTGTAATATCGACCCTACTGGCTACCATAGCCCTCCACAGGATGGCAGAATAGATTAAACAATTAGCGAACACTTTGCTAGAAAGTAAAGGGGATAAGCGCTATAGTTTAAATCTAATCCGCTAAATCCTCGTTGAGATTTCAGAATATAGATACTGCACGCACAAACTGCGTCTATTTTGGTGAGGTGAGGGTGAAAGAAGCTGTCAAAGGATTCCGAGGAAACTTGAGAGTTGAATATACTAACGTTTCTAGCAATTCCCCAGGAAATGGCAATACTGGTGTCTTTGTTGTTGATCATGACTCTGCTTCATCACAACAACCACCACCCCAAACTGGTAGAGGGAACAACTTTCATACGGGTGAACGAAAAAAGGGTTGGGGAAACGAGTCAGTAGACGCGGATACACGGAGACGTGGAGACGCGGAGAATGGAAATTCCACCCAAAATTTCGCTCACCCCTCTCATAACAATTCTAGTAAAGGTAATCCCACTAATCTCCCATTTATGCGATGGTTTTTCTGGAGTGGTGCTTTTGTCTTGACAGCGATGATTTCTGCTGCTTTAGGAGCAACCTTGGCTCTAGTTACCCCTTTGTCCCCATTAATCGCACCCAACCAAGGAATAAGCTCTGAGGGTGGTGGATGGCGTCGTAACTTTCAGTATGACTTAGCACGACCGGTGAATATCCTCGTGATGGGAATAGACCGAGTTATGGATGCTCCTAAGGGTTCTTCAGAAGCCTTAGCAGGTCGTAGTGATACTATACTGCTCTTGCGGCTAGACCCGACGGATAATTCTGTGAGAATGCTCTCGGTTCCACGGGACACCAGGGTAGAAATTCCGGGAGTTGGACTCGCTAAAATTAATGATGCTAATGTTGAAGGCGGCTCAGCTTTAGCCGCAAGGGTTGTTAGCCGTACTCTCAACGATGTGCCGATTGATCGGTATGTGCGGGTTACTAGTGATGCTTTTCGGGAATTGGTAGATCTTGTGGGTGGTATTGAAGTTTTTGTGCCCCACCCGATGAAATACACCGATGTTTATCAAAATTTAGAAATCGATTTGGAGCAGGGGTGGCAAACCTTAAACGGAGATCAAGCAGAACAATTTGCTCGCTATCGTAAGGAAAATGGTGATATTGGTCGAGTACAGCGGCAGCAAGTACTCCTCAAAGCTTTGCGACAGCGTCTAGCAAGTCCCACTGTGTTACCTCGTTTGCCTAAATTAATCCGGGTAATGCAACAGTATATCGATACTAATCTCAGTTTAGAAGAAATACTGGCATTGGTGGGCTTTAGCCTGGAGCTAGAGCAAGATGACCTCAAAATGGTGCTTTTGCCCGGTAGGTTTAGCCTTAAGGATGAATACGAAGCTAGCTACTGGCTGATGGATCCTTCAGGAAGAGACCGGGTGGTACGGGAATATTTCCAGGAAACTTCCGAGGAGGCTCAGGCTGATAATAACCGTTCCCCTAATCAGGTACGCATCGCTATTCAAAATACCACTGATGACCCGGAACTCAGTTACCGCGTTGCCCAATATCTAGCTCAAAAAGAATTCTATAACGTTTATTTTGTTAAAGACTGGCCTGACCAACTGCGCCAAACTCAGATTATTGTCCAGCAAGGAGACTTGAAAGCTGCTGCTGCTCTCAACAAAGTTTTAGGACTGGGTAAAGTAGAAGCTTCCTCTACTGGTGATCTGAGGTCTGAATTAACGATTAGGATTGGTCAAGATTGGTTAGACAGGGAATTAAGAATTAAGAATTAAGAATTGAGAATTTGTTGTTTGTCGTTTGTTGTTTGTCGTTTGGGAATTGAGAAGGTCGAATTGAGAAGGTCGAATTGAGAATTATTGTTTGTTGTTTGTCGTTTGGGAATGAGAAACTGTGAATTGGGAATTGGGAATGGTGATGAGGACTTTTATTCTACGTTTACTAGGAGTTATTCTGGTGGTGAGTCTTGCCTGGTTTTGGGTAATGTTAAGTGCTGCTCCTGCCTACGCTCAGACGAAAACTGTTAACTATACCTATAGTGATATTAGCGATCGCGACTTCTCCTATGATGACTTAGAGGGAGGAGTGTTTGCTGCAGCGAAGATGATAGGAACTAACTTCCAAGGAGCTAACCTGAGGAACTCTATTTTTACCCTGGGCATGATGATAGAAGCCAATTTGTCAGGAGCGAACCTCACTAATAGTTTGCTAGACAGAGTGACTTTGAATCGAGCTAACTTGACTAATGCTATTTTTACTGAAGCCACTATAACTAGTACTACCTTGTACGATGCCGAGATCACTGGTGCTGACTTTACTGATGCTATTATTGACCGCTACCAAGTTTCACTGATGTGTCAACGAGCCAGGGGTGTTAATCCTGTAACTGGTATCTCAACTAGGGAAAGTTTAGCTTGTCGAGGGAAATGAGCTGTAGAGACGTTGCCTGCAACGTCTCTACAATGTCGAACATAACGGGATGATGTCTGCCTAATTACTTATAATAAAAACTTCTCCGCGTCGGTCGCGTCTCCGCGTCCCCACGTCAGCCTTAACGATAAGTATTCAACCGGACATGATATTACTCGTAGATCCAAGTATTTAAGGCAGGTTGCCAACTAACGAGTTCTTCGTCTTTAAACCAGAGGCTAATCTCCTTCTGTGCTGTCTCTATGGCATCTGAACCGTGGATCAAGTTACGACCAATAGTTATGCCATAATCACCGCGAATCGTACCGGGTTCGGCAGTCAGAGGATTTGTGGCTCCAATAATCTTTCTGGCTGAAGCAACAACACCTTCACCTTCCCAGACCATTGCCACCACAGGACTAGAAATAATAAAATCCACTAACTTGCCAAAAAAAGGTCTTTCTTTGTGAACATCATAGTGCTGCTCAGCAAGTTCACGGCTAACACTCATCAACTTTAGTCCAACCAGAGTAAAGCCTTTTGTCTCAAAGCGACTGATTACTTCACCCACAAGAGAGCGCTGTACGCCATCTGGCTTGATCATGAGAAATGTCCGTTCCAACTGTCTCTCCTCAAATTTTTAAATGAATACTTACCACAGATTAGACCAGAAAACTGCTCAATGCCCAATATTGACCAGAGAGATTTTAGATTTTAGATTTTAGGTTAAAGAATTGGAGAATTAAAAAGGTCACAAGCCCATAAATAAATTTAGGGGGTAAATCTAAAATCTTCAATCTTTAATTACTTGTTATAACTGACCAAATTTAAATTTTGATGATGCATAGTGCAAGATGTGAGTTATGCAGCAAGCCCTATTTATTTAATCTAAAATCTAAAATCTAAAATCTAAAATCTAAAATCTAAAATTGTTTCTTGAAAGCTTAACCCCCAATTTGAGACATAGTGCGAGTGTAAGAATCGGTAGTTCCAGAGTCTCTTAGTTTGAAATTAATTTCTGGTTTAATAAGTAACAGTTGATGTACTTGCTCTCTCAACTGAGCTGTATTTACACCATTCCGGAGGGCTGTTTTAAGATTAATTTGGCTAGATTCATTGAGCAGACAGGGACGCAGCCAGCCATCGGCAGACAAACGCATCCGGTTACAGCGATCGCAAAAACATTCTGACATCTGACTGATAAAGCCCAAAGTCCCCTTAGCACCGGGAATGCGGAAGATATCAGCAGGACCATTACCTGTAACTGTTGATTCTCCCAAACCCCAACAATCTCGAATGCGCTGCCGCAATTCTTCGGAAGGCACCCAGGCGCGTTCCCCAAATAACTCAGCATTGCCAATGGGCATAAACTCGATAAAGCGGATGTGCCATTGGCGCTCAATTGTCAAAGCAGCCAAATCCAGTACCTCTTGCTCATTAATCCCTGGAATTACTACAACATTGAGCTTCAAAGGGTCAAATCCCACCCTGTGTGCCGCTTGAATTCCTTCCCAAGTCTGCTGCCAACGAGATTTTCCTCGATTGCCAATTATTTTCTCAAAAGTCTCTGGCTCCAGGGAATCAAGACTGATATTAACTCGTCGCAAACCAGCATCGTAGAGTTCTTGAGCTATGGGAGCTAGTAAAAACCCATTAGTAGTCATTGCCAAATCTTGGGTTTGGGGAAGCAAGGCAATCTCTCTGACTAAATCCACTATCCCTTGACGTAGCAGTGGTTCCCCTCCTGTCAGGCGAAACTTGCGAAATCCTACAGGAATAAACACTTCCCGCAACAATGTTAGTAATTCTTCATTAGTCAGTAATTCCTGCCGCAGAATATAGTCTAGTTCTGTCCCTTCCGGCATACAGTACTGACATCGAAAGTTGCAGCGATCAATTAAGCTAATACGGAGATAATCAACTGTGTTCATTGTTTTATCGCTTAATTTAGAATTGATCAAACCGCCATCGCCAACGATAACTACCACACAATAGGAACTGCATTGGATGCAGTGATATTTTTGTCGCAGGTTAATAATTGTACCATCTCACCTTTACCGGCTAAAACAAGGGCAGTTGCAACAATTTGCCGGTCATGCATCTCATTAATAGCAGACAAGCTCATAGTCATTTCAATTACCTCTTGATTTAAGGGATAAATTAGCACGCGCTCATCAGCTTTAACTGCTGCAATTATATCTTTGCTTGAAGCAAGAGATGTTCTTCCTCTTTCAACAATCCAAACAGCCTCAGCTAGCGTCGTCGCAGGGATAACTAATTGAGAATCAGGATCAGAAAGGACAGCTTTGGCATTTAGACCTAACCGAGAATTTCCTTCAAGGAACCAGATAAGAGCATGAGTATCGATTACAAACTTCATAAATTACTTATGTCCAGTCTAAACCATCTTCACTGTCCCCATAAAATTCAGCAACTTCAAAATCAGTTTCTGTTGATTGCTGGCTTCCAGAAAACATCCCAAACTGCATTGTATTCTTGGATTTTATAGTTGTTTGTGGCTCTAAAAAAGTGACAATAACTAGGCTTTCTGAAACGTCAGGGGGTAATTCAGATAGCTTGATTTCACCATTTTTATAAATTCCTTTAATTGATTGCAACATTTTTTTATAATTTTGACTTACAATAAAATTATACACTAATATCTTATGTTTAGTATGATACTGTTAAAATGATCCGCTATTTGAAAATTATAGAAAAAATTATAATAAGAGTTTTCCTGGCTCTTGCCTTCTCAGGTTTTTAAAAACAATTTTAATCTAGTAAATAAACTGACAAAACAGGCTATAATCAAAGTATAGGCCAATCCTCGTAAAAATCCTGTCACTGGAGTTGCAGTCATTTCGTTAATCTGGTCATTCCATTCCGTCAATATCAGGATTGGCCACAGTACATTAGCGAAAGCGACGTAGGCAATCATCGGGTTCATCCCATTATCAATTAACAGTTGCAGCCATGATTGTTTTTTAAAAACATCAATAAGTATAATTAGTAAAATTAAAATAAAAATTGCCATGCCTGTAGTTGTAAAAAAATAACTCATAGTGGCGTTATCTTTTTTGATACCTCCTTGATAAGGCTCAAAGCACAATCCCAAGCCTAGCCAATAAACTCCCCAACGATAAAGACTGTTCAGCAACTTTTCTGTAGTATTAACCGGCTTAGAGAATAAGAAAAAGCCTGATATACATAAAATAATACTTAATAAGGTTGTTTGCCACACTAATCTCGCCTGCAACCCAATCAATAAAACCACAATCAGCAGCAACATTAAACCAATGATGCCCAAAAATCTGGTTGTCTGCCAAGGGTTGCTAACCAGTCTTTCGTTTGATAAGGTATTACTGAATTTTTTTTCACCAACATTCATATAATTCAATCTCTCCGCGTCTCCGCGTCCCCACATCCCCGGGTCTTCGTCTCCCCGCCTCTCCCCATCTACAGATTGTAACCAAGAGTAAATTAAATCACCAATCAGAGTTCCCGGAATACCGATGAGTAAATATTTTAAATAATCAAATCTAAAAATCCAAGGAGCAGGGGATACAGACCAAACAGTAGCAATCCAACCATCAGTATTAGCTGATAAGTTTAGGGCTAGTAACAAGCCAAGTAAGCCAAGACGCAACCAGGGATAGTGACGAGTAAATAACCAGATAATGGAACTAAAAACCGCAATATTAGTAAGAATCACCAAAATAATATCGCTTTGCTCCAAAGAAAATCCTGTTCCATCTGGATCTCCTAGTTTATAGAGGAGCCAAATTCCTAGACCCCAAGCAGTCATAGTTAGAGAATTTTGTAGCTGAATATGCCAAGACTTTGGCCAACGGACAAACATCAAAAAGAGTACTACAAATCCCAGCATCGCCAGTCGCCAAGTTTGTGGGTTGGGGCTTTGATGAATGGTAAATGGTCGAATATGTTGTAAGAATATGGCAAAGGAGCCTAACAAAAATCCTCTTTTGAGGATGGATAAAATAATTTTTTTGGTGCTCCAACCTTGATCGAGACGACGAGAAAGTGCTAAGGGAATGGCTGCTCCCATGGAAAATAAGAACAGGGGAAAAACCAGGTCTACCCAAGTTAATCCAGGTAGATTAGGATTGAAGGTATGACTAGGAGGGGGTAATTGGGCATGATACATCCAAGCAGGCAAGATTTTACGAGGGACAACCCCGGATAAAACCATCGTTAAAATTGCGAATCCCCGCAGCGCATCTAAGGCTACGGCACGTTTGGTAGGGGATTTAGAAGTTGAATTAACAAGATTGGGCATGGAAATTTTAGATTTTAGATTTTAGATTTTAGATTTTTTTGCCCTTTGGTTTTTTGAGTTATCAAACACTACATATGGTACTTGACAAAATCCACTGCCCTTTAAATTGTCACCATTGCTGAACCCCTAATACCTCTCAAAAGTGCTCACTATCTTACTATCTCGCTTAAGCGCAGCCTGCAACACAATTCCTACGGCTCAAGATTGGCTCATATCTGTAGGGATTCTGCTGATTTATGGACTAATTGCCCTACCTCTGGGATTTTGGCAAGGCTTCCTGCAAGTGCAGGTATCCCCAGAAAGAATTGCTCTAGGAACTAGGGTAAGGATAGCATTGACTGCTCTGGTAGCCCCCGCAGTGATGGAGGAGTTGGTATTCCGAGTACTACTGCTACCTCAGCCCCTGGCAGGACTTCCCACTAAAATTTGGTGGTTATGGGCAATATTAGGCTTACTCTTGTTTATCATCTACCATCCTCTGAATGCTCTAAGCTTTTTCCCGGCTGGATTCCCTACTTTTTTAGAGCCGATATTTCTGATTTTGGCAGGGTTTCTGGGTTTAGGGTGCACCTTTATTTACTGGTACACTGGTTCTGTTTGGTTAGCAGTGGTCATCCATTGGGTCGTAGTTGTAGTGTGGTTGCTGTGGCTAGGGGGATATCAAAAATTAGGAAGCTGAGGGAGCTGAGGGAGCTGAGGAAGCTGGGGGAGCTGAGGAAGCTGGGGGAGCTGAGGAAGCTGAGGAAGCTGAGGGAGCTGAAGAATCTATATCTGATATAATCAGTGGTGGCGAGTTCACTACTAAATTTTAACAATACTAATTATCTCTGATTAACTCAAAACTTATTACTTATTACTATTGCTAAAACTAAAAATGAAAAGGGATGGCTGAATTCCTTGAGATGAGTAGTTTATAACTTCTTTTTAAGTAGAGAAAACTCTTATTCCTCCTGCCTCCTGCCTCCTGCCTCCTGCCTTCTAAAGCTTATTACTTACTATGACTCGTGGCATCTATATTATTGCTAATGATCGGGTAACAGAGCAAGCGATCGCGCTGCTGAATAGTATTCGCTTATACGATCCAGATACACCAATTACTCTGATTCCCTATAACGATGAATATGAAGCGATCGCTCAACTATTATCTAAGTCCCATGGTGTAAAACTTTATCCAGATTTAGAACTGGTGGAACGCCTTTCCCAAAAAGTATCCAGCATTTTTGGTGAGAATTTTTTTGTTCGTCCTAATCAGTACCGCAAGCAAGCTTGTTGGTTTGGAGAATATGACGAATTTCTCTATATCGATACAGATATTGTTGTCTTTGAAAAAATTATAGATAACCTGGATTATTTTGCTGAGGCTGATTTTCTGTGCTGTGATTATCAACATAAACAAGGAATCAGATATGTTTTCACCCCCAAAGTGAAAAGAAAGCGCATTTTTCAGGATAGTGAGCTTCAAGATATCTTTAATGGGGGATTTTGGGCTTCTAAAAAGCATCTAATTTCGGAAGAAGACTTATATGAAACCTTGACAGAATGTGCCCAACATCCCGAATATTTTGACTTTTCTGAAAAAACCTCGGATCAACCAATTTTCAACTACATGATTTTAAAGCGCATTAAGCGTAGAATCAATCTCGTGCGTACTCCTACAATAGGAGCCGGTAACTGGGCTGGTAGTCCTCATTTTCAGAGGCAAGAAAATGTTTTAATCGACTCCAAACTTAACCAGCAGCTTAAGTATCTACATTGGGCTGGTATTCGTATTGAACCCGGTTGTCCCTACTGGGATATTTGGCAATATTACCGCCATCTTAATGATTAGTTGTTGTTTGTTGTTTGTTGTTGGTTGTTGATTAGTGTAAAGTCACCTACCACCTGCCACCTACCACCTACCACCTACTACCTAAAAAACGCTGGATAAACAAAAGCAAAAGCTGTAGAACTAGGTACAGGTGTACCATCTAATTCTTCAACAACTACAGTATCCAGTTGGCTATCCCAACGGGCACGGATTTTTCTGCCATTGAATCTTACTATCTTTTCTCCTGTTTTTTTAAGCTCATCGTGAACAAATTGCTGGCTGTCACCGGAGAAGAGATTGTGAGGTTTTCTATTATCCGCTTGCCAGATATAGCTAACAATTGCTTTGGGGTGGAGTGTAAGTTGGTTTTGATTGGAGACAGGAAAAATAATTTGCTTATTAGTGTAGTAGTCACCATAAGGATAGCGCAGGTAATCCCGATTATAACCAGTATCAGTAGAGAGAATTTTACTGTCGGGATATTTAGCTAGCCAAGCGCCAAGGGTAGTTTTAATAGCAGGAACTTTCGTGAGGTTGCGGTTAACTTGAGAACCGACAACACCAAGAGCCCAAGGTTGAGAGTAGAGGGTATCATCAGCCCGGTCATACATTACCAAACAACTTTGATAAAGTTTACCGGAGACACCATAAGTAGAGTTATTCCGCTCAAAGGCAACTATCGTGTCACATAGTGGACAGTAGGTAATGCTCAAGTTAACATCTCCTACCGTATCATTAACTATCTCATGCCAATTCATGACCCCGAAAGGATAGGCTTTGGCTTCTCCATTAATCACTACCCCAATTACTTGCTCGTCTTGAGCAAATGGTGTAGTTTGAGCACTATCAAATTTAGGGTTATCTATACTAGGTATACCATCTTTAGGGGGGCCTCCACTGAGGAGTTCCGCTAAATCAATACGGGTGTTTTTTTCTGGATTGATGTTTTGCTTTTGTAAGTCCTCTAACTCTTGGTCTTGGTCATTGAAATATTTGGTTAGATAAAAGTAGCGAAGCTTGAAGTTGTCCCAACCACCGGCATGGACAACTAGGGCACTAAAACATACGACTACTAAGGAAGCAGCAGCCAGGGTAATTTTGAAGACTTTTTTCATTTAAAGAAGGCAACGGTTAATTAATTGATAATGGATAATGGATAATGAATAATTACAAGAAGATTAAACTAGTATAAGAATTCGGTTAAGAGCATGACCGTCACATTTTATAAATGGACAATCGATCGCTACCATGATGCTATCGATGCTGGGTTGTTTGACGAGGAAGCAGTAGAACTTTTGCAAGGGGAGCTTGTAATTATGCCACCGGAGCGAGAAGCTCATGCTTGCTATAGTAGTGATGCAGCGGAGTATCTGCGGCAGTTGTTGGGTAATCGAGCATCTATTCGTGAAACCAAACCTGTGACTTTTCCCCATAACTCGGAACCTGTACCTGATATTGCTATTGTTAAACCCCCTTTACGGGCTTACCTACACCATCATCCCTATCCAGCAGATATTTTCTGGCTTATTGAGTATTCTCATACTACACTGGCCAAAGATTTAGGTAAAAAGAAGCAGATTTATGCCGCAGCAGGGATTAAGGAATATTGGGTATCAGATCTAAAGAACTCTCGACTGAAGGTGTTTAGAGATGAGATCCAGGGTGAGTATCAGACGGAACTGACCCTAATTGATGGTACAATTTCACCATTGTCTTTTCCTGGTGTTGCGATCGCTGTGCGTAAATTATTTAGTTAATTAAATGTAGGTTGGGTAGAGCTTTCTTCGTGACCCAACAAAGTCTGACGGATGTTGGGTATCGTTGCCTCGACTAGTGCAGCGCGGCAGAAATAAGTAACCAGTTTGAAATCGATAGAATCCTTACTCTATAAGCATTCTTAATTCTTAATTCTTAATTCTTAATTCCGCGCAGCGGCACTAGAGACTTGCCTTAACCACAACCATCCCAGGAAACAACCCAGGAAGTAATGGGGAAAATCCCACCAGGCAAAGGTAGTACCTAGGAATATTTTACCAATCCAAGTAGTACGAATTTCTGCTAGCACAGGATTTTGCCAAAGTTGTATGACTTCTAAGATACAGGTGACGCCAAACACCCACAAAGGAATGCGATTAACTGCTTTTGGGGTAGGTATGAGCAAGAAAACAAACAAGCACCAGAAAATTTCGTAGAGGATATCACCAGAATAATCATTAACCCACCGATGGAATAGACCATCATAGGATTTAGAAAAAAAGCCAAGAGGAGTTATGATTAGTAGCGATAGCAGAATAATTAAGCGTTGATGTCTGATTAAACTGTTCAGTATTACCACAAGAGCTATTCAATCTATACACAACTTATATTTTTTCCCAACAACAAACGACAAACAACAAACAACAATTCTCAATTCCTTCCTATCGCTTGATTAATTAACTCCACACCTTGCTCCACCGTCTTCACCTGAGTTAACTGATTGCGCAATTCTACCGCACCAGGAAAACCTTTGCAGTACCAAGCTAGGTGTTTTCTGGCTTGACGGATGCCGCGATCGCCTTTATATTCCCATAAGGCTTGTAGATGTTCTCGTGCACAGAGGAGTTTATCTACTGGGGTTGGTGGCTTCAACTTCTGTCCCGTTTTCAGGAAATGGTCAATTTCTCCGACTAGAAAGGGATAACCTAGGGTTCCCCGGGAACACATTACCCCATCAGCACCAGTCTCTTCCAGGCATTTCAGTGCTGCTTCTACAGAAAAGATATCCCCATTAGCAATAACTGGAATCGAGAGAACTTCTTTAACTCGCTTAATCCATTCCCATCTAGCAGCACCATTATAACCTTGAGCTCTAGTACGTCCATGTAAGGTTAGCATTTGTGCTCCAGCAGCTTCTAGCCGTTGGGCAAATTCCAGAATATTGATTTCGTGATCATCCCAGCCTATTCTGGTTTTCACGGTTACAGGCACAGAAACCGCCTCAACCACGTTTCGTACAATTGCCTCAGCGACTTCTGGTTGCCGCAACAGGGAAGAACCACCGCCTTTTTTGGTAATTTTGTTGACGGGGCAACCCATATTGATGTCTACTGTATCTGCTCCTTCCTCTACTGCCTTCTGTGCTGCTTCTGCTAAAAAATTGGGGCGACAGTCAAATAGTTGGATACTGATGGGTTTTTCGTTAGGGTCTACCTCCATAATCTTAGGTAGTTCCCTAGCATGGTACACCTGGGATGCATGTACCATCTCTGTGTACATCATCGATTCAGGTGCATAGCGCCGCACTAGTCGGCGAAATACTAAATCTGTGACTCCAGACAAGGGTGATTGTAAAACTCGGCTGTTGACTTCTAGGGAACCAATTTTAAGGGGAGTAGTTAGTTTTTGTTGCCATTTAGGGGACATGGAGAATGGGGAATTTAGAATTTAGAATTTAGAATTTAGAATGGGAAATTGGGAATTGGGAATTGGGAATTGGGAATGTTGGCAAAATGCGCGACCCTTTAACTTGTAACCATTGCCTAAAATCTACTAACTACTAACTAGGGCTTGCTGAATAAGTGTCTAAGCCTTACCAGACGAGGCTTTCAATCATTTTTAATCTCGCCAAATTTAAGGCAATGGTATCTAAGAGGTTCAAAAACCTGGCATCAACTGGGGAAATCCCTGGGTAACTTTGGGGGATACAAGTGCCCGAAACTGGGATAAATTCCTCATTCCTTCTTACTTATTACTTATTACTCACGGTTCGCCCATTTGGAAATGAGGTTATCAAAAGTGGGAATTGTGGAGGGGTTTGTGGGCTCAAGGATATGAATTTGGAGTTGTCTATCCACTCCTAGCTTTCAAAGGAAGTAACTCGATTA
>JAAHFP010000105.1:2609-12791 GCA_010672925.1 Symploca sp. SIO1C2 | reverse complement strand
TTTTTATCTACTAAATGAGCTTGGACTATTTTTTCTCGCAAATCTACTGAATATGCTTTCATCACCTCTGAATCACTATAAAAGACTTTCACCTCTAATGTACCTCATAACAGCGCAAAGCGCTGTATGCTCCTCGTTTTTCATCAGTAGAAGCTGTTTTTTTTTTGAGATTTGTCACTTGGCTGTTGACTTCCATCATTACCTCCTTCAATCGCTTTACTTTCTAAATTCAGAGGCATCTGTGTTAGCGGAACAGGTAAATGTTTTTGGATAAACCGCTTCACCTGACGGTAAATTTGACTCTTTTTATCCTCCACCTTACAGATAGAAATATGGTCAAAATCCATCGGTACAGGAATAACTCCCTTAATACCAGGGTCAGCACTAGTTTGATTCACCACTAAATTTTGCTTTTCCTGGGGATGCCAAGTACCCCGCGCACTACCCCCCAAGCCGTGGACAAAAATCACATCTCCACAACGAGAAGGGTTATTACAACCAGAGATTTCGAGCAAATCGTTACTAGCTTTCATCTAGGCTATTTTTCTATCGGGGATATTATCTGGAATACTAATCGCTCCTAGTATAGCGTTGTGCTTCTCTTTGTGGAAGTAGTTTGCTTTATTTTGCTATTTTCTAATTGTCTAATTTCAAATTGTAACCTAAAGCTTGAATTCGTTGATAATGTTGTAGATTGCCTGTCGTAAAAATGATATCATGATAGAGCTTTTTCACGGGTTTGCATTGCCCCTTCGGTTATCTGATCAATTAACTCCACTTCATCGGCAAACAAACCTGTCAAAGTATCATGAGCACTAGAAGCTAGTGTTTTCTCCATGTTTCTTAGTGTTTCAAGCAAAATGGAAACAGACTTCGCATCGTTGATCTCACATTCTAGTTGAATCTCTTGAGGAACTTTGATGATGATTGTTCCCATATCTCTACTCCTTTATCTGAGAAAGCAATATTGGCTGTCTAACAACTATTAGGCGATTTTTAAAATGATTGCACCCATAATTTGGTGCGTTACGCTGCGCTAACACACCCTACAATAGGTACATTTTTTCTTAGAAATCACCTTAGTTTTTATTCACTATAGAAGTGCTACGAACTCTTCAACGCTTAGCCCAATATCTCGAATTATTGCTCTTAATGTCCCCTTAGCCATTTCTGAATGATTGGGAATAACAACTTGGGTAAATGGTTCATCTCTTCGCATAATAATATGGCTGCTTTCTTGCCGCTTTTGATAGAAAGCAATTTTCTCTAGAGCTTTGATGCACTCTTTTCCCGAAATACTAGGCAATTTACTCACACAACCACCAAGAATGTTTCAAAATCGTCTTCTGGAACAGATATACCATCCTCATCTAGGGCAGCTACATAACCTATTATGGCTTCCTTAATATTGGAGAGAGCCTCTTCTTTCGTTTTTCCCTGACTATTGCATCCCTTAAGGCTTGGACACTCCACAATCCAATAACCATCTTCATCTTTGTATAAAATGACCTGTCTTGTATACTGGCTCATGAGCGCAATAAATAATTATCCTTATATTTTACCATTCAACGAGCAACAGTATGGTTTTGGTCACTCTTGGAATCTGTTAAAGTCTTTGTAACAATAATCTTTAAAATGCACTCCTTATATCAAGTTCGGTTGAATACTTACACTTTGGCAACGAAAAGGCAGAAGGCTCCAGGGCAGAGGGCAGAAGGTAAGGAGGAAGGTAGAAAGGAATTAAGGAATTATCACTTTTTATCCGAAACTTGATATTATTCAGCTATCCCTCACCTCAGCTTCCAGTGGAATCAGCTTTATTCAATCGAAATTATGCCGATTTGAGATGAGTAACCGGAATTTGCGCAGTTTTCTCAGGAGTTTGTATTCCGGTAGCAACAGCATGGACTGTATGAAGAATCTCAGCACAGTAGTACCGATTTCCACAAGTATTGCACACACCAATGGTTACATCTTCGAGGATAACAAAGCCGTCTCTATGCTTAAACGCCTCATGCTTGAGGAGTCGGGGTTGAACAGTGCCTTCACAATACTCACATTTGTATCCGTACATAATACTTAACTTTCACTCTTCAGTAACTTCGTAAACCGTTATAATGAGATAACGTCCAGAACTTGAGAAACGCCCAACCACTCCAACAGGTGTCTCTTGATCTAGTGCAGTCCCAATTATTATATATTTTGTTCCTCTAGGGTCGTCTTTTTCAACTCGGAGCACCTGACCATTCAGAATAGCTTCTTCTACATCTAGGATAGTCAATAAATCTTCCGCCATTTCTTCCATCGCATGGCCTGACATATCATACTGCCGGAGCAGGATTTTCTCTCTAATACGATCAATATAGTTACGAGGCACGCCCTAGTTAAGATTACAGCCCAAAAATCATATCAAATTACTGACTAGGGTCTGCTGAAAAAGTGCGATCATTTTCTCTACGAGACGCTTTGCGGTTTTCATGACCAAAAGGCTGTACGCTGCCGCTGTAGGTAATGCCTGACATTGTAGTGATGTGGCAAGTTTAATTTAATGCATTAGTTTTAAACTCTGTTGAGTTGAGCCACAGGTATTCATCTCTGGTAGCAATAGAGGATGTGATTAGAATCAAATGATTTGATAAGTATACTTGGTCACTAAGCGATCGCTATCCGGAGGTAAGTTCCCGAAGCGGATGTCGTCTTGAAGATTACTAAATGCTCAATAAATTATAGACTGGGCTAATTTATTAATAATTGTAAAACAACTGTACCAAAGGCTAGAATCCTCGTTAATTGGTCGCTAGACTATGCAACAGTACAGATCTACTGCTATTTTGTAATTAATATTATGGGATTTCAAGCTGCATGATTCCCCTGCAATTAACCTTAAAAAATTTTCTAAGCTATCGTGACGCAACCCTGGACTTTCGGGGACTGCATACTGCTTGCATCTGTGGCTCCAATGGTGCGGGTAAATCTTCCCTCCTCGAAGCCATCACTTGGGCTCTTTGGGGACAAAGTCGGGCGGCTTTGGAAGATGATGTTATCAATGCAGGGGCAAAAGATGTGCGGGTGGATTTTATCTTTCACTCTCACCAACAAACCCATCGGGTGATTCGCTCTCGTCACCGGGGAAGAGGTAGTTCTCTGGAATTTCAAGTCGAGACCCCTAATGGTTTTCGCTCCTTAACTGCTAAAGGTATTAAGGCAACCCAGAAGCAGATTATAGATTATCTGAAGCTGGACTATGATACCTTTATTAACTCAGCATATCTGCGTCAAGGTCGGG
Source organism: Symploca sp. SIO1C2 (assembly GCA_010672925.1). Classification (GTDB taxonomy): domain Bacteria; phylum Cyanobacteriota; class Cyanobacteriia; order Cyanobacteriales; family Coleofasciculaceae; genus Caldora. Next base: position 9,505 of record JAAHFP010000105.1, on the reverse strand, counting down.
CAGATGAGTTTATGTTGCGACGTCCCAGTGAGCGGAAACAAATCCTGGCAGATTTACTTAAGCTTGACCAATATGAAGAGTTGGCAGTACAGGCAAAGGATTTATCTAAACAGTTTAAAGGTCAAGGGGAACAACTAGAACAAAGTTTACAAGCGATCGCGCAACAGCTAGAAGAAAAAACATTTATCACTCAACAGCAAGCTAGCCTAGAAACTAACCTTAAGCAACTGCACCAAGCCCAAGAAAATGACCAGGAACAACTCCAACAACTAAAAGTCCTCGAACATCAGCGGCGTACTATCCAACAACAGCTGGGTTTTGTGCAGCAACAGCACCAAAATCTTAGCAAAGATTGCGATCGCCTCCAGCAAGAGATTGCTTCTACCGAAGCCCAACAGCAGCAACTCTCCCAATTATTGAATCAAAAAGACCAAATTACTGAAGCTTACTCCCAATATCTCCATCTCCAAGAACAAGAGGAATTGCTGAGTGGGAAGTTACAAGCTTACCAAAAAGCTCAACAGCAGCAACAACAACTGCAACAACAGCTAACTAAACAAGTTAATGAACTCAATCTCCAAATTCGAGACAAGCAAGCTCAACTAAAAGCCCTTAGTTCCCAAGAGCAGGAGATTCAGGATCTGCTCTCCCGATCCGGGGAAGTGGCAGCAGCCCTGGAAAAACTCAACCGTGCGAGGGGACACCTCAGTCAGCTGGACAGTCTGCAACTAGAAGTATCTCCCCTCCTAGAACGTCGCCACACCCTTCAAGCTAAACTGGATAAAGTTCAAACTCGACTTACTGCTAAATTAGAAGAACTTTACTCTTCGGAAAGCCAACTATCTGCTCAAATAGCCACAACTCCCCAGTTAAGGCAGCAATGCCTGTCTGTGGGAGCCGCAATTACAGATTTGGAGAAAAAGCAAGTATATCAACAGCGGGTGCAGGAAAAGGGACTTGAACGTCGCCACTTTCAGGAGCGTTTGCAAGAAAACCAACGACGCTATGAACAACATCTGGCGGAATTAACCCAAAAAATCAAAATGTTGCAAACCCAGGATGCCATTTGTCCTTTGTGTGAGCAACCCCTGGATGAAGCCCATGAGAAGCATGTGTTTAAGAAAACTCAAACTCAGCAAAAAGAAGTTCAAGATCAATTTTGGGTAGTACGAGAGCAGTTAGTAGTTTGTGAAAGGGAACTTCAGGTATTGCGGCAAGAATATGCTGAACTTTCCCACGAAATCGCTCCCTACAAAGATTTACTCGAACAAAGGGGACAATTGGAAGCGCGTCTAGAAGCTACTGACGAAGTATATGATCGGCTTTATGATGTTTCCCAAGAAAAGAAACAACTGGAGCAAGCATTAGATGGTGGTAACTATGCCTTGGAGTTGCAATCAGAATTGCAACAACTAGACTACCAACTGCAACAGCTTAACTATAACGAACAAACCCATGCTTTAGCGAGGGGAGAAGCAGAACGTTGGCGTTGGGCAGAAATCCGCAGTGCCAAATTGGAAGAAGCTCAAAGGCGTCAGGGGAAAATTGATGCTCAAAAACCTCAGCTTCAGGGGCAGTTGAATAACCTTAAAACTTCCCTAGATCAGTTGCAAACTAGTTCTCCCCTCAAACAACAGTTAACTGCCCTGGAACAGCAATTAGCAGAAATTGGCTACAATTTGGAGGCTCATAACCAACTGAGGGCAGGGGTGCGTCAAGCCCAATCCTGGCAGCTACGTTATCAGGAGTTAACTACAGCTCAACAGCAATATCCCCAGGTTTGTCAACGGTTGGCTTCTCTAACTCAAAGCAGGGAAGGGCGACGTGCTGACCAGGAGGTAATTAATTTACAAATCAATCAACTTGTCAATCAACTCAAACAATGTCCAGATATCACCAAGGATATCTACACCTTAGAGCAGCGCCTCCAACAGCAACGGCGACAATTAGACGAACACCTCGCTAACCAAGGGCGTCTTGAGCAGCATTTAGTCCAACTCGAATCTCTACAAACCCAATACAATGAACAGCAACAAAAGCTACAAGAACTCCAGCGGCAATATCGAGTTCACCAAGAATTAGCCCTAGCATTTGGTAAAAATGGTATCCAAGCACTGATGATTGAGAATATTCTGCCCCAACTCGAAGCAGAAACTAATCAAATTCTCACCCGATTAACTGGTAATCAGTTGCATGTACAAATTGTCACCCAAAAAGCGGGCAGTCGTTCTTCCAAGAAACAAACCAAACTAATCGATACCCTGGATATTCTGATTGCGGATGCTACTGGTACGAGATCTTATGAAACCTACTCTGGTGGCGAAGCTTTTCGGATTAACTTTTCCATCCGTCTCGCTTTAGCGCGACTGCTGGCACAAAGAGCAGGGACAGCTTTACAAATGCTGATTGTAGACGAAGGATTTGGTACTCAGGATGCCGAAGGATGCGATCGCTTGATTGCTGCGATAAATGCGATCGCGTCGGATTTTTCTTGTATTCTGACAGTAACCCATATGCCTCAGTTTAAGGAGGCTTTCCAAACCCGGATTGAAGTGTCTAAAGCTCAGGGGGGTTCTCAATTGAGCTTGTTGATGTGATTTAAGGCTGTCAGCTAAGGAAACGAACCACAAAGAAACAAAGTTCACAAAGTTGGGGAGAAGAAATATATTGGTTGCGGTTATCTTTATTTTTTGCTATCGTTAATGAATAATGGAATAGGTGTGCGCCTGTAGTGGTTTAACTCTCTACCAAAAGTAGAGTAATTTCCCTGATAGAGTAACAGTAAAATAACCTACTGATAACATATGTAGGCAAAAGATTCTCCAATAACTTTGATGATTCAGCAAAGGTGCATTGAGAGTTTATTGAGCAGCCCCACGGTTGACATGGACTCTGGTCATCTTTCCCAACCTTTGAGAGGGAAAACTTTACACAAGCCTCGTAGTTGGCAGTTAGCGATCGCGATCGCAGTAGGGATTAGTAGTATAGTTTCCTTACTGGGGAATCGTGCTTTAGCTCAGAGCAATATCGTTCCGGATGGTACATTGCCCGTTGGAGAGAATTCTGTTGTTATACCGGATTTTTTAGGTCTTCCTCTTGAAGTCATTGATGGTGGAGTTCAAAGGGGTCAAAATCTCTTCCACAGTTTCCTGGAATTTAATGTTGATGTAGGCAGAGGAGCCTACTTCTTTAGCCCTGATCCAGCTATCCAGAATATTTTGGCAAGGGTGACGGGTGGTAATCTTTCGGAGATTCTGGGTACTCTGGGCACTTTTGGTAATTCTGAACCCAATTTATTTTTGATTAATCCTAATGGCATTATCTTTGGGGAAGACTCAAAGCTAGATATAGGTGGTTCGTTTGTGGCAACTACTGCCAATGGGATAGGGTTAGGTGATACCGGAAGATTCAGTGCTTCGGAACCGGATAGCAGTAATTTACTCCACATTAATCCTGATGTTTTCTTTTTTAACCGCCTCTCGAATCAGGCTGAAATTATCAATCGTTCTACTGCTACAATTCCGGCACTGGGTTTTTTTATTAACGAATTGCCAATAACTGATGAAAGTGGACTTCAGGTTTTAGAAGGAAAGAGTTTGTTGTTGGTAGGTGGCAACGTCAGCTTAGATGGCGGGGCATTGCTGGCTCCGGGGGGTAGAGTTGAGTTAGGAGGATTATCGGAACCAGGAACAGTTGAACTCAATACCAATGGCAATAATCTCAGCTTGAATTTTCCCGATGATGTAACCAAAGCTAATGTCTTACTTGATGGAGCATTTATTGGGACTCAGGCTGGAGGAGGCGGTAGTATTGTTATCAATGCCCAAATGGTAGATATGTTGGGAGGAAGCTTTCTTTTTGCCGGGATAGAACAAGGTAATGGTTCAGTGGATAGCCAAGCTGGGGATATTGAAATTAATGCTAAGGGGAAAGTTAATGTCTCCGAGTCAAGCTTTATTCTCAATGTTGTCTCAGGCATAGGCAATGGTGGAGATATCGAAATTAATGCTAAGGATACAGTTACTGTTTCTGAGTCAAGCTTTATTGCCAATACTGTTCTAGCTAATGGTAAAGGCACAGCTGGGGATATTAAAATTACTACTGACTCCCTAGAGGTAACTAATGGTGCTACCCTATTTGCTAACCTCCTGGGAGAGGGAAATGCTGGAACAGTAAAAATTCGTGCTAGCAATACGGTACGTTTTGATGGTGTTGGTAGTGCTGTTTTGAGTAGAGTGGATTCAGAAGCAATAGGTAATGGTGGAGAGATTGAGATTATTACCGGCTCCCTGGAAGTGACTAATGGTGCTGTACTAAATAGTGTGACTGCTGGAGAGGGGAATGCTGGGGATGTGAAAATTGTTGCTAGGGATACGGTGCTTTTTGATGGCGTCGGCAATAATGGAGTCGGTGGTGTATTAAGTTCGGTGTCATCGGCAGGGGTAGGAGATGGTGGAGAAATTGAGATTACCACTGGTTCCCTGGAAGTTACTAATGGCGCTTCATTAAATACCAGTACCTTGGGACAGGGAAATGCTGGAAGAGTGAAAATTAGAGCTACCGATACGGTGCGCATTGATGGTGTCGGTAGTAATGGAAACTCTAGTAGTATTATCAGTGCAGTGTCATCAGCAGCAGTAGGGGATAGTGGTGAGATTGAAATTACCACTAATTCTCTGGAAATTACGAATGGCGCTGTAATCAATACCAATATCTTCGGACGGGGAAATACCGGGGGTGTGAAGATTAGAGCTACCGATACAGTGCGCATTGATGGTGTCGGCAATAACGGCGTTTTAAGTGGAGTCCTCAACTCGTTAGGAAACGGAGGGGTTGGGAATGGTAGAGACATTGAAATAACCACCGGTTCTCTGGAAGTCACTAATGGCGCTGTATTGTTTGCCAACATCTTTGGAGAAGGAAATGCTGGAAGTGTGAGGATTACTGCTAGTGATACTGTGCACCTTGACGGATTCAGCAGTAATGGAACTCCTAGTAGTATTTTGAGTCTTGTGGGAACCGAAGCAGTGGGGGATGGTGGAGAAATTGAAATAACCACTGGTTCCCTAAAAGTCACTAATAGTGCTTTACTCAATGCCAACACCTTCGGAAGGGGAAATGCTGGAGGCGTGAGGATTACTGCGACAGATACCGTGCGGTTTGATGGTGTTGGTGCTAATGGACTACCCAGTAGTGCTTTCAGTTCAGTGCAATCAGGAGCAGTGGGAAATGGTGGAGACATTGAAATAACTACTACTGCCTTAGAAGTCACTAATGGTGCTCAACTCTCTGCCAGTACCTTCGCAGAGGGAAATGCTGGAGGTGTGAGGATTACTGCAACCGATACCGTGCGGTTTGACGGTGTTGGTGGTAATGGACTAACCAGTGGAGCCTTCAGTTCAGTGGAACAAGAGGCAGTAGGAAATGGTGGAAACCTAGAAATAACCACTGGTTCTCTGGAGGTAGCTAATGGTGCTCAACTTTCTACCAGTACCTTGGGACAGGGACATGCTGGAGGTGTGAAGATTACTGCCAGGGATAGGATACGCTTTGATGGCGTTGGCAATAATAGACAACCCAGTGGTGCTTTCAGCAGAGTTCTATCGGAAGCAGTGGGGAATGGTGGAGACCTTGAAATAACTACTACTAACGGTTCCTTGGAAGTTACTAATGGTGCTCAACTTTCTGCCAGTACCTTGGGAGAGGGAAATGCTGGAGGTGTAAGGATTACTGCAACAGATACCGTGCGCTTTGATGGTGTTGGTCGTGATGGCGTTTCCAGTGGAGTCTTCAGCCAAGTGAATGAAGGAGCAATAGGAGATGGTGGTGAGATTGAAATAACCACTGGCTCCTTGGAGGTAACAAATGGTGCTCAACTCTCTAGCAATACTTTCGGAGAAGGAAATGCTGGAGATTTGAGGATTACTGCAACAGATAAAGTACGCTTTGATGGTGTTGGCAGTAATAGCTTCTCTAGTGTTGCCTCTAGCCAAGTAGGAACAGAAGCAGTGGGAGATGGTGGAGACATTGAAATAACTACCGGTTCTCTGGAAGTTACCAATGGTGCTTTCCTATCTAACAGCACTCTAGGAGAGGGAGATGCTGGAAATGTGAGGATTACTGCAACAGATAAAGTACGCTTTGATGGTGTCGGTAGTAATGGCTTCTCTAGTGGAACCTTGAGCCAAGTGAATCAAGGAGCAGTGGGAGATGGTGGTTTAATTCAGATTACTGCTGGCTCCCTCTTGTTAACTGATGCTTTTATTTCCTCAGTAAGTGAGGGTAATGGCAAAGCTGGTAATATCTCCATCGATACTCGCCAAAACCTCGAAGCTAATCGCAGTAGTATTCAAACTACTACCCTATCCGGTGACGGTGGCAATATTAACCTGTGGGTAGGGGATTTATTACTCCTGCGCAACAACAGCCAAATTGCCACCACTGCTGGAATTGCTGGGGTTGGTGGGGATGGGGGTGATATCAACATCAATGCTGAATTCGTCGTTGCTGTTCCCAGAGAAGATAGCGATATTAGTGCTAATGCCTTCAACGGTCGCGGAGGAAATATTACCATTACTACTCAGGGTATCTTTGGTTTGCAATTTCGCGATCGCCTTACTCCCTTAAGTGATATTACTGCTAGTTCGGAATTTGGCTTAGATGGGGAATTTCAACTCAACTTGCTCTCTCCTGTGGATGTTACCCAAGGATTATCGGAGTTACCTGCTGACACTGTAACTTCCGAACTAAACCAAAGTTGTCAAGCTGGAGGCAGCCAATCGGCAGGTAGCTTTATCAACACTGGGCGCGGCGGCTTACCACCAGACCCAACAGAACCCCTGGGTAGCAGTGACCTTTGGGAAGATGTACAATTGCCCAAAAAAACCTCAACCGAT
>JAAHFP010000105.1:0-2149 GCA_010672925.1 Symploca sp. SIO1C2 | reverse complement strand
CGACTGCTATAACACATGGTTGTTGTTACAAATCTTCTTGCCTTTTGAGGTTGAATTTTCTACTAGAAGTATGATAATTTTCTTGGTACAGTAACAGCAAAATAAGCTAATAATAATATATGTAGTCAAAAGATTCCCTAATAACTTTGATGATTCAGCAAAAGTGTATTGAGAGTTTATTGAGCTGCCGTAAAGTAGACCTGGACTATGGTCATATTTCCCAACCTTTGAGAGGAAAAACTTTACACAAGCCTTGTAGTCAGCAGCGTTATTGTTGGCAGTTAACGATCGCAGTAGTGGTAGGGATTAGTGGTGTGGTTTCCTCACTAGGGAATCGTGCTTTAGCTCAGAGCAATATCGAGCCGGATAAGACCCTTGAAGTTGGTGAGAATTCTCTACCAGGAAAAGTTGAGCTGAATGCGGATGGTAATAATCTCAGCTTAAGTTTTCCCAATGATATAGCTAGAGCCGATGTCTTACTTAATAGATGGATTGACAGCCAAGCTGGAGATATTGACATTAATGCTATAGGGGAAGTGAATTTCTCCGAGTCGAGCTTGATTGAGAGAGTCTTTTGTCTTGGCGATGGTGATGATAGTGATGACATTGAGATTAAGACTGATTCCCTGAAGGTTCCTAATGATGCTTCACTAAATACCAGCACTCGTATTGAGATTACGACTGGTTCCCTGGAGGTTACTAATGATGCTTCACTAAATACCAGCACTAGTGGAGAAGAGAATGCTGGAGGTGTAAGGATTACCGCTACTGATAGGGTGCGCTTTGATAGCCCTTCCAGTGCAATTTGCTCTCCCCACTGGATGTCACATTGCCCTCGCCTGTGGATGTATCCCAATCATTATCCGAATTATTGGCGGACACTGTCAGTTCCCAAATCAACCAAAGTTGTCAAGTGGGAGGAAGTCAATCGGCTGGTCGCTTTATCAACACCGGACGGGGCGGCTTACCAGCAGACCCGACAGAACCCATTGGTAGCAGGACCTTTGGGAATATGTACAATTGCCCAAGAAAGCTTCAACTGATGCCACTGATTTACCCACAACAACCTCTGGAAAACTGATAGAAGCTCAAGGTTGGATTGTTAATCAAACAGGGCAGATAGAGTTAGTAGTTCAGCTCCCTGCTGACACTTATCAATTGGGTTGTAGCCTCCGATAAGAATCAGCTTTCGAGTTGGTGTAATATCTAATAAATACGTAAATTTACGTAGTTTTTTTGGCTATTTATACAGTATTTTCACGTCACTCTCTTGCTTTATCAGAGAGATATATAGCAACCTAGGATAAGGGGATGGTAGCCCTTTGTTAATTTGCCCTACCTGAGAAGATATTAACCACCCTGGCGACTGCTATAACACATGGTTTTTGTTACAAATCTTCTTACCTTTTGAGGTTTAATTCTCTACCAGAAGTATGATAATGTTCTTGGTACAGTAACAGCAAAATAAGCTACTGATAACATAGGTAGACAAAAGATTCTCGAATAACTTTGATGATTCAGAAAAGGTGTATTGAGAGTTTATTGAGCTGCCGTGAAGATGACCGGAACTCTGGTCATCTTTCCCAACCTTTGAGAGGGAAAACTTTACACAAACCTTGTAGTTGGCAGCGTCGTTGCTGGCAGTTAGCGATCGCATTACTGGTAGGGATTAGTGGTGTAGTTTTCTCACTGGGTAATCGTGTTTTAGCTCAGAGCAATATCGTTCCGGATGATACCCTCGGAGCTGGTGAGAATTCTGTTGTTGAGAGTGTTGGTTTGATTGAAGAAATTAAAGGTGGAGCACAACGGGGTCAAAACCTGTTCCACAGTTTCCTAGAATTCAATGTTGATGTAGGCAGAGAAGCCAATTTCTTGATTCCTGTTCCAGCTATCCAGAATATTTTTGCAAGGGTAACAGGTGCTAATCCTTCGGAAATTCTGGGTACTCTTGGCACTGTTGGTGATTCTCAACCCAATTTATTTCTGATTAATCCCAATGGCATTATCTTTGGAGAGGACTCACAGCTGAATGTAGGTGGTTCTTTTGTTGCAACTACTGCCAATGGGATAGGGTTAGATAATACGGGAAGATTCAGCGCTTCGGAACCTGACAGCAGTAATTTACTTAATATTAATCCTGATGTTTTCT
>JAAHFP010000104.1 GCA_010672925.1 Symploca sp. SIO1C2 | reverse complement strand
GATATTGAAGTGGGAGTAATTGCGATTAACTCTATTGACTACAACCCCAAATATTGGTGGACTTACAGTACAGGTGTACGGAATATAATTTCAGAGTTAATTGCTTATTTGTATGCCCGGTTAGTAAATTGGCAAGCTTAGCGAAATCTAGAGGAGAGTTTTGGAAGAGATGGAAGTGTGGGAGTAAAAAAACTGAAACAGTCAAGTCTTATCACTTTTCTCTGTTCCCTGTTCTATAACTCCGCAAGTATGTTTTGTTTTAGGCTTGGTACAAGCTCTGAGTTTATATTTAACGGTCTGACCAACCTGCAGAATGTAAATTAGATATTCTGCTACTGCGCTCTAAACTAAAAAATAAAATTAATCCAGTTACAAAAGTGCCTAAAGTAAACCAAGCTAATAAGCCTGTTGGTTGGATAACTATTAAAGCACCAATAAATTGTGAAATTAACACTAAATAAAGACAATTAGCGATAAAAGTTTGACTTTTTTGGTTAATGAAATAAGCCCCTAGAGGAGCGCCAAAGATGACAACAGGAATACAAACTATCCAATAGCGAAACTCTTGAACCCCAAAATCACCAATCAAAAAAGCATGAAATAAAAAGCCAACTAGAGAATTTCCTGCCATCAGACAGACACTTGTTGGAGTAGCAATTTTTTCTGATAATCTATATCTGATTGTTACAAAAGCAAATGTTAAGATATCGAGACCACTACCAATAATAGAAACAATAATACCTCCTAAAAAACCTAATAATATAAATATTTTTTTATCAGTTATAGACAGAGGAGGAAGAGATTCTATCTTTTGATGTGATGCATTAATGTTTAGATAAAAAAGGATAACTCCGAAACTAAGCCATAGAGAAACAAAAAACATTTTAGTATAGGGAGGAGAAACAATAGGAGCAATTAAGTAAGTCCCTAAAATTAATCCTAAAAATCCCCCCAAGCTACAGAGTAATAAATAAGTTTTATTAATAGGAATTCTCTGAGTAAAAATCAGGTAAGCAGCGGCGCTCATACCGATGCTTTGAATTGCCAAACTAAAATTACGTGCGATATCTGGTGTGATCTGAAAAATTAGAGTCATCACAGGAAAAGCAACTGCTCCACCTCCTTCGGATGTTGCTCCAGCAATAAAAGAGCCAAATATCATTGTTATTGACATGAACCAATTTTCTATAAATAAATTCCATTGATGAGTATAACTTATATAAATGAACCAAATTGTAAGAATTACAATAGAGAAAAAGAAGTGATAAATTTTGAAGTTTAAATTTTTCATGATTTTTTATTAGTTAACGCAAATAAAGCATCTATTGAATAGCCTTTTTATTAATAGTTCTTAATCCATGCTTAATAATCCAATTGGTTTCTTGAGTTGGTGATTCTTCTTGCCAACGCATACAAGTATTAATCACCCAGTCTGGACGAGATTTACTGGCATCATTTAACCAGTTACCGACTGAACGCTGTACGTACTTACTGGAGTCTGAACGAACAAATTCTAAAATAGTTAAACCATGTTCAGGATTTTCTTTCAAAGTCGGAATATGCTTACACCAAACGCCTCTAGGACGAGTTGCTTCTACCGCGCAACGTCTAATATTAGGATTTTTGTCTTTAACCCAGGGAATAAGTAACTGAAAGCTTGTCGTTAAATCTTCAACTAAATACGGTCGAAAAGAAGCCCAGGCACATTCTCTAACTGACATACTCGAATCCTCAGCAAATCTCCGCATCATTTCCAGTCGATCAGAAAAGTAAAGATGATGATTAGCCGCAATATAAAAAGCCATCCAACCTCTCACCATATCTGATGGATGATTTACTAAAGTTTCAAATATTGCGAGACGGTTTTCATAATTTTCAAATGATTCAAATAAGAGTTCACCAATACCCTTTAATCGTTTCATTACTCCTTCATTTTTAAGTTTTATAGCTTGATGATATAAAGTTTGAACTTGATTCTCTAAGCCTATTTCTGTTAAAACATAATGGAGTAAAGTTGGCATATCAATTGCTAGCCATTCTACAAGATTAATTGACTCAATTTTGCCTTGATTAAGGGCATCAAGAACTTCATTTTTAATTTCTGAGCTTCGTCTTGCCCCCTTTCTTGTTTCAAGTTTTTTAAATTTCGTTTGAGATAAGTTTTTATCCATTATCATCTGAAGTGAAAAATAGTCTCATTAAAAGCAGTAAAAAATAACATAGTAAGTATTAAAGCCATGACAATCCTAGGGCTATAGCCCTTGCTATATTTAAAATTAATACACTCGAATTCAAACTGCTAAAAGTTAAGCTCAGTATTTATTGATTCTTTTTGGCATAAAGCATTGAATTCAGATGCCTCATTGAATAGGATTCTTGCATTAAACTAACTAATTCTTGACATTCAGGGGTATTCATAAATATATCTACCGCTTTTTTAGCTAATTCCATATTTTTCCAGTGGACAATATCAACCCATTCTTCTCCGGTTTCTGTTAAACTAAGCTCCCTATCCAAAAAACCATCAATTTGAGCTAATACAGGTGTTGTTTTATGGATGGCTTCTTTTAAAATCTCAGGGCTAACGTTGGGTTTAGTTTTAAATATGACCAGTTCTATAGCTGTTGTATTCATGTCAATTGAATATCCAAAAATAAAGAAAACAATTCAGATCAGACTTCGACAAAAAATGATAATTATATACAATAATTGTGTAGCATTTTTTTGTCTTTAGTTACTGTCACTCTAGAGGTTTTTGAGTCTTTAAGTTCTAAATCTACGATTAACTATCATCGTTAATCCCAAAGTACCTATCATTAAAATTGTCCAAGTAGAAGAAGATTCAGGAACGCCCTGTGTTGATAAGACTCCTGGAATTTTGGCTACTCTCCCCTCAACAATATCAGTAAATAGAAGATCATCTCCATCAATCGCTAGTCCTGATGGATTACCAATATTACTGAATAAGGTTTCTACTTTTCCTGTTTTAGATACTCTTAAAATTCGTCCATTACCGGGTGTATTAAACCCATCAGCAAAGTCTGTGATTAAGAAATCTTTCCCATCAAATTCAATATCTAAAGGTTGTCCTAATCCAGTTGCAATTTCTGTAACATCACCATTAGCAGTGACAAATAATAAACGTCCAAATGTAAAATCTGTGACCCAAAAATTATCATCATCAACAAACACTTCTGCTGCACCACCAAGATTTGATGAGGCAATCACTGACACATCATTAGCTTGATTAGAATATCGAAGTAAACGACCATCACCAATAAAAGGATCGTTATTTACTCGATTAAAGTCAACAATAATTAAATCTTGGTTTTGGATAGCTAAACCAATAGGATCACCAAATCCCATGGGGTCACTAGCAATTTCTGTTATTTCATTGACTTCTCCTGCTGGAGTCACTCGAAGTAAAGAAGTTGGTGCAGGAGGTTCAGCAGGTTCTATAACAATAAAGTCAGAGCCAAAGACAATGGCATCAGAGGGAACACCAGGAGCTAAAGAGGTTAATGCTGAAATATTTCCAGATTGCTCAATTTTAATTAATGCACCATCAACTGTTACAATTAACTCATTATCCTCATCAATAGCAACAGCATAAGGAGTAGCTAGTCCAGTAGCAATCGTTTCAATCGTGAATGAATTAGATGAAAAGGTAGCTGCTTTAGCTTGTTGATTACTAATAAACGGGGAAACACCTCCAATTAACAAGATAGTCAATGATGAGATTATGTTTGTTTTAAGCATAAGCATTTTTGTTTTCTCCTCAATTATTTAAGACCAACTATCATATGTTTTTCACCAGATGAATGAATCACCTGACCCTGTTTAAATCCTACTTCTTTCAACCAACTGATGTACTCAGAGCCTGAATAATGTTGCCCCCAAGTTTCTAGCAACATCGCTAAATTCATCATTGCAGTTTCTCGAGGACCATTCTTGGATTCACAGAAAAGTTTTTCCAGAATAACTATAGCACCTCCTGGAGACAATAAATTATAAATTTTTTTCAGTAATTTAGTACCATCTTTTCGATTCCAATCAGACAGAATATAGCCTAGAGAATACACATCTCCTGGAGGCAATTCATCTTTAAAAAAATCACCACTTTGAAAGTTAATTCGTTCAGCTACTTGATGTTGGCGAGACTTGTTTTCTAAATATTGACGTACCTTGGGTAAGTCAAAAATAATGCCTTTCAAGTTAGGGTAACTTTCTAGGGCTGCAATAGCAAATGAGCCACTTCCACCGCCTACATCTACTAGGACATTATAATGATTTAAAGGTAATTTTTGAACTAATTCTTGGGCTGGAGCATAACCCAAGCCCCACATACTATCCAAAAAATTTTCAAGATGCTTGGGGTCATTATATAAGTCTGTAAAAGGCGATTTCTCCTGAAGCTCATCAAAAATTGATTGCCACTGGGGTTTATTCTCTTGGAGTGCTTCTTTTAAATTAAGAAACGTGCGAACTGATACTTCTCTAAAATGGCAAAAAGAATCTCCGCAGTATTGAGTAGAATTTTTAGCTAAAAATGGTTGCAAATGAATGGGAATATTATACTCTCCATTTTGAGATTCAATTAAACCTATTGAAACAGCTGCTAAAAGTAAACGCTGGAGGGCATCAGGATTAACATCTGCTAATTTTGCTAATTCAGAAAGCTTGTTGGCTTTTCCTTGAGCAAGATAGTCAAATATGCCAAGTTCATCTCCTACAAAAAGCGTGTGACTCATCATAAAGCCGTACATTGCTTGTTTGATTTCGCTCGGTATCGTTGCTGTCATTTAATTAATGATTGAGATTCAGAGAGTTAAGTTGACTAAAAATCGTTTCTATTAAGCTATCAATGTGCTGGGTTTGCGTTTGGAAATTATTGATAGATACACGAAAAAAGTTTGTTCCACGCCAATCTAAAATTGTAAAGTAATGATTGCCTTTTTCTACCCCTAACTGTTGCACAAGATGATTAACTTGATCCAGTGAAAAAGAATGTTGTGTTGTATTAGCAATACGAAAACAACAGACAGGTAAAGTAGGTTCCTGTAGAAGTTCTAAGTCAGGATGAGCTTTGACGGTTTCAGCAAGATAACCAGCAACGGACAAAGTATGACTGAGCAACTGGCAATAGCCCTGAGAACCAAGATGTTTAAACGCCATCCAAAGCCCTAAAGATCGCCACTGACGGGTTCCTGGAAACCCCATCTGAAACAAATCTGGTTCGGAGAGGTCTTCCCAATAGTGACTACTCGCTTGAAAGCTTTTGAGCAACTCTGAACCATTTTTTGTCAGTAGACACCCAATACCAAAAGGAACAAATAGCCATTTACAAGGGTCAAGCGTCACTGAGTCTGCTAGATTTATTCCTTTAAAATATTGGCGAGTTTCTGGAATATTTGCAAATACGCCTCCAGCAGCAGCATCAACATGAAACCACATACCATATTCTTTAGCGATCTGAGCCAGAGAATCAAGAGGATCGACTGTACCCGTAGCACTTGTACCACCTGTACCCACTAAACAAATAGGTTTATAGCCCATTTTGCGATCTTTTTGAACTTGTTCTTCTAACTTATTGATATCTATCCGTGCGTCTTCTCCAACTTCAATACGCCGCAAACAGTTTCTTCCCAGTCCCAAAAAATCAAGAGCTTTCCAAATTGAAAAGTGACCTTCTTGTGACATATAAACAGTGGGTTTGAATGAACTATCTACTAAACCTTCATCCTGTACCTTGCGACCGATAATTGTGTCCCGGGCAAGTTTTAATGCACTAGCATTAGCCATTGAGCCACCACTAGTAAATATCCCATTGGGAATTTTATCAAACTCATCCTCATAACCGATAAATTGACTGAGCCATCTTAAAGTTTCCGTCTCTATTACTGTGGCAGCAGGGCCAGCACGCCATGCTCCAGGCGTTTGGTTTAATCCCTCCGCTAAGAGATCTCCCAGGACACTGATAGGTAAAGGTTTAGGAGAAATATAACCGTAGTATTGAGGATGGCTAACATTACAGTAGCCAGTAAAAATTGCTTGAATAGCCTCATCAACAATCTTTGAACTTTCATCACCTTCTTGAGGTAGTTGGTCTGGGTTAAGAAGTTTTTGCTTTAATTCCAGCGGACTGGATAAAACCGGATAAGTTTCAGAATGATGGTAGGCAGTTTCTAAGAATCGGAGAATTTTCAGTCCATTCTCCATAAAATTTGACTGAAAATCTTTGTTTCCGTTAACTGTCAATGCTGTTGTCTCAGTTGTCATGTTAACTTTTGTTCCCCACTGTTTGACTTTCTGGTATAAACTCAGAAATTTCTAGGCTAATACTTTCTTGAATGAGTCGATGTTTATTTAACACATCATCCCTGGATGAACCGCCAATTAGGTAATAAGCAAAATGAGGTTGAGCCGATTGGGGTAAACAGTAAACTTTATCTTCAACTTGATTTAAAATTTGAACATCTAATAAATCAGTGATTTTTTGAAAAATCTCTAATCCTTCTATTTGGTGAAGAACCCCACTTTTGGGAATCACAATTCCACCATACAAAATCGCTCGGCTGTTTGATTTAAAATCGCGGAGTCTTTTGCCTAATAAAATATTCAACAATTCAACATAAGGATTAATACCAGTCAAGTATTCCACAGCAGCGACGGTATAAGCTCCACCCGGTCTAAGTCCGGCTTCTAACACCTTTGGACCAGAATCAGTGAAACGAATTTCTACATGGGCGGCACTACTTTTTTCTTCCGTTAAAGCCCAGACAGCATCAATAGCGAGTTGACTAACCTGTTGAACTGCTTCTGTGTCAAGAGATGTTGGGGAAATTGACATTTTTTCAGCAAAGTAGGGACCTGTTGCTGGTGCTTTTTCAAAAATGCCAAGAACCTGAGATTTTTCCGGAGTCACTAAACAATCAACTGCTACTTCAGTTCCAGGACAATATTCTTGAGCAATAATTTTTATCGGGGAAGTACCATAGGCTAAACGATTGCGGTCAGTTTGTAAATCGAGATTGATAGGTCTGTTGAGCATTTTCAACAAATTTTCAACCTCTTTAAGGTAATCATCTTTAGAGGTAACCTTGATCACCCCTTGACTATTCATGGAATCTGCTAGCTTAATAATGGCTGGATAACCAATATGGTTTTCAATCTCCTTCCATCCTTGTGTCGGATCCTGAATTGCTATAGTTAATGGAACAGGAATTCCTTTACTAAACCACTTTTGATAAGCAAGATATTTATTGCGACTAGCGGCAGCACCGCTTACTTTAACCCCTGGTAGTCCTAAACGTTCTACTGCGTGAGCTGTGAGTGCGGTTGCCCCTTCATATACAGGCAACAAGACATCAAACGGTTTTTCTCGATGATAATTGACAACTGTTTGAATAACTTTCTCCGGTTGATGTAAAGGAACTTCAACCACAGCTTCTAGATCACTAGCATCAAAGGTAAGAGGAGATGCTACAAATAAAACAATGTGACAACCCGTAGCCTTGAGAGTCTCTATTAAGTAAGCACTGGGATAAGCATGAATGATACCAATACGAACTTGAGTGTTTTCCATAGCCTTACTCCCTACAATTTTGTCTTAGAAACTACCGGTGCGTACACCGGGTCGATCTTCCACAAAGCCGAGGGAAGTCATGGCTACCTCCCGTTGATGGGGTTCAAAAGAGTCAATCATCATATTGGTTGTCCACAATTTGCCCACTTCACTTAGTTTCCAACTTTGGGGTGTTTCGTAAATTAAGCCATTTTCTCGCCAAAAGTCCCAAACATTTTGAGGAATGGTTTCAATAGCTTTTGAGTAAGTTTTATCAATCTCAAAAAATTTCGCAAAGAAAGCTGCTCCTCGGTTTTCTGGTATTGCTAAGGGTAGGGATAGTTTTTCTAGAGGTAATTGGCCAGCTTCAACGGTTCGTAAATACTGTTCTGTATTGCCTAAATTCATGTAGCTATAACCGTTAAGATTACCTCTAGCTGAAGCACCTAAGGCAATCATTTCTGCTGAATGCTGTCCTTGTCCTCCGCCCCAAATAAGTCGAAAATATTCACAAACCTGAGGTTTTTTCGCAAAAATAGGATCAGCTACATCATAATAACCCATCTCTTTGAGAGAGGTACGTAATTGTTGTCCTAAGGCAAAGTGCATGGTTTGACTCGGTTTACTTAGGATTTCTCCCGCTGCCATTGCTGTTTTGATTTTTTTAGGGAATGCGAAATAGTGAAGATTGTAGTAGTCTAGACTGTCAAAATCATGCTGTTGGAGATGCTTCAAATCATATTGTAGTGCTGTAATGTCTTGACCAGGTAAGTCATACATCATGTCAACATTAATATCTTCAAACTCTCTTTCACGAGCATTTTTGGTACAATTATCTACATCTTGAAGAGTAGCTGCAATATTGAACAACTCTCGTATTTTTTCATCATAAGTTTGGAGGCCAAAACTAATTCTTTTGACGTTGTATTCTTTGAGTAAGTCTAGTCTTGCTGGATCTGAAAGAGTTCTGGGTTCACCTTCAAAAGAAATTTCAGCATCTGCCTCAATCTTAAAATTTTTAACCATCGTAGCAAAAATTTTGCCTATGTTTTTGACCGAAAAGATTGAGGGAGAGCCACCGCCAAAGTAAACGGCTTTAAAGGACATTTCTGAAACATAAGGAAGATGCCCTACTAACTCCATTTCTTGGCACAAAGCTTGAGTGTAGCGGTCATAAATTTCACTGCCTTTTTCAACCCTAACATGAAAAGGGCAAAATCGACACATATCATGACAGTAGGGGATATGAATATAAAGAAGATTTTCTGTTACTTGATGAGGTGGATTTTGTAGGACTGAAAAAAAATCATCCCGATGTTTACTTTCACTAATTTTATCCTCTAACAATGGATAAAAATAATAAGTCATTGGGTATAGTTTTGAGTACATTGTTATCCTCCTTTTAAAAAACTGTTTTCGATGACAATTTTGTTCTCAAGCATGAGCAGCTTCTATTAAAACTTGAGATACAGAATATTCTTGTTTAGCCAGGGCTTTATCAAGAATTTTTTGGGCATTTTTATAGAAAATTCTTGATGCAATTTCTTCAGAAAGATTAGCTTCTTTATATTTTTTAATCAAAGCTGAATAACTTCCCACAACTGGCCAATCAGAACCAAAAATAATCTTGTGAGATAACTCCTCAAGAAGGGGGAATACTTCTTTTAAAGACAGGGGATCAATTAAAGCTGTATCAATATAAACATTGGGAAAAGTGAGTGCTAATGTACTAGCTTCTTGATACCAATAAGGTTTACCTCCATGAGCTAAAATCAAAATCAATTCCGGATATTTTTCAGCCAAAGGTTGAAAGTCTAAGGGATTAATAAATTTTTGTTCTGTATTCTTTTGAGCTGTCAATCCTGTATGAAACATGACAGGTAGTCCCAGGGCTTCACACATCTTATAGACAAATTGCATATCCTCTCTGAGAGCATTAAAGTTGTGATCCGCAGGATAAAACTTAAAGCCTTTTATTCCTAATTTGAGGCTTTTCCAAAACTCTGATTTAGTATTATGATAGTTTGGATTGATACTACCAAATGGAATAAAAACATCGCTTTTTTTTGAAAACTCAGCTATCATTTGGCTATCAATCGTGTAGTTTGTACCTGGCCCACATTCTGCGAGAACTACTCCCTGAAAAACTCCCTTATTTTTGAGATAGGCTTCCATCTGTTCAGGTTGAGAAAAAACCTCAGCTATATTCACATCAGGTTCAAAAGGCCGATGGGTTAGTAGCTCTTGAATATCATCTCGCAAAAGCTGAAAATTACCAGCATGAACATGGAAGTCAATAATCTTCATTGTTGTTTTATCCAAATTGTTTACTTAAATAAATTGTTCTAAACTACAACTAGAGCTGAATCAAACTCTTTATATATAGTTGAATTAAACTCTTTATCGAGATAGATTTCTAAAGGAATTTCATGTTCTTCTCGATGATACTGTTTAATACTTCTGCCAGAACGTCTGAGTACAGATCCTTTCTCTCCATCAGCGGAGTATACACCAAATAGATCTTCTAAAATATGATGTTCTGATATGACTTCTCCATAACGATATCGACGCAAAATTGGATGTAGAAAAACATTAGTATAAGCTGTATCAGCTTGAGGATGACGTTCAATTGCCATCACGTCTCCATTCCATTCACCCCACTCAAAGGTTAAGGAGTAATAATGTTCTTCAGAAGAAAATTGCCCTTCACGTAAAGCTTGTACTGGTAATTCTTCATACCAACTGACTTGCTCATTATTCTTAACGATGAAAACATCACAGAGATAGCCAAATTGTGTCCATAAACCAGAAGTTCTACAGGCTCTTGTTAAGATAGTTTTTCTCATTTCGCTGGGGCTTGCTGCTAGTTTTTTTGCCCCCAGTGGTACGTTTTCATATCGCTGTTTGAGGTATCGATAGAGGGAACGAATATTGTAGCGAAAACCATCAATAAATGCTGATGAAGATTTTTTGAAATCACGTCCTTGCATAAGTGTTCCTGCAAAGAATAAATCTGAAATATTGGTTGATTCCCAATAAGGAGTGATAGCTGGTAATCTACCATTTAAAATGCAATCAGGTTTGCACTCTGGGGTATAAATCTCAGTATTAAAGCTAAAGCCTGTACAACGTATAATCCTGTCATAGACTAAATCTTCTACTTCTCCATCTGCGTGAACATAGGATACAGTCACCACAAAATTTCCATCAGTAGATTTTGTGATTTTTTTCACATGACAGTCGAGAGTTCCATTTAAGAGTTTTAGTTGATAGGTATCTAACAACCGAGTGTGATTAGCTCTTACATGACCCGGGTGACGTGATTGCCAAGCTAATGTTAAAGAATTTGGACTAGCAATATGAACTTGAGCAGCTGTTTCTATCGCAATATCTGCAATCTCAAAGGCAGAATTTCCTTTTCCAATAATTAGTACCCTTTTTCCTGTAAATGTCTGGTTTTCTAGGGACACATTTTCATAATTTTCAGTCAATTCAATACCTGCAATATCAGGAATATAGGGCTTACTGAATCCTGTTGCTATGATTAAAACTCGACATCGATAAATTACTCCCTGGTCATCACAAATTTCAAATCCGCCATCTTTTTTTTGTTTGACATGAATAATATTTGTATTGTAGCAAATATTAAGATCATGAGTCTCAGTAAATGACTCTAAATAGTTGACTAATTCATCAGCATGAGGGTAAAGACGTTGACTAAAATCACGAAAAGGAAAACTGTAATCATTAGTAAGAAGTGAATTCCAGTCCCATCTGAGTATAATTTCTGGGTCATCAAATATTGAGTTGACTTTATTATATGAAATGAGCTCACGGCGACGGGGAAAAGATCGAAAAAATGAAGCGACTTTATCAGTTTTTTCTAAAACCACATAATTACTTTGACTTTGTTGTAAAAAATAAGCCATTTGTACACCGGCTGGACCAGAGCCAATGATTAAATAATCATACTTTTCAGGCATCAGATAGATTTCCTTAATTTTGGTAGATGTAATATTAAATCAACTTTCTCGGGAGCATCCCATTTTGGCAAGTTGAGTCTTTTAATATGACTAAAACCCTTGCCATGTCGTTCTTGAGTAAATGCTTTTTCTAAAACGATATACTCCCACTTTCTCTAGCAATCACTGTAAAAGTGAAATCACTAGATAGCCTTCATCTGACAATAAATTAAGTTCTTTCTTTTACAAGATAAGAAACCTTAACTAGAAGGATATGGCATTTTTTGAGTTTTGAATTTAGTCTTTATAAAAATTTAAGACGATTCTAGTTTTTGTTTTTGACTACTCTTTTTGTTTCTAAAGATACTGGCTTATAAATTATTCTATAAGCCTTTGTTCTTATTGAGTTCATCGGTAAAAAATCAATAAAAAGCAAGTGTTTATACGTAGTCAAAAATCACTTAATTAGTTACAATATAATAAAAAGTAAGTGTTTATACGTAATGCAAAAATCACTTAATTAGTTAAGAGAAACACTTCATCGCTGGCAATAAAAGGGTTGAGGAGGACTTGTGGATGCAGTAGGACGAGGGAAACAGCGATGTGGGAAAAAAGAAGACATGGAATATTTAGCAAAAATACTCATACCAAATCTGGTTTGGATACCCCCGATGAAACCGCGAAAGCCCTTTAGAGACGGGCCAAAAGCTACGGGCATCCTTCGGCAGGTGCGGTGCGTCTCTAAAATCTGAGAAAGCGGGTTTATGTAGGGTTTGCTGTATAAGTGTGGAAGCTATACAAGACAATACTTTCAAGCATTTTTATGCGAAATAAGTGCAAGGAAATTGTATTGATGGGTTCAATTTCCTTACACCACTTGTGGAAAATCTCTAACACCTACTACCTCTTTCCCTCACCTACCACCTGCCACCTACCACCTATCTCAACCGAGAATTACGATTTATTCAGCAAACCCTATGTATACCGGATTGGGTATAATCTGGAAATACAAAGGAAATTAGCAGACCTAGAAATGCTGGAATTAGCAGCCGCAGCTGGAGAGATAGACCTCTTCTATGAAGATGAATCTGGTCTTAGTAGGTTGATGTCAGTCAGCTACAGCTACTATTTTCAAAGAGAGCAGAAAAGTCGAGTAATGGGAGATGTGTGTAGATGTAGATACAAGAGAGAACTTATGTTTTTTTAACAATGAGGCGATAAATCCCACTTTATATTTCGTTCACCTGATACAATCTGGTTCAACCAAAAGGTATGCTTGGGGATGTAGACGAAATGAGTATGGTGTCTAGCGTCAGACAAGACAGTAACACGAGTTACTATAGACTTTACGATACCCCCTTACCTCTTCATTGATAGCTCAGTTGTTATTGTTGTTGTCGTTGTTATTGTTGTCATTGTTGTCATCTCCAAAACCTTCAGAGAAGCCCCGGAAGATATCAAATATGCTAAATAGGGAGTCGAGGGGGTCTAAGATCTGACCGACTGTATCTG
>JAAHFP010000103.1 GCA_010672925.1 Symploca sp. SIO1C2 | reverse complement strand
CCCGAAAGGTGCGTTCGACTTGCATGTGTTAAGCATACCGCCAGCGTTCATCCTGAGCCAGGATCAAACTCTCCATGTTATTCTCTACAAGAGAGAGGTTTTATCTGGAACTCATATGTTCCGGCTTCGGTTTTAACAGTTTCCTGTCTCCACCTTACTTATTGTTTTTCTTAACGAGTTAGGTTTGTGCAATAAGTCTCAAACTATTTATTTGTCTAGGTTCTGGGCTTCGGTGCGGCGTTGTTTGCCTCCCTCAAGCCTTTACTAACATAACCAATACTTCCCATTCCTGTCAACCCTTTTTTCAAACTTTTTTTTTGGCTGGGTGATTTTCAGCTCAACAGATTTGCTTAAACTCCTTTTCTTGTCAAGGTTTTAGGCTTTATTTGATGACTCAAAAAAAAATATGGAAGTGGGATTTATAGCCTCATTGTTCAAAAAATCATAAGTTCTACCTTGTCTATATACCTACCCACATCTCCCCACACCTTTTTCCCTCACCCGGTGTTAGGTAGACTGGTAAGCTGATGTTCCTGTCATCCAGATCTATACCTATATATTCCACGCCACGATGAATTCCAACCTTGAACAACTGAAACATCGCTTTACTCAAGCATTGGTCACTGCCTTTGGCTCAGATTTGGCTGAAACAGACCCGATGGTGGTACCGGCCAGTAATCCCAAGTTCGGTGACTATCAGTCAAACGTCTCTTTACCCCTAGCTAAGCAGTTGGGACAAAAACCACGGTTAATTGCTGAGCAGATAGTCAAGTGTTTAGATGTAACGGATATTTGTCAAACACCAACAATCGCTGGTCCAGGTTTCATTAATCTCACTTTAGAACCAACATACTTAGGACAACAGCTTAATCATATTCAGAGAGACTCAAGATTAGGATTGGAACCGGCAAAACAGCCACAACGGGTGGTTGTCGATTTCTCTAGCCCCAATATTGCTAAAGAGATGCATGTGGGTCACCTGCGCTCCACTATTATTGGAGACTCTATTGCTCGTATCTTAGAATTTCAGGGTCATGATGTCTTGCGGCTGAACCATGTAGGAGATTGGGGCACTCAGTTTGGGATGCTAATTACTTACTTGCGAGAAGCTTACCCAGCTGCCCTAACAACTGCCGATGCCCTGGAGTTGGGAGATTTAGTGGCATTTTATCGGCAGGCGAAACAACGTTTTGATGATGATGAAGCATTTCGCGAAGCATCTAGAAAGGAGGTAGTGCAATTGCAGGCGGGTGCAGAAGATAGCCGTCGTGCTTGGCAGTTGTTGTGTGATCAATCTCGACGGGAGTTTCAGGTAATCTATAATTTGCTTGATATTCAGGTGACAGAAAGAGGAGAATCTTTTTATAACCCCTTACTACCAGCAGTGGTTCAAGATCTGGAAAAGTTGAAATTGCTGGAGGAAGACAATGGTGCTAATTGTGTTTTCCTGGAAGGATTTACCAATAAACAAGGTCAGCCTCTGCCGTTGATTGTACAAAAGTCTGATGGAGGCTTCAACTACGCCACGACTGATTTAGCTGCATTACGGTATAGGATTCAGCAAGATGAAGCAAACCGGATCATCTATGTTACGGATGGGGGACAGGCCAATCACTTTGCTCAGGTGTTTCAGGTAGCGCAAAGAGCAGGTTGGTTGACAAAGGAAGTAGAGGTAGTACATGTTCCTTTTGGTCTAGTGCAGGGAGAAGATGGTAAAAAGCTGAAAACTCGTTCTGGGGAAACGGTGAGATTACGGGATTTATTGGATGAAGCGATCGCGCGGGCTCATGCTGACATGGAAACTAGACTTAAGGAAGAAAGTCGCGAGGAAACAGAAGAATTTATTGCTCATGTGGCTCAAGTAGTTGGTCTAAGTGCAGTCAAGTATGCTGACTTGAGTCAAAACCGCACTAGCAACTACATTTTTAGCTATGACAAAATGTTAACTCTCCAAGGTAATACAGCACCCTATATGCTATATGCCTATGCCCGAATTCAGAGTATTAGCCGTAAAGGTGATATTGATTTTGAGCAGCTGGGAACAGATGCCGAAATTCTGTTGCAAGAAGATGCAGAATTAGTTTTAGGTAAGCATATATTGCAACTTAGTGAAGTACTCGGTAACCTGGAACGTGATTTGCTGCCTAATCGCCTTTGTCAGTACTTGTATGAATTAAGCCAGAAGTTTAATCGGTTCTATGACCAATGTCCTGTACTCAAAACAGAGGAACCCCAGCGAACATCAAGGTTAGGATTGTGTAATTTAACTGCTCGGACTTTGAAGCTAGGATTATCTTTGTTAGGGATTCAAGTTTTGGAGAGAATGTAAATGTGTTAAACTCACGTCTTGTACTATGCATCATAAATACTTAATAATGCCAGGAATTAACAATCAATTCCTACGCTGAAATAGTTAAATCCTATCACTGTTGCCTGTTACCTTTTCCCTGTTGCCTAGCTTCACAAGTCAGTTTTCGACAGGCGTGCAATATCTAAGATTAAATATCGTTGCCCATGTCTCAGAAGAACGAAACTACAATTCTAGTGTTAGCGTTACTGATCACTATGGGATTAGTAGGTGCTGGGGTTTGGTGGTTTATCCGTCAGCCCAAAATCAACAATGGAGGAACATCTCCCGGAAAAACTTTTGCCGAGGTACAAAATTTACCAGAAGGACTATTTAGCTATGGTGGCAGTACTACTTGGGCTCCAATTCGTAAAGAAGTAGACCAAGCAATTCAGACTGTTTGGCCAAAGTTCCGGCTAAGATATACGGAGCCCACAGCTGGTGCTCCTGGTTCTGGTTCCGGTATCAAAATGTTGTTAAATGACCAGTTGGCATTTTCTCAGTCTTCTCGTTCCCTTAAAAATAAAGAATACGAACAAGCAGAACAAAGAGGTTTTAGCCTCAAGCAAATTCCAGTGGCAATTGATGGTATTGCAGTGGCAGTTCATCCAGAGTTGCAAATTCCTGGTCTAACTATTAGCCAGCTTAAAGATATCTACACTGGCAAAGTTTCTAATTGGAATCAACTTAATGGTCCGGATCTCCTCATTAAGCCCTATTCCCGGAGTATACAAGAGGGAGGCACAATAGAATTCTTTGTAGAGAACGTTCTGGAGGGAGAAGAGTTTGGTGATAACGTGATTATTGTTCCCACCACAACCCAATCTTTAAGAAAAGTTGCTGACGCGCTTGGTGGAATTTACTATGCTTCAGCACCAGAAGTCGTTTCACAATGTACAGTTAAAACTATACCTCTGGGTCGTACAGTTGAACAACTGGTTCCTCCTTACCAAGAACCCTTCGTACCTCTTGATCAATGTCCAGATAAACGTAACCAGCTTAATGATACAGCTTTTGAAAGTGGGGAATATCCGATTACTCGCCGCTTGTTCGTAATCGTTAAGCAAGATGGCCAAGAAGATGAGCAAGCTGGAATGATTTACAGTAAATTGCTACTAACTGATCAAGGCCAAGAATTAATTACTAAGGCTGGATTTGTAAGAATACATTGAATCACTATAGCGTGTCTCGTACTTGTAGATACATTCGTTATTGCTTTTTGGGAATGGGGAATAGGGGGGTGTATCTCATGGATGCAAGAGCTACTTGATCGCGCTTAGGTATATAAAAACCGAGCCAGATACTCGAAAGAATAAGCGAGCCAGATACTCGCACTACGCACTACTATATTACCTGTGTCGCGGCACTAGTTGATTCCCGCCAATACTAACCAAGCTCAAGCCTTACGTCAAGTTGAACAATAAAGAATTCACCTAAACTTCACATTACTTTTATTCAAGTGATAACTAGAGGAGTATTTTGTAAAGTTTTATATGATTAGTTGTTTTTTTTATTTCCAAGTTAATAAGCTTGGAGATACTTAGCTTGATAGCAAAACTATTTAGAATAAAACACACACTAAGGGCTGAAAACAAAGTTCGATTCTCTGTGTTGGCCAGATAGTTTACTCAAATTAACAATTTTTCATGGTGTGTTAATTATTCTAAAGTTTTGCAAATTATACCAAGTCCGCTTTGATAATCCCATCTTAGTTCAAGGGACTAAATGTCACGGCTAAACTAAGAAATTCAGGATCATCACAATTTGGTACAAGCATTACGGGTATTAAGGAATATTCAACCCGGAGTTGGTCATATAAAAATTGTATACGAGGTCAAAATGAACATTTCAGTAGAAAGAATGATGGTTAGCAAAGAACAAGTACTTGCTATTTTGTTGATGCGCTTTAATCTTCAGCCTTCAAAAGCTACTTTAATCGTTCAAACATGGTTCAGACAGCACCCAGCAGAAACCTGGGAAACTTTAAAAAACTTGTTAAGTAACAACCAAGTCATTGTTTCTGAGGGAATGATCAGGGGGGCTTCTCGATCTAGTACTCCAGAAAGTCACATAGCTAAATATCGAGGTACAGCATACTCAAAAAAAACCCAATCTTTGCAGGGGATGAAATATGATAATTTAAAAGCTAAGGGGAGAAGATATCGAGGAGTGAAGTATTAAGGTAATTTTCTCCGAAAAATGTACCTATCCTAGGGAGTGTTAGCGCTTGCGCAGCATTCCGTAGCGAAAGCGTAACGCACAGCATATAAAAAACTCCATATAGTGGTGCATCTGCTCTAAAATTAAGTATCCAATCATCGTTGTATTTTATAGCCATTTCTTAAAAATAAAAATAGATCATCCTGTCACTTGCTTTATGAACACTGGAGAAAATTAATGATAAGGACGCAAGTATTGAGGGCACAAGTATTGAAGGCGCAAGCATTGAGGGCGCAAGCATTGCGCCCCTACTGGGAATTTATCTGATGCAGGATTATTGCAATTTACGGTGAGACAGTTTTTATTTTTTCGCAGGGGGAACTTCAGTCATCTGAACAGCAGAATTATAGCAACGAGCGCTCGTGTGTTTACAGATTGACCGTGGTTAAAATCACAAATACCTTTATTTAACAGAACTTTCCACCTTCCTAACACCTAACACCTAATACCTAACACCTGCGCGAAGCGCTATATCTATTTGGCACTTAGTGACACTTTAGTTACTTTTCCCCCAACTTGAACCTATACCTCTTCCAAGAAGCGTTTTATATCAGGGCCTACTAGTCGGGTTACTTCTTTAAGGACTAGCTCTCCTTTTGAGGCTGAAGCTAGGCTTGGAAAACCAATAGTACCTGTATCGGTATATTCCTTCATTCCATGAACCTGAAGCCATGGACGTAATGGTGCGTCATGATCTGCAATCTGCTCTTTGCGTAGGGTTTCTGGAAATTCATGCATCAGCACCGAAGTTTCAAATTCTCCGGCATGCATATCTTCTGATGGTGTCTTTTCAATCCCAGCAGCCTTAAAAGCAGCTTGCCAATGGTACTTCGTAGGTAGCAGCATTATCGTGGGTCCCGATAGGTTTACCTCCTGCACAACATTGCCAAGAACATAGTTTCCACCATGCCCGTTCACGATAACGAGTGCTCTGATGCCGTTAAAGTTCAATGCCTCAACAATATCTCGTACTATATGACTAAGGGTTGATGCCGATATCCACAAACTTCCAAAAAAACCATTATGTTCTTGTGAACAACTAATAGGTATCGGTGGCAGTACTAGTCCATCGTATTCATCACCGATGTATTTCGCAACGATCCCTGCTATAAGGGTATCTGTAGTCATTGGCAAGTGATGACCGTGCTGCTCAAAAGAACCAATTGGCAAAATAGCAAAACTGGGACGCCGTTTTTCAAGTTCGTAGTAGGTAAAGCTCTGTATTATTTTCTCTGACATAGTCAATTCTAGCCGAAGATATCAAGAGTTCAATAGATAGGTTAGCGAAAAATCAATATGTTGAAACTATAGCAACCGCCAAGGTGATTAGGACAAAGACAAGGGGCTTAAGCCCCTTGTTAACTAACTTGCCTTACTTGAGAAATGTCTTAACTGCCCTGGCGACTGCTATATCAGTGACAGTCAAAGAAGAGATTGTAGGGTTACACAAATAAAGCGATCGCTCAATCACTAACAATAGTTAAATATCTTCTGCTTTACCTATAAACTTGATATGCAGGGCGTCTGCTAAAATAGGAGGCTAAATGATTGTTGGGCTTTATATTGGCTATGGTTTCTATCACTCATAAACCAATACTCGAACAGGTCGATCCACCAAAATCGCCACGAGAAACCCTGCCTACGATGTATGATTTGCCTAGTGAAGACCCAGAGGAACCTGGTTTGCCTGATCAATTTCATGACCTTCAACCACAATTACTCAGTCGCACTCTGAAGTTGAGTGGTTATCCTAGCGACAGTTATTTTACAGCCTCAGACCTCAATCTTTACTATGATGTTAACCATTATCTTTGGTATAAACGTCCCGATTGGTTTCTCGCGATCGATGTACCTCGTTTGTATGATAGTAAGGATCTACGGCGAAGCTATGTCGTTTGGCAGGAAGGCAAAAGTCCGTATGTGGCAATCGAGTTTTTGTCCCCAGGTACTGAAGTAGAAGATTTGGGACGTTTCTACAAGGAAACCTCTAAGGTGGCAAAAGCAAAATCAGTGACAGCAGTTAATCCTAGAGAAAATGGCTCAGAACAAACTGCAACTAAACCTCCTGCTAAGCTAGAAGTATATGAGAAATATTTGAGGATTCCTCACTATCTTGTCTATAGCCGCTATACTCAAAAGTTGCGCTATTTTAAGCTGAATGGAGGGCAATATCAGGAACAATCCCTCAATCAAGAAAATGCAATCGCTTGGCTAGCAGATTTAGAAATTGGCTTGGGAATTTGGGAAGGAGTGTTTGAAGGTGTCCCAGGTTCTTGGCTGCGCTGGTGTGATAGGGCAGGTAACTGGCTGTTAACTGATACGGAGCAAGTTCAGACTCAATTACTGCAAGCTGCTCAAAATTTGCTGGCAACAGGAATGGATATCGAACAGGTTGTTCAATTATTGGGATTATCAGAGGGGCAGGTAAAAGCTTTACAGTTGTCAGATTGATTCAGGGTGTCATCAGTTATTTAGCTTTAGATATTTGTATTATTTAATACAAAAAAGACAATGATCCTCAAACTTTATATCATTTTTAGTACATTTGATCTAAAAACTACTTTTTTAAGTTAACCTAAGACTAGATAATTATGCATGTGCTGTTGTAAGCTATCAAATTTGGTGTACATCAAGTTGAGAAGTTGAGTAGCTTGTCCAGAGCCAACACCTTATGTCTACTGCCCGTCATATCATTGCGCTCTTGAAGTGCCATTTAGAGGGTGAGGAAGAACGGTTCTTCTCTACTGCTCTTCAAGTCGCTGCTCATGAAGCACGGCAGGGTCAATAACCCAGCTCAAGGAAAATGGGATCAGTTTGCCAGGTATAGTCTTATTGTTTCCATTCGAGTACTTGGGGATATTGAAACAGATATTTATACTCCTATTGAAAACATTATTAAGCAGAGTACATCAGTTGAAATTTAGGACTTGCTGAAAAAATTTTCTAGTAAAGATTAAGATATTTTTATAGCACAGCAATACTGGAAAGATTATCAAAAAATATAAAATGTCAACTCATAAAATCTACTACTCTTATCTGATAGAATCTTTGAAAGATCCGGTAGAGGCAGCTGCCTACTTAGATGCTGTATTGGAGGATGGCGATCTTGAGCAGATTCTACTAGCATTGAAAAATGTAGCCGAAGCCCTACGCACTAAAAGATGGCAAAAAAGATAGATAAACCTTTCTCATTAGAAGAGAAAGTTTGGACTAAACTACAACGACTTCCTCCTGCTCAACAGCAAATGATTTTGAATTATATTGAGTTTCTCTTATCTCCGGTAAATCAAAAGAGTCAAGATTGCTATCTTGATAAACGACAAATGTTTGTAGAGACCTGTGGAGCTTGGCAAGATGAACCCCGTACAGCAGAAGACTTGGTTAAGGAAGTTTACTCGGCTCGTACTATGTCCTCTCAAGAATACAGTTTATGAGCTATATCTTATCGCAAGCATTTAGGGCGCAAGCATTGCACCCTTACTACATCTTATCAGGATTATTTCAATTTATCGCAAATTCGGTAATTTTACGACGCTCAATTGGCTTAAAACCCAAAACGATTTGCTGTTTTGGAATACCTAAGGCAACCAATTCATCAGCAATTCCCTCTTCAGTGCCATCATGTTGAATCCAGAGTTTATTATCGATAATATCAATATGCAAAAATGTACCATAGATACGGTAACCGTTTTCCCATCCTACCTCAACCAGCAAATAGCGATCGCGCTCTCGATCAATTACTAAGTCTAGTTGAATATCTTCTGCTTCACCTATAAACTCGATATAATCATTAAAAACCTGCTGGATTGCAGCTTGATAGTTAACTACGATTGAATCCATTGAGTTATGACCTCCTGTTCTGGATTAAAGGTAAGCAAACGAATTAGTTTATCCTCAAGTAAAATCTGACCTGCTTCTTCTTCAAATACCGTTTTATAGACAGAATCAGAAACTGCCAAATAAAGTGTTCTCTCTGGTGCATATCGAATTAGCAACCGTTCGTAAAGAATAAATTGACCAAGTGCATCTTCTAAATCCTTGATATCGGATGCACGAGTGAAACTTTTGATTTCAATGGCGATTTTCTCAATTCCTCGCTCAGCAGCAATTAAACGCTCTGCCCCCAAATCAACAAATAACTTCTTACGTGTGAGACGAATCAGAAATGGATCATGGGTAATAGCCCAGCCAGCTTTAATCAGGGAGTTTTTAACACAATCATGGAAGATGTCTTTAGCAGGCATTTTTGAAAGAGTGCAGCAATGGTAACTTTGTTGTCGTTTGAGCAAAAATACAATTAACAATAAAAATAGATAGCGCTTCTCATGCTTGTGAAGTACATCAGTTATTGTTTTTTGGGAATGGGGAATAGGGAATGGGAAATTTACCTCACGGATGTGAGAACTGCTGTAGTAGCAACTCCTATTGTAAATACTTAGAGAGAAAAGCCTTCCTCCCTACTCCCTTGCTCAATCACAACCGTAAGACAAAAGTAATTGTGTCCACTAAAGCCTCTCTACTCTCTCAATACGGGAATATGGTAGAAACATCTATACCGACCCCGATAGGGAAGTTATGTTGAAAAACCATCCTACCAACCACCTGACAAAACAAGAGCTGGCTAGTCTCCAACGCTGTGCTGACTATACCTCAGTCCAGTCCTTACCAGAAATTTGGCCTTTAGCTGCTCAACGCTTTGATAAGATCATTGCTCTCAAAGATCCTCACGCTGTGGGAGCCTACGATACTGCTCCTGTCAGTTTTACCTATACGGAGTTGTACCAACAAATTCAACAATTTGCTGCTGGTTTACAGGCAATCGGTTTCCAGCCAGAATTAGATGAAACTGGCATTCCTAAGAGAATCGCCTTGTTTGCCGATAACAATCCTCGATGGTTGATTGCTGACCAGGGTATTATGACCGCAGGGGCAGCAAATGTAGTGCGTAGTTCCCAAGCAGAAAGGGAGGAGCTCCTTTACATATTGAGAGATAGTGGCAGTGTTGGTTTAGTGGTGGAAAATATTAACACCCTGAAAAAACTGCAAGAGGGTTTGGCTGGACTTCCCCTGGAGTGGGTGGTTATTCTCTCGGAGGAAGAGCCTCCTGCAGGGGAAACTTGGAATATCGTCAACTACAACCAGCTGCTAATTGCTGGAGCATCTCATCAACTTACAACTGTTACCCAAAACAAGGAAACCCTGGCAACCCTAATCTATACTTCTGGTACTACTGGCAAACCCAAGGGGGTAATGCTTACCTACGGCAACCTTCTGCATCAGGTGACCACCTTCGGTGCAGCATTCGTACCTGAACCAGGCGATCGCATCCTTTCTATCTTACCTACTTGGCACTCTTACGAACGAGCAGCAGAATATTTCCTCCTCTCCCAGGGTTGTACCCAAATTTACACCAACCAGCGGAATTTCAAAAAAGATTTCTCCCAATTCAAACCTAATTTAATGGTAGGTGTGCCTCGGCTGTGGGAAGTGATTTACGAAGGAGTCCAAAAGCAGTTCCGTGATCAACCTGCCAGTAAGCAGCGATTAGTGCAAAATTTGTTGGCTATTAGTCAAAACTACATCGAAGCTAAACGTATTGTCCAAGATTTAAGCTTAGATCAACTCAGCCCATCTTTCTTCCAACGCCTGGTTGCCAGCCTTCAGACAGTGGCTCTTTGGCCGATTCATAAATTGGCAGATAAGTTAGTTTACCAAAAAGTCCGCCAAGCTACGGGAGGACAAATCAAGCATGTGATTAGTGGTGGGGGTTCCCTCGCTAGACATATAGATAGGTTTTTTGAGATTGTTGGTATTGAGATACTAGTGGGCTATGGTTTGACGGAGACCTCTCCGGTGACTAATGTACGTCGTCCTTGGTCTAACCTAAGGGGTTCTTCAGGACCACCGATGCCTCAGACAGAAGTGAAGATTGTGGATCCGGACACTCGCCAATCTCTGCCTCAAGGGGAACGAGGCTTAGTCATGGTAAGGGGACCCCAAGTAATGCAAGGTTACTACAATAAACCAGAAGCTACAGCTAAGGTACTCGATGCGGAAGGTTGGTTTGATACCGGCGACTTGGGTTGTTTAACACCTCAGAATCATTTGGTAATAACTGGCAGGGCTAAGGATACCATAGTGCTCTCCAATGGTGAAAATATTGAGCCTCAACCGATTGAGGATGCTTGTGTGCGGAGTGCTTATATTGACCAAATCATGTTAGTGGGTCAAGATCAAAAGGCTCTGGGAGCTTTAATTGTCCCCAATCTTGATACCCTGGCACAATGGGCTGCTTCCCAAAATCTACATCTAGATGTACCAGAGTCTGATCTGTCACAACCAACAGCAGATTTCCGGAAGGCAATTAATTTGGAAAGTAAAGAAATTCAAGACTTATTCCGGCAGGAATTGAAGCGGGAAGTGAAAAACCGCCCTGGTTATCGTCCTGATGACCGTATTAGTCAGATTAAGTTGATTCTAGAGCCATTTTCCATCGACAATGGCATGATGACTCGAACCCTAAAAATCCGGCGACCCGTTGTGACGGAACATTATCGCGATATCATTAACGGGATGTTTGCCTGATTTAGGTTAAAAGTACCAATTCAAGAAAAAAACCATCAGACCTGATTAAAAAAACCCCTATGGAAGAATCTAAATCCAATCTACTGTTGAAGCGACCGGTTAATATCAAAGCCATTGTTACGCCACGATGGAAAGATGAGGTTCAGCAACAGCTGCAAAAGCAGATCAACCAAATCGACTCTCAGCTACAACAGCTAGATTCGCAAGGGCAAAGAGCGATCGCAGAATTACAAAAGCAAAGTACTCAACCTAGTAGTCCTCAGGTAGCCCAACAAGTTGAAAATATTCAAGTTCAGGTCAATCAAAAGAAAAGTGAATTGCTAGAACAGAAAAACCAGCAACTGCAACAACTGCAACAAATTCAGATGCTAGAACTTGATCAGGAGGTTAGTCAAGGTCAGATAGAAAGCTTTTTCCGGGTTGAAGTAGGAGATAACCTGGTGCGCAAAATGAATGTTGAAGTTCTGCTGCGGGATGGAGTGGTTGAAGAAATTCGTGGAGATATCTAGTAAGTGGTAGGTGGTAGGTGGTAGGTGGTAGGCATTGGTGCCAACTTAAGGTGAAACCCTTATCCCACCCTCGTTTAAACGACCGGCTAATAGCTCAAGTAATCTTTAGATGACTAAACTTAAGGTATAGCAACCGCCAAAGCGATTAGGACAAGGGGCTTAAGCCCCTTGTTAACTTGACTTGCCTGAGAATGTCTTAACCGTCATGGCGACTGCTATAAAGCCGAAGAATTTAGTCTATTTTAATGGACTTCAGCTATTAGCCTTATCATTTGAATCCAAGGTAAGTTAGGGAATCCAGCTAATCAGTGATGTCTAGGCTTAAGTTGACACCAATGGGTGATAGATTCCCAATTCTCAATTCTTCATTCTCAATTCTCAATTCTCAATTCTTCATTCTCAATTCCCTACACCCTACTCCCTAAAAAAGTTACAATGCGTCTGGCAAAGGTTTGCTAGCCCAGATTAAGTTGATTCGGAAGACTAAACCATGATCCACGACGTTTTTATGCCCGCCCTCAGTTCTACCATGACCGAAGGCAAGATTGTTGCCTGGGAAAAATCACCGGGCGATAAAGTAGAAAAAGGTGAAACTGTGGTAGTGGTTGAGTCCGATAAGGCGGATATGGATGTTGAGTCCTTTTATGAGGGCTATCTGGCAGTAATTACAGTGGCAGCGGGTGAATCTGCTCCTGTAGGTTCTCCCATCGCGCTGATTGCAGAAACGGAAGCAGAAATTGAGGCGGCTAAACAACAAGCTACTCAGGTAAGTCAACCAGCAGCGGCAACGGCTCAGAGTACAGCGGCAGCTACACCTGAACCCGTAGCAGCAACCACAACTGTAGTTGAAGATACTCCTAGCCGCCGTAATGGGAGGATAATCGTTTCTCCTCGTGCTCGTAAATTAGCTAAGGAACTCAAGGTAGATTTGAATACCTTGAAAGGTACTGGCCCCAACGGACGTATTGTAGCGGGAGATGTGGAAGCAGCTACAGGGAAAACTAGCGCTCCTGCTGCACCAGCGATTGCACCAGTTGTTACAACCCCCACTAAGGCTCCTTCCCCTGCTCCTGTACCACCGGCAGTTGTACCCAGCCCAGCGATCGCTACTGGTGAAGTTGTAGCATTAAATACGCTGCAAAATGCCGTAGTGCGCAATATGGTTGCTAGTATGCAAATGCCTACTTACCGGGTTGGGTACACCATTACTACTGATGAGTTAGATAAAGTCTATAAACAAATCAAGTCTAAGGGTGTGACTATGACGGCGATGCTGGCCAAGGCAGTAGCGGTAACCTTGCAAAAACATCCCCTAGTTAATGCCAGTTATACAGAAGGAGGCATTCAATATCAAACTGCTATTAATATTGCCGTAGCTGTGGCGATGGATGATGGTGGCTTGATTACTCCAGTATTAAAAAATGCTGATCAAGTAGATATCTATTCTCTATCTCGCAACTGGAAAAGTTTAGTGGAACGTTCCAGATCTAAGCAGTTGCAACCAGATGAATACAACTCTGGTACTTTCACTCTATCAAATTTGGGGATGTTTGGCGTTGACCGTTTTGATGCGATCTTACCACCAGGACAAGGAAGTATTTTGGCGATTGGGGCATCTCGTCCCCAAGTTGTTGCGACTCCTGATGGTTTGATGGGAGTGCGGCGTCAAATGCAAGTCAATATTACCTGCGATCATCGGATTATCTACGGTGCTCATGCAGCGGCATTCTTGCAAGATTTGGCGAAGTTGATTGAAACTAATCCCCAGTCTTTGACTATGTAAATTAACAAATAATGTGGAACAGGCTAGAAGCCTGTTTCGCCTCTACCGTATCTGATGCTGAATTTTATTTGGGAATCTATTAGTGCGATCGCGTAATATCAAGTTGAGTTGAATACTTACATTTCAGTGGCAATAAGGCACCAACCCACCCCTAACCCCTCCAAGGAGGGGAACCGGAGGCAGAAGGCTCCAAGAGAAAAGGTAATTATCAGTGATTATCCGAACTTGATATAACACACCAATAGTTCAGGATGGTGCGTTACGGCTTCGCGATGCTGGTGGCGAAATTAACAATTGAAAACATTGGCTATGAGACAAAGGTTATTGAAGCCCCCCAGCCCCCAATTCTGGGGGAGCCCGGAATCAAAGTCCCCCAGAATTCTATCCATTAGGCAAAAGTAGTCGAAACGGTGATAGAGACTAGGATTTAGGAAAGTATTGGGAGAGGAGTGGTCAGAGTCATTATTAGACTAGAGTGCGATCAGCTACGCTGGTGCCGTTGGCATAG
>JAAHFP010000102.1 GCA_010672925.1 Symploca sp. SIO1C2 | reverse complement strand
CTGATTACTGACATCGAATGTATCAAAAACTAGACAGGAGATACCCCATTACTGTAAACCATGAGTAGAAAGAGTGGGGTATCTCCATGAAGATTGACCGCCACGGAAAAGCTAAGATTCTCACTCAATCTGAGATTCAGCTACTCTTCAGTGAGGGGCTGCGCTCGGAGCGCGATCGCGCTATTTTTGGCATCTGTCTCTACACAGCCTGCCGAATCAAAGAATGCTGTACCCTCAGAACCACTGATGTCTATGAATGCAAGGGAATTATCTACCCTGAGATAACCTTCCGTAAAGGGGACACCAAAGGCAAACTTGCAACCAGAGCAATCCCAGTAATTGAAGAGTTGCGTATCCTGCTACTGGATTACTATCCATCACCGAGAAGTTGGTTTCTGTTTCCTGGGTTGGACGGTACGGGGCATATCCATCAAGACTCAGCAGCTAGGGTATTGAGAAAAGCTTGCCAACGGGTGGGAATTAGGGGAGTCAGCACCCACAGTTTTAGGAGAACTGCCTTAACCCAAATGTCCAACGAAGGTATCCCATTGAGGATAATACAAGAGGTGTCGGGGCATCGTAATCTCTCTCAACTACAAAAATATCTGGAGGTAAAGCCTGAGCAAGTTAGGGGAGCAGTTTCAGCGCTGAGTATGTTGTCAACTGTCGGGAAAAGATGGTTACACGACACCCCAGACCCTCCCCAACCTTCTACCCCCTCCACCCCTCACCACACCATCGACTCGCTACAATAACCCAAGACTCTTCCCTCTGTAGCGGTTGCCACATTCAATGCCTTCACAAAACAAACCAACCTTTGTCAAGCTCAAGCCCCGTAATCCCAAACCGACAGCATCCCCAAAACCTGAACCTACTACTAA
This sequence comes from Symploca sp. SIO1C2, assembly GCA_010672925.1. Classification (GTDB taxonomy): domain Bacteria; phylum Cyanobacteriota; class Cyanobacteriia; order Cyanobacteriales; family Coleofasciculaceae; genus Caldora. The sequence goes on along the minus strand of JAAHFP010000102.1, from coordinate 13,221 downwards.
AACCACTCTTAACACCGAAGTTACTGAAACCACCGAAGTCAGTAAAAATACATTTACCAACACTTCTAACACCACATCACAAAAGAGTGAAACTTTCACAACCCCAGACGATTCACTAGACGATTCCACAGCAATCTTCCAAGCCATTGGGGTTGTAACTGGAGAGGTTCACTTTGCTGATGATGGTCAGGCTACTCTCACCATTGGGGAAAAAGACTATCAGCTCTTTTATGTACCCTCCAAGCGCAAAGCCTTTGATGCTCTTAGAAAAGAAATCACCGCCACTGAGAAGCATCAACAAAGACTCGTTGTCTACCCAAAGATTACGCACTTCCCTAAGAAAGACCAACATCACCAGATAGCTTTTCAGCTACTTGCTTTTGATAAAGGAGAATGCCCAAACGGTGTTTCACAGCAACTAAAAGATAATGAATTCCAACTCCGAGGACTATGGCAGTTCATCCCAGCCTGTCGGGTTCCCTGCATCTCTGTGATGAAAAACTTTAGTAAGGAGAGGCTTGACTATATTAAGAAAGCTGACTTGTTTAAAAAGGTAAAATTTCTCAAAGCCTCTCATATCCCCATATCCTGGAAAGATGCCCCAATTAAACCATTTAGATTCAATCCCAAAGCTGGCAAGGAACAAGGACATCCAGCATTTGTTCAAATTAAAGCAAAATTTTTACCTCAAAGGAACACCTTTACTTTTATTGAACAGCTAGCCCCATCTAGTGAGAATTTACCAAAATTCCTCAAGGCTTCTAAGGATGATAAGACCTCTCTACAGAAGAGTCAAAAATCACGCTAATAAAAGACCGTCGTCAAATACCATGCATCTCATCTCCAAACTACCTTCTTTGAGTCAATTCTTTTTGACCGTCCACTTGGGGTTTTACAGACGCTACATTGATACCGCTTACCACTTTCAACTACTTTCAAATCACTCCCACCACAATGGGGACAGAACGGTTTTTGGGTATTCTGGACAGTTTGGGCATCACCCCCTATAGTCAGATTTGGGTAAGTAGTGGGCAGTTCTGAAACTAGCTCTGTGTGGTTTTTTGACGAATCATTGCCCAAATCTGCCCTCACCTGCCCAGAGGCTTGGGTAAGAAATTGGGTTTTCATCTGGGCTGCTTTTGTTAGTACATGTTCTATTTTTTCAACATCAAATTTTACCTGGTCAAGATTAGGCAAAAAGTAGAGCTTTGGTGAGCGTTCATCTAAGACTAAAGCCAGTCTTATAAGTCTAGCCGTATCGGTAATAATCTCGTTTTTATCATCGATATAAGGCTCTAAACTATCAACATTTTTCAGCAACTGTGCTGCAACTTTAGCCGATAATACTTTCTTGCCGTACTTCTCTAAGTACTTCCTAATCTTTGTCGTTCCGATGATTATTTGAGTAAATAACTCACGGTCATCATCTCGGAAACCTGGTATTTCCGAAGTCATCATTGACTGACCTGAAACAATCCAGCCTACACCAGTGTGGTGACATTGTTTGAGAATCTTCAAGACTTCAGCACCAACACTTTTAGGGTCAGAAGCACTGCCTAAGGTATTGTCTAATTCATCCCAAACCCAGATTTGAAAGAAGTTCTGAGCATAGACAGTATTCCGTTTACGATATTTCCAGTCTTCTAAAGCTTCATCAAATGATTTTAAGGCTGCTGTTGTGTCCCCATACTTGAGAAAAATCTCCAAAGGATAATCGATATCTTTTTGGCTTGATGTTACATCGGGACAGCTAACATTTACCAAAGTATGAGGTATTTTCTTACCCTTACCAGTATTCCCATAAGTACCCCCAGCTTTGAGAATAACTGAGAGCATTACAGCTGTTGTAGGGGTCTTGCCTTGTCCAGGGTCAGCTATCAATCGATATCGGATTGGGTGAGAGATTATGTAATCAACAAACTCCTCAGGACTTCCTGCTAGCAACTTGGCAGTATCTTCCTTAATTTCGGGTTCTCGTCTCAGCCCCACCACTATTAGTGGACTCAAATCATGCTCTCGGATACTAGTGATTTTGTGAATTCCCAGTTCCTTAACTAAACTGTCTGTATGGCGGCTCAGAAGTGCTACAAGCTCACTTGGGGGCTGACTCATTGAATAACTATATCCAATCTCTATCAAGCCATTAGAACGTAGCTGAGCACCCTTAGCAGAAAGAGGGATTGAGAACCCTTTCCAGATGAGCTTTGCCAACTCATTGGCTATCTGGCCAGGGATAGCAAATTTGCAACTCAATAACTCAGGCTCAATTAGGTCACCAGCTAATTGTTGTTGGAGTCTTCCCACTTTCTCATTCAGAGTTTCAATCTGGGTGAGTAAAAGACCGCGTTCCACTTCCCAAGCTCCTTGAGCTTCCCCAATCCGCTTATTGAATTCACCTGTGAGCCCCATTATGTAAGCTTTTCTGTCTTGATGGCGCTTTGCCACCTCACCAGCCCAAGCCTTGTACTTTTCACTTATTGACATTGCCTCAGCATAGATGACTTCACCTTCTTCTAAAAGTGCTCTGTATTTACTCTTGAGCGCTTCTCTATCCTGAGCGATATATTCCTGAACCTTCTGCTGTACCTCGCTTTCAAGTTCATTGGAATAAGATTCCTCATACTCAGTAACCTGTTCTGAAAGCTCAACTTGCTGAGATTTTAGTACCTCACATTGAGCTTCTATTACCCGATAAGAAGACTCTAATTTCTTGTACTCAGCTTCTAAGTTAAATAACGAGCTCTGAGCATTAGTGAGTTTAAATTGCATTTCATTTAAGCTAGAAGCTAATTTCCTATTATCATCTCGAACATTCTCCAACTGCTTAAGGGAGGCTTTAGTATCACCCAAGGTTTTCTCTAGGGAGAGAACTTTTTGATTAGCTTTACGGTGGATGTTTTCACTGACAATTATGCTAATAGGAATCACCCCTAGACTACTCAAGGCTACTAGTTTAACTGTAGGTTTGAGTAGTCCAGTGGTAAATAATAAAGTGCCTAATCCAAAAGCAGTCGCTCCACCAATAATTATTTGTTTTCTCATGGTTTAAGCTGCTAATTGTTGAGTTGACTGTATTCTTTGAGCTGCATAATGTCTATACCTCAGGGGTTAACTGTAATCTGAATTCAGCTAATTTTGTCTGTTTTTCCTGTGTTTGAAGTTGGGCTAACTCAGCTCCAACTTGAGCTTGAGCTAACTTTTCTGACAGCTCTTTTTCTGTCTCTGTCGCGATTGATTGGGCTGTAGTTGTGCGTAATTTAGCCGTTCCCAGTTCAATACCTTTCTGCTGGTTATTTTGCAGTTGAATTTGATAGTCTGTTAAGTCAGATTTGACTTTCTCGTATGCAGTAGCAGCTTGAACTCCAGCGCTGAAGGTTTTAGCTTTCTTACCCTCGACTAAAAGCCTTTCACGGGTTAAATCAAATGCTTTCCCTGTTAGCTGTACAGCGCGTGTTGCACCCTCGTAAATTCTGCTAGCTTTGATAAACTCACCAAGAGATACTTGTGGTAAACTATCAGGCGGGTTTAGCGGGTCTTTAACGCGATAATCAGCAGGCTGGAACTCTGGTAATTCATCCTGCACACTTTCCACACCGAGGGGATTCAACCCACTCATCTCACTGTATTGAGCAGCTTCTTTGACTTGTTTGACAGTATTCTGGACTGCTTTTACTGTCGAAGCAGCTTTTGAAACAGTTTTCTTAGCAAGTGTCTTTCCTCTACGCTGTGAAGCATTCTTACTTAAGCTTGGTCTTGGCATCTTAAATCCTCCGATTTATGTTTAAAAACCCCGTGCAATATTTGTAGTTTCTGTTGTTGGTCGTCTACTGTTTCGAGCAAGTCCAACAGATAATCATCAAAATCAAACTGTTCAAATGTTTCCTCTACTTGGTCTTGGTCTACTTGTCTTGTGGCTTCTTTCTCCATAGAATTAAGCCGGGAGTTGCACCCGGCTACTGGCTCTATCGCTTGCTGATGATTTGGAGATGCTGGGTAGTAGTCCCGTCAGGGTCAGTGCGAGTGGTGGTTACGTTAACCCACGTCTGGTTACTAGTTTTGGTTTGAGAATACTGGGGTAACGGTGCGAAATCTTGTACTGTGGTGGTTTGTGCCATAATTGATTAAATCCATAAAGTACTCTTTTCTTTGTGGTGTGTTGGGGTTAGCGCTCAAAGTTTGGCGATGGAGAGCGCTACTCCTGTCAAAAATAAAACTGCCAGAAGTAAAATCATTGGTTACCTCCTAATTTCTCACTTCTTTCTTGATTGGAAATAGGCAAAGCATGAATGCACAGACCGCTAGCTTCATAAGCTTCTCTTTCTGGATTGAATCGGGAAGAATGTTCGACAAATAAAACCTCGAAATATTTAGTTACATCCTCGACTATGCAGGCAACTAAATCGCCGGGACGGGGTACGGCTCTGAAGGCTACGCGCTCCTGACTATATAAATCGTCTTCAGGATAAGAAAGTATCGTCACAAAACTTGAGTAATTGGCATCGAATATCATTTGATTTCTCCTAACGCTTGATGGATGGTCGTGTACTCTCTTCGGGAAATAATGAATCCTGGTCGTAGGTTGACGATGATTTTTGCAGCTTGTTGAGCAGTCCCTAAATCAACTCCAGCAATGAATAAAGCTATCTGGAGACTGGTTAGATTACGCTCTAGTTCTACTTCACTTGGTTGATACAGGTAGCACTGGGGATAGTAAGGTTCATTGTCTATGAGGGCTGTAGCAGTTTCTGAACTTGGTTTTGTCAGTACAGTTTGTGACATGATTGATAATGGTATATTCTGTTGGGGTTGCGTAACTTGCAATGGGACGCGACCCCAAGAGACTAGGACTTTTTTACGTCACCGTTGAAATTAGCTGACTGTAAACCGTTCAGCATTTTCCCAATCTCTTCAGGAGATACACCCTTGCGATAGAGTGCATCAACCTCACTCGCTAGCTGCTCACCTTTGAGAATTTTTGCTAACTGGATATGGGCTTGCTGCAAAGCATAGCTATCAATATCCGCTGTAATCTCCTGCTGTCGTGCTATTTCTTGTTGCTGTTTGTCTTGAGTCAACAGGGACAACTGGGTTAGTAGGCGATTGCTTAAGTCAAAAGATTGAGTGCGAGTTTTAGCTAATTTGCTTTGACTATCTTCTAAACTTTGCTGGCCAATAGTTAGATAATTAGTCTGCTGATAGTCGTAGGTCACCAGAGCACTAGTAGTTTCTTGAGCTTGGTTGTAAGTCGCCAAAGCGCTGGAATTGAGCCACCCATCAACACCAGAAGCTTCCTCAATGATCTCAACTTCATGAACTTGTAATTTGTCTAAATTCTCATCGTGAATGTGCTCAATCCATTTACTAGCACTCATTTCGGATGCCTTGAACTCGTCAATTAGCTGAACCATCAGCTCAGTGTACTTATTGCCAACCTTTAACTTCTCCTCAAGCCAAGAGTAAGCATCCTTGACAGTAGAGGCATAATTCCTGACTTGTTTGTTGCTGACCTTGTACCGTTGCTGTAGGTCTTTGGTGGTGAAGGTTTGAGGCACTGCCTCTTGTGCCGGGGTAGTGGCGGTAGGGAGCGGTAGTACATTGCTGTGCCGTGCTTCTGTTACTTGCTGTGCTTGAGTTTCAGCCATTTTCTTATCTCCTTAAGGTTGTGCCGTTTTGTTGTACCGGCAATAGTGCCGGGGCATTGACGCGGTAGTGACGCGGTAGTGCCGTTTTGATTTGGCGGTATTGCCGTTTACCTACCACTCATCTCTGTGAACATGTTAACATTGCCAGTGAGCTTGTCAACATGTTCACAGAATATACATGTGTGTTTGTGAGAAACTGGAGATAAATCTCATGCCAAATAAAACAGAAGTGCCAGCTAAAAGAGACGACCCCAACTACATGCAAATAGCAGGGGATGTTAAAAAACAGACAGGGCTTAGGTTTAAAGCTATATGCACACTTAAACAAATAAGTGTGGGTGAGGGCTTAGAACAAGCAATGACAATGTGGCTTAACGCTCAAGATGAATTTCCTCCATCAACCACCACCAAAGCCAAAAAGGGAGGAGGTGTGAGTGACTGAATCAATCAGAGCTGCCCGTGCCTCAGTACAAATCGGTTCTCAGCAGATAGATGGGTTCATGCTACCGGATGGGTCATACCGAATGTCTCAGGCTCAGGTAGCCCAAGCCGTAGACAAACCTCCAGTTAACGCATTACGTTTTTTGGGGTCAAAAGCCATCAAAAGCTTACTGGGTCAGGGCTATACGGATTACACCCCCGAACAAATAGAGATTGAATCTGAAGAAGGCAAGCGAGGCCAGAGCAGATTCAATGCATTACCTTTAGAAGTTGCAACAGCTTACTGGGTTAACCAGTGTTTTCAAGGCAACAAACAGGCTTTAGCTTTGGTAATGGCTTTGGCTACTGAAACATTGGAGCGTCGATTTGATAATGCTTTCGGTGTCAGTCGCACTGAGACTGAGCGAAATGAAAGGTTGAGTCAACGCAATCAGCAGTTTGAAAGAGCCTTAGCCGAACTGGGTGAAGGTTTTGCCCTAGATGACCAGATTAGACAGGAGCGGGATTACTTCGAGAGGTTGCTAAGAGAAAACGGCATTGACCCTTGGGGACTTCCTGAGAATGAAGAGTGAATTAAACAGAATTCTAAATTAAATTGTAAATATCGGCAAAAAAAAAAGCCGAAGGTTTCTCAGAATGAAGCTTTTGCTCCCCCTTGGTTAAACCTTCAAGCGAATCAATAATACTAATTAGAGCGTAACCGAAAAATGACATTCTTGCATCCATTAGGAATACCACTTGTCAATCACAGAGGTATCACCCTATAGACAAGAGACTGACAAGAAGGGAACCAAGCCCAGCTCACTCTTTCCTGAGAAGCCTTCATTCCATCGCTAAAAGGAGATGAAGGTTAATGCAAAATCAAAAATCGGAATCTATTGCATGGCAAAGGCTAGAGCTTATTAGCCAGCTTCCCGGCGATTTCTGGCATGAGCTGGTTACTCTAAGCGCGATCGCTCCAGGGATAGCCAATCTCAATTGCAGATTCATTGAAGGGGATGAGGTCTACTCCACTTTGCTTTATGCCAAGCCTCAATCCGAAATCAGGCGCAATGATGGGAGGCTCTCTGATAAGTGGCTCAAGAAATATTCCCAGATTGCGGATGAAGGGGCGCTCTACTTCAATGGCCTAGATCCTCAGCAGAACTGGGAGCAGGATTCAGATTGGGGAAGGCTTAAGCCCCGCACTCCCAGGATTGGCTTGGATGGGAAACCTTTTAAGTATGAGAGCCCGGTCAAGCCTGCCAGCTATCACCCTCTGTATTTTCGAGTTTCCGACAACGAATGGGAGAAGGTTGCCTCTCGGTATGGTGTCCCAATTCCTGATGGGGCTAACAATTTTTGGCAGTGGGTTCAACAAAACCCATCAATACCCGTTATTCTCACCGAGGGGGAAAAAAAAGCTCAATGCCTACTATCTCTGGGGTTTGCAGCTATAGCTCTCCCTGGTATCTGGTGTGGCAGGGTAAAGAGTCCGATTCCAGGGATAGAGCAGCTACATCCTGACCTAATGCCAATCGCCAAGGGGAGGAAGTTCATCATATTATTTGACTATGAAATCAAGCAGAAAACCCGGTGGCAAATCTTTCGAGCCACACAGCGCACTGGCAAATGTATCCAGGAGGCTGGGGGCAAGTGTGAAGTAGCCTTGTTACCTGGCCTACAGAAGGGGATTGATGATTGGGTTGTCTCTCTGGGGAAAAAGGCTCGACGGTCTGTAGATAGGTTGGTCAATGATTCGGTTACCCTTTCTGAGTACCGTCAGCAATTCTTTATTCCAGCCAGGGGGCTAAAGAAATACAAGCCTGATGTCAGGGTCAACACCCCCTTACTATCAGATGCAGTGCGCTTACCTACTTCGGGGGTGGTTTGTCTCCTATCCGATATGAGTACGGGAAAAACATATCTGATGGAAAAGTGGAGGAAAGAATACCCCAATGCTCGATTTCTGAACAATGGTCACCGGATTGCTCTGTTGAGAAATTTATCCAAGCGTCTAACAACCCAGATGTACTCAAATTTAATGGCTGGGAACCTTGGAATAGCTAAAGCGCTCTCGGTGACCGCTGACAGCCTCTGGAAGCTGGCTGGTCATCTTGAAGCCTATGATTGTATCTTCATTGATGAAACAGCTCAGTATGTGACTCACCTGCTCCAAGCAAAAACCCTCAAAGAGCACAGACATGAAATCTTAGAAGTCCTTAAGTATGTTGTCCGTAACACCAAACTTTTAGTGCTTGCGGATGCTCATTTGACTGATGAGGTGATTGACTTCTTTATGGCAATGCGACCCATTGGTGAGAAGCCCTATATCATCCAGAATGATTGGCTCTCAGGGGGGAGGGAAGTCCATTGGTATGAAGGAGGTAATCCCAGCGCTGTTGTTGCATCAGCTGAAGCGCTGCTCTCTCAAGGTAAGAAGGTCATGATTGTCTCCAACTCGAAAAAGTTTGTCAAAAAGATGGAGAAAGATCTAATTGACCTATTCCCTGATAAGCAGCACCTCATCAAAACACTTCACGGGGATAACAGCGGTTCACCAGAAAACGCAGTCTTCATTGAAAATATCAATGAGAAAGTGAAAGATTTATATGCTTTACTGGCTTCTCCCACCTTGGGGACGGGAGTGGATATGCCTGATTATCACTTTGATGTGGTTATCGGAGTGTTTTATGCTACCACCCAAGCAGCTACCGATTGCGCTCAGCAGCTTTGGCGGTACAGACCCAATGTGCCAATGCATATCTGGGTTCAGCCTCGACCGAGCTTTGGCTACCGGGAAACCAACCCCAGGAAAATTAAGCAGGATATTCTTTGGAAGAATAACTCTACTGGTATCCTCATCCGGATTGACCCATTAACTGGGGAACGGTTTGCTGATGATGAGTGGGTGCTTGATACTTACTGCCAGATTGAAGCAAGGCGCAATCGCTCAATCAACAATCTCAGGCAGGATCTACGCTCTCTACTGGAGGAAATGGGGAATACCATTATTCCAATGGGAGATGAGAGTAACGAGGCAGCGAGACTTCGATTAAAAGCCGCCGCTGCTGCCATTGATGAGGCTCATTGTCTAGCTGTAAGCCATGCCGGTGATATAGACAAAACTACCTACCTCAATCGCCAGAATAAAGACTATCTCTCGGACACAGAGGTTTTGGAGTGTGAGAAATTCCGCATCTGGGATACCTATGGGATGGAAGTTACTCCAGAATTAGTCAAGAAGGATGATGCTGGGAAGCTAATCCGAAAAATCATTGAGTTTGAAGGACTCTTGGGTGAACCGGAGAGCTTCACCAACGAGCATGGGCAGATTATCACTGCTCCACCAAAAATCGTATCAGAGCGTGATATGAGTGACCGGGAATATTATCCCATCTGTACGGACTGGGGTCACCGTTCCTTGGCTTGGTTCACACGCGACCAGTTAGGACTGAGGGCTTTAGTACTTAGGCTCATCAAAGGGGAAGAATACTCTATTCATGATGAGGATGTAATCAGGCTGGCAGAACTAGCAAAACAAAATGCAGCCAAGCTTAAAACAGTTTTGGGGAGGACTATCAACCAGAAGGATACCCCAACCAAAATTGTAGGGGAGCTGCTCTCCCAACTTGGACTATCCACTAAATCCCGTCGAAAAGGAGCTAGAGGGAAGCAAGTCAGATACTACTGTTTGAATTGTGAAGATGTAGCTTTTAATTCCCAAGTTCTGGATTATCGAACTAAGAAGCGAGAAGAGAGGGAGCGAAGGCGACTCCAACAGCAAGAGGACAATGAGAGGCATCGCCGCGCACTGCAAACAAGGTACGGGATAAGTGACTCTCCATCCCCGGTGGGGCAAAGCTCACAGCCCGTAGTCACACCCCCCAAAAAAAGTGTTGAGAGTAGTAATATGGGGGGGTGTGGCTACGGAGAAAATGTAGAACGCTGTACTGACAATGACAAGCCTATTACCCAGGAACAGCTGCAAATTTTGAAGACTATATACTCTGAGAGCACAGAAAATGCCAGAAAAATGAAAGAGTGGGTATTTTGGCACTTCCTGCTGGGTAGCGTTAGGCAGCTCACGCAGACAATGTATTGGCAGATTATCGATGATTTTGCCTTCGCTGCCTTCTGATTGCTCTACCATTTCTGATTTTTAGAGAGGAGCAAGTGGCTCCCATTAGCTTGCAGCTGTGAAAAGAAACTAAAACCCGTAACAGGTTTTTCCTCCTTTTGCTCTCAAACTATCGATAAAATGAGATTTAAAATGATTAGTCTAGCCTTTTCTTGATTGACGTGCCAAAGCTAAAACCCTTAACTACTATACATCATAAGGCAGCTCATCTGATTGCTGATGGAGCAACAGAGCATGAGGTGGCAGCTCTTGTAGGTCGCTCTCGTAGCTGGGTACAACAAATCAAGAGGAGAGATGATTTCCAGGAGATGGTTCAAAAATTAATGATTGAAAAAACTCAGGCTCTAAATCAAGTAGCTATTGATGCCACGCTAGAAGATTTAGAAAGCTTTCGAGAGCGCTTAAATCAATCAGCTAATCTCTTGTACACCACTGCAACTGTGTACCTTGAGAAAATCCAGAAAAGGATTATGATTCTAGAAGCAGAGGATATCTCCCCTCAAAGGCTCGGTCAGTCGTTAAAGCAAGGGGCAGAGGCTTTGGGATTGGCATTGGAGATGAGTAAGAGTGCAACAGGCTTAGACGAGGTTTTGGGGTTAGTCGATGAAATACAGCACTTTGAGCAAATTGAGTCATCGGGGGCACAAAAGAATAATCAAGAGTAATCCTCTGGTAGCTCAGCTAAATCGTATTAAAGCTCAATTAAATCCAATTGATTCAACAACCAAGCTCTCTATCCCGATTGACTGGGAAGATTTTGCCAAGCTCTGCCAGATTCGTAGTGGTGGGAAAATGGTGCAGTTTGTTCCTTACCCCTACCAATTGGTACTCAGTCGCCTGATGGACTTATACAACAACATTATGGTGGTTAAGTCGAGGCAACTGGGTGTTACTCAAGCAATCATCTCCAAATTTCTCCACAGAGCCGCAGTTAACCCTGCTTACAGCTCGATGGCTTTTATTCGGAATCAGCAAGATGCCAGCGCCATTGCCAGACGTGCCAGACAAATGCTGAGTGGACTAAAAGACTACACCAGACCAGATAATGATAATCTCAGTTTCTTGAAGTTAGCCAAAGGTGGGGAGGTGTACTTTAAGAATTCCGCTAAAGAGGGGTCTAGGAGTTATGACAGTGTTAGTGATTTTCTGTTTGATGAAGCGGCTTTCAGTGAAAACGTACAAGATATCTACGCAGCTTCGAGTCCTAGTAGTGCCTTGGCAGGGGATAGAGTGACAAAATTGATTGTCAGTACTCCCTGTGCCAAGTCGGGATGGTATTGGGATAAATTGAGCCAGGATAATGCATTAGATGATCTCGAAGAGATCTGCCAAAGCGTAGCCGCGGGAGAGTTGTTCAAGGAAATACCAGGTGTCTATTGGTGGGTAGATACAGCAGGGGTATGCAAGTTGGTGCTACATTGGCGATGCCATCCTGTTTATAGCCAAATACCTAATTATTTGAGTTATCGCCAGCAGCAAGACGGTACTGACTTTGAGACGATTAATAGAGAGTACAACCTGAGATTCATCGATTCGAGCGTTAGCGTATTTTCAGCGGATTTAATTAGAGCCAATGCTACTGAAAGTATCTCTAAGGTTCGACAAGAGCAAGCTACTTATTACATAGGACTTGATACTAGTACCACGGGAAATGATTACTGTGTGGCTACGGTTCTTCAAGAAGTAGGGGGGAATTATTCAGTTGTAGAACTGTACCGAAAACGCCAACAAACTAGTGAATACCATCTCTACCACCTAGGAGAATTAATCAAGAAATATCAGCCTCGTCTTGTGGGGATTGAGGTGACTGGTGGGGTGGGTCAGGTGTACCTAGAACAGTTAAGCAAACAACACAAGAGCATTAGATTTTCTTCGATTAGAACCACGGGCGATTCTAAGCTGGTACTGATTTCCAATCTCCTGTTAGCTTTGGAGAAGAACTGCTTGAAATATCCGATTGGTAGCCCGATAATTGATGAATTGCTGTCATTTAGGAGACAAGGAAAAAAGCTAGAAGCTGCTAGAGGTAAGCACGATGATTGTGTGATGTCCTTGGCGTTCGCGTTGCAGGTTACGCCGTTTAATGAGAAGAAAGTTTCTCCGGTAGATTTCAGTAAAGTGAAGATGTGGGTCGATTAAAGATGAGTGAAAAATGTTGTGAAGTAGTTCTTTATTTAGGTATTTCTTGTGAATTAGACGGTATGGCATTCTGCGGCAGCGGAATCGTACCAAAATCAGGTCAGGCACTGCTTTCCAAATGGTGGTATAGTGGTCAAGTATCTGTTGATAGTTTAATCGCTGAAGTTCAAATATATCTGAATAATTTTTGCCAAAATATTATTGATAAAATTGGTCATAATTACCGATATTACTTTCATGTATTCACCATCAGTGAGAGCAACTTGCTGAAAAAAGAATTCTCAGAATTGACAGTTAAAACGACTAAAAAGGTCTGGATAGAATGCCTTGATATAGAGCCAATAGTTTCAGAGAAAGATGGGTTAACACTAATAATTTCAGCGATAAACGATGAGAAATTAATCTGTGATACTGGTGTGGATTTCGACCCGATTCAAAAGGAATTAGACTGGTTTTTAGGTGAACAAGAGCCAAAACTTTCACCTCTGCTCAAAGCAATCAATTATTCTTTAGGGGAAATGCTGTATAGACACAGAAGTGACCAACTGCCTGAAATTGAAAATCCTCGTAGAGTCATGGATAGGATGGCAGCGATTACTCAAGCCACTTATTATTTAGTTCAGGGGTACAGGGGTTGGTAGTCTATTTTCCCGACACTTGACAACATACTCAACCTCTACATGAACGGCTCAATGAAGATTTGAGTATGGTTCTTTCTCAAAAGTTGATGAATGATAAGAGGTATCGAACTAACCCCAGTTGTTAATCGCAGTAGGAAAGCTGCTGTAGGAAGCATTTCTGATGTGGTCAGCATAGCTGATATGCTGGGGATTGATTAGGGGAAAGAGCGGGGTTCAGTAACATCTGATCGTTACAGAA
>JAAHFP010000101.1 GCA_010672925.1 Symploca sp. SIO1C2 | reverse complement strand
TCAGCACCACCAGTGAGTAGATCATCTCCTTGTAAGCCCCATAAGGTATTGTTAGCGGCATCGCCAATCAAATGATCATCAAAGTTACTACCAGTAAGGCTTTCGATATTCACTAAGGTGTCAACTTCTAATTCACCCGCCTGATTAACTGAGGTAGCAGTACCCTGGTTTAGGTTAGCTGTAACTCCTACTTGTGAACCGAGGAAGGAAGCAGTGTCAATACCATCACCACCATCAAGGAAATCATCACCAGCTTCCCCCCGCAGCAAATTATTACCATCATCACCAATAAGTGTGTCATTGAAAGCAGTACCAATTAATCGCTCAATGTTGATTAAGGTTTCCACTACTTCCACCCCAGCATCATCAATATAGGTGGCACGATTTTGACTCAAGTCAGCAGTGATGGCAAATTGCTCAAGACCAAAACCAACAGTATCAATACCAGCACCACCATCGAAGTAATCTTGACCAGTATTCCCCCGAAGCCAATTATTACCATCATCACCGATTAGTACATCATTGAAAGCAGTTCCTACTAGGTCTTCGACATTAATCAAAGTCTCGACTACTTCTACCCCAGCATCATTAATATAGGTGGCACGATTTTGACTTAGGTCAGCAGTAATGGCAAATTTCTCATTGCTAAAAAAAACAGTGTCCCTTCCTGTGCCACCATCGAAGTAATCTGCACCATCATTCCCCCACAGCCAATTATTGCCATCATCACCGATTAGTATGTCATCAAAAGCACTTCCTATTAGGTTTTCGATATTGATTAAAGTCTCGACAACTTCCACCCCAGCATCATTAATATGGGTGGCACGATTTTGACTGAGGTCAGCAGTAATGGCAAATTTCTCATTGTTAAAAACAACAATATCCCTTCCTTCGCCACCGTCGAAGTAATCTGCACCATCATTCCCCCACAGCCAATTATTGCCATCATCACCAATTAGCGTGTCATCGAAAGCTGTTCCCCGTAGGTTTTCGATGTTAATCAAAGTCTCGACTACTTCTTCTCCAGCATCATTAATATAGGTAGCGCGATTTTGACTCAAGTCAGCAGTGATGGCAAAGTTTTCTTGGAAATGAACAGTATCCCTTCCTGCACCACCATCGAAGTAATCTACACCAGCACCACCATAAAGTTGATCAGTCCCTTCGCCACCGAAGAGGGTATCGCTGCCATTACCACCAAAAAGTTGATCATTTCCCGCACCACCATTGAGGTTGTCACTACCATCATCCCCATTGAGAAGATCATTTCCTGCCTCTCCCAACAGAAAATCATCTCCTAGACCTCCACTGAGGTTATCATTGCCAACGCCTCCAAACAGAAAATCGTGCCCCTGGTTTCCTCGGAGTACATCATTACCTCCAAAACCAAGGATTTTATCGATTCCTAAAGTCCCCTCCAGGATGTCATCACCGGCAGTACCATTGATGATTGTGGGCAAATTACGCTCCATGATTGTTTCCCTAAAAGTCTACAGTTGTCGAGTTTTGGTAGAAGGGGTGATTTTTTTCCCTTCTGTAGAGTTAATAGGGAAGCAAAAATCAAGTTATGCAATTGAGTAGGGAAAACAAGGGAATTTTGTTACAAGTCTTCACAATTAAACTAACAAACTATACATAATCACAATATGTGGTAGGGGCGGGTTCACCTAAAACCTTTCGGTTCAACCCGCCAATGACCTAAACCCGCCCCGGTGGGAAAATCGGTTCTGAGCAGCCGGGGCGGGTTTGGCTAAATTATCGCTCTTATTGCCCAGTTTCGGGTGAACCCGCCCCTACATATTTACTGTGGGACCCAACCCAGTTTCATAAAAATGCTAGAATCCTTACTCTATAAGCATTCTTAATTCTTAATTCTTAATTTTGCGTACCGCCACTAGCACAGTGAGCAAATAAAATAGAAAGTGCTGCATTTTGCACAAAAGCTGGTACTATAGCTCAGCAACTTCAACTCACTACCGTTGCTCCCGATGGGCTCTATCCCGAAAGTGATGGGTTACCTTTAGACTAATAAGGCATAGCAGACTTAACTAGCAGGTAAAGCATAATGACAACGGTAATAACCAAATCTTCACAAAACTTAGTCCAGATTCAGCAACAATTGGCAGAAGAAGATAGAGAACAAGAGCGCGTCAAAAACGTTCTTTTGTTGCTAGAACATTTGGTGGAAAGAGAGGAAACTACCGTAAAAATGATCTTAGATTGTCTTTATGATATCGGATCTGTTAATTTAATCAATAAAAAAATTAACCCTCGACTGCTCAATAAAATAATGAAATTTATTGCGAAGCGGTCTAAGCCTGTCTTTAGAATTGTGGCACTTTACTGGTTTAAAAAAAATTGCCCTCAACTGATTACTGATTGGCTCCATGAGCAGGTTACTTTTAAGGAGCCAGAAGAAACGGCTCCCCAGGTTGTAGATGCTACTATTGTTCCTTCGCCAGAAGCAGAAATTTATAACCAAGAGATTAAATACCTGCGTTCTCAGGTAAAATTGCTAGCTGGTGGTTTGATTGTAGTCATAGTTTTCTTTATGACAACTTCATTTTAATCAGGTTTGCCGGTAAAGATATCCTATGCTTAATTTATTCTACATTCAATTGAAGTTGTTTTTGAGTACTGTCGGAGTTACTTTCTTCTTTCTTTCTGTAATCAATCCTGCTCAGGCTGAAGACACTGTAGCATACTGTGATACCCCCCTCCACGCTGTCAATGTCTACCGGAAAAGTACTCCTGAGTCAACCGAAACATCTTTAAGGATACGTATCTTCTGGCGAGAAAAATCTTTGGTCTTTGCTGATTTACCGGCACAGCGCAGTCACTTTTCTAATGAAGGCTATATATACACGAGTCAGTCGGGATTATCTGATAATTATAGTGATTCTCTCTGGATGCTGTTTGTTCCAGACAATAAAGAGCGGTCTTGTTTGCTATTTAGAAATGGTAGGGCATTTGATAGTGGTGATGTAACCAATAGGGAACAGGGAACAGGCAGGTGATCGAAAAAAGGGGTGGGGAGCAGAGGAGCGGAGGAAGAGAGAATTGCTAAGTAGGTTTGGTATAAAAAACTGAACTATGTTAAGAAAAGTAAATGTAGTCAGACTCTTACTAATGACAAATGACAAATAACAAATGATGATCCTCACTAGCTAACTATAATTATCCAAACCTACTTATCATATATTTGTGATTTTCATTCGGTTAAATCTAGGCGCATCTCATTGCTCTGGTAGAAGTCCATGCGATCGTATGCAGGTTTACCTAATGGAGAAGCATGGAGGATTGCTTGTGTGCAACCGAGCAATTTAAGATAGTCGCACGCCAACGATGTTAGTTTTTTGGCAAATCCTTGATTCCTGTAAGGCGACTCGACATAAACATTCCAAATATAACCATATTTGCGGTATTCCTCGACCAAAATATTGGGGTAAAGACCATTAAATAGTTGACAACTAGTAGAACCGACAACTAAATTACCCACTTCCACAACAAAAGTTTTATAGTAAAGTTCCTGACGAGCCTGGTTGATAAACTGGAGGGTCAACTCAAGCCAATCAGATTTGATAGAGTCAGCTGGAACATCATTATCTCGCCAAAGTTGATAGAAGTGTTGAGCAATTATACTGTCTTCCTGGGGATTTGCCTCTCGGAAAGTGACATTTTCTGGGTTTAGTATTGAAGAATACATCTATAGTAATTCATAACTTAAGCTAATACCATAATGCTACTGTAAATTTTACCTAAAGCCTTTTTCTGGACGACACAAATCTTAAAAATTACTGATCAATTAACTAACAAAGATATTTTACTGAGTAAACTGAAAGCTAGGCAATATATCTCAAGTATGTTGTCTAAAAATCGATTATCCGCCTGCTTAGGACAGCTTGTCATTTGACAAAATTAGTTGTTTGCACTAAAAACTAGCAGGCACTAACCTCTCGCTGTCATTACTCTAGAACACAACACAAATCTGAGGAGAATTACTGTGAATTTGGAAGGTGTAAAACCCAAGCAATTTTATGTAATTGCAGCGCTTATTGCCATGAATATGATTGTTTTCACTGCTCTAGTATTAAAGCCATAGCAGTAGACAGGAGTCAGGAGGCAGGAGGAAGGTAAGAGGTTAATGATTGATATTTCTTATTTCAACCATTTAATATCTCCTAACCTTTGTGACTGCCGCTATAAAAACTTCTGTAGGCTGCTGTTTTTAGTGTGATCTGTTATGGTTGGAGTTGGCAGCAATTTCTGATATAAGAATCATATGCTGGAGTATCTTCCGACTCTAAACGATCACAACCTACCCTATCCAGATACCATTCATCCGATTGTGGTCCACTTTGTGATTGCCATGATTTTGTTTGCTGTATTGTGTGATGCTATCGGCTACTTTACCCGGAATGTTCGCCTGTATGAAGTGAGTTGGTGGAATTTATGTTTTGCCACAGTTTCTATCTTTATTGCAGTTATTTTTGGGCAGATCGAAGCAGGATTAGCTGAACCTTATACAGCAGCAGAGTCAACCTTGAACTTGCATACACTGATTGGTTGGTCACTGTCGGGAATTCTGGCAGCGGTAACGGCGTGGCGGTACATCATTCGTACTCGCAACCCTAAAGAGTTACCTCTGCCTTTTCTGGGGGTAGGTTTATTATTAACAGGCTTAGTGTTTTTCCAAATTTACCTGGGGGACTTACTCGTTTGGGTATATGGATTGCACACAGGTCCTGTGGTAGAAGCGACTAGGGAGGGTTTTTTGCAGTGAACTCAGACCTAATTAACCAATTTACTAATCAATGGGGAGCCAATGGCTTGCCCTATCCCATCGCAATTCACCCGAATTTAGTACACCTAACTTTGGGTTTATTTATTGTGGCGATCGCTTTTGATATTGTCGGAGCCTTTTTTCCCTTAGAAAAACCCATTTTCAAATTCTTGGCCATTCCTGCGACAAGATCCAATTTTTTTGATGTGGGTTGGTACAACATGCTAGCAGCGGCAGTGGTTACTTTCTTCACCGTGGCAGCGGGTTTCTATGAAATTATGTTGGCTCAACCAGACACAGAAGTTAGAAGTGCTTGGGGATTACAGGCAATGGAAACTATGCTGTGGCATGGAGTTGGTGGAGTCTTGCTGCTACTGTTGATTGTTGGGATGACTGTCTGGCGAGGATTTCAAAGATTTCTGTGGCGTCAGGACAAAGCTAGACAGGTACAATGGACTTATCTGTTAGCAGGACTAGGGATTTTTGCCCTGATGTTCGTTCACGGTACTTTAGGAGCGCAACTGGCGGCAGATTTCGGTGTGCATATTAGCGCTGACCGCTTGTTGAGACTTGGTCAAGACCCAAACTTGGTGTTGAAATAATGAAGATTCGCACAATTTTGACTTTGGTTGTCGTTGCGATCGCTCTTGCTGGTATTAGTCTGTGGATGGGTAAACAGGCTTACTCCTGGCTCCCCCCTCAGGCTACGGCGGAATCGCTACTCATTGACGATCTATTCAGTTTCCTGGTAGCCCTGGGAACCTTTATTTTTTTAGGGGTAATCGGAGCTTTAAGTTACGCCATCTTGTTTCAACAAGCAGGTAAATATGACTTCAGTGATGGTCCAGCCATTGAAGGTAACATCACCCTAGAAATAGTCTGGACAGCTATTCCCTTGGCTTTAGTAATTTGGATTGCTACCTACAGCTATCAAGTCTACGACCAGATGTCGATTTTAGGGCCGATGCAGCATGTTCATCTGGCCAGTGCAGAAGCAGCACCAATGACTAATGAAGCAAGTCAAGAGGAAGGGATGGAGCGTATTGAAGTTCTATCTCGCCAGTGGGTGTGGGAGTTTCACTATCCCGAACAACATGTAACCAGTACAGAGTTGCATTTACCCAATAACCAACGGGTCAAACTGGCACTAAACTCCGAAGACGTAATACACGGGTTTTATATCCCTGCCTTTCGGCTCAAGCAAGATATTATCCCCAATCAAGTGATTGACTTGGAATTCACCCCGATTCGGGAAGGCAGATATCGGTTGCGGGATTCTGAATACAGCGGGACTTACTTTGCTGCGATGCAGGCAGATGTGGTGGTAGAGTCACCCCAAGCCTACCAGCAGTGGCTCAAGGAGGCAGCAACTCAACCCCCTCAAGCTGCCTATAATCAAGCATTTGAAGAATATCGCCAAAGGTCCCAAACCCAAACCTCTACAGCCTGGAAAACGATTGTTCCGGCTGCACCTCCTGTAGTTAATTATTCCGGTTCACCTCTTGAGAAACAGGAGGCAGGAGGCTAGTGGCGCGACACACCTAAAAATGTGGTTTTGAAGTAATAAGTAATAAGTAATAAGTAATAAGTAAGATACAAGGAGAACTTATCATGTCGGTTATGTGGAATAGATTTTTTCCCCATCTCCCTTGTCTCACCCCACCTGTTTCTCTCGCCACCATTTTAGCTGTGCCACGCTACTAGGAAGGAGGTAAAAGGAGGTAGGAAATAATGTTATAGCTTTTCCAGATGAGTTGTAAACCTATATTGTCGTTTTTTTTAGAAAAAACTTCTGTATTCTTTCCTCCTGACTCGGTGACTCCTTTTTAACGCTATCCAATGTTCACATACCATTTTCCAAACGTTATATGAGCAATCTTTCTTCTGTTGAAGCTATTACTTCCCAGAATGAGCAACCGTCTCCAGGAACTCCCGAAGACTGGAGACGGTTTTTTAGCTTTAGTACCGATCACAAAGTGATTGGTATTCAATATATTGTTACTGCCTTTTTCTTCTTTCTCGTCGGCGGTATCTTTGCCATGATTGTTCGGGGAGAACTAATTACCCCAGAAGCGGATTTAGTGGATCGCACGGTCTATAATGCGATGTTCACCTTGCATGGTACCGTCATGCTGTTTTTATGGACTTTCCCCGTACTAGCAGGGTTAGCCAATTATCTCGTGCCTCTGATGATTGGAGCCAGAGATATGGCCTTTCCTCGGCTGAATGCGGTTGCCTTTTGGATGGTACCAGTCTTTGGGGTAATCTTAATGGCCAGCTTTTTGGTTCCAGGGGGTCCCGCCCAGGCAGGCTGGTGGTCTTATCCACCGGTGAGCTTACAAAATCCTACAGGTAATTTAATTAGTGGTCAATTTCTCTGGCTGTTGGCAGTAGCCCTTTCAGGGATATCATCCATTATGGGAGCCGTCAACATTGTAACCACCATTTTTCGGATGCGATCGCCGGGAATGACCTTCTTCCGGATGCCGATTTTTGTCTGGGCTGTACTTAGTGCTCAAACTATTCAATTATTTGGCTTACCGGCTCTTACTGCGGGAGCCGTGATGTTGTTGTTTGATTTAACCGTCGGTACTAGCTTTTTTGACCCGGCTAAAGGAGGCGACCCCGTTCTATTCCAGCACTTTTTCTGGTTTTACTCTCATCCAGCAGTATATGTGATTATCCTACCAATTTTTGGTATTTTTTCGGAAATCTTCCCCGTTTACGCCCGCAAGCCCCTTTTTGGTTACAAGGTGGTGGCTATTTCCTCCCTGATCATCGTGGCATTAAGTGCGGTGGTTTGGGTACATCACATGTTTGCCAGTGGTACTCCCGGTTGGATGCGGATGCTCTTTATGTTTTCCACCATGCTGATTTCTGTGCCCACTGGCATTAAGGTATTTGCCTGGGTAGCGACTATTTGGGGAGGCAAACTCAAACTCACCAGCGCCATGCTTTTTGGACTAGGAGGCTTGGTAATGTTCGTGTTTGCTGGCATCACCGGCATTATGTTAGCAGCGGTTCCAGTGGATATTCATGTCAACAACACCTATTTTGTAGTGGGACATTTTCACTACGTTATCTACGGCGCAACCGTTATGGGGGTCTATGCCGCCTTCTATCATTGGTTTCCGAAAATGACAGGACGTATGTACAATGAAGGGTTAGGAAAACTCCACTTTGTTCTCACCTTCATCGGAACCAATCTTAATTTCTTCCCCATGCATCCCTTAGGACTGCAAGGAATGCCACGAAGGGTTGCTTCCTACGACCCCGAATTTGCCTTTTGGAATGTAGTTGCCAGCATTGGAGCCTTTTTGTTGGGAATGTCTACTTTGCCCTTTATTCTGAACATGGTCGGTTCTTGGCTACAAGGAGAACCAGCACCCAAGAATCCTTGGCGAGCAATCGGGATAGAATGGCTTGTCTCCTCTCCACCAACTCATGAGAACTTTGAAGAGTTGCCGGTGGTGGTTGCTGAACCTTACGGCTATGGCAAATCTGAACCCTTGGTTGCAAACCCTGATGCGTTAGAGGAGGTGGCTCATGAACCAAGCTGAAATCGATCCGTCCCTCAATGCTCATAAACCATCAAGTCATGCTGACTTTACTTCTGTTGCTCACGAACATGATGAAGCAGGCAATAGCATGTTTGGCTTCATTATCTTCTTGCTTTCAGAAAGTGTCATTTTCCTGAGCTTCTTTGTCGGATACATTGTTTATAAAACCACTACTCTAGATTGGCTACCTGCTGGTGTCACGGGGTTAGAGATTAAAGAGCCAGCCATTAATACCGTAGTACTGGTTTCTAGTAGCTTTGTAATTTATTTTGCTGAACGCTTTCTCCACAAAGAAAATCTGTGGGGTTTTCGGATCTTTTGGCTGCTAACGATCGCGATGGGTAGCTACTTCTTGTACGGTCAGGCAGTAGAATGGCAGGGGCTTTCCTTTGGATTTACCGATGGTGTATTTGGCGGTACTTTCTATTTACTCACTGGGTTTCATGGATTGCATGTGCTTACCGGTGTCCTGTTGCAATTGCTGATGTTAGGACGTTCCTTTATTCCCGGTAACTACGATGGTGGGGAATTTGGGGTAGCTGCCACTTCCCTGTTTTGGCACTTTGTCGATGTTATTTGGATTATTTTGTTTGCGCTGATTTATCTGTGGCAGTGAGGGATTATGATTATTGATGACCAACACTACGACCTAATCATTGTTGGCACTGGTGCGGGGGGAGGTACCCTAGCATACAAACTTGCTGCTAGTGGCAAAAAGATTTTGATTCTAGAGCGGGGTGATTTTATGCCCCTAGAGGAGCAGAATCGCAGTAATGTGGATATCTTTAAGCGTGAACGCTATCATGCACCAGAACAGTGGTATGACAACGCCGGAGAACCATTTTGGCCTCAAATGAATTATGCCATCGGCGGCAATACTAAGATTTATGGTGCAGCCTTATTGCGGCTACGGGAACAGGATTTTGAAGCAGTGCAGCATCAGGGGGGAGTATCACCAGAGTGGTGTGTAAAATATTCCGACTTTGAACCCTACTACTCTGAAGCTGAACAGCTTTATAAAGTTCATGGTCAAACCAACAGTGAACCAACTGAACCATTCCATAGTCAAGATTACCCCTTTGCAGCGATCGCTCACGAGCCTCAAATTGCAGAAATCTATAATGCGATCGCTCAGCAAGGTTTACACCCATCTCCCCTACCCTTAGGGCTAACCCGCCAGGATGACGACCCCACCAATGATTCGGAAGTCAGTGGCATTGTTCTCGCCCTAAAACATCCCAACGTCACCTTAAAAACCAGAGCCAAGGTAGTTGGTTTGCACACCAACCCCTCCGGTTTAGCCGTCAAAGCCGTCGAAGCGGAAGTTGCCGGACAATCCTACCTCTTTATGGGAGATATTGTCGTACTTGCCTGTGGAGCAGTTAACTCCGCCGCTTTACTCTTACGTTCAGCCAACGATAAACATCCCCAAGGTTTGGCTAATAGTTCCGATTTAGTGGGACGCAACTTAATGAAAAGCTTGCTAACCGCTGTGGTGCAACTGAGAACCAAGTCGAATTCTGGGTCTTTTTTCAAAACGGTTTACGTGAATGATTTTTATACCGGGGATGGGGACTTTCCCTACCCAATGGGACATATTCAAAATACCGGTGGATTGCTCAGTGATATTATCTTTGCCGAAAGCCCACCCCTGTTTTCCGTGCTAGCGAAATTTATGCCGGGATTTGGTCTGAAACAGTTAGCTACCCGTTCCGTTGGTTGGTGGGCACAAACTGAAGATTTACCCGACCCCAATAACCGAGTACGAGTTGAAGGGAACAAGTTATTTGTTGACTACAACCCCAATAATTTGGAAGCCCACGATCGCTTAGTTTATCGTTGGACTGAAGTACTAAAAACTGTTGAAAAAGATTTAGATGGCTTTCAGCGGGGAGTTATACATCCCCGGGGCGAAGTGCCGATTCAAGTGATGGCAAACCAATGTGGTACTTGTCGTTTTGGTGATGATCCTGCTACTTCAGTATTAGATAGTAACTGTCGGGCTCATGACCTGGACAATTTGTATGTGATAGATGGTAGTTTCTTCCCCTCCAATGCTAGTATCAGTCCGGCTTTAACCATTATTGCCAACGCCCTAAGGGTAAGCGATCATTTGATGGAACGCTTGTCTTGAGCTAAGGTGATTTCTAGGAAAAAATGTACCTATCGTAGTGGCGTGACACAGCTAAAATGGTTCATTAGGCAAATGGCTCAAATACCTGAATTTACAAGGAAAACGGTGGATTTTCTATTGCACAGTTTTAGCTGTGTCACGCCAGTAGGGTGTGTTAGCGAAGCGTAACGCACCGCATCGCGGGTATAATTATTCTCAAAAATTGCCTAAGTTCAAAGGTAACAAAAAAATTGGCGATCACCGCTCAGATACCCGACTTCTTGAAAAAGTCGGGTATCTATAAATCTTTCATCAAATAGTAACTTCATCCTTTAAACATCAGGATTTATTGCACTCGACATTATTTTTGGGTATTATTATTTTATAATATGAAATCTATACTCATATATGTAAATTCTGATATTTTGGGGTAAATGCTAGAAGGGCGAAGCATTAGCGAAGTAAGATTATCAAAGGGGCAATATGCCAGCTCTAATGCTGTCACCCCTACAGTGGGAAATGCGATTAGAGAAAATCTTATTACCAATTCCCAATTCCCAATTCTAAATTCCAATGAGCTTCTGCATTAATCCTAACTGTCCCCATCCCGACAATCCTGATAATAGTCTCTTTTGTAAGACCTGTGGTTCGGAATTGCTGCTAGCTGGAAGATATCGGGTGAGTCAGTTACTTAGTGGGAAAGGGGGATTTGGTAGAACTTATGAAGTGAGTCAGGGTAGTACAACTAAAGTACTCAAAGTCCTGATTAACCATGAACCTAAAGCGATTGAATTGTTTCAGCAAGAAGCGCGGGTGCTGCAACAACTCAATCATCCGGGAATTCCGAGAGGAGACAGATACTTTACCTTCACTCCCAGAGATAGTCAGCAACCTCTACACTGTCTGGTTATGGAGAAGATTGAAGGGTTGGATTTAGAAGAATATCAGAAACAGCGGCAAAATCAAGTGATCGCTCAGGACTTGGCTTTAGAATGGCTGATACAATTGACTCAGATTCTGGATGAGGTGCATCAGCAGCAGTTTTTCCATCGGGATATCAAACCCTCGAATATTATCCTCAAGCCTGTCGGAGAGACAATCGCTCCTGGTTTAGCTAACTACAACAGTAAGCAAGCCTACGGTGATAGTCCTACGGGAAAGTTTCGAGATAAAACCATCCCTGTTGGTAGTTTTCAAATAGCCAATGCCTTTGGCTTATACGATATGCATGGTAATGTTCATGAATGGTGTGAGGATGATTGGCATGATAACTATCAAGGAGCACCAAAAGATGCTTCTGCCTGGGTAGAGAATAGTGATAATGGTAATCTGCGTCGGCTGCTGCGTGGTGGTTCTTGGAACTGCCATCCGTTCCAGTGTCGTAGTGCGAGTCGCCTTTTTAATCGCTCAGAAGTTACGCTCAAGTATATAGGTTTCCGGGTAGTGTGTTCCTAGATGTGGATTCTTCTTCGCAAATGCTTCACCCTTTCCGGGTTTATGCCAGAGGGATTTTTAAGAAACACATTCAGCCGCAAGGAGTTCGGATGAAGCATTTGTCGCAAGGGGGCTGGGCGAAGCATTTGGATTGGTATATTCGGGTCTATACGGGAAAAATTATCACCCAAATGCTACTCTTCGAGAACGCTTCGCGAACGCCCCTACATATTGCCAATATCCAATACTACCATAACTGTTTCTTCCACTTGTAACTGCTGGCAGTGCGATCGCATGATCTTGTTGTAGACTGATACAGCTAAAATAGTGCTTTAGGCTGAAAAATCTTATATGCCACTTAGATTTCCCAGTGACAGACATTTCCTTAGTGGCTTATCAATACCTAAAGCTGCGGGTAATAGTATCTTTTTGATTGAAAAATCTTTAGTGCAAAATGATGTCAATGAAATCAATAGTGGACAAGCCACCAGAGAAGATAATACATTTACCACATCATCAGGAAGAATTTATAGTTTCCACGATAACATACTTTATCCTAATTGAGGGAACAGGGATTGTCAAAGTTTCTTCACAAGAATATAAACTTCTTAAACAATTTAAACAGAACAAAGATAAAGCTATGCAAACAATCAATATCTTAGTTGCAAAAGAAATTATTTCAAGTGATAGGGCTGACTTAATCAAGAAAATTTCTCAAAACTTTGGATCAATTAGTTAATGATTATAATTAGTCAAATAGGAGATAGTAAGCACTTATGTCTACCGAAATGCAATTTTACCTTAACAAAGTATTAGATGAGTATCAACTGCTGACATTTTTGTCTAAAATTCTCGATTTAAAAATTGAAAGCTTAAACTATCCTGATATTCAAGCAGAAGCATTTATAATAATGAACGAATATGCAATAGGTTTTCCAATGGATATCACGATTTCCTATACCAAGGGAGTTGTACCAGGAAAAGATCATTTATCTTTAGCAAGGTTGCTGGCGATGCATTATCAAACTCTGGTGGCAACAGATTTACCAGAAGAACATCCAGACAAAATTAATCCCTATTGTTGGTGTGTAGCAGAACCAAAAGGTTATTTATTAGAAATGACCGAAGACCTTTCAGATATCGAAGATAGAGAAGGGTTGTTACTCAATAATAATTCCAAGAAATCACTGACTATAGTTCGTCAATTGGCTTAAAAAACGAAGTAATTCTACTACTTGTCTAGGAAACTGCTCATCAGCATATAAACGGCTCATCAATTAATTTGCCTCATTTTCTTGGATTGCAGTAGCAATTTCCTCAGGATTAACCTGAGCATAGATCCAAGCATTCGCTCAATCTGACGATGTTCGAGTCTCTCTTCATTCTCTAGTTTTCGGAAAATTGGTTGCTTTTTAACTTCTTGAGAATAGTCGCAACTTCGTAAAGCTTATTTTGCCTAGACAATAATGAAAATGCATCGGAAAAATCATATACTTTATTTTCCAACTTGCAGAAAATAAAATCACTACCATTCGTTACCATGCCAAAGCTTGGTTGTTGTGGTGCAGCACTCATATAAGCTAAACACTGTGGTAAAGCAATATCCGCTGCAAACTTAGCTCGTTTAGCTTCTACAGTCAGTATCCAAACCAGACCGCGAATCACTAACACATCGATCCGACCCCGATAAACTTCATTGCCTTCTTCCACCTCAAGACTGATAGAAACCTCAGATTGTACAAAAAACGGAGGTTCATGAAATTCCAACCGCTCCAGCAGTGGTGCAACAATAGATAAAAGCACTGTTCCTTCTGTTAAGAGACCAGCATTGTAGTAATGATGATATCGCTGCCGGAGACGGTCAAGAAAAGATTTATCATCATCTAATATCTCCATAGAAGATATCTGCCATTCTGAAAAAAACGATTCATCAGTGGCGCGACATAAACCCAAGTGCTCATGTAATCCTTGAAAGCTTGAAATCGTTTTCTCGATTGCCAGTATTGTACTCATACAGAGCGATTGCTAGGGAATTTCTTTATTGTAGCTCTGAAGAGGCAGGAGGCAATCCCGATGAAAAATTTTTTTCACCATCATGCATAAAAATCCTTCTCTCCTCGACTAGCACGATTATCATTATTATTACTATATGCACCAATATAGTTTTCATTCTTTCATTGTGAATTACCTCTCCCCCAACCCCTCTCCTGCAAGGATACCGCTGGCGAATAGGGGGTCATACCCCCTATTCAAACCAACCAACGACATTTGGCTTCTCGGTGTCCTACTCAACAGATGATTTACGGGAGTTTAGACTAGTTCCCGGTGCGAAACTCCAA
>JAAHFP010000100.1 GCA_010672925.1 Symploca sp. SIO1C2 | reverse complement strand
CGTCAGCTCTTTCCAAGTGAGCTTCCTTCAATTTATCAAGCCTGTCTTATCTCTCAACTACTTACCCAGACTACACTCTTGGGCGATTTATTGGGCTAGAGGCATTTGATTTGAGCGAACCGTGAGATTAGTCATTGGTCTTTTGTCCTTTGTATGAATGACCTTAGGGTCTTGGTGACTCAGGGTGTGGGGTGTAGGAAAAAAGATGATCAATGCCAGGTTGATAGGGATTAGGACTTACGCACCAGGGCTAAATGTAGGGATAATTCATGAATTATCCCTACATTTAGTGTCATAATAAGATAATTTGCGTAAGTCCTGGGGATAATTAAGGCACTCGTCAACGCCGTGCCGTGATACGTACCTTAATTTTTCACCAAACCAGTTAAATCTTCTTCCCTTCTTCCCTTCTTCCCTTCTTCCCTTCCTCTCCTACTGCCTCCTGCCTCCTGCCTCCTACCTCATGCCTTGAGTCTTTGGTTGGTACACTACTCCCTTGTGCTTCATATGTTAGTTGCTGACGTCCATTGCGAATCACCCGGAGCATGTCATTTAACTGCTGCTCAATATTGATGAGTACTGAATCAGCATAATCATCAGCACCATTTTGAATGTCCTCACATTCTGTTAGGGCATGTTGACGCATTTGCTCTAACTCCTGCTTGGCTTGCAGGCGCATCCTGTCAATTTCAGCCAGAGTTTGCTGCTTAAGGGTTTCGCACTCTTGGCTCACTTGTTTGCGGATTTGGTTAGCTTCAAGTTCTGCCTGTTGAATTATACCCATTTCATCTAAAAGCTGATCCGCACGTCGCTCAGCTACTTCCACGATTTCCTGAGCATATTCTTCGGCTTGCATGAGGATAGCTTCCCTCTCCTGCACCAATTCTTCTGCTGCCTTAAAAGCATGAGGCAGATTTTCCCGCACCAAATCCAGCTGAGCCAAAAACATCTCCTCATCCACCAGCGTGCGCTTGGTCAGGGGGATGTGGGGACTCTCAAACAGCATATCCTCCAGCTGATTTAGTTCTTGCTGGATATCTACACCTCGTTCCGCATTCGGAGGTGGTTCACTGGGTTGACTGGGGTTTGACGCTCTTGGCGTTGCTACCGCTGTGTTATCGGTTTTAGAAGAGTCTATTCCAGGGGAGTCTCGGTGTAACATTGGCAAAGATCAAGGGCAACCTGCTGAGGAACAAGATGAGCGACAGAGCCACCAAATTTGGCAACCTCTTTCACTACGCTACTACTTAAAAAACTATATTCGTTAGAAGTCGCCAGGAAAACCGTTTCAATTTCATGCCAGAGAGTTTTATTGGTGTGAGCCATTTGAAGTTCCCCTTCAAAGTCTGACAGTACCCGTAGCCCCCGCAACAACACTTGAGCCTTTTTCAGTTTGGCATATTCTACAGTCAGACCAATAAAGCTATCTACCTCTACATTAGTTAAATGTTGTGTAGATAGGCGAATTTGCTCTATTCTTTTCTGTACAGTAAATAGGGGAGACTTACTCGGGTTGCGCAGTACAGCAACAATTACCTGATCAAAAAGCTTACAGCCACGCTCTATGATATCGAGGTGCCCTAGGGTAATGGGATCGAAACTACCTGGATAAATTGCAATCACGGGGAAGGCATTACTGAAAGTTAGCAGATTGATAATCCCCACTCTTGCATATAAGGGGATCCTAAGTTTACCTAGCAAAGAAGGCGAACCAGACTTTTTGGTGCACCTAATAGTTTTTAGGTTCAGGAAACTTGGTCATTAGTTCAGTATAGTTGCTTTTTGACAAATCTTGCGGCCATTCGGGACACTTGGATGCTGCACTACGTGCTTTAGCCAGCAGTATCCTTCAAGAAGTTGAGTTTCTTTCCTGCTCTAGAGGAGCAATTCTTATCAGCAATAATTGTGCTTTCTCTCAGGACAAACTAAGGTTGCGAGATTTTAATCTTATAGGTAAGCTCAGCTTTACCAAGAACCAATGACCAATAACAAAAGACCACGTTTTTGGCTAGCGATCGCCCTTGGGGTTTGTATCCTAGTATGTCTTTTGGGGCCGCTACAAGCTTTATTTAATCAAGCCTTACTAGTTAACCATTTAGAAGGATTGGGGTACTCAGCGATTTGTTTATTTATCTTGGTGTACTCTATTGCCACTGTACTGGGGGTTCCTGGTACTATCCTCACCATTGCTGGCGGTGGAGTCTTTGGTTTATTTTGGGGTACGCTTTGGTCTGTAGTTGGAGCAACTTTGGGAGCGATTGGAGCATTCTTGTTAGCGCGTTATTTCCTCAAGGATTGGGTTAAAAGTCGATTTAGGCGTCACAAAGCTTTGGTAAGTTTCCATCAAGCAGTTTTGCACAAGCCCCTAGCTTTTGTACTAGCAGTGCGCTTTGCTCCTATTTCTCCTTTTAATATAGTCAATTTCCTGTTTGGTTTGACAGCAATTGACCTACGCAATTATGCTACAGGCACATTTTTGGGAATAATTCCGGGGACTTTGGCTTATACCTGGCTGGGAGTGGCAGGGGAGGAGGCATTGCAAGGAGGCGATCGCTTGCCCTTTTTCCTAGCATTGGGTATGCTGACTCTACTTTCATTGTTACCAGTGTGCCTTAAGCATAATCAAGTTTCCCAATAAAATCATTTTTCACTTCATACTCAGGCAATAGTCTTTTTTGAATTTGCACTTTTGTGCAATTAGCTTGGTCAATTACTGCGACTAAGTTGGCAAAAAAGTTTAATGCGATGATTTGGTATTTACCTTATTCTATTAATTAATCAAGCAAAGAATGATTAAACATCCACCTAGATGATCTTCTTTAATAAATAAAAAAATATTTTGCTTGTAATGATTAATTTTAATTTGGTAAGTAATTATGGAAGGTATTCTGAGCAAGGAGCCAACTCCTTTTGATGCCAGCGGAGGACTACAACTAGCAGGAAGCGATATTTTATCCGGTTATTTGGATAATAATCCTGTGCTTGAATCTCTTCCAACACCAAGTGCGATGAGTAGTTATGGGTTTGATGAATTACTAAATCTGTCTACTCAGGGAGCAAATACTCTCAGCTCTGGATTTGATAATCATGCTTTTGCTCATCAACATGTTGGAGTTTTCAGTAATAGTGTTTTTGACAGCAATTTGGATGCTGAAGAATTCGACCTAACATCCGACTCTGGGCATTTGACCGCAGGTGAAACATTTGACTCTTTAAGGAGCAGTGGTTCGCTAGTTCATGAAGATGAGTATTTAGTTGGGGACTGGAATGGTGATGGTCGCGATAACATCGCTGTCAGACGTGGTAATCAGATTTGGATGGATTTCAACTTCGATGGTACAGCAGATTTTATCCAAGCCTATGGTAATGGCAATAGTGAAGATGAGTATTTAGTCGGCGACTGGGATGGTGATGGTCGCGATAATATTGCTGTTAGGCGAGGTAATCAGATTTGGATGGATTCCAACTTTGATGGTACAGCAGATTTTATCCAAGCCTATGGCAATGGTAATACAGAAGACGAGTATTTAGTTGGTGATTGGAACGGTGATAACCGGGATAATATCGCTGTCAGACGAGGCAATCAAATTTGGATGGATTTCAATTTTAATGGCTTCCACGATTTCATCCAAGCCTATGGTGATGGTAATACAGAAGACGAGTATTTAGTTGGTGATTGGAACGGTGATAACCGAGATAATATCGCTGTCAGACGTGGTAATCAAATTTGGATGGATTTCAACTTTAATGGTTTCCACGATTTCATCCAATCTTATGGTGTTGGTAATAGTGAAGATGAGTATTTAGTCGGTGATTGGAACGGTGATAACCGGGATAATATCGCTGTCAGACGAGGCAATCAAATTTGGATGGATTTCAACTTTAATGGTTTCCATGACTTAATCCAATCCTATGGTAATGGCACTACTGAAATCCAACAATCTGCCAACTTCTCAAGTATCGAACAAGTTAGCCTCAGCAATTCCAGTGACTTCTACCACTTTCGGATCAACCAATCTGGAATCTTCACTGCCAATCTAACTGGTTTAACTGGTGATGCTGATGTCCGCCTGATTCAAGACCGCAATCATAACGGCCAAATTGACCAAGGTGAGGTACTTGCATGGCAATGGGAACGGGGCACTGGCAGTGAATCAATTCGCCGTTTCCTTAACAGTGGCGATTACTTTGTGCAAGTGATGAGCTACAACAATCAGACAGCTAACTATAACCTGTCCACCAACTTCACAACTGCTGTTACAGATAACCGCAACTTTGATATCCAACTCAATTTTAGTAATGCTTTGAGTGGTTTAAATACCAATGCTCGCAATGCAATTCAGCAAGCAGCTCAATTTTGGGAACAGGTTATTTCACACAGCACCTTTAATGGTGTCCACAATTTAAGCATTGATGTTACAGGTGCAAGTCTTAGTGGGAATACTCTGGCACAAGCAGGACCACGACGATATCAAAGAGATGCTAACAATCGAGATATGCCTGTTACGGGAGCAGCGACAATTAACACTAACCGATTGAGTACATTCAACAGTAATCCCGACTTCCTAAGGGACATAATGATCCACGAATTTGGTCATGTTTTTGGAATTGGTACTTTGTGGGAGAGTCGCGGACGGGATTTTGTCAGGCGCTCTGATGGGACTTACAATGCCAACACTTATGCAGGTTGGGCTTATGGAGAACTCAATAATACTTTTAGACAAACTGCCATACCACTAACAACAAACGTAGGATCTGGTTCTGATTACGGCCATTGGCGGGAGCAGGTGTTTACTAATGAGATAATGACTCATGCTATTGGTAGTGGCGGTTCGCCTATGAGCCAGATGACTATTGCCTCTTTGAGAGACATTGGTTGGAATGTTAACTATGGTGCTGCACAACCTTACTCTCTCACACAAAATGTGGTGAGAGTCACTGTAAACCGGGTTCAAGCAATCGACAATCCTGATAGCCCCTTCGGCTCTGCTGATTTCTACGCTCGAGTGAATATTGGTGGTGTAGATCAGCGTAGTGATGATATTAGTGATCGAAATGATATCAGACCCAACTGGCAATTTAGCCACGGCACAAGCAGTTCTTCCGTTCCTATTACTCTTCGTATTGATGACGCAGACAGTGGGCTACGCGGTGGTGATGATCATGTTGACATTAATCCATTCCGAAGCCAAAAAGATCTACAACTCAATTATAATCTAAGCACAGGTGTTATCAGTGGTCCTGGTGTCATCGGTACTGAAGGAAATTTGATAACTATTCGTGGTGCAGGTGACAGTAACAGAGCGCTAATACAGTTTACTGTAGACCAATTGCCAGTCTGATCTTATTCATACTTAAGTGAACATTCAGTAGTAGTTTAAGGATGTTCAGATATCAATATAAGGTTCATAATTAGTGTAGTTCCTTGTGCCATTCTGAACTTTATCTCTACTCTAGGTACGGCTACCAACTTAAGGCGGGACAAGAGAAAAGATATTTCCAAATGTATGCGTGTACAGCTATATGCATAATTTGATGAATTTTCTGACTGGTATAACGGGTTTAGCCCTAGGAACTGCTTTAGTAATGGCTTGTAACCAGGAGCCAGAACTCAGTAGTTCTAAACATGTGGTTGCAAGCAGCAATAATTCCCATTCTAAAGGGTCACTTGACTCCAGCAGAACTGCTGAACTGTCGATAAAATTGAATTTACTTCCTTATGAGGTATTGGAGCCGCAAGCAAGTAGTTATGCTGATATCTTGCTCACTCTATCTAACTTCTCTGAAAACAAGATAGAAGTTGAAGTTACCCGCATCCAAATTGTGGTCGGTGGCTCTGATCAAGTGTTGATGATTTCAACTCCAAAAAAGTTGGATCTACCGGCTAAAATATCTTTAAAACCAGGAGAACATAAAGTTTCAGAATATCGCTTGCAGTCTGAATCTAAACTCTATCAGCAGGATCAAGATGTGCTAGCTCGGATTTACTATCGTCAAGTTGATCAGCCTGAAGAAATGATTCAGTCTAGCCCTGAAGCTGTGGCTTTTATGATTCCCTAAATAAGTAAATTGTTATCAATTGAGCGCGATCGCATTTAAGCCAGAAGTATACCTATCCAAATGCTATGGTTACGCACTACGTTGGTGCACCTCTACAATTGTGACGCATCAAAATATGGAATGAGAGCTAGAATAGAGCCAGCTTAAGGTGAGGCAGAGTATGATAGGCGAGTTGCTGGACAGTCGTTACAAAATTATCCAAGCTTTGGCAGCTGGGGGATTTGGTCATACCTACATTGCTGAAGATACCCGCATACCGGGCAATCCCAAATGTATTGTCAAGCACCTTAAGCCAGCCAGTTCTGATCCAAATCTGTTACCCACTGCTAGACGTCTCTTTTTAAGCGAAGCCGAAACCCTAGCTAGATTGGGCAACCATGATCAGATTCCTCGGCTGTTGGCATACTTTGAAGCCAATCAAGAATTTTACTTAGTGCAAGAGTTGATTGTCGGGCATACTCTCAGACAAGAACTCATACCAGGTCAAAAGTGGCATGAGTCTGATGTTATCAGTTTACTAGAGAGTTTACTGCCGGTTCTTAGGTTTATCCATCAACAAGATGTTATTCATCGGGATATTAAACCCGATAACATCATTAGACGGGAGCATGATGACAAATTAGTTCTGATTGACTTTGGTGCAGTTAAGCAACTACGCTCAGACTTAACTACTACTTCCAGCCAAGCCTCGGTTACCGTGTCGATTGGTACTCCTGGTTATATGGCGACAGAACAATCCCAGGGTAAACCTCGTCCCAACAGTGATATTTATGCTTTGGGGATGATTTGTATCCAGGCACTTACCGGGTTACCTCCAGAGCAAATAAGGGAAGACTTAAATACAGGAGAACTTCTGTGGCAAGATGATGTATCAGCTAGCCCTGGACTAGTGGGTGTGCTAACCAAGATGGTACGCTACCATTTCAAAGACCGCTACCAGACAGCAGCGGAAGTCCTACATGGACTAGAGCAACTGGCTCATCCTCCTACAGTACCCATCGCGGTTGCAGCTACGACTCCCCAGTATGAACTAACCTTAGAGTGGATTGAGGGAGGTCAAAGAAGGGTTCAGAAAATTCGGCAAGTACAACCCACTAAAAACCCAGGTACTTTCCGTATTGGGCGTGATCCAGTTCAGTGTGACTTGGTTTTGTCGGATCCTACAATATCAGCCCTGCATGTGGAAATCTTCTTTAACGTCCGACAGCAGTATTTTTACTTACGGAATCTGCGGCCAAGTAATCCACCCCTAGTTAATGGGCAATCTTTACCAACAACAGAATTACTGCTCTCTCAAGGCAACAGTATACAGTTAGGACAAACAATTCTCAGGGTAGCAACTATTGTTCTGACTCGTTATCCAGCTGGATATCAACCACCTAATTACCCACCTCCGCCACCAGTCCAGCCACCAACTCCAGTTAGACAAACCTTACCGCCACCTCAGCGCAATAATTCGGAAAAAAGGACACTTGCCGTTTCCCCGGCATCCCCACCAGTTGAACCTATTGATTCATCTCCAAACTCTTCCCAAGTTTCTCGTTCTTCCAGTCCAGCTCCGATCATAGTAGGAATAAGTTTAGCAGCAGTGGCAGCGATCGCAGGAGGTTTATTTATTCCTCAGTTGATGCAATCTCTTGCCAATTTAGGTTCACCTCAAGGTTGTTTGGCTACAATTAAACCAGGAAGTAATGTCCGGGTTCAACCTAATGGCACGATTATAGAAGCTCTTTCAGTGCTTCCGGAAACGCAACAGTTAGCTGTAACTGGTAATAGTACAGGAGGAGGTAGCTGGGTAGAAGTAGTTAATCCCGCTGGAGGGTCTGCTTGGGCCCATACTACTGTCATTGCAAACTATTCAGAGCTAAACTCTTGTCAGCAAGCTAAGGGAACACCATTCCAAGAGGTGAGCCTGAGTCCTGCTCCCACTTCCCCAGAACCAACAGTTACTAGCCCGCCTATAGCAGCTTCGCCGAAACCAGCAATTTCGCCCCAACCAACACCAACCCCTGCACAACCGACCCCTACCAAGCAACCTGAAACTCCTCCCCCAGATGAAGGAGTAAATCTGTTGGCACAGGCCAAAAAAGAGGCTGAAGCAGGCAATTGGGAAGGCGCAATTGCTACAGCTAAAAAAATTCCTCAGAGTAGTCCTTCCTATCAGGATGCTCAAAAAACAATTAATCAGTGGCAGTCTCAATTAGAGCAGTTAGAGCAACAGTTGACAAAACTCCGAGAACGAGCCCAGGAATTAGAAAAGTCAGGAGATGTAGCTGGAGCGATCGCTATCTATGAGAAAATAAAAGAAACCTCTCAACAAGAGGGCTCTCAAGTTTATGGAAAAGCTCAGGAAGCAATATTCCGGCTGTGGCAACGGTTAGAACAACAGCAGAATGAAAAAAATGAACCAAAAGATGAAGTTCAGGAACCAAAAGACGAAGTTCAGGAACCACAGGACAAAGAGCAGAAGTTAAAGGATGAAGAACAGGAACAAAATCAAGAGCCTGAGGCTGAGGAACAAATAATTGAGAATTAAGAGGAAAGATTTAGTTTTTGAATTTTGAATTTTGAATTGTTTTGACAGAAAAAAACAAGGATACAAGCCCCCGGATTTATCCGTGGAAAAAACAAAGATTTTATCATTATTCCAAGCCCCTGGCTTTAGACATGGGGTCAATCTAAAATCTAAAATCTAAAATCTAAAATTGATTGACCTGCTCTCCATCTCCCCATTCGGTGCATTTTCCTGCTTTACTCAACAGATACAGCATCAGTTTCTACAGTCTTATTACTAGAATTACTGGAAACAGATACCGCATCAACATCTACAGTTTCGTTACTAGAATCACTGGGTTTAGCAACTACCTTTTGCTCTTTGCGAGTTTTAACAAAACCGACTACTAACTGAGAAAGTTCAGAAATCAGTAAAGTTAGCAACAAAACATCGTCAATTTGCCCAACAATGGGGAAAATATCAGGGGAAATATCAATAGGACTAAAAATGTAAGCTAGGGTTCCCAATATGATCCACCAACGGTACTTAGGATTGCGAAGCATGTTGCGGTACCAGGTGTAAATTGATTGCAAAGAAAAATTGTTCATTAACTTGTTAACTCTTCCGTTACTATTAATCTTGCCAGATTCTCTCAAAGTCATCCGGTGTGGATAACCCGCCTGTTGGGGTAGAGCCCTTTTGAGAATTTGGGAAGAGAGGAGAGAGAGGAAAGTGTGGTAGGAGTTAATACTCTGTTCCCCTTCCACATAAAATTGGAAAGAATAGTTTGCTTATTACTACAGAAAAATTTTGCTTAGCAATTAAGGGAGGTCAAAGGTCTACTGTGGATGCTGAAATGATCGAAATGATTAAAAAGGCCGGGTGGGTGTTGTGGCCACTGTGGGTTTTATCAGTCCTTGCTTTGGGCGTAACCTTTGAGCGTATCTGGTTTTGGCTTAGTGTCTTATCCAGAGAAAAATCAATTCTCAGACGAGTGCTAGATGCCGCGAGTCGCAACTGGCAAACAGCAAAAGATATTGCTTTTCAGACAAGGCGACAACCAATCGGGCGGTATCTATCTGCCCCCCTCATGCTTTCTCAACCAGATCCAGAGGTGTTTCGGTTGGCTTTAGAAACCGCTGCTGACGATGAGTTATCCTCAATGCGGCGGGGACACAGGGTTCTAGAAGGAATCATTACTTTAGCCCCCTTACTCGGATTGCTAGGTACAGTTTTGGGTTTGATTAGGGCATTAGGTTCAATTAATATTTCCGACTTGGGAACTGATGCAACAGCTGGTGTCAATTTGGGCATTGGGGAAGCATTGATTAGTACTGCCGCAGGACTAATTGTGGCGATTGTCAGTTTTGTGTTCTATCGCATCTTCCAAGCTCTATGGTACAGCCAGGTCAAAATTTTCCGCAAAGCAGGCAATGAGTTGGAGTTGCTCTATCGGCAATACTTGTTGCGAGGTGATGAGAGTGACTCGTTTTATTCCCAGGAGGTGGAGAATGAAGAAGCAGTAGAAACAGATACTGAGGCATTAGTCAACACCAATACTGAGGAAACAGCCAAGTCAGATACTGAGGAATTAGTGGGTGAGCAAAAAAAGGGGTGGGGAAACAAGTCAACAGACGCGGAGACCCAAGAAGCACCGGACGAGTCGAATGGAAATACCACGCAAAATTTCACTCACCCGGAATTAGTCAACACCAATACCGACGAAGCAGAGAAGTCAGATACTGACGAAGTAGAGAAATCAGATACCGAGGAAACAAATGGCAAATGACCAATGACCATTGGTGACAAGTTAAGGCAAAATCGTCGTTGTCAAGGGAGCTGAGGAAGCTGAGGAAGCTGAGGAAGCTGAGGAAGCTGAGGAAGAAAAATACAATTTTTCTGACCCCTTAGTCTTTTCATATATAGGTTTTTTTAGTACACAAACACTATATATGGGAGTTGACAAAATGCGCGACCCTTTAACTTGTCACCAATGACCAATGACCAATGACAAATGACCAATAATTTGTCAAATTCTCCCGTAGAATTGATAGAGGCTTTCTGGCTTAAACCGTGAGAAGCCTCTACCAAATCTCCTCTGAAAAACAGATGA
Organism: Symploca sp. SIO1C2; assembly: GCA_010672925.1. Taxonomy (GTDB): domain Bacteria; phylum Cyanobacteriota; class Cyanobacteriia; order Cyanobacteriales; family Coleofasciculaceae; genus Caldora. The sequence goes on along the minus strand of JAAHFP010000100.1, from coordinate 3,706 downwards.
CGGCAAAAAACCTTTGGTTTTCCAATCCTCAACCCAATTCTCAAGCTCATCTGCGTTTGTTCTGTTTTCCCTACGCCGGTGGTGGTGCATCTATCTTTCGCCTCTGGGCAAAGGAATTACCATCCGAAATCGAAGTCATTCCTGTACAACTACCTGGAAGGGAACGTCGGATGAGGGAAGCTCCTTTTTCCAAAATTGAACCTCTGCTTCAATCTCTGATGCAAGTTTTGCCATCCTATCTGGATCGTCCTTTCGCCTTTTTTGGTTATAGTATGGGAGCTTTGATTAGTTTTGAACTAATTCGTCAACTCCGTCGTCAGGGCTTACCTTTACCTTTACACCTCTTAGTTTCTGGCCGTCGCGCCCCTCAAATCCCTTGCTCACAGCCATTTACTCACCAATTGTCTGATGCTGCTTTTATAGAAGATTTGCGCTATAAAGGAGGGACTCCAGAAGCCGTGCTACAAAATCCTGAGCTAATGGAGTTGTTCATGCCTATTATGCGAGCAGACTTGGGTCTTAACGAAACTTACAGCTATACAACCGAACCTCCCCTCGATTTCCCTATCTCGGTTTTAGGCAGTTCCGAGGATACAGAAGTTAACCGTGAGCAACTCGATGCGTGGCGTGAACAGACAACGAGTTCTTTTTCCTTACAAATGTTTCCTGGCAATCACTTTTTCCTCATTAATGAAGGGCGATCGTTATTGTTACAGGCGATATCTGATAAGTTAAAAGATGTTAGGTTTTAGGGACTCTCCAGTGGCAAGTAAAAAAGTAGGGGTATTTATTCGCTCCCTAAATCCCCCAATTCTGGGGGACTTTGAATCATTTTTCCCTTTAATTAAGGCCACAGAGAGAAATCTTGATTAAAATTATCAAGGGCTAATAGCTGAATTGAGGGATCATTACGAACCAATTCCTGATGCGCCACAGTATTGTAACCCCAATCTGCTAGAAAAAGTTTCACTTCCTTGAGGTCTGATTGCTGTTGTACTAATTGTAAGGTTTTAAGCCGGTCTTCAACAAACCAAAGATTTGCTGCTTCTTCTGATAAATTCTCGATTATTTGCCGCAGAGTTTGGTATTTTGGGCGTTTACACTCCTTACCAATAATCCGATCTTCTGGCAATTGAACACCTTGCTGCTGCAATAACTGCTTGGCAAAGCGTCCCTCTTTAGTCGTTACAATAAATAATTCTGTTGAATTTTCTGATAATATCTGGTTGACCTGTTCAATAACACCGGGATAAAAGCGATGCAAGCTTAACCAACTATCTAAATCGGAGCTAATCCACTTATCTCGGTTCAGATCAAGTTTCTTGCCTGTATTTGCAGCATTTAACTGTTCTGACTCCACAATTTCTTTGGCAACTGTTGACCAATCTTGTAAGATTTTTTCTTCTGGAATCTCCAGTATCAATGCTCGAACCAATACTGGCATTTCCCAGCCAGTTTCGATGACGGGTCTTAAGCGATAAAATTTGGGGGCTATGTCTTCTGGGGGTTCTTGGCTGTCGGTATTCCAGATTTGGCAGTAAGTGCGCCAAGAAGCCTGAAAATACTCCAGTAGTCCATCACAGAGGACACCATCAAAATCGAGGGCGAGAATTTTGGGTACCATAAGATTAGGTGTTAGGTGTTAGGTGTTAGGTGTTAGGTGTTAGGTATCATTGAGTGATGATCTTAGGGGCGCACCGACGTGCATTGGTGTCAACTTAAGCCTAGACATAACTAGCTAGTTGGATGACTTAATCCACCTTGGATTCAAATGATGAGGCTAATAGCAAAAGTCCATTGAAATGGACTAAATTCTTCGGCTTCACCTTAAGTTTAGTCATCTTTAGATGACTTGAGCTATTAGCCTGGGGTTTGAACCCCAGGCGAGATAAGGGTTTCACCTTAAGTTGACACCAATGACCGACGTGCGCCCTTTTAAACTCCCATTTTGCACCGTTTGCATTACCCGCCGAAAGTATTTTCAACTCTTGGCTGGTTAATATTATCTAAAACTGATAATGTGCTGTTGATAATCTGGTTCAGAGCTTGACGATTAGGGTCTACTTTAACCATTACCCGTAAACCTTGAATCATACAGGTAAGAAAACAAGCCAAAGCTGCAATATCGGCATCGGAGGCAATATCTCCTTGACTTTGGGCATTTTGTAGGGCGTGACGAAAAGCTTTTTCAACCCGTTGGAGACTCTGACGAATCCGATGGGCTGTTTCGGTATCATGATTGCATAATTCTACAGCCACGTTGGTCATAAAACAACCCCACCGAGTGCGATCGCTAGCTAGGCGCTCTACCATCCCCTGAAAATGTTCAATGATTGCGGCTTTACCAGCATCGGGAGCTTCAAGCTTGGCCATCGCTTCTTGTACTACCTTGCTCTCGTAATGGGCAATGGCTTCAAGAAAGAGCGATCGCTTATCACCAAACGTATCATACAAACTACCACGATTGATCCCCATAGCCTGGAGCAAGATTTGGATGGATGTTCCCTCATAGCCATATTGCCAAAAGGTCTCCATTGCCTTTTCCAGTACTATCTGTCGATCAAACTCTTTGTGTCTTGCCATTGCACCAGCGTGAGAATTACTGTAATCTACTCCTTATTTGATTGTGCTCCCTGAAGTCTCAATTTGTCTCGCTTAATATAGCCATTCCTGCTTGTACTGCTGGACGTGCTTGCAAAATCTGTGTCCATCGCTCCAGGTTAGGGTGTTGCTCTAAGGTCACCTGTAGATAAGGATAAGCCATTACCCAAGGATAAATGGCGATATCTGCAATGGAATAGTCCCCCGCGACATATTCCTGCTCTGCTAGTTGGCGATCTAGTACGGAAAATAGGCGCAAAGTTTCCTTTTCATAGCGAGCGATCGCATAGGGAATTTCTTCCGGTGCTGCATTGCGAAAATGCCCCAATTGCCCAAACATCGGTCCTACACTAGCCATCTGAAACATCAACCATTGCAACACCTCGAAGCGTTGAGCTGGTTCTTTCGGTAACAGTTGGCCTGTTTTTTCCGCCAGGTAAATCAACATTGCTCCCGATTCAAAGATAGTTAAACCCGTTTCTTGATCCGTCATTACGGGAATTTTGCTGTTAGGGTTGAGAGCCACAAACTCTGGTTTAAACTGCTCACCCTGGGAAATATCTACCTTATGAACAGTATAAGGTAAGCCCATTTCTTCCAGAGCGATCGCTGGTTTGCGACCATTGGGTGTAGTAAAAGTGTAGAGATCTATCATTCTAGGTGTTAGGTGTTAGGTGGTAGGTTTTAGGTTTTCGGTGTTAGGTGGTAGGTGGTAGGTGGTAGGTGGTAGGTGTTAGGTGGTAGGTGGTAGGTGGTAGGTGGTAGGTGGTAGGTGGTAGGTGTTAGGTGGTAGGTGGTAGGTGGTAGGTGGTAGGTGGTAGGTGGTAGGTTTTAGTGACAATTTTTAAATTGTATTCAGCTCCCTCAGCTCCTCAGCTCCTCAGCTCCCCATCTCCCCCAGCTCCCTCAGCTCCCCAGCTCCTCAGCTCCTCAGCTCCTCAGCTCCCCATCTCCCCCAGCTCCCCCAGCTCCCTCAGCTCCTCAGCTCCTCAGCTCCCCATTTCCCTCAGCTCCCCCAGCTCCCTCAGCTCCCCCAGCTCCCCCAGCTCCCTCAGCTCCCTCAGCTCCCCATTTCCCTCAGCTCCCCCAGCTCCCTCAGCTCCCC
>JAAHFP010000010.1 GCA_010672925.1 Symploca sp. SIO1C2 | reverse complement strand
GCGCTGCCTCTCTTAGACTTGGCAATTGTACGTATTCTTGGGACACCATTGACTGAATTGATTGATTTTTTATCTTGCGGACTATCAGACTTTGGAGTTTCGCACTCCTAACTAGTCTAAACTCCAGAAATAAAGTTCGTTTGGATAAATAGGGGAACCGCAATTAGTAAGATGTGCAGAGGATTGCGAACAATTAATTCACCCTTCAAGGCAAAAAGCAAAATTAGAGTAATTAGCAACGCGGAGATTGCCACTGGACTGAGGTACTTGAGGAACATCTGATCAAACCAAGATTTTCCTTTGTGGCGCAGAATCCAGGTGCGGGAGACTACTCCTGCTAGCAGAGGTAAACCTACATATACCAGCACCGATAGTACAATCGTTTCCCATGGGATAGTCAGGTTACTCACCGATAGCAGCCATCCCCCTAACGGTGCATAGAGGAACAGCATTGCGAGGGAATTAATCGCCACCATAACCAAGGTGTGCCCCTGATTACTATAAGAAAGATAGCCCCACATCAAGACCATTGCAGTACAAGGGGCAATACCGAGAAGAATTGCCCCCGCAATGTAAGAATTTGCCAGAGAAACTTCTAAACCCCGAAGGATTTCCGTTCCTTCTAGGAGTGGATTAAATAACCAACCGATAAAGAACTGAGCAAAGACAACCATTGTCAAGGGTTTAATGAGCCAGTTCACCACCAGCGTCAATACTACAGGCTCCGGAGTCTGAGCTGCCTGCTTTGCCTGAGAGAAGTCAATCTTGACCATGATGGGATACATCATGAAAAACAGGCAGATAGCGATCGGGAAAGAGCTTTAACTTTTTAGCCGTAAGTCCCCCGCTTCCCTATCAGGTAAGCGGCGGGATATAAGGCGGTAAAAATTTTTGCGTCCTTTCAGGAGAGCGAATATTTTTACAATCTTCCGGAATATTGTTAATGCAAATATTATATAATAGTAACAGGTCGATAATTAGGAGAAGTCACGGTGAAAAGACAAGCGGTGAAAGTAAGGTTGTACCCCACTCTGCAACAAAAACAGACACTTGCACAGCATTTTGGTTGTGCACGTTGGTGGTGGAATTATGGGCTAAGTCAATGCATTGAAACCTATAAAACAACTGGTAAAAGCTTGTCTCAATCTGGACTAAATTCAATGTTGCCAGCACTCAAAAAAAATCAAGAGACTCAATGGCTCAAGGATTGTCACTCACAGGTTTTACAGTCTGTAAGTCTCAATCTTAGTCGTGCTTATCAGAATTTTTTTGGTTGTGGAACCCACCATGATAGAGATGGGAACGCAGCACAGAATATAAGGGCTGAAGGTATTAGACTGCTGTCCTCCTCTGGGACGGGGGAGGCTAACGCCAGTGGAGAGGATATAAGACCAACTCGCGGACGTAAATCCAAGATGCGGCAATCTTCTGTGTTCGCGTAGCGTTCCCGCAGGGTAGCTGGAAGCCAACACTCACCCGTTAGGGGAGTGTGGGTAGTTCACATCCTATTTCAACTGAAGTTGATTTAACAATAGAGGTTTTAATCATCAGGTCTACTTGACATCGATAGCTATATAATACAAAAACTGCCTCTATGCTCAAGGGGTGGCAAGAGAGCTGTAATATTAGAAGTTTCTCGCATCACCCTTTTCAAAGAGAACTTTTGCATAATGTACTTTATTACATCGCAAAGTGCTGTACTACTCAAAAAAAGCCATCTTCTGAAAAATAGGCAGTAGCAGCTCAACGTCAAGCAAAAATACAGTTAATGCGACTCCTGCTTGGTTAATCACAGCTACATGACTGGCAATATCTAGAGTATCAGCACGACGATAGGACTCCGGGAGGATACGAATTTGGGATAAGGGAACCTCCATTAAGATAGGGGTGTCCGCGACTGGAATACCATAAAGTTCACCTGTAGCGTTTTGCACAATTACTAGATAATTTTTTTGGTAATCCTCGCTAGTTGAGTCAGAGTCAAACAATCGCCGATAAAGATCAACTACCGTAACTTCCTGCTCATCGAGATGGACAACCCCTACCTGATTGATCCCACTGCCATAAATAGGCTTGTGATTCAATATTTTGTAGACGACTTCAATGGGTAAAGCCAAATTGAGACTACCCATTTGAAAAACAATTAATTTAACTGAAGTTTCAGCCATTACTCAAACGACAAACAACAAACAACAAATAACTAATTACTATTGACAATATCTTTAATAGCTGTTAAGAAATCCTGTTCAATGTAGGGTTTAGTAAAGTAAGCAGTAGCACCTAAATGCATAGCTAGCCATCGATGCTTCTCATTACTGCGGGAGGTGAGCATTGCTACAGGAATTTCTAGCAGCTGAGGGTCTTGGCGACGGTAGTTGAGAAAGTCAAAACCATTCATATTGGGCATTTCAATATCACAAATGACCAACCCGATGGCAGAACTTTTCTTCTGTAGCTGTTCAATTGCTTCTCGCCCATCTTTAGCTTGGAAAACTCGAAAACCAGCTTTTTCTAAGGTGAGAGCTAAGGTTCGCCGTAAGGCAACTGCATCATCAACGACTAGTACTGTGGTAGAAGTGAGTTGGGTTGCTTTGGTAATCCCAACAGAATCATTTACGCCTTTTTCCCTCGCAGCAGATAAACCAAATCCTTTCCTGTTTGCTATTTCTCCAGCACTAGTGCCTAAGTGTGGTTCAATTAAAGCAGCTCCATCAATTACTGGAATTAAACTGCCATCCCCCAAAATGGTACAACCGTAGGTATAGTCGGGGGGCGCAATCGCTTCTCCAAAAGGTTTGATAACCAGCTCTTGCTCAGTTACTAAACTCTCGATTTCCAGGGCAAAAACTTCCTGTCCTAAAGTCATTACCAGTAAAGGCAATGCCCAATCTACTGGAGATGGTACTACCGTTAACATTCTACCTGGTGAGTTTTTGGGTGAAGGACATCCATACTCCAATAGGTCTCCAACCTGGTAGACTGGAACCAATTTATTGTGCCAAAGTAAAAACCGCTGTTCTCTTAATCGCTTAATCTGAGCAGCTTTGGGAATTACAATTTCTTCAATGCTATCAGAAGGTAAAGCTATGCCATGTTCACCAACTAGGCAAACCATTAATTTAGCAATGGTTAGAGTTAAAGGCAGTTTTAAGGTAAAGGTGGTGCCTTGATTAACAGAAGAAGTAACCGCTACACTACCCTTAAGCGATCGCAGTTGAGCTCGCACTACATCCAAGCCAACTCCTCTGCCAGAAAGTTCGGTTACTTGAGCAGCGGTGGAAAATCCTGGCTCAAAAATCAACTCCAATAAATCTGCTTCTTTCATGCCATCTAATTGCTCAGCAGAAAACCATTCTCTTTCTAGAGCCCGTTGGCGAATTCCTTCAGCTTTAATCCCTCGACCATCATCGGTAACCTCAATAATGGTAGAATTGCCCTTGTGATAGGCTGTCAGTTTAATTTGACCAGTTTCTGGTTTGCCTAATTGCTTTCTGCTGTCTGGGGATTCGATACCATGATCGAAGGCGTTGCGGAGTAAGTGCAGCAGTGGATCGTAGAGTTTTTCTAGCACAGCCTTGTCTACTAGTACCCCTATACCACTAAGCTTGAGGTTAACTGGTTTGTGGTATTTGGTAGATAAACCCCGTAACATTCGAGGAAAGCGGTTGAGTACTTCCGACAGAGGCAACATCCTTGCCCACATTACCTCATCCCGCAATTGAGAGAGCATTTGTTGCTGTTGTTCGAGAGTTTGAACCGATTGTCCAGCAAACAGAGCAATGTCATCAACAGCTTCTTCAAGCTGCATCATCTCTTCCATCAAGCCTTGTAGCTGAGAGTTTAGAGTTCCGTAGCTATCCAACTCCAAGGAGTCAAAATGGGAGGTATCTATAGTCAGTTGCCCATTGTCCTTGCTGAGTAACCCACTGTCATTGTTGTTTAACTCTAACCACTGGCTATTAACCACTGACGAAAAGCCAGTACTGGTAGCAATTGAACCAGAACTAGAAGTCTCAACCAGCATCTGGTCTGATAATCCTCGCAGATTGCCCACCAGTTTCCCAAATCGGGCAAATCGACTCAATAGCTCTTGCACTGAGGTCTGGAGTTGCTCATTCTGAAGGGAGAGGCTATTGCGGTTAATGGCTAACTCACCCGCTAGATTATTCATCGTTTCCAGTCTTTCTGAGTCCACTCGCACACTGAGTCGAGCAGGAGCAGATTCGCCGCGAGTTGTACTAGGTTGTTTGTCGGAAGCATTTTCTGAGAGTTGACTAACAGCACCCTGAGCAATTGTCTGGGAAGCAGCAGAACCACTGATAACTTCAGAAATATCTTGTACTGTAGGCAGATCTTCAAACAGCTGCTCAATCGATTGCACTGCTACTTCTAAAGTTTCTGGCTCCTCAGTAACCTCAGGTGGCTCCAAATCTTTTCCCTGCAGAGCACCAGAGGTAGAAGTTATAGGAATTATGGCACTAGCATCAGCTGTTTCTATTGCAGGAATAAAAGGTAAATCTTCTGCCTCTTTTTGTTCACTTAGTATCCCCGTCGCATCTACATTATCAAGCTGAGGCACACTACCAAAAATTTCTTCTAAGGAAGGGATACCCTCCAAGGTAGTTTCCTCTGCTACAAATAGATCTTGAGCAACTAATTCCCCATCAATGATCTCTTGTGTTTTGTTGTTTGGGAATGGGGAATGGGGAATGGGGAATGGGCAATAAGAAATTTCTTCCTTGTCTTCCTCGTCCTCCTTGTCTTCCTTGTCCTCCTTGTCTCTCCATCTCCGCGTCTCTCCTTGAAACCTGGATAAAGTCAACAAAGCAACAGAAGGACTTCCTCCTTGAGTAGCATCACCTGCTAGCACTGCTTCTCTGCCTGTTTGAAAATCCGCCAGTGCTAGCTGAGTAATTTCTACTGCACGCTCTGGGTAAGCATCCAACGCCGCAATTGCTGCTTCAGCGATCGCACCAAATCCTGGCAATTCTAATAATATTCCAAACCCAGCAAATACCTCGGCTTGAGCTCGTAGTTCTCCTGCTACTTCGTAGTTAGAAGGATTAGCCAACACTGTAGCTAGGCGTTCGAGTCCTTGGCTGACATCTACTTCAAAAATCGACAAAGCCATATTAACTCCCAACTCTGAGGAGCTGGGAATGTAATTATCTGCCTGGGAGAGAGCATCTCCTAGCCCTGCCTCTATCTGAGTAAAAATTGGTTCAGCTATCGCTAAAGCTTGTTCTCCGTCCAACTGACCTGATGAAATCTGCTCCATTAAAGGTAAACGCAGACAGTCATAAGCTTGTAGTAGTTGGCTTTCGAGGTCAATATCAATTTCTACAGATTCATTGTAGAGAGCTTTAAAGATATTTTCCAAGCGATGAGCTAGGGTCGTAATTGCTTCTAACTCAACACTAGCTGCTCCTCCTTTAAGAGAGTGAGCAGCTCGCATTAAATCGTGGATTTGGGCAGTACTGTGCTCAGACAGAAGCTTAAGTAAACCGTCTTCAATTAGCTGCAGTAGCTCAGGAGCTTCTTCTATAAAAAACTGATATGCTTGGTCACGAATTTCTGGGTTTATGGCCATAGTTTGTTATTGGTCATTTGTTGTTTGTTATTTGTTGTTTTTCATTACATCTAATACCTAATACCTAACACCTAACACCTACTACCTACCACCTACCACCTAACTAACCTTAAATTGACCTACCTCCTCTTGCAGCACTTGAGCTACCTGACGCAGTTCCTCAAAGGAAGAAGAAACAGCACTGGCTTCGGTGGAATTTTGGGAAGCAATGGCAGCAACATCAATCATGGTTTGGGTTACTATTTCAGAGACTTTAGATTGCAACACTGTTGACTGAGCGATCGCTTCGACTAATTGATTAATCTGGACAGAAGCAGCGGTAATTTTGTTGAGGCTTTGGCGGGTTTCATCTACTAGTTTGGTTCCGGTTACCACTTCATCAGTACCGGTTTCCATTGTGGCAATCACGTCATTGGTGTCCTCTTGTAGTTCTGCTACTAGCTTTTCGATTTCGATCGTGGCTTGTGCAGATTGCTTAGCTAGCTTGCGTACTTCCTGAGCAATGATGGCAAAACCTCTACCTTCTTTTCCGGCTTGGGCTGCTTCAATGGAGGCATTGAGAGCTAACATGTTAGTTTGCTCAGCAAAGTTACCGATTAGGTTGACTACTTTGGAAATCTTTTGGGAAGACTCTCCCAGACGCTTGACTTTTTTTGCTGATTCTGCTACTGTTTCACGAATAGCGACAATGCCATCCACAGTCCGGTTCATATTAGCGTCCCCTTCTGCTACAGTCTGAGCTGCTTGTTGAACTGCTGTCTCTGCTTGCTGAGCGCTGGCAGCTACGACTTCTACTAATTGAGCCATTTCTTGTACTCGCTCTAGAGCCACTGCAATTTCCTCAGCTTGCCGCAAAGCTTCTACCGATAGAGACTGGACTACAGGCTCATTTGCGCTGGTGGTATCGGCTACCTGAGTGGCAGCAGCTTGCACCTGAGTGACAATTGTCCGCAGGTTAGTTACTGTGGCATTGTAAGAGTCTGCGATTGTGCCAATTTCATCTTCTGTTACGTGAGCTCTAATTGTTAGATCTCCCTGACTAATAGGGTCTACTTCCATCAGTAATTCCAAAGCCCTTTGTTGCAAAGCTTCTTTGCTCTGGCGTTGATCCTGAGCAAATTTATCACTAAGTTCTAGTTCTCTCTCCTGCTCAGCTACCCTTTCTTTTAAGAGAGTTTTTACAGAAGTTACGAGGTTATTGAAGGTTTGAGCTAGGGCTTGGGTTTCAGTACTGCCACGAGGTTCAACAGTGATATCTAGATTACCTGTAGATACTTGTTGGGCTTGATAAGATAACTCGTCTAGAGGAGCTGATAGTTGATTAGCTAACCGCGTGGTAACCCCAATCGCCACTGTTCCCAAAACCAAGGCAGTCGCACCGAAGATGACTAGTAACCCTCTATTAGTCCCTTGAATTTCAGAAATATCCATCGCAGCAATTGACACCCAATCGAGTTTGGGAATGGTGCTGAGGGTATATTGCTTGCCTTGATAGCTGAAAGAGATACTCAGAAGTTCTTGTTCTTCTGTGTCATCCTGGTTAATGGTGCTAAGTTCCCATTCTCCTAGGGCGTATTGACTTTGTATATCTTGCAATATTTGCTCAGAATTAGAACCTTGCTTTTGGAGTGCATCAAACAGAAGTCCTGCTACTTGAGCAATCACTTCACCTCCAATAATTTTTTGAGTATCGCTAGGACCATCAGCAGTAAGTGTATTGATTACAGTACTAGAGCTAGTATCCAAAAGCTGTACTTGCTGAGAGCCAATGAGGTTTGCATACTTCAAAAGCTGTCCTAATTGATCAAAAGTAGTAGAAGGTATAACTGTTTTAATAACACCAAGAAATTCTCCTGAGTCTGGAGCTATAATTGCCTGGGAGAAGTCAACAGCAAAGGTATTCGCCGATTTATCAATTTCCGGATCGGCAATCCATAAGTTATCCCTTTTCGCATTTTGCCACCAGTCTTCATCATTTTGTACAAAGTCACTAGTAAGACCACTAGAAGTAATCACAAATCCATTTTTCTCTGTGACAAATATCTCAGCTAAACTTTGATTTTTGAGGACTCTCACGAGATAATCATTAAGACTTTTATTAACCTCAAGCAGCTTTGTATCTGCAAAGCGTTTTTCCAACTCTTCAATTGGCAATTCAACTAAGCCCTCAAATTCCGCTTTTTGAGCACTGGCACTAGCTGTATCAATAATTAAGGGATTACTAGCCACATCAAGAGAAATTTTTCCTACTTCATCTACTAACTGGCTAGCTGCCTTACTAGCCAGTAGAGACTGCTGTTCTAACTGCTTTTCAATTTCATTTTCAGTCCTTTGTTGAATAATGCTGTAACCCAACACACTAGCAAAAGCTAGAGGTAGTAGTACTGTTGGTATAATGGTTATCAACAAACTGCGACGAAGAGGAATTGATGAATCAAATTCTGGTTCTTCTGCAACAACTATTTCAAGAGATTCTTGCACCGGTTTTTCGGGTATTAACAAGTGTGGCTCTGATAATAAATTTGTCATTTGTCCTTTGTCATTTGTCCTTTGTGGTTTGTGTTTTTTTGTTTGCACTAATAATCAATCTACTGGACATTACCATACTCTGACAAGTTATCAATGACCAATGACCAATGACTAATAACCAATGACTAATTAACCTTAAACTTGCCAACATCTTTTTGTAATGTGATAGCAACTTTTCGCAGCTCTTCAAAAGAAGAGGATACTTGATTGGCTTCTTGTGAAGTCTTATTGGCAATTTTTGCTACATTATTCATGGTTGTACTGACCATATTTGAAGTACTTGACTGTACAACTGTTGCCTCGGTAATTGCCTCGACTAATTTACTAATTTCGCCAGAAGCAGCGGTAATTTGGTTGAGACTCTGACGAGCTTCATCTACTAAGTTAGTTCCCATAATTACCTGCTGAGTACTTGCTTCAATTGTGGCAACCACATCATTAGTTTCTGTTTGAATCTGTTCTACTAGCTTTTCAATTTCGTTAGTAGCCTGTGCCGATTGCTGAGCTAGTGATCGCACTTCGTCGGCAACGACAGCAAAGCCTCGACCCTCTTCTCCCGCTCGTGCTGCCTCAATGGAGGCATTAAGGGCTAGCAAGTTGGTTTGAGCGGCAAAAGTACTAATCAGGTTGACTACTGTGGAAATCTTTTGGGAAGATTCTCCAAGGCGTTTAACTTTATTGGCAGTTTCCGTTACCGTCTCTTGAATCTGCACGATTCCATCTACTGTCCGGTTCATGGCAGCATCCCCTGCTTCCACCGTCTGAGAAGCTTGGCGTACAGCTTCTTCTGCGTAATGAGCACTGGTAGCAACAAGCTGCACCGATTGAGCCATTTCTTGAACTTGGTTGAGAGCCTGAGTAATTTGTTCCGCTTGCTGCAAAGCTTCTTGAGATAGTTCTTGCACAGAAACTTCATTGCTGCTTGTGGTATCGGCTACCTGAGTAGCTGCAGTTTGCACTTGGGTAACAATTTTCCTTAAACTAGCCACTGTGGCATTGTAAGAGTCTGCGATTGTACCAATTTCATCCGCTGTCACTTTAGCTCTGATAGTAAGATCCCCCTGACTGACTGGCTCTACTTCCATCAGCAGTTCCAAAGCTCTCTGTTGCAGAGACTCTCTGAGTTGGCGCTGCTCCTCGGCTAGTTTTTCAGTAATCTCTAGTTCTCTCTCCTGCTCAGAAGCTAGTACTTGCTCGTGTAGGAGATTCTTCAACTGCTCAGCCATCTGGTTGATATTAGCTCCGAGTACAGCAAATTCGTCTTCCCCCTGGACTTCCACACGGGTATCGAGCTCTCCTTGACCGATTTTTTCTACCGCATCTGTCGCAGCTAGGAGGGGACGAGTAGCTCGATTAGCAATAGTAGTTGCGATTGCACTAACTAGCAAAGCTGTGGCTACTGTTCCCAAAGCGATAGTGAGCAGTAATTGTCTTTGGGGCGCAAAAGCAGTTTTCAAGTCGCTGGCAATTAATACTCCAAAGTCTAGTTCCTGCAAGCCTGCTAAGTTTTCCACCGGTGCGTAGGTTAACAGTTGTGAAGAACCATCATCGGTATTAACATCTACCACTGAGTCAAGCTTGTTTGCTGCCTTGAGTTGAGCATACTTAGCAAAATGTTCCTCTGCTGACTGAGCTATTCTATCCTGAGAGCCAGAAGCCAGAAAATACTTGCCTGCATTATCGATCACATAGTATTCGTCTCCTTGAGTACCGTAGTCTTGGGCAACCTTATCTAAACCTTTTACAGGAAGCTGAAAGCGGATGACGCCGGTAATATTGTCTGTACCAATCTCTTTAACCGGTGAAGCAATGTGCATACTCAAGGTTCCGGTAGTTCTAGAAACTGACGGTGGGTTAATTGTCGGCTGACCCGTTTCCATAATGCGCTGATAATAGTCCCGAGTTAGGTGGTTGGGTACTGGCTTGCCTTTAGCTTGTACAACAGTGTCACCATTAAGGTCGAACAGGGCGACGCTATTATAGACTCCGTAAAGTTGGACATAACGATCGAGCAAAGACACCTTTTCCTCAACAGGTGTCATGCTAGACAACTGAGAATCAGTGAAAATTGGCAATTGCCCGAGCACCTGAATATCGGCGAATCTGTCAGTCATGAAGACATTGATTTCATTGGCAAGTTGAGCAGCACGTTGTTGCTTTTGCTGTTTGATTTGCTCAGTAATAGATTGGTTAGCAAAGTAATAGACGATGGAACCAATTGCTACAACTGGGGTAATACCGATAACAATGGCTAAACCTGTAGCTTTAGCTCTAACACTGATTCGTTGCCACCAAGAAACTGGTTCTGGTTGAACAGAAGCTGACAAAGGCGGTACTTCTGCTTCTCTCTCCTCTGGCTCAAGGATTTGGGTTGCTGTTGGTGTTGAGTAGGACGGCTGCCAAACGGAGGAGGAAGAAAAAGCATCACCAGCTGTTTGCTCCTCAAATTGATTGTCTGACGCTGAAGTATCCGTGTTGGTAGATTTGGAAGGTGTCTGAGTCATGTTAGTAGATTGAGAATTGTTGTTTGTTGTTTGTTGTTTGTTGTTTGTTATTTGTTGCTTGAGGATAAGGAATTGGGAAGAAGCTATTTTTTTTCCTACACCCCACACCCCGCTTACTTTTTAAGCGGCTTGTCACCCTTTGAGCCCTGCATCCTTACATCAGCACCAATTCACAATTTTTCATGCCCAATAGCTTAGTTTGACGGCTTAGGCATTGCTGCCATAATTGCTTCACCATCGAGAACTACCAACATTTCACTATCTGCTTTCAACCAATAGCCGCGCAAAAATGGTACTAGTTCAGGAGTAATAGTCGATGATGGTGGAGATTGAATTAAATCTGGATTACACAACTCAATATCTTCTATTCGATTGACAACTAACCCTAGCATCTGAGTCTTCGCATTGTTAGCAGCTGCCTTGTTACCACTAGCTTTAAGCACAATTGCTTTATGAACTGAAACATTACTAGTTTGTTGATACCAGGGAGTAAGTCCCACTAAGTGTCCTAAATCAACTATCCAGAGAATATCTCCTCGCCAATTGTAGACACCCATTACCCAAGGACTCATGTGGGGAATCGGTACAATCTCGCCAATGGAAATAGTCAGTACTTCAGTCAATTGTTGGAGAGGCAACAGTGTTGTCGTATCTGGCTCAAGATAAAAGCGTAAAAACTCTTTGTTGGGTAAAGATTGGGGACTGATAATGGAGGAATTAGAACTGGAGGCTTTCATTCCTAAAATTTTACAAATGACCAATGACTAATAAGCAATTAAAGTTTGATAAGCTGTTGTACAGTACGTACCAGTTCTGCTTGATCAATCGGCTTAGCCAAGTAAGCATCTGCTCCCTGCTTCATTCCCCAAAATTTATCCATATCGCTTCCTTTTGTTGAACAGAGAACGATAGGAATCTTGCTTGTGCTAGTTTGGGCTTTTAGTTCACGACAAAGCTCAAAGCCACTGCAACCTGGTAAGACAACGTCTAGAACGATTATATCAGGTTGATAAGTCGTAATTTTCGCTAGAGCTTCTTCTCCAGTTTGAGCAACTAAGACATCGATACCTCCTTGTCGGAGGCAACTGGAGAGAACTTGCATATCTGTTACAGAATCTTCAACAAGTAGGGCAGTACCCATAGCATTTACTGAAATTAATAGGTATTAGGTGTTAGGTGTTAGGTATTAGGTGTTAGGTGTTAGGTGATAGTTAATAGTATTTGGAGGATAATGAGTCAGATCTACTGTTTTTTATCCACCTAAAGCTAACCCTTTTTTTGCAACCCTGACAAATGAAGACTTATTCTAAATTTTTTGATTTGACCAATTTGCAGTCATCAAAGCTTCACTGCAATGGTGGGAAGAGTGAAGTAGACTGCACCCTGAGCTCAAGTTTGTTAATCTATTTTTCGGGTCGAATCAAAATCTTGCATCATCGTAGCATTATTATTATTGATGATGAAATTGGTAGATGACTCTATCTAATTTTCTCTTAAGTTAGTACCATTCGGCAAGGGTCATTAACTAAATAATACAGATTGTATAACAAAAATAGAGCAACTAAAAATGTATTACGAATTTAATTAAATGTCTTACGTAATCGCTAGACATTTTAATCTCAATGCAATTCTTTGTATTACATGACTAATCAAACTATCAAAAAATATGCCTAGATTATTGTATATGTATGACACAATATATAAAAATTGTGTGACGATGATACAGCTAGTCACTCAGGTTATCTTCTAGAATATTCACTTTTTGTAGCTAACTTTACAAAAGCCTGTTAGAATCAGTAAGACTGGAGCGACTCTACGAGTAACTACGGATACTTCAGCTGTTGAAGAGATAAAATTTACGAGTAAATACAGATATAGTAATACAGCCATTGTTTAAGTTAAAGATTGTTATTCTTTTGTCACCAACAGAGGTTTTTCCTTTAAAAAGATTATTAGAGTTAATTGTAATTCATCAATAGCGGTTTGCAGTTGAGTGCAATATACTCTGAGTCGCTGAGAACGCTTTGATCTGGGTGCTTGGTACACAGCGGCTTATACTACAAAAAAGCGGCGGTAAGCTCATTTCTTGAAAAAATGAGAAGGATAACCGTCTGCCGCTTTGTCATTGGTTACTGGTCATTTGTCCTTTGTACTAATGATGCTTACATTCTACGACTTGTATTACGTGGGATGAGCTTAACTTAATGAGAACCGCTATACAAACCTACTCCACCATAAGTTTCGTCTTTCCACTACTTGGAATGGTCAAGTAAGTTTTGACCAATTTACTTGAGGATGGCTGCTGTGAGCACCTCTCCTCAGATTTTGCCTTACCTAAATTACTCTCAACAAAGAAAAGCTCATGCTTAAAAGACTTAAATTACGCTCTCAACTGCTATTTTTCTTTGCAGGTATTGTTTTACCTGTCGCATTGTTTATCGGTTGTAGCTCCAACAACTTATCTACTAATTCCAACTTATCTGTCAATTCCGACTCCTCCAGCAATTCCGATATAGCAATAGCCACAGAGATTGCTCAAGGTATTGCTAAAGCTTGCCCAGTTACTGATCTGGGTGATGAAAAGGCTCAACGGCAATGTGCTGAGAAGCTGGCCAACTTTGACTTGCTGCACAAATCCATGAGTGAAGACATGCTCTGGGGTCAGCAAAGAGAACCGGATCACTACAACCCTACAGAACATGAAACTACTGTTTTCAATCCCTTAGTTTGGCGTCGCACGTACCTGTCTACTTTCATGATTAACGACGAACCTAAGGTTGAGGAACAGGAAGGCTTCACAATTATCCACCTGCCAGTTATGTTTCGCAAGAAACTCGACATGGGTGCTTTTCCTTACCCTTTCTGGCACTCACCGAAAAAATGGGATGCTTACCAGCAAGCTACTGAAGTTTTGTTAGTGATGAAGGAAGGCAAAATTAAAGGTGCTTTGCGTTCTTACCAGAAAGATCAAGAGCGTTCCTTAGTAGAACGAGAGTGGGATGGCCAATGGATGTGGGAAGAAAAAGATGGTAAGCAAGAACCAAGAGTGACACTATACACCAACCTCTTTTCTCAAGGAAACCCTCATGTCAAGACCCTTGATGCTGCCTATAGAGCCTTTGAGGTAGAAATGCGACAACATGCTTGCATGGTTTGTCACAGTCCCGACAACTCCAATGAAATGAAGCAGTTGCTACTACTTAACTATCCCAACCAAGCACTTGCCTTGCGGCACGAAAATGTAACCCAAATCGCCGATAAACTGATGCCGCCACCAGTAGGTATTGCTGACGATGAAGAACGACAGAATTTGTTAGAACTGGCAAAAGCTTTTGCTGAAGCTGGTGATCAGGCTTTGGCTTATGAAGGAGAGCAAATAACAGCTACAGCGAATGGTACGAAGTTAAGCCTCAAACCTTTTAATTTCGCTTTTTGAAGCGGATCAGCATTTCATCGGCAATAGATTTCTTGCATAAATCCCGGAAGGGCGTCAATACTGCTCGTTTCAGCCCCAATTTTTCTCCCCCAGCTTCCTCAGCTCCCTAAACCGATAACTTCCCTTAACCGAGCAGTGTTGGGAAGGGCGTAGCATTACTTGGATTGTCTGGGCAATATGCCAGCGCCAATGCTACGCCCCTACAGTCAACTATCTCATGAGTGTAAACCGATAACAGGAGCTCGAACATGAAACTAAACACCGTTTTCCGTCGTTATCATCGGCAGCTAGCCATCTTAATGTTCTTACCTCTAACTTTGACTGTTATTACAGGCGTTGCTTATCCCATTTTTGATGAGTGGTTTTCTCTCCATCAGGTTTCTAAAGTGATGCTCCAGATTCACTCCGGTAGAATTTTGGGTCTGCAAGCTATATATCCGCTGTTGAATGGATTAGGTGTGATGGGATTACTGATTACAGGATTGAACATGACAGGCTTGCTGCGCAACCGTTCAGCGAACAAAGCAACCAACAAAGATTTAGTCCAACAATAACCCTATTACCAATGGATAGTGGACAATTGATAATTAATTAATCCGGTTTAAAGCCCCTCCTTTTAAGGAAAAGAAAGTGCTAGTAGATTTCTTGATATTCAATCAAGCAAGGTTTTAACCAACTTGTAATTATCCATTATCCATTATCAATTATTAATTAATGAATCAAGCTATTATGGATCGTCGTACATTCCTCAACTGGGTTGGTGTGGGTTTGCTTGCCAATTATTTACCCATAGCGCTGGCAGCCTGCTCTTCTAAAAGTTCTACTACCGAAGCTGCGACTGGTGGTTTTCGCACAGTGGGAACTATGAAACAATTAGAGCAAGATGGTCAAATCCTCAATGAGCAGTTGCCTCAAGCTCCAGTACTAGTTGTCCAAGACTCAACTAATTCCGATAAATTAGTGGCAATCAATCCCATCTGCACTCACCGGGATTGTGCAGTTGAATGGAAGAAGCAACGGAATGTGTTTCTGTGCACCTGCCATGATTCTGAGTTTGACACCACTGGTCAAGTTTTGAGTCCACCAGCGAAGATACCGCTAGTAACTTATGCTGTTAAAACTGAAGGCGATCGCATTTTGGTAGGTAATATCCAACCAGCTTAATCCGGGCTCCCCTCCAATGAGCCCTGCTCTTCGGAGGGGCATTGGTGAGAAGATGTCGTTGTCAAGGGAGCTGGGGAGACAGAGAAGAAGAATACAATTTTTCTAAAAAATCCTCCTTGTCTACTTGTCTAATTTTCTTCCTTGTCTTATCTTCAGAGCAACTGCCTTCTTCCTGGAGTTTTTATGTCATGGTTTTTGAGCCGAAGCAACTAAAGCTGGCATCGGTAAAACCAGTTTATTATTGCTCATGTACTTTAAAGCTGTCTCCTGGACAGCAACACGAATCTTTGCAATAAATTGACTAGATTGTGTCCGCAGAAAACCTCCTGTTCTCGCAGTTCCTTGATAAAAAGCATCAAACAGTTCTTCAACATTTTCTAATTCCCAAGTTAGTGGAATAGGCTGTACAACAGCATGGTTAAAGCCAGCCTTTGTCAAAGAATCAATGCAGTTTTCAGGGTTACTAAAATGAAAAAATGGTG
Source organism: Symploca sp. SIO1C2 (assembly GCA_010672925.1). Lineage (GTDB taxonomy): Bacteria > Cyanobacteriota > Cyanobacteriia > Cyanobacteriales > Coleofasciculaceae > Caldora. The sequence goes on along the minus strand of JAAHFP010000010.1, from coordinate 68,207 downwards.
GTCCTTCTGGCAAAGCAATGGCTAAATTACCCTGAGATTGAATCGCCTCATGGACAATCTGTAATCCAATAGCCTTCTCTGGAAAATCCCATACCGTAAACGCGAATTTTCCTTGAGGGCGAATTACCCGAAAAGCTTCACTAATTGCTTTATCTGGCTCAGCTAAATGTAAGATACCAAAATTCATGACAGCAACGTCAAATTGTGCTTCTTCAAAAGGCAAATCCTCTGCTACTCCTTGAACAAATTCAATATTGGAATTGAATTTTTGTGCTTTGGTAACCATGGCTTCAGAAAAATCTACCCCAATTACCTGACATTGGCGTTTGACTGCCTGGGCAGCTACATAGCCAGGACCTGTAGCAATATCTAGTAATGTTGTCCCTTCCGTTGCTTGAACGGCATCGAGCAGAGTCTCAATCGCTTGAGTAGTTAGGGAGCCAAAAGATGAATGATATTGGTCAACTGACTGTTGCCATCCTTGGTATTCAAATTCCCGAAATTCATGGGTTATCTTGTTGTCTGGTGTCATATTTTTATGGTATTAAAAGGAAGCAGGGAATAGGAAACTTCGGAACAAAAGGGAAGAAGTACAAAGTTTTTTCTCTTGAAAAATGATAATCTAGAATGGCTCTACGCAAGCGAACAAAAAAGTCTTCTGTCCAATTAAACCTTAGCTGGTCTGGCAAGACGGAACTGGTGGGGTTAGTCTTGGAAGTAGTACCTTGTGCTGCTTCTTATCTCTATCCTCAGTACACAGTTGGACTCCATGCTTGGTTTTTAGACCAAGTACGTCAAACTGACCCAAAATTATCTGCTTATTTGCATGATAGTCAGTCGGAGAAACCGTTTACTATCTCTGGACTAGAAGGTTCCTTGCTTTCTACTGGCAAAAACTTACATCTACAAGCTAATGAAACTTACCGTTGGTATATTACAGTTCTTTCACCATCAGTAATACCTTGGCTTGCCCAATGGGTACAGAAACTGCCAGAGATAATTGAGTTACGCAATGCCCCATTAATTATTCGTGCTGCGGAGATTGCCCTAGACCCTACAACTTACAAGGATTTGCTGGAAACTTCTCGTACTTCACCTACTACAAAGCTCAAACTTAGTTTTGTTTCCCCTACCAGCTTTCGCCGTAAGAAACATCACTTTCCCTTACCGGTACCTAATAACTTATTCCACAGTTATTTGCGCCGCTGGAATGACTTTTCAGGAATTAACTTTGAGCAAGAAGAGTTCTTGGCATGGGTAGATGAATGTGTGTTGATTCAGCGTCACCGTTTAGAGTCAATCAAAGTAACAGCGGGAAAGAAGGGTTCGGTAACCGGATTTACTGGAGCAATTGAGCTGGGACTGTCATCCACTGCTTCTGCTCAACCAGAGTTTGAGCAGTTATTCTATGCCTTGGGACAATTTGCACCTTACTGCGGAACAGGACACAAAACAACATTTGGGCTGGGACAAACTCGCTTAGGATGGTTAGAAGAAGAGAAGGAGCCTGCTTCTTCTACACAAGCTATCTTGGCTCAGCGGATTGCCGAATTGACAGAAGTGTTTTTGCTGCAAAGAAAGCGTACTGGTGGTACTCGTGCCAAGGATATTGCTGAAACTTGGGCAACAATTTTAGCACGGCGGGAGTTAGGGGAGCCATTACAAGCGATCGCAACTGATTTAGAAATGCCTTATCAAACAGTAAAAACCTATGCCAAGTTAGCACGAAGAGCTTTGGCTGATTCTTAAGTCGAGTACCAACACTCTTAAATCACAGTGAATAAATTCGCTACAGGTTTACCCCCTAGCTTCTCGTTAGGGGGTAAAACCTATGACTCACATCTTGCACTCTTTTCAAAAATACTGAATATTCTGACTGATAACAATCAATTTCAGTACTGAAATCGTCAAATCTTATCACTGTTCCCTATTCCCTATTCCCTATTCCCTAACGACCCAGGTCAATGTTCAACAGGCGTGCAAGATCTGAGTATGACTTTTGGTCACTTAGCAGCGACTTCTTCCTTCACCAACTTCTCCCAACCCAAATCCTTGAGATTATTATTCCGACGCAAGGGACGAGTTGCTAACTCCAGGATGTCACGAGCATTTGTAAAACCGTGAATCAGAGCAAAAGTGAATTCCACAGACCATTTGGTGTTGATACCTCGTGCTTCCAATGGATTAGCATGAGCCATTCCAGTAATCACCAAATCAGGCTTCAACTCATAAATCCGCTGAATCTGGTTGTAGTTGTCCGGTTTTTCGATAATCTTTGGTGTGGGAACACCCATTTCCTGGCAAGTCTTCTCTAGCAGGTCTAACTCCGCTTTCTGATAGCGCTTATCCATGTAAGGAATACCGATTTCTGGACAACTCATGCCGCAACGAATTAGGAAGCGTGCTAGAGAAACTTCCAACAGGTTATCCCCCATAAAGAAAACTGACTTGCCGCGTATGAGTTTGATATAATCTTCCAAGCCTTCCCAAATTTTAGCTTCCCGCTCTTCAAGTCCTTGGGGTTCAATGCCAAATACTGAGCAAATCTTTTCAATCCAGGCACGGGTGCCATCGGGACCAATCGGGAATGGTGCGCCAATTAGTTTACACTTGCGGCGACGCATCAAGGTAGTTGCTGTCCGGGATAGGAAGGGATTGACGCCAGCAACGTAATAGCCTTCTTCAATTACCGGTAGCTCAGTATAACGCTTAGAAGGTAACCAGCCGGAAACTTTTATCCCCTGTTTCTTTAATTCCAGGGTGAGATTAGTAACTACCGGATCAGGTAAGGAACCGAATAGTACTAATGGTGGATGCTCTACATATTCTGACTCTTCAGCAGCAACTTCTTCTTTCTTTCGTCCAAAGTTGAGCAGTTTAGAGATCGCATTTCGCTCTTCTTTCTCTTCTGCTACTACAGGAGCTTCCTTAACACATTTGTGAACCATCGCTGCTAGTACAGTATCTTCACCCTGAGTGAAGGCATAGTCCAAACCATTAGCACGAGCAGTAACAATAGGAATACCAATCTCCGCCTCTAGTTTGGGAGCTAAGCCTTCCAAGTCCATCTTGATGATTTCAGTGGTACAAGTACCAATCCAGACGATAACACTAGGGTTGCGATCGCGTTTTATTTGTAAACACAAGCGCTTCAATTCTTCGTAATCATTGAGCTTAGCGGAAATATCACCTTCTTCCAACTCTGCCATGGCATAGCGTGGTTCAGCGAAAATCATTACCCCCATGGCATTCTGGAGGAAATAGCCACAAGTTTTAGTACCAATGACCAAAAAGAAACTATCTTCAATCTTTTGGTAAAGCCAAGCTACGCAGCTAATCGGGCAAAAAGTATGGTAATTACCGGTTTCACATTCAAATTCTAAGGATTGAGGTGCTTGAGCAACAGTCATATCTTTTTGTTTTTTGTTGTTTGTTTTTTGTTGTTTGTCTTTTGTTGTTTGTTTTTTGTTGTTCGTTGTTTGCCTAAGCTGTTACTGCAATTAAATGTTGATTAGTACTAATGGGCTAGATAGGAGATTTAGAGTAAGTCATTTATGGCAGTTTTCACATCCGTGAGGTACATCTCCCATTCCCTATTCCCCATTCCCAAAAACCAATAACAAATAACAAACAACGAATAACTAATATCTAGACCATCATCATGTCTAGCTCTTCTTCCTCTGTCTGGGCTTGGGGTTTAGTCGGATTGAGGTAGAAGTCAGACAACAGAGAGAACAACTCCCGGTCTTGAGCATCATTGGGCACTACACCTTCTGGTTGACCTAAAATTTGGTCAGCAATATTCAGGTAGTAATCGCAAACAGGTTCGAGGTAGGGGTCAGTTTCTGCCATTTCAAAGAGAGTTTTGCCCTTAACTCGAGAAACCCGAATATCTTCAATTAGGGGTAGAATTTCCAGCACCGGCATTGGTACTGCTTCAATATATTTGTCGATCAAGTCACGCTTCGAGGTGCGGTTTCCAATTAAACCAGCTAGACGCAGAGGGTGGGTACGAGCTTTTTCCCGCACGGAAGCGGCAATGCGATTGGCGGCAAACAAGGCGTCAAAGCCGTTATCGGTGACAATCATGCAGTAGTCTGAATAGTTGAGAGGAGCAGCAAAACCACCACAGACGACGTCACCTAATACATCAAAGAGAATGACATCGTACTCATCAAAAGCATTCAGTTCTTTGAGCAGCTTTACTGTTTCACCAACAACATAACCACCGCAACCAGCACCAGCTGGAGGACCACCAGCTTCCACACAATCGACACCAGCATAGCCTTTGTAGATCACATCTTCAGGCCAGACATCTTCGTAGTGGAAATCTTTTTCCTGAAGTGTATCGATAATAGTCGGAATCAGGAAACCAGTCAGGGTAAAGGTACTATCGTGCTTAGGGTCACAACCAATTTGCAGAACCTTCTTACCACGCTTAGCCAGAGCCACTGAAATATTACAGCTAGTTGTGGATTTACCAATACCGCCTTTTCCGTAAACTGAGAGTTTCACGCTTCCTTGTCTCCTATTGTTTGGCTTAAAACTTGAATCGTTATCTTTTGGTGCTGATCGAATTATTCACTAACTGCCAAGGAAAAGAAAGAGCCTTTACCCTTATTTAAGGGTTTAATAATTATAAAAAATTTTTATTTCAACAATTTAACCATAAAAATTCTACCAATTCTAGTTTCAAGGCAATAATCGTCCTCAAATATTTTTTTTATTATTATTTTAATATAAATAAGAACAAAAAACAAAAATATACTCAGATTGCCTCAAATCAGCCAGTATCCATAGCTGTTTAGGGATTTTTGTGCTCAGCAAGGATTTTTGTAAAAAAAAGTTAATTTTTTGAATCGTACTTATAGCAGTTGCCAAGGCGATTAGGACGCTACCAAATGCTGAAACCTTTACCTGTCAATCTTTTACCTTCTGCCCTCTGCGGGTGAACGAAATTTTGGGTGGGATTTCCTAGCTAAGTATCCAAAAATTATCAGTTTTATCTTCTTCCTTAGCTCCTCAGCTCCCTCAGCTCCCTCAGCTCCCTCAGCTCCCTCAGCTCCTCCGCCCCCCACCCTTTTTTTCGCTCACCCGCCCTCTGCCTTCTGCCTTCTGCCTTCTGCCTTCTGCCTTGTACCATACCACCTCATCCTTCAATTGAGGTGACAGTCACAGAACCAAAATCCACCTGACAGCGGTGAGCAACTAGTCCAACAGCATACTCTCCTGGGGGTAAAGGAGCGCCTTCCGTATCAGTTAGCTCCATCCATTGATCCGGCTCCGGTTCCCCTGCGGCGTGCCATTTGAGCCGTTGTCGATAACGAAGATGCTTCCCGGCTTCATCAAGTTCCGGCACACATTCAGCAATCAGTAAATACCGAACCCCCTCTTGATAATCGAAGTTGCGATAAGAAGAGACCCATGTTGGCTTATCCTTACCATATTTGTAGCCAAATTCCATACCCACTCCCTGATCATCCGAATAATACCAGGCAATACCGAAATTCCAACCCCGACGGGGACTAACACCAACTTGATCCGGATGTCCACCCCACATCGGTAAAACACCAAAACCATAGAGGCGGCCTTCAATATGGCCGTGAAAGATGACATCTGTTTCAATTCGCCTTCCTCCAGGGAAAGCTCCTGTAACTGCAAGAAGCCGATCATAATCTTCAAAACCAGGTTTAGGACGTACCCGCCAGCCGCCGTCAGCGGCAAAGGTTTCCCAATAACCATCCTGAACCTCTAAGTTTCGGTTATCGATAGTTGACCAATCTAAAGTAACTGGCAATTGAATGGGACTAGGGTCGTATTCAAACTCCAAATTAGTGATTTCTGGCTCACCTCTACCAGGAGTTGCTTCTATTTTTAGCTGATTCGTTCCTGTACTCAAATTTTCAGCTCTGATTTCCAGAGTAAATAGTGGTGGTGGAACTCGATTGCCTTTTTGCACAAATTCGAGCCATTCTCCCTCATTGAGTTGATATTTGAGTTGCTTTACCTGTTTAGCGATCGCACCACATACATTGGCAGTGAATTCTCCATAACGACGGGAGAAGCGCTTTGGTAGATGAAAAATAGTAACTAAGGGTTCTTGCTGCTTACTCCCACAGCCATGAACTACAATTCCAGCAGCAGTAATCGCACTAGTTTGGAGAAAAGTGCGACGAGTATATTTATAAGTTTTACTGGTTTGTTTAAGATAGTTCATGCTTAGAATTTAGAATTTAGAATTTAGAATTTAGAATTAATTAATCTGGTTTAAAGACTCTTCTGAAAAGGCAGAAAAATTCCAATATATTTCCTTATATTCAATCTTCTTGATTGTAACCTTATTACTAATTAGCCATTAACAATTAGCCATTATCTATTAGCCATTATCCATTTAAAAGCTTTCGTCAATTCTGTCCTTAGTTCTCTACGTTTCCATCTTAAGAATGTCCGTAACTGTAGATAACAGGATATTTTTTCACTCCAACTCAATTTTGTCCGCCCAATAGCAAGCAAATGTTCCCTTAGCAATCTCCACATAGGTAGCTGGAGTTTACCTCTATTTGCCGGATCAAACCAGACAGCTATTTTTTCAGGGGTCGGATTAGCTCGCAGCGACATTTGCGGATGCTCTCTACGAAAAAAAAGATATTCTGGGATTTCGTAAAACTTACCCAACAGAGCCAGTTCTGCCAATAAAATTATATCTGAACCTTCGTATTTACCAATCAATCTGGTCATCACTAAAGCAGAGCGGCGGATAACTCCAAAAACTGGACTGCACCTGTATTTAGTCAGAAAACGTCGATGATATTTATGATAGCGTTCCTGAGGTTTAGCTGCATCAAGGTGAAATTCTTCAGAGTAATTTTGGAGTAAATTACCCTGTTCATCAATAAAAGTTGTATTGGCATAACACAAAACTACTGAAGCTTTTGATTCGAGTACCTCAATACATTTTTCTAGATATTTAGGGGCACATAAATCATCATGAGAAGCCCACTTGAAGTATTTACCAACAGACAACTCAACCAGACGATTATAATTCCAAGCTGCACCATGATTTTGCTCACTGCGGTAATAACGAATGCGTTGCTCTTTAGCCGCGTATGCTCGACAAATCTCTTCAGTCCTATCCGTAGAGCCATTATCTGAGATAATTAGCTCAAACTCTTGCCAAGTTTGAGCTAACAGAGAATTGAGTGACTCTTCTAGAAATTGTTCACCATTATATACAGGTAGTCCAATACTAAGGCAAGGTTTTGTAGGTGTCACTATAGTTGTTTCACCTCTAGGATAGATGACTAAAAATATAATAACTCCATTAATTTAACCAGTCCAGATGAAAAGTGCTATAGTTAATCTTCTTTGTTTTCTTGGTCCTCTCTATCTCCTCACCAGGTAAACGAAATTTTGGGTGGGATTTCCTGGCTAAGTATCCAAAAATTATCAGTTCTCTCTTCTTCCTCAGCTCCCACACTTTGTTCCACTGCGCTAACAGCTCCTCCGCTCCTCCGCTCCCCACCCTTTTTTTCGCTCACCCCTCCTCACCCCTAACCATCCCTAAGAATTCACCTTCTGCTGTCGTGCTTCCTGGAGTTTAGTGATTGTTCCTAGCAATGCCTCATAGTCTGTGATGGGTTTGGCAAAGAAGTCATCTGCTTGGGAAACTTCCACAAGATGTTGCTGCTCACTTAGCATAGCGTAGGCAGTAATCAGAATAACTGGGATATCCGCTGTCCGGGGATCACTTTTGATGAGATAGGCAATGTCTGCTCCACTTACATCTTTGTCTTCCCACTGTGCAGAAGGTAAGTTAACGTCCATCAATACTACATCTACTTCCCCAGACCGACATTGCTGGAAAATTTCTTCTGGCTCATCTGTAATCGCGACCTGATGACCACCAAGGCGTTGAATCAGCTTAGCTGTTCCTCTCGCTAATAAGTGATCGTCATCTACAAGTAAAATTTTCACAGCTAATTTGAGCTTTAACTATTAACCAACTTCATCCTATTGACGATTGGGGGCTGTAGTATCAGATTGTGTAGCAAATGTAACGAAATCAGGTACCTTGATTGAAGGCGCACGTCGGTGCACCTTAGGGGTGAGGGAAAAAAAGTGGGGAACAAAAAATCCTCCAATTAAAAATAATTATTTACATAGCAATGTTTATATTCGTGAGGTACAGCAAACTGTAACGAACCAATTCCCAAATCCCAAAGACTACGAACGAAAGTACCATCACCCAATGAAAAAATTCAATCAATAAACCCTGCTTCTCTAGCGTAGATGAGAGTTTGAATGCGGATATTTTTACCTTCTTCCCTGCTTTGTTGAGGGTCTATTCCCAGAAAAGCTTGTAGCTGGCTCCAGTAGTGACGTACAGTTCGTTGAGCCACATTCATGCGTTGGGCAATTACTTGATCTGTTAATCCTTCTTGGAAAGCAAGATTGAGCAATTCTAGCCAATTGTAGTTGACTTCCCTGGTTTTTCTTCCTGGGTAAATTGTTCCTCCTTTGAGAACCACATCCAAACTATTCAACATTTCCTGTCTCGGAAGACTTTTATCTATGACAGCAAAGCCTCCTTCATGAGCATAAATGTCAGCAGTTTGAATGCGCACTAGTGCCTTGGTATAACTGCTAAAGACAACTAGATTGAGTTGGGGATACTTTTTCATTAAAGTCCTCAGACATTGAATACCTGTCTCAATTTGGGGGTACTGCCCACAACTGTCCGGTAGGGAAAGCTCCATGATCAGCAGCTGTGGCTGAAATGTTTCTACTTGATTAAAAGCACTCTGTGCATTTTGAGCAATGCTGATTTCTCCTTCTGGATACTGCTTTTGTACTACATTGATAGTTACATCTAAAATCAATTCGTGAGTGTCAACCACAAGAATTTTCAGATTTCTGGGCTCTGATAAATTTTGGCTCATCATCAAATACCTAATAAACTTGAGTGGGCAAAGTTGGACTGCTCGACCGCACGATTGCTGTTGTGAGTCCTTTCATTTATTTATTGGGTAGACTTTTGTTTTTCTATGGATAAGAAGAGAGTTATACTTGACTCATAACCTCGGAAATCTTTGCCAGCTCTTCTTTTTAGGTATTTCAGGTCAGTTAAGTCGGTTTGGTACGAAAAACTTAACTAGATTTAAGAAAAGTAAACATAAATCGGATTCTTGCCAATGACCAATGACAGTCCTCACTGGTATCGCTACGCGGAATTAAGAATTAAGAATTAAGAATTAAGAATGCTTATATAAGTAGAGCTGCAATATTAAAGTTAACTGGTGAAGGTCGTCATTTGTCATACTCGTTACGCGAGAAGCAAGCTAGGTCATTTGTAAGGGTTTGAGCCGTATTTACGTTTTGTAACATAGTTCAGTTGATTTCCACCTATCTACTTAGTCAGGATTATATCTACTCAAACTGGCGGGTTATTTCCGTCGTGCTGCACTAGCTAACTATAGTTAGCTAAACCTACTTACTTATTTGCAAGCGATCGCGTAATTCATGGTATTTATGGTTTGAACTATAGGTAGATTTTTGATGTCGCTTAAAATGGTATTAAGTATTCCAAAAGGTAACTGTAATCCACATAATTTTCGGTAGCCTTGCCGAGTAAATATATAAGAGACGAAATTTGCTCTTCACCCAAAATTTATTAGTAGTTGATAAAGGCGGAAGCAATGAAAAATTTTTACCACCAGGTAATAAAAGTAGGTTCTTCCCTGTTACCTGCTTCCCTCCTGGGAGGGGTTGGGGGTGGGTTTTATTACTTATTGATTATTTCCCAACCGTTACAAGCCCAACCAATTATCCCAGCCACTGATGGTACTGGTACTAGAGTCACTATTGAGGGTGACCGCTTCGATATCCAAGGTGGTTCATTGTCTAGAGATGGGGCAAATCTGTTCCAAAGTTTTGAGCAATTTGGATTAGATAGGGGTCAGACTGCTAATTTTCTTACTTTACCTGGAATTCAGAATATTTTGGGGCGGGTAGTGGGAGGTAACCCCTCGGTGATTAATGGTTTAATTCAATTAACGGGAGGAAATTCTAATTTATTTTTGCTGAACCCAGGAGGGATAATTTTTGGGGCTGATGCTAGTTTAAATGTTCCTGCTGATTTTACTGCGACTACTGCTACTGGGATAGGCTTTGGTGGAGATAATTGGTTTAATGCTTTTGGGAACAATGACTACCAGAAGTTAGTTGGCACTCCCAGCCAGTTTGCTTTTGATTTGCTTCAATCGGGGACTATTATCAATGCTGGGGATTTAGCGGTAGGAGAAGGGCAAAATTTAAGCTTACTAAGTGGTAGTGTCGTCAACACCGGACAACTGACTGCATCAGGAGGCAGGATTACCATTGCCGCTGTGCCGGGGGAAAATTTGGTGCGGATTAGTCAATCGGGAAACTTGTTGAGTTTGGAAATTGAACCACCAAGGGATATCAATGGACAGGTATTACCAATTACTCCGGTAGATTTACCAACTTTGCTGACGGGGAATAGCGGTTACATTCTTAATCAAGGAGAAGTTTCAACTAACAGCAGCAATAATCCAGGAGGACAAGTCTATCTTACTGGTCGATTGCTGGAAAATCGTGGTCAAATTACCGCAGATGGTACAACCGGAGGAAGTATCAAGGTAGAAACAACCAATTTCCTCGACACTGGAACTCTTAGTGCGGTTGGTAGCAGTGGCAGTGGTGGAGAAATTGCAGTTGACTACAGTGGTAGGGTAATTCAAACTGCTAATTCCTTGACTTTGGTAAATGGTAGTACTGAAGGAGGTGCGATCGCTTTTAATGGTGGTGTTGATACAATACTTACTACCTCTGGTAAGTTTGAGGCGACGGGAGAGGTAGGAGGAGAAGTCCACCTGTTTGCTCAGGATATCAGGTTACTGGCTGCTGAAGTTAATGCCAGTGGTAATAGTAGGGGTGGGGAAATTTTAGTTGGTGGTGATTATCAGGGACAAACCAATTCTCAATTCTCAATTCCTAATGCCCAAAATACTTTCGTCAACCATGCTAGTACACTAACAGCTGATGCCCTAACTGCGGGGGATGGGGGTAAAGTAATAGTTTGGTCAGACCAGTTGACAGAGTTTTATGGCAGTGTCTCCGCGAGGGGAGGGGAATTGAGTGGAGATGGTGGCTTGCTAGAAGTTTCTGGTAAGAATGAGTTGGTGTTTGCGGGGATGGGAGATGCTAGTGCTGCTAATGGTGAGGCAGGACATTTATTGCTTGACCCTAAAAATATCACGATTGATAGCAATGTTAGTGGTAGTTCCTTCCAATTATTTGACCCTAATCCTGCTGGGGGTAATCAATTCGGAGATAATACCGCCATTTTGAGCAATGGCAATGTTGTGGTCTCTTCATCAGGAGATGATTTAGTGGCAGACAATGCTGGGGCAGTGTATTTGTTCAATCCAGATACAGGGGCGCTATTGGGGACAATTAATGGTGCTTTCCCTGAGGACAGTTTCGGCAATGAGAACATCATTGCTTTAAGCAATGGCAATTTTGTCTTCGGTAATCGAGTTGCTGATATTGGTGGAATTGAGAATGCCGGGACAGTAATTTTAGCCAATGGCATCACTGGGGATGAGATTAATCGTATTTCCGGTGCTAACCCTGATGACTTTTTCGGTGGTGATGAGATCACAGCATTGAGTAATGGCAACTTTGTCTTCAGCAACCCAAGTGCTGATATTAACAATATGCAGGATGCCGGGACAGTAATTTTAGCCAACGGCACTACTGGGGCTGAGATTAATCGCATTTCCGGTGCTGTCGATTTTGACCGTTTCGGCAGTGATGATATTACAGCTTTAAGTAATGGCAATTTTGTCTTCGGTAACCAATTTGCAGACATTGGTGGGACACAGGATGCCGGGACAGTGATTTTGGCTAATGGCACTACTGGGGCTGAAATTAATCGTATCTCCGGTGCTTTACCTCAGGACCGTTTCGGTATCGGTAACATCACAGCATTGAGCAATGGCAATTTTGTTTTCGGCAACCCAAGTGCTGATATTAACAATATACAGAATGCCGGGACAGTGATTTTGGCTAATGGCACTACTGGGGCTGAGATTAACCGTATTTCCGGTGCTGTCGCCTTTGATTTTTTCGGCGACGGGGAAATCATAGCATTGGGTAATGACAATTTTGTCTTCGGTAACCAAGTTGCAGACATTGCTGGGATGCAGAATGTCGGGACAGTAATTTTAGCCAACGGCACTACTGGGGCTGAGATTAATCGTATCTCCGGTAGTAACCCTGAAGACCGTTTCGGCGATCGTGACATCACAGCTTTGAGCAATGGCAATTTTGTCTTCGGCAATTCCCGGGCAGAAATTGATGGTATGCAGAATGCTGGGACAGTAATTTTAGCCAACGGCACTACTGGAGTTGAGATTAACCGCATTTCTGGTACTAACCCTGATGACCGTTTCGGCGTCAACGACATCACAGCTTTGAGTAATGGCAATTTTGTTTTCGGCAACCAACTTGCCGACATTGATGGGATAGAAAATGCAGGGACAGTGATTTTAGCCAACGGCACTACTGGGGATGAGATTAATCGTATTTCCGGTACTAACCCTGATGACTCTTTCGGCAACGGGGATATCACAGCATTGAGCAATGACAACTTTGTCTTCGGTAACCAATTTGCAGATATTGGTGGGATTGAGAATGCCGGGACAGTAATTTTAGCCAACGGCACTACTGGAGCTGAGATTAACCGCATTTCCGGCGCTGCGGCTTTCGACTTTTTCGGCAGCGACAATATCACAGCATTGGAAAACGGCAACTACCTTATCGCTAGCCGTAATGCCAATGATACAAGTGGACGAGTAGATATCGGCATTGCCAACCCGTCTTCCCTTACCTTCAGCTATTTTCCAGACCGCAGCATTACTATTAACCCTCAGTTACTGACTCAAATCACTAATACTGGCACAGAAGTTAGGCTGCAAGCCAACAATGATATTACCCTCAACAGTCCGATCATTACCAATAATCCTAATGGTAAAGGTGGTGATCTTATTTTCCAGGCTGGACGTTCGTTGTTAATCAATGCTGATATTTTCACTGATAACGGCAATCTTAACCTAATTGCCAATGAAACTACTGCCAATGGGGTGCTAGACAGCTTTCGTGATCCAGGTAATGCCACAATCACCATGGCACTTGGTACTACCCTTAATGCTGGCAGCGGTAATGTGGAAATTGTGCTGCGAGATGGTGCAGGTAAAACCCATAATGCTAGTGGCGATATTACCATCAATACTATTATTGCTGGACAGACGCTAGTAGAGAATAACGGCTTGAGTGCGGGTAGCGATATTCTTACAGGAAACATTATTGCCCCTGCTGGGATTAACCTCAGCAGCTCTAATGGTAACATCGACAGTAGGGGCGGTATACTCAACACCAATTCTATCACTGGCTCAGGAGGTAACATTACCCTCTCAGCTGCTGGTGATATCCAAACAGCTCAAATCATCTCCGCAGGAGAACAACAAGGAGGAGATATCAGTCTCACCAGCAACAATGGTGCCATTAACATTACCGATTTGCTAGCGAGTTTTAGTGAAAGTGGATTTGCAGGAAATGTCACCCTCTCAGCTGCTGGCAATATCCAGACAGCTCAAATCATCAACGCCGCAGGAGAAAAACAAGGAGGGAATGTCAGCCTCACTAGCAACAACGGTGCCATCAACACTACCAACATTGCTACTGTTAGTGCAAACGGAGTTGGTGGGGATGTCAGTCTCTCAGCTGCTGGCAACATTAACATCAATAACATTTTTGCTAGTAGCTTAGTAAGCAATGGTGGCAATATTAGCCTTGATAGTGGAGGTGACATCAATACAACCTTTGGTTTAATTCCAGGTGCTTTGATATCCAACTCGACGATTGGTAAAGGTGGTGACATCACTGTCAGTGCAATTAACAGACTCACCACAGGAGCCATTAACACTCAATCCGTATTTGGAGATGGAGGCAAGGTTAACCTGAGGGCTGGTGCTGGTATTCAAGTCACTACCATAGATACTCAAGGAGGCACAGATGGTGCAGCGGCATCCGGGGAGGGAGGAAATGTCGAAGTTACTACTCCTGGCTTCTTTCAAGCCACTGGTTCCTTCCTTGATGCCAATCTTATACCTGCCAGCATTTCCACTGGCGGTGTCTCAGCTGGTGGCACAATCATTATCCGCCACGGTGGTGCAGGCATTACTCCCTTTACTGTTGGCAGTGCAGATATTAATGGAACTGCTGCTGCCATTACCACTGGCAATCTCCTGCCGATACAAACTATTATCCCCAATCAAAGCTTTTTCAACACTAATACTCAGGGAGGGATTCAAATCATCTCTGTCGATGAACCCCTTTCTCCCCCGATACAACCACTGGTTTCTGGAAGTCAAGTAGCTGCATCCTTGATACAACTACTGGTTTCCAGAAGGCAAGTAGCGCCATCCGACGATCCCTTTCAATTCCTAGCGTCTCTGAGTGCAGACTTGGTAGGAGCTCAATTGTCGGTTAATCAAGACTTTGAGCAAAACTACAATGTTCTATTGAGCCTTCTTGATGAACAAGTTCTACAAATTGATTTGGAGCATCCCGACGTCAACTTTGACTCGCTCAGAATTAATGAAGCTATCCCGGAAATTGAGGACAGTTTGACCGCTGAATATGAGGAGTACTTAGGTGAAGATATCCTCAAGCAAGAAGTCAGTGTCGAAACTATTCGTCAAATTCTCACTACTGTTAAGGAGCAAACCGCTACTAATCCAGTTATTGTCTATGCCCTTACCCACCCAGAACAATTAGAATTGGTGATGGTTTTGCCAGAAGGTCCTCCCGTGCGCAAAATTATCCCAGAAGCCAATGCCACTGCTAGGCAGCAGACTTTAGAGGAGTTCCGAGAAGCTGTCACTGATTTAGCACGTCCCCGTCGTTACCGGAAACCAGCTCAACAGCTCTACCAGTGGCTCGTTAAGCCTATTGAATCTCAGTTAGAAGCCCTAGGTATCGACACCCTTATCTACTCTATGGATGCAGGTTTGCGTCTTGTACCTATGGCAGCCCTTCATGATGGTGAGCAGTTTCTGGTAGAAAAATACAGTCTTGGTACTATCCCTAGTGTCAGCCTTACTAATAGCACCTACACAAAGCTGCAAAATTCCCAAGTCCTGGGGATGGGAGCCTCAGAATTCCAATCCCTACGTCCTTTGCCCGCAGTGCCAGTGGAACTAGAGGTAATTACCCAGCAGTTGTGGTCAGGAACACCTTTCCTTAATGAAGAGTTCACTTTAAATAATCTCAAAACTCACAGTCGGCGTCAACCCTTTGAAATCATTCACCTCGCTACCCACGCTGACTTCCAATCAGGAGATAGCAGTAATTCCTATATACAGCTGTGGGATACTCAACTGAGATTCGACCAAATACGGCAGATGGGTTGGTATAACCCACCCCAAGTTGAGTTATTAGTCTTGAGTGCCTGTAACACGGCGGTAGGTGATGTGGAAGTAGAGCTTGGTTTTGCGGGGTTAGCAGTGCAAGCTGGGGTAAAGTCAGCCCTAGCGAGTTTGTGGCTTGTCAATGACGAAGGAACTCTGGCACTGATGAGTGGGTTCTATGAGCAGTTGAGAAAACCAGAGGTCACAATTAAGGCAGAGGCGCTGCGGCAAGCACAAATTGCCATGCTGCAAGGGAAAATTCGTTTGGAAAACGGTAAATTGCAAGGGCTAGAACAATTAGAGGAAATCCCTTTACCACCAGATATGGCAGCCCAAGGAAATCAAAAGTTATCCCATCCTTATTATTGGGCTGCTTTTACGATGATAGGAAGTCCATGGTGAGGTAAGAGGAGAGTGTAAGGTGATAATTTATCGTTTGGTGTGAATAAACCACAAAGACACAAAGAGCACAAAGAAAAAAAAATTATAGCAGTCGCCAGGGCGGTTAAGACATTTCTCAAGTAAGGTAAGTTAGTTAACAAGGGGCTTAAGCCCCTTGTCTTTGTCCTAATCGCCTTGGCGGTTGCTATACATATGGAAGCCTAATTCACATTGATATCAAAGGGGACAAAATTTGGATTCAGAGTGATGGTACAGAAGTCGGTGTTGCCAATGAACTGGTTGAGGCTGGAGTCCCACAGCAGGATATAGTCTTGGGGTTTAAATCTCCCTTCAAGCGACAATTTACTGGATATGCTGTTTGCTAACAGGGATAAATTATCAAACGCGATCGCAAAGTTATTTGAGTTTAACGCTGTCGTTGACTGGCAAGATGCCAGTTCCACAATATTTTTTTAAAGTCACTAATAGCAGTTTATACCTTACAGGTGCACATCTATCCCATTATCAATAGGATAGCAAAAAATTACAATAATTACAACTAGGAAAAATCATTTTACTTCCCTGGCTCGAAGCTCGTAGGGTGTGTTAGCGCAGCGTAACGCACCGTATCACAGGTATAATCATTTTTACCCAATCGCCTACGAACAACATAACAATAAGCGATCGCTCTTAAATCTTTCCCCAAGCCAAAATAGAATAGTCCTCTCACATAGGAACAGTAACTGTGACTATTCAACTATCTCAGCCTGATTTTCGACGACTAACCAGCATTATTCAAAAGTTACCAGACTTTGCCAATGTGCGCGATCGCATACGTTTAGTTGCATGTAACATTTTCCATCATACCTCCTCCCATATTGATTCCACCTACAGAGCCACTACTAATATTGACCTTATTTGTATTGCTTGATTCTGACATGATTGTTATCCTTGACAAGTTTCTCTTTAATGGTTATATCACACTTGACTTTAGGTGTCACTTATAGAAAACATATTTTCCTTTAAGAAGATAGTGATTGATTAGCATTAACATTAGAGATAGTTCCTCCTCCCATAGAAACTCCACCTACAACTCCGCTATTTTGTATTTGATTAACATTGCCGGATAGATTATTCGCATTGACGATAACTCCATTGTTAACAATTTGTTGAAGTATTTGTTCTAGTTGCGATGTATCAATGTTATTACTTCTTAGTAATTTCACTGTATTTCTAAATATAGAATCTTGAATAGCTTGCCAATACATTAATAAATCTTGTGTTCCATAGTAGTCTAAGTTAGTTTTAATCTCTTTAGTTGGATTACGATAAAATCTAAAAATGTAATAAATAATAATTCCTATTAATCCAGGTATAATTAAAAATGCACCAAAAATAAACAAAAAAAGCAAGAGAATTGGATTAGTGATGATTTTTTTGAACCGAAAATCCAATTTAAATCCAGTATCATTTTTGACTCCGCGACCTCTGTCAAAACTACGATTAACTTCGAGATTCAGTTTTTCTGAAATAAATTCACGAAAAGTGTAAGGAATTCCGTAGTTATATTCTTCTTGAAACTCTGCTGCTCGTTGCTGCCGATGATTGTTAATTTTCCACATAATGGCATTAAAGCTAAATGTAGCTATATACCAAATAGCTAAAGGAATGTATAGTCCAGGTACTAAAATTATAGCCGCTAACAATGTTTTCAGTATCTGCAAAAATTTATTACTATCAAGAGTCGAAGTTAAACTAAACCGGTCTCGATCTATTCCGGGCAAAATGTAAGCAGATGATTCCACGAAGGTAATAGCCCCGACATTATAAAAACGCAGGAAAAATGAAAGTACATAATCCCGTTCCATATCCACATATCGATATACTCGGTATGAGCGTTTAGAACTTGCTGGATTTTCTTGTATCCAAATTGGATCATCTAGGGCTAATATAGCAGGTCTAGTTGTAGGGTTTATAAGAATTTGTTGGTCTGCCTCTAGCTCAAAGCCATCTACAAACAATTGGGAAGATATTTCTAAGTTTGGCAAACCTAGTCTAGAAATACCTTGATCGGCTACCTGATAAAATTCATGATGAGGAATATCAATTATTTCAGGTTTTCCAGTAGTAGCTGTAGCAACAAATTTGTTCCTATTCAGTAGTTCTTCTTCCTGTTTTGGTGCAGATTTGCGTGTGATAGGAATAGTCCAACTAGAGTTAGGAATTCGCTCTCCAGCTCCCAAAAAAGGATTATCTCCTCCGAAGATAATAATATTTTGTGAAATCTTTTCTTCTTTCTCGAATATTTGTTGTTTGAAAAATTTAACTATTTCACGGACTGGTTCATATTCTATCTCCATAAATTTATCACTGTATTGATAATTTTTTTTGAGAAATTTACTTGCTCTAGACCATCTCAAGTAAAATAACTCATAAGCTGTTGTCGAGGCAGGAATCAAGGCAATAAGAAGTTGTATAGTGGTATTCCAACCAAAAACTAGCACTATCCAAATTTGGATTATGGTAACCAGTAAGGCAAAAAGCCCATAACCCGAGGAAGTGAGGACAGATTGAGTAGCATGTAGAGTAATCTTTTCTAAATCTAAGCCAGAACCAGGAATTTGAGCTTTGTAGGGATCGCAACGTAACTGATTGAGCAACTCAAAACCATGAAACATTCCCCCTAGATAAGCATAACCGCACAATAACCGAGTTGAGGTTTTGAGTGCAGCTGATTTGGTTGCTGAACTGCTTGTTTCTCCAGGGGTAGCTAGTAGCTTTAAATTGCCTCCTAGATTAATATAAGTTTGACCTCTAATGGGGATTGGCGTCTCTGGAGGGATCTGACGCTTTTCGATAAAAGTTCCAGGCTCACTATTTAAATCTTTAAGATACCATTTAGACTCTTGGATATCGTAACTGAGTTCTAGATGTTTCTCGGAGACAAAGCCACTGTATGGCAGAGTAACATCAGATTGGGCATGACTGCCAACAATATAAGTGCCATTACTTGATTCAAGTGTCCAAGTTAAAGCACTTCGATCAAGAAGCTTTAGTTCTAATTGCATATTCTAAATTTTATTTACTGGTTACTAGAAAATATCCTACTTTTGCATATATAGTGCAGAATCTCACTAAGGAGATTTTTGAGAAAATTGTACCTGCGATGCGGTGCGTTACGCTTTGCTAACACACCCTACGGTAGGTACTGGTTACTAGAGAGTATCCTATTTTTATATATGTAGAGTCTCACTAATTATCTGTCAGCTGTCAGCTTTTTGGCTAAGGTACTGATATCTAACTAAATGATGATGCAACTCTGGGATACTCCTGGATACTATTGCTATTAATTCAGAGAGAACTAGAAGTTTATTGACATTAACAATAAAGAGTTGATGCCAATTCAAGCCTCACTAATTTAGCATTTTTTTGCAATTTTGTATATCAAAAAAATAATTTCACACATGTTTTCTTTTGTGAAAATTACTCAGTGATATTACTGATGTCTTGGCCTGAAGATTGGTACTTGAGCAAAATTAAATCCCAAAATATAACCCAAACTACTCTCTGGGCATAAGGTGTGGTAAATGTGTAGTAACCTGAAAAGCATTTCCCGAAAAGATGCCAAACTTTTTCAAAAAATCAGACATCTGGATGCGATCGCTATACTTAGGGTTAGAAAGAGTTCATTTATCGTAGAGAGAAGACACGATTCCCACTAAAGTTAAATCAGAACTGCCAAGGAGAATCAATTGTAATGGTAACATCTACAGCATTTCTCAATAAGAGTGAGGTACATTTCCTATTCCCTATTCCCCATTCCCCATTCGGTGAAAACCAGAAACTTTGTACCTCATTCCAATGAGAAACGCTATAAAGTAGGACAAGGTGTATCCAAAACCTTACGTAAATCATCATCAGGAATTTCGGCTTGCTCTAGCAGCGGTAACCAACTTACCGTTGGAGTAAACCATACTTCTTTACTCCCATCAGCTAATCCTCGTCCTGTCCATACCAAACCCACCAAGTTGCCCTGTTCATTAAAGACTGGTCCTCCTGAAGAACCAGGGCCAACTTTACCAGCTTCCTCTGCAGGAATAGTGGCAACAATGGACATTGCCGCATACCTATTTTCCATCGGAATACGTTCATCCGGGTCAAGCAGTAGCTTGGGTTGCTCATCCTTTACCGTTGCTGTCACCGTTACTGCTGGATAAACCCCAGAAACATGGCTTGTAATCGTTACAGTTTCTCCTTGTTTCATGGGAACTGTTGATAAACAAGGCGGTGTAATGGAAGTTTCTGCCAATTCAGCGTCATCTAGTTTGACAATGGCTAATTCTAGGTCACGGTCTACAAAGAGTAATTCTTCTAAAGGAACAGGGGTAATCGATAAAGACGACTCCGGTGTTGATGGTTTAAATGTTATCCATGAGGTCAGGTCAGAAGGAATACAGTCGTCATCATTTTTCGTAGGACTTACTTCGTATATTGGGTCATCAGTATTTTTTGAGTCCAAGTTAAATTCCACAGGACAAATCCAAGAGTCAGCTAATACATTGGTAGCATCCCCTAATTCATAGGTAATTAGTTGTTCTTCCGGAGGTAAACTAAAGTCCCCCCAAAGTAAAAGAGCAGCATAGGTTGCGATATGCCAATTAGTGAGAACTATGCCGTGACCAAGATATACTCCTGAACCGGAACCTAAGGTTGGTAATTCCGCTGATCCATCTGGTCGTATATGTAAGATACCCGTAGAATCTACTTCAACAACTTCAACAGTTTCTTTAACTGTCTCTTTTGGGGAAATGCGGAC
Source organism: Symploca sp. SIO1C2 (assembly GCA_010672925.1). Taxonomy (GTDB): domain Bacteria; phylum Cyanobacteriota; class Cyanobacteriia; order Cyanobacteriales; family Coleofasciculaceae; genus Caldora. The sequence continues at coordinate 47,516 of JAAHFP010000010.1, read as the reverse complement.
TTGGTTAACTAAGACAAACAGGCTACTAGCGGTGCTGATAGCTAAGAAAAATAAAGGTCGCTTCATGGGTAATGAATTTAGAATTTAGAATTTAGAATTTAGAATTGGGAATTGAAGATTGGTTGTGTTAACCGGGGGATGGTGTTGGGCGGGTTTTGATCGGAATATTTGGGTAAAATGGCTTAGATTATCACTAAACCCGCCCCTACAACATGTGCAATTTAATTCACAGTTGCCTTACTATATTGAATACGATAAATCCGATTATTGGCTTCTTCTGTGAACAAGAGACTACCATCTGGTAGTATTAGTAAACCTACTGGACGTCCCCAGGTATTTGGCCCTGAGGGATTGATTAAAAAACCAGTAAGAAAGTCTTCGTAGTAGCCTTTCGGTTGTTGATTGTCATCAAAGGGAATAAACACAATTTTGTAGCCAGTACCCTGGTTGCGGTTCCAGGAGCCCCGAAAGGCAACAAAAGCTCCGTTGCGATATTTTGAGGGAAAGGTCGCTCCATCGTAAAATTGTAGTCCGAGGGCTGCTGAATGGGCTTGGAATAAAACATCCGGTGTCTGAGTTTGAGCTACCAAATCAGGACGTTTGCTTTGACCATTGCTTGTTTGACGAGGTTCGAGCAGATTTGGTGTCAAGTAAGCGTAGGGCCAACCATAGAATTCTCCTTGGCGAATGCGGGTGAAGTAGTCTGGTACTAAGTCATCTCCCATACCATCCCGTTCATTGACTGTGGTGTATAGTTCACCAGTAGTAGGGTGAAAGTCAAGTCCAACCGGGTTACGCAATCCGTAGGCAAAGGTTTGTTGGTTGGAACCATCTAAGTTCATTTCCTGGACAGAAGCACGGGGTAGGGGTTCTTCATCTACATTGGAACGTGAACCGATAGAGACGTAGAGTTTCTGTCCATCTGGGGAAGCAACCACATTCCTTGTCCAATGCTGATTATAGCCACCAGGGGTAAGAGCGGCAATTTTTTCCCCTTTGCCTATAAGCTTTGCTTCACCCTTACTATAAGGAAACCGTAGCACTGCACCTGTATTACCCAAAAAGAAGAAGTTGTCAGCAAATGCCATACCGAAGGGGATATTGACCCCATTTTCCCCAGTAGCAAAGGTTTGGTTGACATCAGCCACACCATCGCCATCACTGTCGTGTAGAAGGCGAATGCGGTTTTTTCTTGTCTCTGTTACTAACACCTCTCCATTGGGAGTCAGCGCCAACCACCGGGGACTCTCTAAACCATCAGCATAGACGTTAACCTCGAAACCAGAAGGTACTTTCAGGACAGGGTTTTGGGGTATGGCTACAACTTGAGGTCTTTTGAAGGCGCTATTGGTAGCAAATGGTTGAGGCAAACTATCGAGAGTGATGTTAATCGGTTTAGGGTTGAGGGTTTCAGTACTTATAAGATTTTTCGTCTCAGCCGCAGCAGTTGGTGGTGGTTGAGGAGCATCAGTAGATTGTTCTGAAGCTGAAATAGTTGAGGTATTCGTGGAGTCACATGCAGCTGTTATGTTTAGCAACAGCATGAAAATCAGGACATGCAAGGGTTTCATTGGTGTTAGGTGGTAGGTGGTAGGTGTTAGGTGTTAGTTAACTTGCATTCTAGAAAAAATACCCTACACCCCAAACCCCACACCCTCACTCCGAAGGATACCTTGATATATCATATAATGTCACGAAAAATTTAAATAAATGTTGCTTTGTTTAAAATACTGCGTTACAATCAGTTACATAAGAGCAGTTACTAGGACATACTCACCATGACTCAAGAGCAAGATACAAAGTTTGGTTTGACGAAATTTGCTGAAACTTGGAACGGTCGTTTGGCAATGTTGGGCTTTGCTATTGGCTTGGCTACCGAACTCATGACTGGTCAAGGTATTCTGCACCAAGTTGGCCTGATGTAATCAGTGAGCAATACTGATTTTTAAAGGGCTACACTCAGCTCAATCAACTTACTGAGTTGAAGAAAATTTAACGATAGTCGGATATCCCGATTTCCGGCAAACCAGAATCTTGTAGAGACGTTGCATGCAACGTCTCTACAGCTTTGAAATAACGGGTTTGTTTATGCTTGATTTGGTATTAGAACTTTTGCTGGTTCAACCATCCCCCTGGAAAAAGTTACTAGAGAATCTTGACCAGTCAACACCCTTAAATCATCTTGATCTAACTCTACAGGTGTACCGCTGCGAATTAGCTCAGCAAAATTTTCATTAGGTACCATAAAGCATAACAGATATAAGCGATCGCGACTGGTATTGCTGATTTCGTGAACTCCTGTTGGTGGCACTAACAGGCTGTCTCCAGTACGAATTGGCACTACTTTACCATCACAGTTGGCTAATCCTTCTCCTTTGAGGACAAAGAACATTTCTACAGCAAATTGATGGCGATTGGGTGGAGTCTTACCACCAGGGTCAAAAATTTCCACACAAAAGGTTAAAGAGGCATTAGCAATAGTCGGATCGAAAATAATTGCTAAGCGGTTAGTATCATGAGGGCTAATCCGATAAGCCTGATAGTCTCTAGATGTTTGAACAATCGGAATCATGCATTGAGTATTCATGGGAATTGTTATTTGTTGTTGGTTGTTTGTTGTTGGTTGTTTGGCTTCCCTGGGTGAACGAAATTGTCGTGGGATTTCATTTCTCCCCATCTCCGCTTCCCCGCGTCCCCGCGTCTTTTCTAACTTCTGATTGCTTCAATAATTGCTTGGTAGTCTGTGGTGAAACCAAAGCATTGGTTAACGTTGTAAATTGTGGCTTGGTAGCAATATTCTGGGGAAGTTGTTGCAGCACATCCTTTGACGAGAATACAGTCATAGCCCAGGAAATTGGCATCTTGTAAGGTAGCCATAACACATTGATCAATATTGACCCCAGCGAAGAAGAGAGTCGTCTTACCCAAATTGCGCAAAATACTGTCTAGGGGAGTATCCCAAAAACCACTCATCCGGTACTTATCCACCCGGATATCTTCCGGTTTTTGTTCTAATTCATCCACCACTGCTGCTGCCCAACTGTCAACAGTTAGCACTGGCGCTCCCTTATGGGGTAGAGGGTCTCCCAACCCTATCCCCTCACCAGTTGGGTTGTAAACATGTCGCAATCCTGCACTAATATTTAATAAGTCAGGACGATTACCCCAATTCAGCCAAATGACCGGCACATCCACCTCCCGTAAAGCCGGGAGCAAAGCTTGCAGAGGTTCAATGGGAGTTTGAGCCGGAGTCACATCTACACCGATATGCGCTAGCCAGCCTTTGGGATGACAGAAGTCATTTTGCATATCGACTACCACAATTGCCGCTTTCGCTAAATCCAAGCGTAGGGTTTTAGTTTCTGTTACTAGGGTTATCGGTTGAGGAGTAAGGGAAGGGCGAGTAATATCTGCGATCGCATTATTAACTTCCCATGCATTGGGCGGTACACCCAAAGTATAAAGAGGTTGGTTCATAATTATTTATCAAAAAAGGTAGAATTACTACCCAATCCTCTACCAAAACTACAGCTAATTTGACAACCCTAATTAACGGCAGGTTTAGGGGGTGTTATCACCATGCCTTAGCTACTATCATTTTCCTGGTCTTATACGATTTATTACAAACCTTAATTCTTAAGATTTTGTATAAAATTCTGATTTTGGAAGTGATATCATCTCCTCTTGAATACTTACACTTTAATGTAACTAAGTGCCATTTGTCTCAATAACTATTCAATCCCATCTAGATTGAAGCGCTATTGCGGAATGATGCTACGAGATAATCTGCAAAGGCACGAGCAGAAGGCTTTGCACTTTTTCCTCCAGCGAGTAATGCGTTAACTTCGACAGTCCCAATTTCCCAATCTGCAAGAACTTGAACGAGTTCACCATTTTCGAGTTCTGCTCTACACCCCCAAAATGAAGTGGAAATAATCCCCATTCCAGCCAAAGCAGCAGCCGTTGACGCCTCATTGACGGTCACCATGAGCTGACCATCAACTCTGACAGACAAAGTTTTGCCGTCTTTTTGAAAAGTCCAGCCAGTCGCCCCCATACTTGATGGCCCAATAATCACCTGATGCCCTGCAAGGTCTGCTGGAGTTTTTGGTGTTCCGGCCTTTGCCAAATATGCGGGGGAAGCTGCTATCAACCGTTGTGTTAACCCTAGCCGCCGCGCAACCATGGTTGAATCACGGAGTGGACCAAAACGAATGGCAACATCAATGGCCTGATCGATCAAATCTTGGAAAGAATCAGTCAAAACGAGATCAACATTCAAATCCGGATGTTGAGCCAGGAAATTGGGAAGGCGGGGAATGATTTCGCGTACCGCGAAGCTTATGGCAACCCCCACTCTCAAGCGCCCCTGTAACTTTCCATCACTACGAACCAGATGGTTAGCCTCTTCCAAAGCAGCCAGAATCGGGTCTATTCTCGCCAGATAGTCCGCCCCGGCCTCAGTTAATTTCACCGCATGGGTACTTCTGACAAATAGTGCCACCCCTAGATCCTTTTCTAGCTTGGAGATGATTCTGGAAACAGAGGGCTGGGACAAATCAATTTCCTTGCCCGCAGCCGTAAAGCTACCGGTTGTGGCGACACGGCAAAACAAGCGTAAGGTTGAGATCCGATCACTCATTTGTTTTTCAAATAACTATTAGACATATATTACCTCTACCAATCAAAAAACAAATGAGCAATACTTAATTCATAAGCGACTCCCACTCGAAAAACTAGCAAATTAAACAGCGTATAGCGCTACGCGCAATTCAAAATTCAAAATGCAAAATTCAAAAATAGGCCATGACTAGGTTTCAGGCTTTATTAATGTCCTAACCATAGCGCGTAGGGCTATATAAACAGAATTGGAGGAATTAAGATGAGTAGCGATTTTACTGTAAAGGTGTTTTTTAGAGGCGATTGGTGTCCCTGGTGTTCGGGTTACTTAAAAGACTTTAACGAGCAAGCTCTTCATAAAATTCAAGAGCTTAATGGAAAAGTTGTTGGAATTACTTCTCAAGCAGGAAACCAGTCCCAAAAAGAGCTTGGACTCAACTTTGACATTCAAATTGATGAAGAAAATATTGAAGCTAAAAAATACGGTATTTTTATTACACCTAAAGCTGAAACTCCCCTCAACGATGTAGACGGTATTTATCCAAACGGAATGCTTCAACCCGGAGTTGTTATTGAAGACTCTGAAGGAAAGATACTTTATAAGTGGGCAATAATTCCTAGTGAAATGAATCTGGGTGGGGCTAGTGATAGACCATTAGTGAGAGATATTGTTTCTTCCCTTGAGGAAATCCTTAAAGGCCAAGAAAGCGGTAATTCATTTAATAAAACTGATATGAATTACCTTGAGCGAAACCATCCTAAGAATACAAAAAGGTTCAAGCCTACATTGCCTCTTTGAATAAATAGGAGGCAAGAATAAGCAGGGTCTTCATGCTATGACAAAACCACAAAACAGGAATACAATTATGTCACTTCAACAACAACTATCAAAGCTCAAAACGAACATCAAGTCTAAGATTCCTGAAGACGTGTTACAAAAATTCGACGAATCTATACAGGCTCTGGACGAGTCGGGGATGGCTAACCATGCTCCGCAGGTTGGTGATGAGCTCAACAATTTTGTCTTGTCTAACCAGTTAGGACAGCAGAGGAGTCTGGCAGAACTTTGCAAGTCAGGTCCGGTAGTGATGGTCTTCTACCGTGGTGGCTGGTGTCCATATTGCAATCTGGAGCTGCGTGGGTATCAGCAGATTTTACCTCAGCTCAAGGCAGCTGGAGCCCAACTGGTTGCAATCACCCCTGAGTTGCCGGATTCTTCGTTGTCAACCATCGAAAAAAACGAACTTGAATTCGAGGTGTTATCCGATGTCGGTGCCGATTACGCCAAGGAAATCGGACTCGCCTTTACACTTCCTGAAGAACTTCGCGAAATCTACGCAAATTTGGGTGGTGACCTGCAAAAATTCAACGGTGCAGGCAATTTTAACCTTCCCATTCCGGCCACGTTGGTGGTCAACACCGATGGCAAAATCGTGTTCGCCCATGTTGACGTGGATTATACGACTCGAGCTAATCCCGAGGAAGTGCTTAGCGTTGTTCGCAACAACAAGTAGTTCCAATGTCTGGATGATTCACTATAGCAACCGCCAAGGCAGTTAGGACAACAACAAATGCAGAAACCTTTACCTGTCAATCTTTTCCCTTCTGCCTTCTGCCCTCTGCCTTCTGCCTTCTGCCTTCTGCCTTCTGCCTTCTGCCCTCTGCCTTCTGCCCTCTGCCTTCTGCCTTCTGCCTTTTGCTATAACAGTCAACAAAAAGAAATGAATCAATGAAAATCTTAGATAGCACAATTCTTGTTACCAAGGAGAAAACCTATGACAACTTTTACAACACACACAATTGAAAGCGCACCGGAAGCTTCTAAACCCATCCTGAAAGCTGCGAAGAAAAAATTCGGCTTTATCCCTAATCTTATGGCAACCATGGCTGAGTCTCCAGTAATGGTTGAAAGTTATCTGACGCTGATGGGATTGTTTGATAAATCTGAGCTTAGTGAAACCGAGCGCCAGATAATTCTGATGACAAATAATCGTTTGAATGGCTGTACCTACTGTATGGCTGCCCATACAGCAGTATCCAAAAAGTCTGGGGTAGATGATGGTGTGATTGAAGCGTTGCGCAGTGGCTCACCAATCAATGATCCCAAGCTTGAAGCCTTACGCACATTCGCGGTTATTATTCATGAAACACATGGAAGACCAACAGAGGAGCAAATCGAGGCATTCTTTGCAGCGGGTTATACCAAACAAACGATTCTGGAGGTGATTGTTGGAACGAGTCTCAAGGTGCTCTCCAACTACACCACTCCTATCGTCAGACCTAAGCTTGATGATGCTTTTGCTCCAATGGCGTGGAGTAAGGACATGGCTCAGTTGTAGTAGACCTGTTTGAAACTATTGTAGGGTTTGCTGAATAAGTCGTAACTTTCCGGGAAAGAATAGGTGGTAGGTGGTAGGTGGCAGGTGGTAGGTAAGGTTAAATGGTATTAGGTGTTGGGGAATTTTTCACTCTTGATACAAGGTTTTTGAGCTCAAAGATACCATTTCCTTGCACTTGGCGAAACCAAAAATGATTGAAAGTCTTGTCTGGCATTGCTTCCACACTTATACAGCAAGCCCTATTGTAGAGACGCGCCATGGCACGTCTCTACTCTCACCTCACAATGTTCGCACAGCTTTCTCCACAGGAGTAGGATATTTCTTTGTCTCCGCGTCCCGGGTGAACGAAATTTTGAGTGGGATTTCCTGGCTAAGTATCCAAAAATTATCAGTTCTCTCTTCTTCCTCCGCACCTCCGCACCTCTGCTCCTCTGCTCCTCCGCTCCCCACCCTTTTTTTCGCTCACCTCCGCGTCCCTACGTCTCCGTGTCTCCGTTTCCCCGCGTCTCCGCGTCTATTTTAGGCTCTAATAACTCGGGAGTAACCACACTAAAGGGCATAATTCCTAACCAAGCTAAGTTTTGAGTGTAGTAAGCGGATTTATCATCCCAAACTCCCTGGTTATATTGAGGTAATATTTTCTGCTGCAACATCTGTTCTGCAATATCCGGCTTGATTAAGCGCAGGGCAGGATACAGCATGGCATATTGGGAAGTTGCATCATATTCTACTGTTGCTTGACCCTGTAGATTAATCCTAGCTGGAATAAAAGAGGAAGTGTCCCACTGTTGCTGGAGATGTTTAGTCGCAGTAGACAAATATCGTTGTGCTTCTGGGGCATCGAACCAGGCCGCATCCCAAGCTATGCGCCACCAAACTCGGTAGGCATCAAAACTATAGACACTTTTAATCGGACTATCCGGAGGTAAAGATTTTAATTTACCGGTTTTGGTCTCCAAAGCAATCCAATCACTAGGCAAACCAACAGTGGAAGCTTGGGTAGATTTTTGCAATACCTCGTAGCTACTTTTAACTAAACTTAGCCAGTCATGGTTGGAGTCCACCTGAGCAAACAGACGAAAAGCATAAGGGGCAAAATAGGAGGGGTTGAGATGTATAGTTGAGGAGGAGGGTACAAATGCTTCCACTGGTCCAGGTAAGAGATAGCGAGTCCCCCAATTTAATAGTCCCTTACTGTCATCCTCTTTCACTTTACCGTTAGATCCCACCATTACCGTGGAATATTGCCAAATATCCTTGAGCTTGATTAGGGCTAAATCCAGATATTCAGATTTATTCCAACGGCGGTAAGCCCAAATCAAAGCAGTAGCAGCATCAATATCCGCATCACTGGCGAAGTTAAAATCAATGGGCTCCCACTGACCATCTTCTTTTTTCCCCCATTTCCAAGCCCAAAGATTATCGATACGTTTACCATCTGCATCTAGGCGCTGAAGATTTTTTTCGGCCCAGTCTAAGGTGAGAACAAAAGTTCTCTCATCCCCCATCAATACTGCTCTGAGCATAGCATAGGCTTGTCCTTCAGAAATTGAGCGGTCTTGGGCTTCATAGTCGATGACTCGCCCGTCTTCTTGAATAAATTCCTCTCGGTAAACTGCCCAACTTTCTTCCAACAACTCTTGGTTGTCGATCCCTTCTGGTAAAGAAGGAGAGGTGATAGTTGTGGGTATAGTGATTTCTGGTAACTCAATTTGAGGAGTTTTTGCTTCTCCAGTAAAAGAACCGAAGGAACAGCCTGTTAGACTCAATACAATTGCTGCGGTGGCGATTTTTTGCAGAAATTGCCGATGGCGCAATGGTAGCGATGATAAGAACATCGGGTCTTGGACAAAATCTCGTAATTTTAACACCAGTGCTAAAATTAGCATTTTCATAAACTTTTGATTTAATCTAGGTAGTTCACCAACTTACCGAGGGAGAAATTTGGGTTTAAAGCCCATTCCTTCTGAAGACGGAGAGTCTCAACTACTATATTCATGCTTGAGTTGGTTAGATCAGAGATTTTTTTAGCATTCTCAACAAAATTTTTTGAGGCGGGGTAGGCACTGCCAGGGGTAACCCTTGAGCAGATAAGCGGGTAAGGGTCGGAGGTCACCTTCCTTCCCTCCCCTAAGAACCGTGCGTAACAGTTACCCATTACTGACATCTTGCACTAGTACATCAATACTTAATAGGGTCAGTCAGAGTAATCAATTTCAGCACTGAAACAATCAAACTTCTTCAAAACTCCCGGTCATGACCGTATTTTTCCCGAATATGGGAGTTAAAGTATTGACCAAGAGAAGTGGCATTCTTGAGACCTTGGTATACACTATCAGGTACGTCTTGGTATTTGTAGACACTGCCACTGTTGAATTCTACTCGCAGGGTTTGAGTTGCTTGATCATAGTCAAAAGATTGAATCACTACACTCGAACTTTTGAGCAAGGGAAAAGCGATCACATCCCGAATACTGGCACAATCAGTTAGTAGCATCACTAAGCGATCAATGCCGATCCCTAAACCTCCAGTAGGAGGCATACCATATTCGAGGGCTGTCAAAAAGTCTTCATCCACCCCTTGTGCTTCTAAATCTCCAGCGGCTTTTTTCGCGGCTTGAGCTTCTAGGCGAGTTCTTTGATCAATCGGATCGGTTAACTCAGAAAAGCTATTTGCCGTTTCCCGTCCAGTTATAAATAGTTCAAAACGCTCTACTAAATCGGGCTCAGACCGATGAGGCTTAGCAAGGGGAGAGATTTCTACCGGGTAATCGAGGACAAAGGTTGGTTGAATTAGGGTTTCTTCTACCTTCTGCTCAAAGGTTTCATTGAGGAGTTTACCCAATGATTGACATTCATCCACGCCTTCAATTCCAGCTTTACGGGCTTCAGTTTTGGCTGCTTCAAGGGAGTTAAATTGCTGGAAATCTAAACCTGTTTGTTCTTTGACCAACTGATGCATTGTTACCTTGCGCCAAGGAGGAGTTAAGTCAATTGCCTGACCCTGATAGGTAATTTTCAGTGTTCCCAAGACAGTTTGAGCTGCATGACTAATCAGATTTTCTGTTAGTCGCATCATGTCATGGTAGTCAGTATAGGCTTGGTAGATTTCAATCGTCGTGAATTCAGGATTATGACGAGTAGAAACCCCTTCATTACGAAAAATCCTGCCCAACTCAAAAACCTTTTCAAATCCACCAACAATTAACCGCTTGAGATGCAATTCTGTAGCAATCCGCAGGTACAACTCCATTTCCAAGGTGTTGTGGTAGGTAATGAAGGGACGAGCTTCGGCTCCTCCTGCTTCATTATGGAAAACTGGTGTTTCGATTTCAATAAAACCTTGCTCTTCTAAATAGCGGCGAATAGCAGCGGTAATTTGAGCACGACGGCGAAAAGTTTCCCGTACAGAAGGATTAACAATTAAATCGACATAGCGCTGACGGTAGCGCTTTTCTGTATCCGTCAGACCATGCCACTTATCTGGTAAAGGCAACAAGGACTTCGTCAGTATTGTATACTCGCTGACGTATACTGATAATTCCCCTTTTTCCGTGCGCTTAATGGTTCCTTTAACTCCCAAAATATCCCCAATATCTGTCAGCTGTTTGAGGTGGTTAAAAGCATTGGCGACATCTGCCATCTTGGTACTAATGCGCTTCTTATCCAAATACAGCTGAATTGTACCGGTTTCGTCCTGGAGGTTGAAGAAAGCTAGTTTACCGAAAACACGCCGTGCTAAGATGCGACCTGCGATCGCCACTTCCAAATCTACTTCTTCACCATTAGGTAACTCAGCAAATTTTTCCTGGAGTTCTGCGGCATGATGGGTAGACTCCCACCGATAAGCATAGGGAATCAGACCCAATTCCTTGAGTTGCTCAACTTTCTCTAGCCGCGCGGCGCGGATTTCTGCCAAAGTTGAAGTGCTTTGCTCTGCTGGTCTAGATTGCTCGGACATAGTGGTGAATAACTACAGATTGGATCGGGATTTACTGTGCCATTAGCTGATAGCTATGAGCTGCTATATAATAAATTGTTTGGTGCTCAAATGTAACTAAGTTAATTATAACATAATTGATGTTTATTTAATGATTCAGAAGGAATACTTAAACATAAATATAGTTAAACAATTGATGATGGCTAATGGCTAATTGATAATGGCTAATTGGTTAATTTTGTCTACGACTTATTCATTTATGAAGAAAATAAAAAGATATTTTCCTTAAATTCAATCCTCTTCTTTCTCTGGAGAGGTCGTTATTCATTGTTCATTATCAATGATTGAATGCTATGTCATGGATTGATTAATCATATCTTGAGTAAAAACTGTAAAAAGCATGGTAATCTTTGGAAGATTAGAGCAGCTAAAAATACTGACTTGTTGTTCAATGCGTTTATATCGCAGATCTCCCATTCGTGAGGTACATCCCCAATTCCCAATTCCCAATTCTAAATTCTAAATTCTAAATTCTAAATTCTAAATTCGACCTTCCCTACTTCTTACTTCAAAGATATGAAAAACCCCTGGAGTTTACGAGACTACGTTTTTGCTGCCTTCATGTCCATCGGCATGGTAGCATCGGTGTTTGTGATTGGCTCGTTAGTACCTCCCTTTTTCCAACTAGTAGCTTGGGCTCCCATCGGGGGCATTTTCCTCACCTTGGGTATGGCTAAGCTACAAAAAAGAGGTAGTGTGGCGCTGATGATTGTACCCCTGGCAGTCTTACTAGGACTGATTTCCCCCGTGAGTACGCTGTACTTGGGGCTCACTACTTTACTAACAGAAGCTGTGGTGTTTTTCCGAGGAAATTATCGGATTAAGGGGAACCGATTACTAGGAACAGTGGTGTTCTTTGTCAGTGGTCTTATCATTGGTATGGTGAGTGCAGGATTAATTTTGGGGGATAGATTTGGCGAAGTCTTAACCAAACCTTGGTTAATTGGCAGTTTAGCGATTGCGTCAGGTATTACCGGTGCTATTGGCTGGTGGCTAGGGGAAAAGATCGTGAGTCAACTCAAGCGAGCAGGTAAGCTGGATGCAGATATCTAAGCGATTACAACCCAAATATAGTTGGCTTACCCCGATTAACCCATTCCTGAAAATAGGTTTGTGTGTGGTAATAATCGGTTTGGCTCTTGTCTTGACGAAGATGGTAGCCATGCTAGTGCTAGTGGGCGGATTGTTGCTGCTGCTGACTCAGATCAGGGTTCGACCTGCTGTGCTACTATACGCCTTGGTCTCGTTGACCATATTTATCTTATTCTCTTTCTGGTTATTGGAAGATTGGCTAATAGCTGTCTTTAACGCCCTAAGACTACTAGCAGCATTTGCCCTACCTGCACCAGTTTTAGCTCTAAGCACTCCTCCGGCAGATCTGATTCGAGCCCTACAAGTTGCCCGACTACCTAGTTTTTTGACCCTCAGCTTGATGCTGATTTGGCGGTTCTTTCCCCTAACAATGCAGGAAATGCAACGGATTTGGGAAGCGAATCAGCTGCGGGGAATTAATTTGAGCCGCCAACCAGGAAAATGGTTTTTCGGCTTGATAGTGCCTTTGGTATTTCAAATGGTGACTTATGCCGATGAGGTGACAATTGGTCTACAAACCCGAGGTTATTCCCCTACTGCACCACGCAGCAACAGTAAACCAATCCGTTGGCAATTGCGAGATACCCTATTTTGCCTTGGCGCACTGCTTTGGTTGAGCCTGATTGTTTATCTAGAAGGGAGAGGTTAGCGTGGTCTGAAGGCAGGAAGCCGGAGGCAGGAGGTATGTATTTCAGGACTTTTAATTTTTGGTATAAAATCTAACACCTACCATCTAGCACCTAAAACCTAAAACCTAAAACCTAACACCTAACACCTAATGCTTTTAGAAGTGGTAGATCTGAACTTTACCCATGTGGGGCAGAAGCAACCCACGATCCAGAATATTAACCTCACCCTCCAGGCTGGTGAACTGGTGGTACTGGCGGGAGCTACCGGTAGTGGCAAAAGTACCCTGTTAAACTGTATCACTGGCATTGCCCCAGAGTATACCGGGGGTAAACTATCGGGACAGGTGCTCTATCGTGGTAGCGAGATTACCCACAACTCCATTCGACAGCGATCGCAATTTATGGGCATTATGCTGCAGAATGTAGAAACTCAGTTGTTTACTGATCAAGTCTGGAATGAAGTAGTCTTTGGTTTAGAAAACTGGAACCTGCCTCCTGAGCAAATAAAATCCCTAGCCTCAGCAACTCTGATGGAGTTTGACCTAGTATCTCAGAAGGCATGGGCTATTCGCCAACTCTCCGCAGGGCAAAAACAACGACTACTACTAGCTTGCTTGCTCACCCAGCATCAAGATATTCTGCTGCTAGATGAGCCTTTTGCCTTTCTCGATACAGCAGGGGTGAAACTGCTCCTCGAACTTCTACAGCAGCGTGTTACTCAGGGACAAGCAGTGTTGTTAATCGAGCATCGTTTAGAACTATTGCAGCACTTATGCGATCGCGCCTACTTTATTAACAATGGTTGTATTAAGCCTGGGGAGTTATCTACACCGACTGCAGAGGATTCGGCTTCTCCAGTCCCTGCCAATTATTCCCCTCCCGGCAGTCAGTATGAAGTTGTTCTACAAACCCAAAACCTGAGTTGGGGAGGTTATCCGGCCTTTCCTGACTTACAGGTTGCTGCTGGAGAGGTGGTATTACTCAAGGGGGATAATGGCTGTGGTAAAACTACTTTACTCAAGCTCCTCAGTGGTTTGCTTAAGCCTAGCACCGGTAGACTCGAAATCCTGGGACGAGATCTAACTCGCAGCACAGTGGTAAAAATTGCCAGGTTCGTCGGTTTCGTATTGCAGAATCCCAACCACCAGTTGTTTGCCGAAAGTGTACAGGCGGAGGTAACCCAATCCGGTGTTTCCCCCAAAAAAGCTGAGGCACTGCTCGAACAACTAAACCTAAATCATTGCTTAGAACAACACCCCCACGCCTTATCCCAGGGTCAAAAACGTCGCTTAGCCCTAGGAGCTGTTCTAGTACGTCAACCCCGCATCTGCCTGTTGGATGAAATTATGGTAGGGCAAGACCCCACATCTCTTACCTTGATGCTCCAAACCCTAAAAACTTTTACTGAGCAAGGAGGAGTGCTCATTTTTACTTCCCATGATCCAGGAGTTGCTAAGATACTCAACCCTCGTGTAGTGCAGTTGACTAAGTAGGGAAAGTAGTAGGACTTCAGTCCAAAAAGAAGCAAAAAAAATGATGCAAAGACTCCGCCAAATTGCCGGTATTTTGATGATAATTTCCAGTGTCACCCATGTTGTACAACTTCAGATATATCCCAGAGAACATCATGTTATAGGTGCAGCAGGTTTCGGAATTATTTACTTAATTATTGGTATTTTTCTATTGCGCCGTAATCGTCTAGCGCTATGGTTCGGTGCAATTTTACCCAGCATTGGAGGTATCTTAGGAATCTACCGCTTTTTCTTCCTTCACCCTAACCCTTTTAGTATTTTTCATGTAGGGATTGACTTAGTAGTAGTTCCTATCTGTATATACGGTTTAATCAGGAAGTAAATCTAGATGAGGTGCAGGGAGTGTGAGAGGTGTCGATAAGCAGTAAATTCTAAATTCTAAATTCTAAATTATTATGAATCAAGACTCTGTGAAAGTGACCTATTCCCTGGAAGAGGTTTTAGGACAAATCAATCAAAAGCTCGATCGCATGGATGAGAAGTTTGAGAACTTCCAAAAAGATGTCGATGAGAAGTTTGACAATCTCCAAAAAGAGATAGTCGAGGTTAAAATTGGACAAGTCCGACTCGAAGGAGAGATCAAAAACTTGGAAGTTGAGGTCAAAGGTATTGGCAAGCGCTTGGATACCCAAGAGTTTATCAATCGATCGGTGGTGGTAGGATTTGTCTTAGCTATTGCGGCTGGAACAGTTAAGTTATTTTTTCCTAGCTTTCCCAATTGAGCTCAGGGACAATTGCTCAATTAAGCGATCGTTCTAATGAGGAGAGCGAAAATAGGTTTAATGTGAATTATATTACACATACTGTAGGGGCGGGTTTAGCGACAATTTAGCCCATTTGACCCGAATATTCCGCTCAAAACCCGCCCAGCACTATCCCGGATTAGTCTAAAACATTAAGTATATGGAAGGGTTCGGATTCTTGAGTGCAGCCTTTGCTTATCCTGATATGCAAGCGGTCGAGATTAGAGGTATTTCCGATTTAATTGAAGGGAAAAATGATAATTCGGTAGAACCGGAAGACATTCGACAGGAAAAAGCATCTCAACATGCTAGTGCTTTTGCTTTCGAGGTGCTATCGAAACTCAAAATAATCTCTTTGTCACAATCTACTGTTCCTAGGGCTACTCAGGAAGCCTTTGTTGACTACAACCGAGCCCTGGAAATTAATCTTGAGGATGCTAAAGCCTACTACAATCGTGGGAATGACTACTACGACAAAGGGGAACTTGACCTAGCCATTGCTGACTACAACCGAGCCCTGGAAATTAATCCTGAGGATGCTAAAGCCTACTACAATCGTGGGCTTGCCTACTACGACAAAGGAAAATTAGACCTAGCGATCGCTGACTACAATCGAGCCCTTCAAATTAATCCTGAGGATGCTAAAGCCTACAATAATCGTGGGAATGCCTACTCTGACAAAGGAGAATTAGACCTAGCGATCACTAATTACACTCAAGCTCTTAAAATTAATCTTGAGGATGCTAAAGCCTACAACAATCGTGGGTTTGCCTACTGCAAACAAGGAGAGCTATACCTAGCGATCGCTGATTACACTCAAGCCCTTAAATTTAATCCTGAGAATGCTGAAGCCTACAACAATCGTGGGTTTGCCTACCGCAAACAAGGAGAGCTATACCTAGCGATCGCTGATTACACTCAAGCCCTTAAATTTAATCCTGAGAATGCTGAAGCCTACAACAACCGTGGGGTTGCTTACTCTGACAGAGGAGAATTAGACCTAGCGATCACTGATTTCAACCTAGCTCTCCAAATTAATCCTGAGTCTGCTGAATCTTACAACAATTGTGGGATTGCCTACTACGACAGAGGGGAATTAGACCTAGCGATCGCTAATTTCAAACAAGCGATCACAATTAATCCTGAGTCTGCTGATGCATACGCCAATAGTGGAGTTGTCTATTCCAAATTGGGGAACAAGCAAAAAGCCACTCAGGATTACAAAAAGGCTGCACAGCTATTTGCTGAACAAGGAGATACTGCTAAGCAGCAAAGAGTATTAGGGCGACTGAAGCAATTACAGCAAGATTAAAGATAGGATTCAGTCAGTTACAATATATATGCTTGGACTTAGCACTTTGTATATGGGCGTACACCAAATTGACTTTAACTAGACTACAAATAAATCAACCACGAACCTTTTCTAACACCCATTCCCGAATCAAGTCCACATAATTAATTCCTTGGGATTGAGCTACATCTTTAACTACTGCCATTTCTTGAGGCTGCAAGTAGATTTGCACCACCGCTTTTCCCTCAAAAATAGGTTCTGTTACCTCTTCCAACTGCTGTTCAAAATCAGTAAGATCGTGGGTATCCCAGAACTCGGCTAACTCTTGTATAGAATCAGTTTGTGGAATGTTTTGAATACTCATCAGTTTCTCCACTGTTTGTAGCCGTAGTGTGGTGCGTTACGCTGCGCTAACACACCCTACGATAGGTACATCCTTTTCTAGGAATCACCTCAAATGTACCAACTTTATATAAAAAAGCCTAGATTTAAGATTCAGGTCGGTTGCAATATTTATGCTTGAACTTGGCACTTTATATATAAGTGCACACTTTTCCTATTATAAAATAATACTAGCACAAAATAACGGCATCAGTCACAAGGATTGCCCATAGAATAAATTGAGAACTGGCTAAAAAATTCCGTACATTTGTAGGGAATGATTTAGAGTCGCCGTTAGCGCATTTGGCGACAATTTTCAGACAAAACCCGCCCAAGGGATAACCTGGAGATGTCGGGAAATTGGGTAGCGTTTTCTGGGAAAATGTGATTACCGACAGTGCCAGGGTAGCTGAGGGCTTAGAATAAATCAACTACATAAGCGATCGCTATCTTCATCACAGCTAAGGTTATTAGGACAACGCCAAATGTTGAACTTTTACCTGTCAACCTCTTCCCTTGGAGCCTTCTGCCCTCTGCCCTCTGCCTTTTGCTATAAATGCAACATTTGGCAGTACAAACCCCACAATCTTGTAAACTAAGCTGATATTGCTAGGTCTCCGCACTGGCAAGATGCCAGTGCTACATCAATGTAAATGTGACATTTGGTTGAAAATGCGATCGCTCATGTTCCCCATTCTAAATTCTGCATTCTAAATTCTAAATTCTAAATTCCAAGCTTATGATTACGATTGCACTACCGAAAGGCGCACTCCTTAAAGATAGTATCCGCTTGCTGCAAGCAGTTGGCTTAGACTTTAGTGCCTTTTTGGACTCAGCTAACCGCCAACTCCAGATTGAAGATACCACTGGTACAGCTAAAGCTTTGCTAGTAAGAGCCCAAGATGTACCAGTTTATGTTGAATACGGTCAAGCTCAGTTGGGGATAGTCGGTTATGATGTGCTACGGGAGAAAAGTCCAGCAGTTGCTCATTTAGCCGATTTGCGGTTTGGCAGCTGTCGCATGTCAGTAGCAGTCAAAGCGACTAGTCCTTACCAGAGTTCCTTAGATCTTCGCCCTCACGGAAGGGTAGCATCAAAGTTTGTTCACTGCGCCCGGGAATACTTCAATAACTTGGATTTACCGGTAGAAATTATCCCACTTTACGGTTCTGTAGAACTTGGCCCGATTACTGGAATGTCGGAGGCAATTGTGGATTTAGTTTCCACAGGACGTACATTAAAAGAGAATGGATTGATTGAAATTGATGTCCTCTTTGAGAGTACAGCCAGGTTGATTGCCAATCCCCTGAGTTATCGCCTCAACACTAGTGAACTTCACCATTTGGTAGAGCAGTTGCACTCATCAATTTTGAGTACAGTTTAACAATTGTAGGGGCGAAGGATTTGGCATTGGTTACAACTGAAGCCTAGACATAGCCAGTTGTTCGGATGACCTAACCCACCTTGGATTCAAATCCAAGGCTAATAGCTTAAGTCCATTAAAATGGACTAAATTTTTCGGATTTACCTGAAGTTTAGTCATCTTAAGATGACTTGAGCTATTAGCCGGTAGTTTAAACTACCGGTGGGGGAAGGATTTCACTTTAAGTTGACACCAATGCACGCCGATACGCCCCTACTGATGTTGGGCAAAATAAATCCTGAAAGGTTCAGCAAGAATACCCAATATCTGATTTAACTGGGTAATAAAATATTCAGTTAAATCAATTTTCACCTTCTGGTTTTCTAACAAAATAAACTTCCAGTTAGTTCCAGTGGAAACTGCACCATAGACTGATATTTGTTTTAGACCCTTACTATTATTAAAAATTTGAGCGGCAACCATTTGAGCGACACATTGGCCTAAACCAATGCGGAGATCATTGTCTTTGGCTTCAACTAAAGTTAAAACAGGAGCAGTAACTAGAGACTGATTACTTGAGGCACTTAAAAGAAAATCACAGGCACCGGTTAAGCCTTTAGATTCGTCAACATTAAATGTGTTTCCGGAAAAGTAACCAATCCTACTCTGGAATTTACGCCTTATTTCTAACAAAATTGGAGTAATAATCAATTCCGAACGAGCTTTCTCTGTACTAATATTGGCTGCTAAATTCAAAGTCTCATCCAGGGTTTCTTTGATCCTTTGAGAAGGTTCAAGCGGCGCAATATGACTAAAAAAATGGGGGATATCTTCAACGGTTAATCCTAGGGCAGAAACCGCTTGATCAATTGTTATAAAATCACCATAGGACATACTCTTTTCAACTCTCCATTCTCCATTCTCCATTCCCAATTCCCAATTCCCAATTCCCAATTCTCAATTTTCCAATGAACGAATAGTGAGGGTGAGATTGTAGGAGTGAGCAACTGGTTGACAGTCTGATACAGTTGGTTCAAATTGCAGTTTTTGGATAATTTCCTCTGCTAACTGGTTGTGGGATGGTGGGGTAGCGGAAATAAACTCTCCTCCCCCATCACGATTAACAATCAATAACACCTCTAACTTTAAAGGCTCCTTGAGATTGGAATCCAACTCCCATCCATGATCATCAGAATTTAACTGTTCAGATCCAGGCTTCAGTTTGGCTAGTTCTGTAGATAACTGAGGAGGGTCAGATTTACATTCAATGGGTCGATCCGGCGCATTCGGATTAGGAAGGCGAGGCTGAGATAATACAACCGAAAAACTGCCACCTTGCGGAGGGTTAGGACTTGGGTTAGGACTTGGATTGGGACTTGGGTCAGGACTGGGATTAGGACTTGGGTTGGGACTTGGGTTAGGACTCGGATTGGGACTCGGATTAGGACTTGGGTTAGGACTTGGATTGGGACTTGGGTCAGGACTCGGATTGGGACTTGGGTTAGGACTTGGATTGGGACTTGGGTTAGGACTCGGATTAGGACTCGGATTGGGACTTGGGTCAGGACTCGGATTAGTACTTGGACTGGGATTGGGACTCGGATTAGGACTCGGATTGGGACTTGGGCCAGGACTGGGATTGGGACTTGAATTAGGACTTGAATTAGGACTTGGACTGGGATTAGGACTCGGATTAGGACTCGGATTAGGACTTGGATTGGGATTGGGACTCGGATTAGGACTTGGGTCAGGACTCGGATTGGGATTGGGACTCGGATTAGGACTTGGGTCAGGACTCGGATTGGGATTGGGACTCGGATTAGGATTCGGATTAGGACTCGGATTGGGATTGGGACTCGGATTAGGATTCGGATTAGGACTCGGATTTTGGTTAGTTGGCGACGGTGTTGGAGTTGGTGATGGCGTTGGAGTTGGAGTTGGAGTTGGCGACGGTGTTGGTGATGGAGTTGGTGATGGTGTTGGCGTTGGAATTGGAGTTGGAGTTGGAGTTGGTGATGGTGATGGTGATGGCGTTGTTGCCTGTTGCTGATTGGGTTGTTCTTTTCCAGCAGGTTCTGTGCTTGGATTTGCCTGAGGAATTAAAGTCTTTTCTGAAGCTAGGACAATAAAATCCACAGGAACAAGATTGGCAGAAGTAACATCATTACTAGACTGCAAACCCTGAAGACGTCCCATCAGCGCTAGGCGCAGTATGGCAAAAACAAAGACATGAAAGAAAGCAGAACCGACAATAACCTTAACCCAGATCTTGGGCGGATCGGAGTGACTCCACACAGGCATCTGAGGTTGAGCATTTGTTCCTAGATTGGGTAGTGCCATTAATCTGACGGGGTAACAAGACAGGGTGTAGGGTTCGGGGTGGGTCGCAAATAGGCATCTACGATACTAGCTTACTTAACCTCATCAACCCTGATAAGGGACTGCCAAATAAAAAAATGTCCCATCACTGGGGGAATTGGGAGAGTAAGACAAGTCCAAAAATTGGGATGATATTTATTGGAGTTCTCTAAACCCTAAGCCCTACACTCCACACCCTTAAACCAATGGTCTCTCTCTGTTAAAATGTAAATTGCGATACCAGTTGCTTTTAATTGGGAAACTTCGGAACAGAGAATGGAGAACTTTGGAATAAGATAGTGGTTTAGGTTTTGGGGAGTGCGTGCGCGTAGCGCAAATGTCTCGCTCGCGCTTAGTGAAAAGTGAGCAGGATGCTCACACTAGTCTATTCCATCATTTTAGCTGTGCCACGGTACTACAGGTGGTTAGAGGGTAGTCAACTTTAATCAACTACGGGTTCTCTGCTACTGTCGATGCTAGTCTACTCCAAGTTTAAGAGCTTGCCTGGTGCTAGCTCAACTCAGTGATTGAGGTGGAGCAACAGCAAAACTTGAAAAAGTCATTGTTAAGGAGAGTGAGAACTTTGTGATCCAACGTTTAAGACAGGACTTAAAGAATGATTTAATTGCAGGTCTTTTGGTCGTGATTCCTCTAGCTACCACAATTTGGCTGGTGTTTACCATTGCTAGGTGGGCGATCGATTTCCTGACCCGCATCCCCAAGCAAATTAACCCCTATAATAACCTCCATCCCATTTTGGTCAATATACTGAATTTGGTGGTGGGAGTGACTGTACCGGTGCTATTTATTCTGTTGATTGGTCTAATGGCACGCAATATAGCCGGAAGGTGGTTACTGGATTTAGGGGAAAAATTGCTACAGGCGATTCCCCTGGCAGGACCAGTCTACAAAACCCTCAAGCAGCTTTTGGAAACGGTCTTAAAGGAATCTAAGAATAAATTCCGTCGTGTGGTTTTGGTAGAATATCCCCGCCGAGGTTTGTGGTCGATTGCTTTTGTCACGGGGAACATCAGCAGCGAAATTCAAAATCAGATGAGTAGCCCTATGCTGAGCGTTGTTGTCCCTACTAGTCCCAATCCGACAACTGGTTGGTATGTAGTTGTTCCTGAAGAGGATGTCATTAATCTTTCCATTTCTATAGAAGATGCTTTCAAAATTATTATCTCTGGAGGAATTGTTGACCCTGCTGAATCCTCAATCACTGAACCAAAATCGAAGCCTCAAGACAAGAAAAAACTGGAGCAACCCCTACAGGAGATGAGACAGCAGCAAATTTTACCAGTAGAAGAAGGCTGATAGTCCCTGATTGTGGCTTAGCTACAACTGCACGCCTTGCTAGGTAATGGTTGTTTCTACTGGATTGGCCAATTAAATCACTAGTAACTAATAAATCAATAACCAACCAATATGCAACCACGCAGAATTGCCCGCGAGTTGGCTCTATTGAGCCTCTCTCAAATCCCTAAGGGACTCGAACGCCTTGATGCACAGCAACTGAATAATCTGATTTTGGCAGCAGTGCGTACTCTAACTGAAGAAACTCAAGAGGTTTTGGAAACTGCTGCGGCAGAGTTAAAGCGAGGAAGCGATCGCCTTTTGAGTAGTGAAACCCGTACTACCGAAATGATTAGTGCCAAGGCAATGGTAAGCGATGCAGTGGAGCTCACCCAAAAAGCGATTAATCGGCTAGGAACAGCTGTAGAAATCCCAGAAATGATCCAACTATCTAATCAATTGGAAGTTCGTTCCTATACCGTAGAAATTCTGAAAGCTATTAGTCGTAGGCGTCTGGAGATTGATGAAGTTTTGAACCAAGTGCTCCAAGACTGGCAACTGGAACGTCTAGCTCGAATTGACAGAGATATCTTGCGCATTGCAGTCGCAGAAATATCGTTTTTAGGTACACCAGAGCAAGTTGCCATTAACGAAGCAGTGGAGCTTGCCAAGCGCTACAGTGATGATGAAGGTCATCGATTTATCAATGGTGTATTACGTCGCGTTTCCAACTATCTCAAAGATAAAGCTCATTTCCAGTAGGAAAGATGGGGAGATGGGGGAGCTGAGGGAGCTGGGGGAGCTGAGGAAGCTGGGGGAGTTGAGGGAGCTGGGGGAGCTGAGGAAGCTGGGGGAGCTGAGGGAGCTGAGGGAGCTGGGGAAGCTGGGGAAGCTGAGGAAGCTGAGGAAGCTGGGGGAGCTGGGGAAGCTGGGGGAGCTGGGGGAGCTGGGGAAGCGGAGGAAGCTGAGGGAGCTGAGGAAGCTGAGGAAGCTGAGGAAGCTGAGGAAGCTGGGGAAGCGGAGGAAGCTGAGGGAGATATTAACAATTCTCCATTCTCAATTTTCCATTCTAAATTCTAAATTCTAAATTCTAAATTCTCATACTATGGTTTTTAACTGGTTCCGCCGACAATTTAGTTCTCAAGAAGAGACTAAGCCTGAAACTCAAAGTCCAGTTGAGCAGGAACAAGAGGCTCCCGCAGAAACTGCTGAATCTGAGGCAACTCAGGAGTCTGCCACAACTGTTGATGACGATTTACTAAATTGGGCAAAAGCGGCATACACAAATATTCAGCAGCAAGCATCTCCAGAAGCAACAACGCCAACAGCGACGGAATCTCCTGAAACGTCATCCCCAGAAGAGTCAACAGTAGCAGAAGCAGAGGTTACTACTCCCCCAATAACTGAGGAAGAAGAGCCGGAAGATACTACTTCACCTGAGACTACCGCGACTGAGGAAACAACTACACCGGAGACAGCAGCAACAGAAGAGGTAGCTGTACCAACAGAGGAGATATCACCACCTCAGGTGGAAGCCGCTACAACTGAAACAACGGAAGCAGCTTCTACCCCAGAATCAGTTCCTCAGGAAGATACTCCTATCCTAGAGGAGGAAACAGAATCAACTCCTGCTGCTCCTGTACCAATTTGGGCTCGTCAATCGGCGGAGAGAGAAGCACGACTCGAACGCCTCAAAGCTACTGCTATTGAAACCCCGGAACCTGTAGAGACAGCACCACAGCAGGAGACGGCAGCAGTTGCTGGTATGGCTTTTGATGAAGAATTTGTCTGGTCATCTCAAGTATTAGCAGGCCAGGGACGAAGTCCGGAAGAAGTCTCCGCAGAAGAAATCAGCTGGCTCAAGCAACTGCGCCAGGGACTCAGCAAAACCCGCTTAAGTTTAGTTAACCAACTTAAGGCCGTTGTTGGTCAAGGGCCGTTGAATCAAGATGCCATCCTGGAGATTGAAGCATTATTGTTGCAGGCTGATGTAGGGGTGGAAGCAACAGACTATGTGATCGAAACCCTGCAAGCTAAAATGCGGGAAGATATCTTACCTCCAGAAGAAGCGATCGCTTATTTAAAACAAATTCTCAGAGATTTGCTGGAGAGTCCCTACTCTCAATCCTACGAACCCACCTTTGTACCGGAAAAGGATACCTTCAATATCTGGTTAATGACCGGTGTCAATGGAGCGGGTAAAACTACTACTATTGGTAAACTAGCTCATCTGGCTAAAAAATCTGGCTACAGCTGCTTGATTGCCGCTGCTGATACCTTCCGGGCCGCAGCAGTAGAGCAGGTAAAGATTTGGGGAGAGCGCAGTGGTACGGAAGTGATTGCCAACCCAGGCAAAAATACTGATCCAGCAGCGGTGGTATTTGATGCCATTACCGCAGCGCAAGCCCGCAATGCAGAATTACTCTTGGTAGATACCGCAGGAAGGCTGCAAAATAAGAAAAACTTGATGGAGGAACTAGCAAAAATTCGACGGATTGTAGATAAAAAAGCCTCTGATGCTCAAGTAGAATCCCTATTGGTTTTGGATGCTACTCTCGGTCAAAATGGATTACGTCAGGCACAAGTATTCTCAGAAGCCGCCAAACTCAGTGGCGTTGTCTTAACGAAACTCGACGGTAGTTCCAAGGGGGGTGTTGCCTTAGCAGTAGTGCAGCAGTTAGGTTTGCCCATTCGGTTTATTGGTGCTGGCGAGGGCATTGAAGATTTACGTCCCTTCTCTAGCTACGAGTTTGTAGAAGCTTTGCTTAGTGGGTGAAGATAGGTGTTAGGTGTTAGGTGTTAGGTGTTAGGTGGTAGGTGGTAGGTGGTAGGTATTAAGTTAGTATCTTGTCAATTCTCCATTCTAAATTCTAAATTCTAAATTCTAAATTCTAAATTCTCCATTCCCAATTCCCAATTCCCAATTCATGAAAACACTATTAACGCTTTTTAGCAAAGAACGGAGTGAACTTCAGACAGCAATCGATAAGACGACTAGCCCAGAGCAAGTGGTGAGGCTGGTGCAAAGCCGATTGGATAATCTGGAGAAGAATTATATTGGTGAACTGAGTATTGCCCAGGTACGTCTGGCTTCCTTTTTCTTGGATGCAGTGCGTCAGTCTATTGGGACTCTGGCTGGGGTGAATGAGGTAAAGGCAGAACTAAATTCTGGGGGAATATCTCAGTCAGTTAGGCGATTTTCTAGCAAAAAAATCGTGCTCAAAGTGCTACAGGGAATTCTTTGCCTGGGTATCTTGGATTCATTATTTTCCTTAATGCCAGCTTCTCCCAGCGCTGGGATAGATATTTTACTCCTATCTGTGCTTATCGGTTTAGAAGTTATCTCTCAACTTGACCAAAATAACAATAAAAATTCAGATTCAACTGCGGCTCAAGCACCAACGGTACAAGTAGATAGCCAAGTATTGCTAGACAAACTAGCTGAAGCTTTAAATACTATCGACTCAGCAGTTAGTCTCCGGGAAGCAAGCCAAAAATCCCTCGAATCTAGCGAGATAGAAGAGTTACCAGAGTTATTGAATATTCTGCAAAGGTTGGTGGGGGCTTCACTGCTGGATAAACCTAGGATGGCATTGGAACTTACAAAAATGCTACCCCAGGTTTTAATGGAGCAGGAAATTCACTGCCAGATTTACCAACCAGATAATGCCGAGAGTAATCAGCAATACTTTGACTTTGAGCCCAGTATTGACCCCCAGGCGAAGGATTATATAACCATAACTCCTGCTTTGCTAAAAGGCGATCGCTTGTTGCGACGGGGGCGAGTTATTGAACCAGCTTGAAGAATTTTAGATTTTAGATTTTAGATTTTAGATTTTGGAATGGGAATTGGGAATCGGGAATTGGGAATGGAGAATGGAGAATGGAGAATGGAGAATGGAGAATGGAGAATGGAGAATTGTCAACAGACAAGATACTAACTTAATACCTACCACCTAACACCTACCACCTACCACCTACCACCTACCACCTACCACCTACCACCTAAAAATATGGAAGTTTTAGAAACAATTGGATTCGATTTAGGACACGGTGAAACCGCTGTAGCTAAGGCGAGGGTGGAGAGTATCGAACCACCGGATATGCTGGAGATTAATAATAAGAAAGTGCAAGTTACTGCCTTGGGTTGGCATCCGGATTTGGGCTATCTGGTAGGGGAGCAAGCTTTAATTCAAGTTGGGGTAACTCAATTGGCTATTGCTTTTAAGCAAAAACCAGATAATAATGCTAATTATCGGCAGACAATTCACCATTTTCTGGCAACCTGTTACCATCTGCTACAAGGTAACAAACAGATTGAAGGTGGGGAAGTCAGTCAATTTTTTATCGGTTGTCCTTCTGGATGGTCAATAAGCGATCGCCAGGAATATCAAAAGCTAGCTCACCAAGCTGGGATTCCCCTAGTTAGCGTGGTTCCTGAGTCACGAGCGGCTTTTATGCAAGCCAAGGAAGCTGGTAAACTGGGTTATGATAAACTCAAATCTTCGGTATTAATTGTTGATATTGGTTCTTCAACTACGGATTTTACCCTGGTTAAGAGTTTGCATGAAATACCGATGGATTTTGGTAGTAATACCTTAGGAGCTTCCTTAATTGATCAGGCAATTTTTGCTCGTACTATGGCTAATCATGAGGATAAAGAATTACTAGAACGAGTGTTTGAACAGTATCCCCATCATCAAACCCGTTGCCAACTTGCCTGCCGCAAAGCCAAAGAAGATTACTTTTCTAACGAACAACTCTACAGCCATCCCCAATCCTTTGCTAGGGGTTTTGAGTCAATTAATGAGCAGATTTACTTTGTTCCCCAGGTTAATAAGGGGATAATGGAAGAAATTTTAAACCAACCTTTGACGGAACTAGGGGGACAAAGTTGGATTGGTTCCTTCCGGGAAGCAGTGATTGAAGGGAAGAAAACTCTGAAGCAAGAGGGCATTGTTCCAGCGGTAGTACTGATGACTGGTGGTGCATCTCGAATGCAGTTTACCCGTCAAATTTGTGAGCAAATCTTCCCCGAACCTAAATCTCAAGTTCGCCCAGATCCGGAACCGGAGCGATGCATTGCTTTGGGTTTAGCTAGGGTCGGAAGATGGGATTTAAGAGCCGCTGCATTTAAGGCAGAAATTAATCAACACTTCGATTCCAGTAAACTCAAGGAACTTATTTTACAACATATTCCAGAGTTAATTGAACTATTAACTAAACCCTTATCCGAAGGTCTAATTAGCAATGCCGTTAAACCTAATTTGCAAGACTGGCGTAACAATAAAGTACGGACTTTAGCCGACTTAGAAAACCGGATGAAGAACCAGGCAGAGCAATGGATTACGAGTGAGGGAGTACGGCAAATTATCAAAAATCAATCAGTTACTTGGTTTAATCGTAAAATCAAACCGGACTTAGCCGCAGAAACTGACCCCATTTGTCAAAGGTTTCAGATACCTAGAAGTAGTTTAAGGTTTGAAGAAGGGATTAACCCGGCGGTAGTTAATCCAGAATTATCCATTGGAGATACTATCCTAGCTGATACGGTAGCATTTATTCTCAATGTGGTGATTGGTGGAGGTACTGTCGGTAGTCTGATTGCCCTGATTCTCACCGGTCATTTTACTTGGCCAATTATACTAGTTTATGGTGTCTCATTGGTAGCAGCGGGAGTAGAAATAACTCGCTCTAAAACTCAAGACACAATCAAGTCTAAATTAGATATTCCCGGTTGGAGTCGTTCTTTTTTATTAAGCGACAACAAGCTAGACTCCATTTGTGAGCAAATCAACCCGGAGTTAGAGAAGGTATTTCGGGAGCAGTTGACAGAAAATCACGACGCTTTTGATGAGCTCAATGAGAGAATTGGGCAAGAGTTGAAGCAGGCACTTAATAATAAAGCAGAAGAAGCAGTGATTTTGATTCAATAGTCTGCTGTGGAATTGGCATCTTGCCAGTTTAGAAATTAGTTGTGATTTTCATTATTTTTTGTTATTATTGAACAATGGGATAGGTGTACGCCTGTAATGTATAAATTGCTAAAGCTGACTTTAGAATATCTATCTATGGCATTTGAGAAATACCCTAAAGTCTTTCTAGGTAAAGTTTGTTAAAATTGAATGAAAGGATCGGATTACGAAAAGAAGATATCAGACTATGACTGGCATGATCTGTCACAATTATGGAAGAGCATAGAGTCGGGAAATACTCCTGGGTGGGAATCAGGCAAAGCATTTGAATATTTTATCCTACGGGCATTTCAATTGGAGGGTGCAGAAGTCACTTGGCCTTATAGCGTTCGAGTCAATGGAGAAGAACTTGAACAGATTGACGGTGTTGTTTACTCAGACGGAATTGCTTGTTTAATTGAATGTAAGGATACAGCAAAGAGTGTTAATATTGAACCAATAGCCAAGTTACGTAATCAGCTACAGAGAAGACCAGCAACTGCTATTGGTAGTGTGTTTAGTCGCAGTGGGTTTACTGAACCAGCTTTTACTCTAGCTCAGTTTATTACACCCCAAACAGTTCTTTTGTGGTCTGGGGAAGAAATTTATTATGCGTTAGAAAATAAATGCTTTCGGCAAGGACTCTTCAAAAAATATCGATTTTGTATTGAGCGTGGTATCACATATTACAATATTAAAGTTGAGGATTTATCATGACCCTGGCATACTTAGTCACAGAAGGCAAGTCTGATGCAGATATACTGAACAAACTCCTTCCTGAAAGATATCTTAAAAATACTCAGCTTGTAGTTGGAGGAAGTAAGTACTCAGCCCAATCTCTAGCAGGTACAATTCTTGCTGTTAAGTCACTGCCAGTTGCCCTAGTGATTGATGCAGATACAGATAATGAGTCAGTGATTCAAGAGAAATCAGAATTAGTACACCAGTTGCTGTATCAAGCATCTCCCGGTATTCCTTTTAAAGTGTTTACTGCTGTACCAGAATTAGAAGCTGTCTTTTGCTACCAGCAGTCGGTTCTAGAGAGGATTCTGAAAACTAGTATCGATGAACTGACTTGGCAAGTGGCTAGACAGCATCCGAAAGCATTTTTGACTAAAAACCTCGGACAGGAGCCTTTATTGATCGAAAGCATATTGAGTAATCTTGACGATGAAATGATGCAGCTTCTGCAACAGCATCCCTTAATTCAAGAACTTACGGAATTTCTTGACTCAGTTGCATATAGTGAAGTACTTGCTTGATTGTAGCGATAAGTGCGATCGCTAATATAGGGAAAATTGTTTTATGGAAAAGCTAAACTACCCTGAAGTAGTACAAACAGTTCTTAAAAATCATCTGGGTAATCATTTAAATAGCAATACAGAAGTTCATCTCATATTCGATACGGAGCGAAATCGCTATCAAGTGTTGCATATTGGTTGGGAAGGATTGAGCAGAGTATTTGGTTGCATCATCTATGTAGAGATTAAAGATGATAAAATTTGGCTCGAACGGGATGGAACGGAAATTGGAGTTGCTAGTGAATTAGTTGCAGCTGGCGTACCTAAGCAAGATATCATCTTAGCCTTTCACGCTCCCTATAAACGGAAATTTACTGAATTTGCTGTTGGTTAAATTTCTTGAATAGATTAAAAGTTACTTAAATAGTCTAGCGAGCAAGATGCTCGCACTACAAGTCTAGGTGGAACAGGCTTCTAGCCTGTCTCAACGCTGGTGCTGAAGGCAATCGCTTTCTCCTTAGGAAGAGGAAACGAGTTAAAATTCAGATCCAGACTTAGCAAATATACGATGCAGACTCCCACTGACCTTGGTACTTTAATTGTTCAGACACCAGGAATCTGTGGTGGTCGTCCGCGAATTACCGGACACAGAATTACGGTACACAATATTGTCATCGACTTTAACGCAGGTAGGAAGCCAGAAGACATTATTGAGGAAAGACCTCAACTCACCTTATCACAGGTATATTCAGCTCTAGCTTATTACTATGCGAACAAAGAAGCGATCGATGCAGAAATTAGGTCAGATATTGAAGAGTATGATCGTTTGGAAGCTGAATATGGGGCAAAGCTGTAGTGAGCAAAATTCGTTTTTCTTTGGATGAAGATAGTGTTGAAAAATCCTTGGTAGCAGCTTTCCGCAATGCAGATTTAGATGTAGTTACAGTTAATGAAATTGAGCGACAGACCTATTCCGATGAAGAACAACTGATTTGGGCGACAGAGCAAGGGCGTGTTATCTATAGCTATAACCGACGAGATTTCTGCCGCTTGCATAGTGAATTTTTACAACAGGCTACAAACCATGCGGGTATAGTCCTACTCCAGCAACAACGCTATTCAATAGGGCAACAATTAAGGGGAGTGCTCAAGCTAGTTTCTGCAATTCCAGCGGAACAGATGGTTAATCAACTAGTGTTTTTGAGTGCTTATATGGGGAGAGTTTGAATTGGAAATAGATTTTCTTCCTGCCTCAAATCCTATTGTGGAACAGGCTAGAAGCCTGTCTCAATGCCCCTACAGACTCTGAACTTATCACCAATTACACTCAGATGCATTGGACTCTCCCTGTTGAATTTCCTTAAAATCTAATGCTGAATTACTGGAAGCTGGTGCATCTTTAGTCACTTGCACCAGGCGAGATTCCCTATCAGGATCACCTGATGCCCAAAACCGGAGTCTTTCCCCTGATGTCTCAGTACATGAAAGCCTTACCTTATTCTTGAGATCCTCAACAACTGTTTCCCTAGTGGCATTGTTGGATAGGGTTTTAATCAAAGCCTGTGTTGCATCATAACTGTTGGCAGTGCGCCAGTCGATCTTTCCTCCCCATCTGTTTTCTGCTGTTTTGGCATACTCAGATGTTCCCCCAAACCAGGCTACAGATAAAACCAAACCCTCAACAGCATAACTTCCCTGTTCTAAGGTTTCAGGAACATATAAAGCATCACCACCCAACAACTGCAATCTTTGGTTCTGGGGTAACTGGTAATTTGCCCTAGCAATCGAAATAGCTACAGAATCAGTTTTTACGCTTGGCAATAAAACAACACCTTTTACCTGGTCTTGATTTG
Organism: Symploca sp. SIO1C2; assembly: GCA_010672925.1. Lineage (GTDB taxonomy): Bacteria > Cyanobacteriota > Cyanobacteriia > Cyanobacteriales > Coleofasciculaceae > Caldora. Next base: position 16,825 of record JAAHFP010000010.1, on the reverse strand, counting down.
CACTGCGCTCAATTTCAGCCTTAGCATTGAGCTCCGCAGTGAGATCAACATTTCGGACAACTTTCCCCCCTAATTTTTTAAACTCTCCCTCAAAGGCATCTTTCAGGCTTTTGCTATAAATACTCTGAGAGTCAGAAAAAATCACTAACTGGTCTAAATTCAAAGTGTTTTTGGCATAGTCAGCTAGTTTTTTACCTGCTACTCTGTCTGAAGGTACAGTTCGGAAGAAAACATCTCCTTTTAAGGATGTACTGGTACTGGTAGCAGAGACCATTGCCAATCCAGCTTGTTCGTATACAGGTAGCGCAGCCTCGCTAGCATTACTGGAGTTGTGTCCAATCACTCCCAAAACTTGTTTTTTCGCAACTAGTTTTTGAGCCACTTTGCGTGCGATTTCTTGCTCGTTGTGATCGTTAGCAATGACAATTTCCAGTAAGCGATTATCTTTACCATCACTATCATTAAACTTCGTTTGTGCATCAGCTATGCCTTTTAGTATTACTTCGGCTGAGTCCTCGTTGTTGTCTACTGGTACCACGACTGCTAGTTGGAAGAGCTCACTCTGTTGGCGTGCTTGGGCATTGTTGAAGTAAATTTGGGGTACTGGATCATTGGGAGCAGCTTCTATTGCACTTTGAAAGAAATTTTTCGCCCTGTCGTAGTCTTGTTTTGCGAAAGCATCAATCCCACTATCGAGGTTAAAATTGTTCTGGGAAAGAAAGAGTCGGCTTTCCCCACTAGTAATCTCCAATCTCATACACTCGCCACTTACTCTGTCTTGACCAACTGGGCAATAAATATACTGTTGCCAGAATATTCCTCCACCCAATAAGCTCAAGATGAAAATGCTCCCAAAAGCTATTCTCAGTTTATTACGATTAGGTTGTCTTTTCTTCGGTAGCTGCGTCACTTTGCTGGGAGCATTTGGTGATAAAGAAGCTCCGTATTGGATTGGTTGCGGGGGGACTACTGGAGTAAACTCTTGGGACAAGGCAAGCTCACGGAGTTGCTCCTGGAGACGTTGCAAACCATCTTTTTCCTGTTCAAAGAGATGGATTAAAGCAATGTTTCGTTGGCTTGGGCTGACATCAGTGCGAATATGAATTTTTTTATTGCCAAGCCGAAAAAGCATTGCCTCCCATTGACTATCATTTAACTTATTCAGTTGCTCCAACAAACTGTTGCGATCGGGCATTTACTGTTCCTCCATATGAGGGGCGACTGTATAAATAACCGTAAGCAGTTGTGATAAATCGGCATCCTCTTTTTGGAGAGCATATCGGATTAGCTCGATTGAGCGCTGACTTGGTGTTCCATTTGAAAGATGCGCTAACTCAATATCGTACCTAAAAATTACTGTATCCAGTTGAGAGGGTAAAAGTCGATTCAACAAATCCAGTACATACTCCCTTGGTTCCTGTGTTGGTAATTTATCCATATCCAGTTCATCCTGAAGAGGTTGAAAATTTGCAGGACTAGAGTTAGTAGTTGATGGAGAGTCAGGTAACTGACTCTTTGAGATGCTCTCAAAAGCAAAGGCACTGGCATGATGAGAAGCCTTCTCCTGTCGAACTTCTTCTGATTCTATAGCATCATCATTTTTACCTTCAATTAAATCGGAAATACCTCGAATCACGATCGCTTGAATATTAGGATAGGCAAAGGCTGCACTCAAGAAACCAAACCTTTCCATTTCAACAGCGATCATGTAATTATAACTTACCTTCAAAAACTCTAAAATATCTGATTGATCAGAAGCAATAACCTTCTCTCCAGCGGCAATCGGAGCCACGAATACACATTGAAAATAAGTGATCGCTCGTACTGTTTCCACTGCTGCACCCGTATTACCTGACCCTACCTCCGCAATTCGTACTTCCTAAGTCTGTAGAGGTCTATTCATAACGGATGTCACTGCGCCCTAATTTTGACAATCATTGGACTCTCCCTGTTCAATCTCCTTAAAACCAAATGCTGAACCACTGGGAGTTGGTGCATCTTTAGCCACTTGAACGAGGTGAGATTTCCTCTCAGGATTGCCATCTGCCCAAAACCGTAGTTTTTCCCCTGATGTCTCATTACAGGAAAGCTTTACCTTCTTGAGTCCCTCAACAACTGTTTCCCTAGTGGCATTGTTGGATAAAGTCTCAATCAAAGCCTGGGTTGCATCATAACTTTTGGCAGTTTCCCTGCTAACCTTTCCTTTCCATCTCTGTTCTGCTCTTCTAGCATACTCAGATGTTCCCTCAAACCAAGCTACAGCTAAAACCAAGCCCTCAACCGCAGAAGCTCCCTGTGTTAAAATGTCAGGAAGATATAAAGCATCACCACCTAACAGCTGCAATCTTTGGTTCTGGGGTAGCTGGGCATTTGCCCTAGCAAGAGAAATAGCCACAGAAGCAGTTTGTACACTTGGGAATAAAACAACAGCTCTTACTTGGTCTTGATTACTGCGCTCAATTTCAGCCTTAGCATTCAGGTCAAGATCTCTTAAATCAACCTCCCGGATAACTTTCCCCCCTAATTCTGTGAACTTTTCCTCAAAGGCTTTTTTTAGGCTTTCGCTGTAAATACTCTTAGAGTCAGAGAAAATCACCACTTTGTCTAAATCTAAAGTGTTTTTGGCATACTCAGCCAGCTTTTGACTTGGTACATTGGCTGGAGGTGTCGTTCGGAAGAAAACTGGGCTTTGTAAGAAAGTACTAGCGCTGGTGGCAGAAACCATTGCCAATCCAGCTTGTTCGTATATAGGTAGCGCTTTCTCACTAGCTTCACTGGAATGGTGTCCAATCACTCCCAAAACCTTTGGTTCTTTAACTAGCTTTTGAGCCACTTTTTCTGATTTATCTGGCTCATTGCCATCGTTGGCAATGACAATATCTAGTAAGCGATTATCTTTGCCACCGCTATCGTTGAATTTAGTTTGTGCATCAGCTACGCCTCGTAATATTGCTTTGGCAGAGTCTTCATTGTTGTCCACTGGTACAACTACCGCCAGTTGGAAAGGCTCACCCTGTTGACGAGCTTTGGCATTATTAAGGTAAATTTGGGGTACTGGCTCATTAGGAGCAGCATCTGTAGCTTTTTTAAATAAATCTATTGCTTTTTTGTAATCTTGTAATGTGAAAGCCTTAATCCCCCTATCGAGGTAAAAGCCTTCCTCGTCAAGAAAGAGTCGGTTTTCCCCACTGGTAATGTTCAATTTGACACACTCGCCACTTACTCTCTCTTCATCAGTTGGACAATAAATATATCGTTGCAACAATAATCCTACACCGAATAAAAAGCTTAATATGAAGATGCTCCCAAAAGCTATTATCAGTTTCCTGCGATGAGATTTTCTTTCTTTCTCTGAAGTCATTTGAGCTACCTCCTCTCGTTTTTTCAATGCTTGACTGGCACTGAAAAAATCCTCTTCCTCAGTACTTAAGCTTTTACCTTCTGCCCATTGCTGGGCTTCCTCCAACGCTGCTCCTCGCAATAATCGTGATTCATCATCCTTTGAAGCCAACCAAGCTTCTAGTTGTTCTGCATAGGGTCGAAACTGGGCAAATACATATTCAATCCAAGACTGATTAAAGACTTCCTGGTAAATGGGATTATAAATTCTGAGCTTGTGAGTTTTCTTAACTACCAATCCTGATAGCCGCAACTGCATCTGCTCAGAGCTTTTATCACTTGCTACAAAGCCCTGATTAAGAATTTGTTGGTAGACTTCCAGCAATTGCTCAGCATATTGCTTATTCCTCAAAATGCGATCGCGTATCGTCCGCAAATGTTCGGGCTGATCTTGGTATTCCCAATTTTCGATAATTTGCGTCCGCACCAATTGTTCAATAGCCTGAGAAGTCCAAAATTCTTCTGCCTGATTAGCTACTATTTGGCAGAGTTTTTGTGTCAGAAACGGTTGTCCTCCTGTCCAATACAATATTTCTTGGACAACAGTTGCGGGATTGTCAACTTTACCATCTAACCCTCTAGCCAACGGCTCAACTTCGTCTGACTGAAAACCATACAATTCGATGGCATAACCAAGATTAAAAGGTGTACGCCGTTTGTCAGCAATCAAATCTGCCGGTGTTGCCACCCCAATTAGAACAAAAGTCAGACGCTGGTATTCCGGTTTATTTGTCCGTTGGTTATAGCAAGCTCGGATAAAGGCAAAAAAGTCATCTGTGGGAAAATTCAGACCGAGAACAGTATCGATTTCATCAATAACAATAACAATCTTTTTGCTCAATTCTACTAGCAGTACCTGTTCAATAAACTCACTCAAACGCTTCAAGGGAGTTAGCAACTGGCGCTCCTCCCACCAAGGTGAGAGCAGGAAATTTAGTTGAAAGTTATCTGCTAGACTTTGAATTAGAGTGGCATACCACTGATCGGAAGTAACCTGTTTACTACCAATCTGCGTCAAATCGATGAAGGCACTGGTAAAACCCTCCTTTTCCAGCCTTTGTCTCACTCGTAACTGCAAGCTAGACTTACCCATCTGGCGGGAGTTGAGGACATAACAGAACTTCCCAGCTTTCAACCCTTCGTAGAGGTCTTGATCCGCCTGGCGCGTGACATAGCTGGGAGCATAATAGGGTAAAGTTGCTCCTACTTGGTACATTGGTTTTTAGTTGTTGGTTGTCGGTTGGACAGGCAAGATGCCTGTTCCACAAAAAACTGATTTGGTGTGTGATTAATCTTTTCTACTCAAACGAGTTGAGAAATACCTGCGGTACAATTCACACCGTACTTTGGCTGTATTCCTCTCCAACTTGATCAAACCCATGCCTTGTAACTTAAATACCAACGCAGAGTCTAATTGAACTGGATTTTCCTGAGTTACCACTTTCCTAAACGCTGTGGCTAATGCTGGTGACTTGTTGAGTTTTGCCAATTTTTGGAGCAGATGATTAGTATAAATTCCCGCATCTGTGTGAGCTTCTTGTAATATTCTCTCAAGAGTTAAATCTTCATACTTAATCCTATTAAAAGCCAACTGCGCTAAATAAGGTTGTCCTCCAACTAAGCTCATCAGTTGCTTTACTTTATTAGCATTCCAATTCAATCCATTCTGTTGTGCCAAATCCTGTAATTGCTCTGGGTTTAACTCTGGTAAATTAATCGTTAACCCCACACCACCCAGAGGTGAAGAATTGATATCCAGGGAACCATAAACATCTGTGGAATGTACAATAATTAAGCGGAGTTTTTGCCAAATTCTACTGTTGAGATCATTAGTTATGGCCTGATCATGCCAACTACGTAGTAGATTACAAAAATCGCCGGAAATTGCTGTATGTTCAAACACTAAATCTACATGATCTAGAGCTAAGACCAGAGGTTTAGTAGTTTCTGCTAGCAAGTACTTCTGGAAATAACTTGTAGTGTTATACTTAGACCCTAAAATATCTTCCCAATAGTCAGTCAATTGATTGGGTTTATTCAGCCTATCACCAACAACACCACAGAACCACTGGCAGAATTTTTTTAAGTCATGAAAAACAAGACTATCAGTTAGTTCAAAACTCAAAGCTACTGTTTCATAACCTTGCTTCCTCGCATGGTTAAGCACCCGATCTATCAGCATTGTTTTTCCCATATGCTGAGGAGCTTTCAAGCGCAATAAAGCTCCCGGCTGCACAATTGTTTGGTAACACTCAGTCTCAGTTTTGGGACGCTCCACATAAGTTTTGTTGTTAAATTTATGTGGAGGCTGATTTGGATGATGTATAGGGTTTTGTTGCTCTGTTATTAGCTGCATATGGGGGGCGACTGTATAAATAACTGTAAGCAGTTGTGATAAATCTGCACCCTCTTTTTGAAGAGCATATCGGATTAGCTCGATTGAACGCTGACTTGGTGTTTCATTTGACAGATGCGCGAACTCGATATCGTACCTAAGAATTACTGATTCAAGTTGAGATGGTAAAAGTTGGTTCAACAAATCCAGTACATATTCCCTAGGTTTCCGTATTGGTAAGTTATTCATATCCAGCTCATTTTGAAGAGGTTGAACACTGGCGGGACTAGAGTTAGTAGTAGATGGAGAGTCAGTTACCTGAAACTTGGATAGCACCTGAAAAGCAAAGGCACTGGCATGATGAGAAGCCTTCTCCTGTCGAACCTCTTCCGGTTCTATAGCATCATCATTTTTACCTTCAATTAAATCAAAAATACCTCGAATTACGATCGCTTGAATATTAGGATAGGCAAAGGCTGCACTCAAAAAACCAAATCCTTCCATCTCAACAGCGATCGCGTCATTATAATTTCCCTTCAAAAACTCTAAAATATCTGAGTACTCAGAAGCAATAACTTTCTCCCCAGCGGCAATTGGAGCTACGAATACACTAGGTTTTGGCTTTAGATTTCTGGATAGCTGTTGTAACCACTCCTGTTTTCTCGCCTCGGATTTGGCTCTTTGCACTAATCCATAAGCCGACTTTCCCACTTTAGGGCGAGGGAAAAATCTTTTTCCTACTTTTCCTGACTCATAGCCGTAAACATCAGTTGCTGCTACAACATCGCCAATCTTAACGTCTTTTATTCCTCCAGCAATGCCTACAAACAAGAGAGTATCAGGTTGAAAATCAGCGATTGATCGTACTGTTTCCACTGCTGCACCTGTATTACCTGACCCTATCTCCGCAATTCTCACTTCCCAAGTCTGTTCATTCGTAACAAATTTTCCCTCTTCGTAAATTGTTCCCTGAGGGTGTATATTCTCCTGTAACTCTATTAAATGGTTACGGACAGCCAGATATTCAACAGGCAAAGCAGTTAGTATTACTGCACGAGGCATGAGCTAATTCTTTGAGTAGTTTAAAATCATGGGGAATCTCTACCATTGTGACTACTCAATTTGGATTTGGCCATAGTCTAGAAAATTTATTGGATGTACTTTATTGATTTTGCGATCGCGTACAACAAATCTATAGCTGCACAGTTGACAACAATGTTCATCCAAAACCTGACCAAGGATATTATATCCGTGAAATCACTGATAAAAATTGCTCTAACACCTACCACCTACTACCTACTACCTAACACCTTTGCCTTACCCAAGCACGAAAAGCTTTGATGATTTTATTTCTACCCTCAATTTTACTGCTCTCTAGATATTGTGGAATGACCTCACTCAGAGGAAAACCAGGAAAATGAGGACTTTCATTGACTCGGATATATTTACCGGCTTGCAGCTGGTTAATTTCTAGTTGCCTACCGTTAAATCGCCATAGTTCTCCTACCCCTAATGCCTCATAGTTATCGAATTTAGTGCGGGAAGTGATATCAATTTCCAGAGCTAAATCTGGTGGTGGGTCTACCGTTAAATCAATGCGCTTTTTACCTCGAACTGCGGCTTCATTTTCGATATAAAAACAGTCATCTGCTTCTATACCCTGTTTCATAATTTCGCTTTTAAAGGTTGTTGAACCCAAGCTCCTAAATTCAATGTCGAGTTCTTCCAGAATAACTTTCACCAAATCGGCAATTATCACTTTATCGTCTTCATGTTCGGGCAAGGGCACCATTATTTCTAAAACTCCCCGACTATAATTAATCCGCGAACCCCGTTTTTCTCCAAATTCTTCTAACAGTTGTTGATACATTTGCCAACTGACATTGGTCATTAGAAGTTGCTGACCAGGAGGGAGTACAATTTGTTGGAGTTGGACTTGCATCGAAAGAATTTAGAATTTAGAATTTAGAATTTAGAATTTAGAATTGGGAATTGGGAATTGGGAATTGGGAATAAGCTCCGGTATATCTGTAGGGGTGGGTTTAGAGATAATTTAGGCCATTTTACTCGAATATTCCAATCAAAAAGCGCCCTAAAACCTAACACCTAACACCTACCACCTAAAACCTAATCACCCAGGAAGCCAAAGTGATACAAACCTTCCAAGATACCAGCAGCACAGAATGCTTTGGCTAAATAGCGATAATCAGTTTTGTTCGCTTCGTACCACTCCCGAAGTTCAGTGCGGGCATTGCCAACGATGATACCTCGTTCTTCTCCTACACTAAACAAGGCGATGTCATTGCCTGAATCACCACATACTACAGTACGAACAGGATCAATTTTCCATTTCTGGCGCAAAAACTGTACTGCTAGACCCTTATCACCATTGCGAGGGAGAACGTCTAAGTCTTTATCTCCACTGTAGATCAGCTTAACATCCAAACCACTTTCTTTTAACTGAGACTCTAATCTCGGCAGTACTTCAACTGAGGCTTTGGGAGTGAGGTAATAGCTAACTTTAAAGGAACCCTGTTCCGAGTCTGGTTGAGGAACTAAGTCCGAATAATGAGCAGCTGTTGCTACTACTTGTTCCCGATTCCATCCTTCCGAGAGTACCTCTGCCCATTCTGGGTCACAAGCATCCCCACTGTCGAGGTGAAGTTCTGTACCTACTGAGGTGATTAGGGCATCTGGGGACAACAAGGGTTTTTCCGTAGTCAGTTGTCGATAGAGGGTGAGCGATCGCCCGGTAGCGTAAACTATCTTTGTCCCATACTCTTGCCGATGTTGCTCTAGGAGCTGGTTGAGTTTTTTGAGGGCATCGTCATCACCCACCAAAGTATGATCTAAATCAGTTACGAATAAAAATTCTTTCACGGAAACCTCGCTCATCAGAAAAATTGGGGAAAGAACCTACTACCTAGAGCAACCGTCAAGGAGATTAGGACAAGGGGCTTAAGCCTCTTTTTAACTTGCTTTACCTGAGAATGTCTTAACCACCCTGGCGACTGCTATAACATGTGTAAAGTAGGCAACAGACAAAAGCTCATTTGGCAACAGTGATCAGATTTTACCCTTTCAGGTGGTATTTATGATGCATAGTGCCAGATGTGAGCCCCACACCCTACCTACTTTGTAAGTTAAGCTTTGTTACAAAAAGTATTTTGTATATTCTGATACAGAATTATCTGTTATTCTGAACATATAGATAGCAATCGGAGAAGTAAACAATGTCTACTCAAGAACAGGCTCGTGCTTTAATGATGCAACATCATCACCTCATCAAAAATCGTCAGCAATCAATGCTTGGTCGTGCTGCTGTAGAAGTGGGTTTGGGAATTGATAGTGTTGAAGGATGGAGCCACACTCAAGGCAAACTCAATCCTAGCTTCCGAAGCAGCTATGATCGCAGCAGCGCTTCCCTGAGTTAAAAGGTATTAGGCATTGGTGACAAGTTAAGGTCAAGATGTCGTTGTCAAGAGCTCTGAGGGAGCTGAGGAAGCTGAGGAAGCTGAGGAAGCTGAGGAAGAAAAATACAATTTTTCTGGCCCCTTAATCTTTCCATCCATATAGTAGGAGTTGACAAGATGCGTGATTGCTTAACTTGCCACCAATGTGTATCAGGTAGTAGCTTCTCAATTCTCAATTCTCAATTCTCAATTCCCCACATCCAAAACCAACTTTGCCAATTCACCAGTAACAGCAATTGATTCACTAAGCCTAAGTTGTAACTGGGGAAACTGCTCTTGCAATCTGGTAACCATTTGAGCCATGGCATCAGTAATGCCTCCAGAAAACAGAAAGTAAGGAACAATTGTAATCTGCTGGTTACCAGCATCAGCTAAAGCTATTACCTGCTCCTCCAGAGTTGGCGGTATTAACCAATAAGCCGCTATAGCTCCCAATTGCTCTGCAAGCATCTCTACTGGCTCATTGCCTCCAATACGGCGACTACCATGAGCAAACAAAATCTTGGCATCAGTTTCAACTAAACTTAACTGCTTGGCCAACATTCTTCCCAAACCTGGATGAGCACCTAAGTGGGGTTGCAGGTTTAGTACTATTGCATCCCCTAAATTGGCTTGTGCTATTGCTGCTTCTGCCGGGATATCCTCCATAACATGTACCCCTGGCAACAGAAATAAGGGCAACAATTGCACTTTCTGGTAACCAGCACACAAAGCTAAATTAGCAAACTGTTGGATTTGTTCATGGAGAGTCGAGGGAGCCAACTCTAAAGTTGCTGTACCTACCAGTGGATCAGAATTTTGGCTAGCCACTGGTACTGGTGCTGTAGGCTCAATATTAGGTAGACTGAATTTTCGCGTCTGAGTATTATTGAGCTGGAGCAACTGGTCATGCACTAACTCCGCCAGTTTTGCCATAGCTAACTGGGGACGTGGATCACGACTTCCATGAGAGATTAACAGATAAGCAGTTATCGAATATGAGTGGCTCAAAAACCTTGCACCTTCGTGGAAAATTTCCTAAAACCTAAAACTTAAAACCTCACCTACCACCTACAACCTAACACCTACCACCTATTCAAACCCAAAACTTACGACTTATTCTTCCAAGTCATACTTAATCATCCCACCAACTAGAGCGCCATGCTGCTTCGGCGAGGGCAACAGCTTGCTCTCGTTGGACTTTTGTATACTTTTTCCCTAGTTTATTCAGCTTAGCTGTAAGTTGCCGAATCTGGTTGCGTCCAACATTTAAGGCAGGATCGGCAAACTCCATCTCTGATAAACGTAGGTTAATCGCAATAATGCGAGTGATTTTTGGGTCTTCATCATCTTCATCACTATCCGTTCCCATCATTAAGTTTAAAAGATTGGGTGAGCTGGCTGTAGTCTCAGCAGAACTTTCAACTTTGGCAGCGGCTTCTAATACTGCTGTTGATAATTTTTCCGGTAACATACCGTTTTTGTGCAGCAGATGATTCGCTTCTAGGGAAATATGTTGCAGGGTTTTGACAATTGCCTTTTCCTGCTTTTCTTGCCACTCTAACAACTGCTCTAGTTTCGTGAGCTCTTTCTTCTTGCTTTGAGTTTCTGAAGCATCTTTTAAGTCACTTAAGTTGACCAGCATTTCAAAAGCTCTAAGCAACTGTTTTTGGTTGGTGGGGAAGGGTAAATCCTCACTATCAAGTTCTAATCGCTCAGGAGTTGATGGCTCTGATTCCTCTTGGTCTGAAGTTGAATCTGTACTTGAAGTTGAGGATTGCTCTGGGTTTGAGAGTAACCTTTCTTGAGCTTGCCGTGCCAACTCCTTTACTTGCTGCTGCAACTGTTGTCGGTTACTGAGAGATAAAGCTAAAAAAGACTCAGGATATCCTTGAGTACAAACTTGATAACTCGCCATAATCAGCTGCTGCCGCACGGTTTGACCCAATAAGGTTAGATACTGAGAGTAAGTACTCTGGAGTTCTTGGGTCAACAGAACTAACTTTTCCTCTAGTACTACCAAATCTTGCTCAATTTGCTCAACTGGTCTGATCATAGTGCTGCTAGCTATCCAACTTGAAGATCGAAGTTAGACTTTACTACAAGTTGACACTCTGCCGTCAAGCTAAGGCTGTGATGGTATGAGCATCGTAACTGCCTTACTGCAACCAATTTAAGGTATTTTCTTTTAAATTCTTCAACTTAGACTTTACAGGTGCACAACTATTCCACCATATAAAATAATACCAAAAAATCAACCAAAGGGCAAGGAGTGCAGAATTTTATCCAATTCCCAATTCTCCATTCTTAATTCTCCATTCTCCATTCTCCATTCTCCATTCTCCATTCTCCATTCTCCATTCCCAATTCCCTAACTATCCCTGTGGACAGAATCAGGTGAAAATGCAGGTAGGCAAATAGCAATATATTCAGCCCCATCTGCTCCCGGGGTACTGTATTGAACCCATTCTCCTTGATAAGCAATGATAGCTTCACCTGCACCAACATCAATGCTGCCATCACGAAAAGTCACTCGTAACATGCCCTTTAACACCAATGTATACTCATCAAATTCCGGTGTTTGACCGGGTTCTACCCAACCACTAGGACTAGTCATCCGAGCAATACTGGCTGCTTCAGTTTTTGAGTTTACCCGACCAATAAATTCCTCAATAAGCTTGGGTTTGTTACCAGTGGATTGAATGATTGTTGGTTTAGGGATGTGTGTAGGCATATTGATTAAGATAGATTATTTGTTAATAACAGTAGCTTTTTGCTATTTCTCTAGGTAGATTTGTTAGCTAGATGGATGCTTAAATGGGCTTGATGATGTCGTAGATGAATAACTTTCTGACAGAAGAATATTATATGACGCGGAGACACGGAGACGCGCAGACGCGGAGAGTGCTCACCCATAAAACTTTGTTTGACCGTAAGCTAGCTTACTTGAGAAGCTCCCTCCTGTTCCCCTCCTGGGAGGGGTTAGGGGTGGGTTCTGCTTCCGGCCACCTTCTGCCTCCTGTTCCCCTCCTGGGAGGGGTTAGGGGTGGGTTCTGCCTCCTAACACTAATTCCTCTACTCTTACCCCAGGGAGTTGGTGCTCAAATTATTCCAGATAATACCCTACCTACTAACTCCGCAGTTCAGACGACCGACACCATTACGACCATTACCGATGGTACTACTGTAGGAAACAACCTCTTCCACAGTTTCAGTCAATTCAACCTCTCCTACGGACAAACAGCTCATTTTAATAACTTAACCACTATTAGCAACATCATCACCCGTGTTACCGGAGGGCAGACTTCTAAGATTGATGGCATATTGAGTGCTAATGGTACAGCTAATTTATTATTAATCAACCCCAGTGGCATTACCTTTCGCTCCCATGCTCAACTCGATATTGGCGGCTCGTTTCTAGCTAGTACTGCCGATAGTATGATCTTTGAAGATGGTAGTCTTTTTAGTGCAAGTAACCCTAATACTCCACCTTTGTTAGCAATTAATGTGCCTGTAGGTTTGCAGTATAGTGGAAATCCTGGAGCAATTAGAGTTGAGAATACTGGACATAGGCTCACCTATACGGGTAACCCAATCTTCTCACCCTTGAACAAAAATACTACTCCCCTAGGTTTAAGGGTAGAGTCAGCTCAAACTATAGCTTTGATTGGTGGAGAAGTATCCATAGATGGTGGTATCCTAACCACAGAAAATGGCCAAATTGAAATTGGTAGTGTAGCTCAAGGACAAGTTGATCTCAATCCAGTAGCCAAGGGTTGGACATTGAGCTATCCAGAAGTTGACCAATTCGACAACATTAATTTTTCTACAGCAGCATTGCTTGAAGCCAGCGGCAACGGAGGTAGTGGCATCCAGCTAGCGGGAAAGCAAATTACCATGACGGATGGTTCTTTCGCATTGACTAATAATCAGGGAAATTTACCCAGTGGCAAGATTGCTGTAATTGCCTCAGAATCAGTTATGCTCAGCGGTATCACTTCTAATTTAATTTTTTCTGGTTTGAGGGCTCAAACAGTAGCGGGAGGAAAGGGTGCTGAAATTTTTGTTGCTGCGCCTTCGTTAACCTTGCAAGGGGGAGCAAGAATCCAGTCAATTTCTCTTGGCAATGGTGAAGGTGGGGACATCAATCTTAAAGTTCCCCAATCCGTACAAGTTATTGGTGCTTCCCCTCTCAGAAGCACTTCTCTCAGCGGTATTACTGCCAATGTATTAAGTTCGGGAAACGGGGGAAGTATTAATGTCTCGACTACCCGCCTGAGGGTTTTTGGTGGAGCAGCTGTAGCTAGTGTAACTGATAGTACTGGGGATGCTGGCAATGTCACAATTAATGCTGAGGATTTAATAGAAGTCATCGACTTTAACCGTATTAGTCCCGGCAATCGAACCAGAAGTGCTCTCGCAGCGGCAACCCGTAGTTCTGGAATGGGTGGTCAAATGACTATCAATACTCGTAGGTTAATTGTACGGGATGGAGGTAGAGTCACTACAAGTACTCTTGCTAATGGATTAGGAGGTAATTTAAAGATCAATGCTTCTGAATCTATTGAAGTCAGTGGGGTAGGAGAAGGAACATCCTTCAAAAGTACCATTGCTTCTGCCGCCGAAGCTAATCTGCCTTTTCAAAGAATTCGCAGACTACCCCCCATTCCTAGAGGAGATGCGGGTACGATGACTATCAATACTCCTAGTTTAAGAGTTTTCGACCAGGGTCGTGTGGGGGTAGATAATCAGGGTTTTGGCAATGCTGGAGAATTGAATATCAATGCATCGCAGATTCTATTAGACACAGAGGGCATCATTTCTGCTTCTACTGAGTCGGGACAAGGAGGTAATATTACTCTCAATGTTCCAAATTTGTTATTACTGCGCCGTGGTAGTCAAATTACTGCGGAAGCTGGAGGGATTGGTGATGGAGGTAATATTACGATTAATAGTGCCGCGATCGCACTTCTCGAAGATAGCTTAATTAATGCTAATGCGGTCCAAGGTGCAGGAGGTAATATCCAAATTACCCTCCAAGGAATTTTTATGTCCCCGGATAGTGCCATTACCGCTAGCTCCCAGCTGGGAGTTGATGGTATGGTGCAAATTAATAACTCTTTATTAGACCCTAGCTCAGGATTAAACCAGTTACCTCAAGATGTTACTGAGCAAACTGACAAAATTGTGGCAGGTTGCACTGCTGATACCAATAGTCAATTTATGATTACTGGTAGAGGAGGATTACCGGAAGATCCCACAGGAACTATTAGGGGTCAAACTATTTGGCAAGACTTACAAGATTTTTCTATAGAAACGGTAGTTAGTAATTCTGACTCAACTAGTGACTCTATGGTATCAGCTGAACCAATTCTTCCAGAGCAAGTAGTTGAAGCTACAGGATGGATTGTTAATGAACAAGGATATGTGGAGTTAGTAGCTCATGTTCCACGGGAAAACTTCTCTGTTGGTATGGGTTGTAATGTAAGTAATAAGCAGTAGTAGGACTTCAGTCCCAAAAAAAGCCAGAAACAAAGGAGAAATATGAGTTTTTTCTATTTCTGTTTTCTAACACTCGTTACTTTACTCTTACCCCAGGAAGTTTTTGCCCAAATTATTCCAGATAATACCCTCCCCACTAACTCAGTAGTTCAGACTACCGGCATAACTAAGACTATTACAAATGGCACTACAGTAGGTAATAACCTCTTCCACAGTTTCAGTCTATTTAATCTCTCCCAAGGCGAAATTGCCTATTTTAATAACCTAACCACCATCACCAACATCATCACCCGTGTTACCGGAGGGCAAGCTTCCACAATTGATGGCATACTGAGTGCTAATAGTGCAGCCAATTTATTATTAATCAACCCCAGTGGTATTACCTTTAACTCCAATGCTCAACTCAATATCGGGGGCTCGTTTCTAGCTAGTACTGCCGATAGTCTCATATTTGAAGATGGCAACATCTTTAGCGCCAGCAACCCAAATACTCCACCTTTGTTAGCAATCAATGTGCCTGTGGGTTTGCAGTATGGCTCAAATCCTGGAGCAATTATTGTTGAGAATACGGGACATAACTTAACTTCTGCAGGTAACCCTGTCTTCTCAACTTTAGATAAAAATAGTAATCCCCTAGGTTTAAGAGTTCAACCGAACCAAACCCTAGCTTTGGTTGGTAGAAAAGTTACTTTAGATGGAGGTCTCCTTACAGCAGAAAGTGGAAGAATTGAAATCGGTAGTATAGTTCAAGGTCGAGTTAATCTCAACTCTACTGCTAATGGTTGGACATTGAGCTATCCAGACATTGACCAGTTTGGGGACATTAAGTTTAAGAACGCAGCATTAGTTGATACCAGTGGCAATGGAGGTAGTGGTATCCAATTAGTGGGAAGACAAATTACCATGACGGATGCTTCTCTGGTTTTTGTAGATAGCCAGGGAAATTTACCAGGAGGAAAGATTGTCCTCCAAGCCTCAGAATCAGTTACTCTTAGTGGTAATAGCCCACAAGGAATTTTCACTGGTTTAAGGTCGCAAACCGTAGCAGCAGGAAAAGGAGCTGAAATTTTGGTCTCTAGTCCTTCTTTGACATTGCAAGAAGGCTCAAGAATCCAATCGATTTCTTTTAGTAATGGTGAGGGTGGTGACATCAATCTCGAAGTACCCAAATTGGTACAACTTATTGGTGCTTCCCCTGTGAGAACTGGTGCTACCAGTGACATCACTGCCAACGTATTAGGTTCAGGCAATGGGGGCAGTATTAATGTTTCAACTACCAGTTTTAGGGCCATTGATGGAGGAGGATTGGCGGCAGTAACTGATGGTGCTGGAAATGCTGGCAATGTGACAATTAATGCTACCGATTCAGTAGAAGTTATCGGCTTTAATCCCCTCAGTGCCAATCCCACTCGAAGTATTTTAGCAGCAGCAACCCGCAGTTCTGGAGCCGGTGGTCAAATAAGTATTAACACTGGCAGGTTAACTGTTAGGGATGGAGGTAGAATTACCGCAAGTACTATTGCCAATGGACTAGGGGGTAGTTTGACCATCCATGCTTCTGAATCCGTTACAGTTGGTAGGATAGGGGAAGGAACATCTCTCAGAAGTATTATCGCTGCCGGTGCCGAAGCCAATCTTCCGATTCACCGAATTCGAGGACTCTCTCCCATTCCTTCGGGAGATTCGGGTACGATGACCATTAATACCCCCAAGTTAATCGTTTTTGAGCAAGGACGTGTGGGGGTAGATAATCAGGGTTTTGGTAATGCTGGAGAATTGAATATCAATGCCGAGCAAATTCTACTAGACACAGAGGGCATCATCTCTGCTTCTACGGAGTCGGGACAAGGAGGTAATATTACTCTCAATGTTCCAAATTTGTTACTACTGCGCCATGGCAGTCAAATTACGGCGGAAGCTGGAGGGACTGGTGATGGAGGTAATATTACAATTAATAGTGCTGCGATCGCACTTCTCGAAAGTAGCTTAATCAATGCTAATGCTTTCCAACTGGAGTTTAGACTAGTTAGGAGTGCGAAACTCCAAAGTCTGATAGTCCGCAAGATAAAAAATCAATCAATTCAGTCAATGGTGTCCCAAGAATACGTACAATTGCCAAGTCTAAGAGAGGCAGCGC
>JAAHFP010000001.1:515249-716755 GCA_010672925.1 Symploca sp. SIO1C2 | reverse complement strand
TCTAGACATTTTTTTGACCTTGTTGTGTGGTGGTTCTAGTTTGACTGAACACGCAAGGTTTTTTCTACTGGGTCAGAGAATTTACTTTGAGCGCGATCGCTCTTTGGGGTTTCGCGATCGCTCTTTGGGGTTTCGCGATCGCTCTTTGAGGTTTTGCGATCGCTCTTTGGGGTTTCGCGATCGCTCTTTGAGGTTTTGCGATCACTCTTTGGGGTTTTGCGAACAGCTATTTACTTGTGGGTATAACCCTTATACTTGGCTCAGGCAAGGCGCTTATCTTAGTGCCATTCGGCTGCCATCCCCTTCTTCTAATCACCTTGGCGGTTGCTATATTCACTCATAAAAAGTCAAAATTGATACAGTAAAATATTAGATTAGGTAGTAGGCAATAGGCAATGATTGGATGAGCTCCATCTCCCATCTATCCCTGCCACATCTGGGATAACTGCTGGCGCACATCAAAAAAATCATTCCAGGGAAAATAGGTCTTATGCTGGTAGTCCAGCAAGCGATCGCGGGCAAATACGACGAGTGCCTTAAGAGCGATATTGAGATCCGTTAGGGAATCTCTAATAGCTATTTGTTCATCGGCAGGGTATTGCCCCATTACCTGCACTTTGGCTACAAGATCCGTATCCCCTTCAAAGGCAGAATTTACTTGCAACAATTCACCATAGGTGTTATGTCTTAGGTGTTAGGCAAAATTCCGTACTCTAACTGTTTATCTGAATATTTTGGACATTTTTTCCTACTCGCCCTACACCTAATACCTCACACTCCCATCTCTTCCCATTCTTCTGAAAAACCTTTCGGCTTAACAAGCACGCCATTCGTCTTCTATCCCTCCCATCTCTGAAAAGAATGGGCTTCCTGGGGCTTGCGTAATTCTTGGAAATGTGAAGCCACCGCTGAAATTAGTGAGATGACACTCACCAAGACAGTCGAAATTGTCAAAAATACAAAAGCGATCGCGGTAGAAGCACACATTAATAAGGCCGAGATTAGTTGCTCGATGAGTGATTTGGATGCTGACAAGACTGATACAATCATTGATGTAGAGGTGCTAAGAGGACTAAAATACCAAACTTCCGAAGACAATCATCGAAAGTTAATAGCGTTAGAAAACTCAAAGATATGAAGAAAAACTTATGATTATCATCAGTAAATCTTCGTAATTAGCTCAGTGAACCGAAACTAAGCAATGAGGAAAACACTTGCATATTTCTAAATCATTGTTTAGTTTCCAAGTGAGATACCTGACTTCTTCAAAAATAGGGTATATGGAGCACAAGTAGGTCATCTGGGAGTAAGCCCAAGTATTGAGAGCGATCGCAAGAGGGGATCAAATAAAATGAATTTACTCGTTTTAACTGTTTATTCAATTATTGTTGCTTTAGCTTTCTCGAAAGCTGTCGAATCTTTAGAGGAGCAAATAGTTATAGAAGGTGATTCTGATCATTTAAATGAACAACTAGAAAAATATGAATTAAAAGAATTGCTAGAAATTAAATTTAAGTTAGAAGATTGTTATGAAATAAAAGAATTTAAACATCTACCATTTAGTATTAAAAATAAATCTGCTGATTCTTCTATTGATATAGACTGGGACCGCAGCTCTATTAGGGATTTTGGTGGTGGTGGACGACGAGCAATTCGTGTATTGAATGATGATCAAGAAGTACCCCAAAAGCAAGTAGTGACAATTTTGGTTGCCGGTGAAAGTACTAATGTCAAGGTAAGTGATGAAAAACTTAACGACCCTTTATTTGGAGACAAAAATCTGAAAAAAGCAACCGAAAAACCTGACCCGTTTCACCTGGGATTATACATCAAGGTATCTCAACCAGAT
The DNA here is from genome assembly GCA_010672925.1 of Symploca sp. SIO1C2. Taxonomy (GTDB): domain Bacteria; phylum Cyanobacteriota; class Cyanobacteriia; order Cyanobacteriales; family Coleofasciculaceae; genus Caldora. The sequence continues at coordinate 714,906 of JAAHFP010000001.1, read as the reverse complement.
GGAAAAACTAATACTTATGTTTTGTCTCTTCGATTCATTCCGAAAAAACTACTCTGGACAAAGGCTCTTAGTCTTGCCTTGGAGCCGAAATAAGCTAGTGCCGCTGCGCGGAATTAAGAATTGAGAATTAAGAATGCTTAATGGAAAGAATACTAGACTAAACTAGAGAAAGGAGAGAGTGAGGGAAGGCAGTTGCGGAGGAGGTGAAAGCCGACTCTGAGGAAAGTCCGGGCTCCCGAAAGACCAGACTTGCTGGATAACGCCCAGTGCGAGCGATCGTGAGGATAGTGCCACAGAAAGATACCGCCAATTAGTCATTTGTCAATAGTCATTTGTCAAAAAAACAAAGGAATATTGACCTAGAACCAAGGACAAAAATTGGTAAGGGTGCAAAGGTGCGGTAAGAGCGCACCAGCAGCATCGAGAGGTGCTGGCTCGGTAAACCCCGGTGGGGAGCAAGGTCGTAGGAACTAAGGTTGGTCTTTTTCCAGTTCCGCTCAAAAGAACCGCTAGAGACGTCTGGTAACAGGCGTCCCAGATAGATAACTGCCCTCTTAGCTGGTAACAGCTAGGAGAACAGAACCCGGCTTATGACTGACTCTCTCCTTTCATTTTGTTATATCAAGTTCGGTTGAATACTTACACTTAGGTGGCAATAAGGCAGGAGGCAGAAGGCAGGAGGCAGGAGGGAAGAAAGAAGGATGCAAGGAATAAGGGAATTATAACTGTTTATCCGAAATTGATATTATTTCTCATTTGTCAAAAAACTTTCAGGACTCTTGGGCACTTGAGGAATGATAATTTGCCCAAAAACCTCTTGTAGCAATTTAATCTGTCCAACTTTAGCAAGCTCGCTCAAAGGGGTAGTATTAGAAACTACAATCACGATTGATGCTGCTCCAATAAAGCCAGGGATTCAGCAACTTCTTGTTTTAGTTCTTCTGTAGTTTGAGGAGCAAAGATGCAGATACCGTACTTACCCATAAGTTCTATAACATCTAAGCGTTGCATCCCCAGTAATCTACCAGCTCGCCCACTGCTAATGAAACCATGCTTCAGAAGAGTCATCACGTAGGCTTCTTTTGCCATTTGTTCAGCTTCTACTCTGATTTCTTCAGGAAGCTTGGGAAGCTCTAGAGTAAATTGACATTGGAGCCGAGGAAGTTGAGTTTGCATAACTTGATGGTTAAAAGGAGATTGGGAGGTTAGGTTGAAGAGTTCTGAAAAGCAACTTCGGATGGTTTGATGGTGGGGGTGAACAGTCCCCACGCCTAGTATAGCTCCCTGTAGATTTATCGAATAAGTTTTAAACCTTAATCAACCAAGGCTTGGAAAATTTTTTTTTATTTGTTGGAATTTTTCTTTCAGATATGGTATATTACCAAAAAGCAAGCTCCACCAGCCTCTATCTCAAGAACTAGCCACGTAAACCCATTCTTTACGAAATCTTTTGCTGGGTTCATAGAAACTTTACAGAAATTTTTGGTGAGATCACTTTCAATAAGTGATATAGATCGCAAACGGAAATGAGCAATGGGTGAAGTATTAGTGGTAGACGATGACCGAACACAGCAGCTAATCGTCTCAAAAATACTCAAAAGGATGGGGCTAAAAGCAATTTTTGCCAACGATGGCGTTGAAGCTCTAGAGCAAGTTCAGAAAAATCACCCTGAATTAGTCATCCTTGACGTCTTGATGCCTCGCATGAATGGCGCTGAGGTTTGTCAGCGTCTCAAGGAGAATGAGCAAACTCAGAAGTTACCAGTGGTAATGTACTCTGCACAAGAAAGAGAATTGTCTTCCTATTGGAGGGCTGGGGGATGTGCTGATGCCTACCTCTCGAAGATCTGCCATCCTCAAGCTTTAATCGATACCGTAAATCGACTTTTGGTGTCTGATTATAGGGTCTCTGCTTTAGCCTGATAGGGGTGCTTTTTAAAGTAATAAGCCTCTAACGGCGTAGGCAATAGGGAATAGGCAACAGTAAGTTATAACTGGGGAGTGGAGGGTTTAGGTATGTCCTAACCTCAACTTGTAGAATATGTAACAAGAAAAATATTCTCGCTTAAATTACTCCCAATACCTGATTAAGAGCAATTTAAGTTGCTGCTACTGATACTGAGGAATGGTTACAAGATTTACTGCTCTGTTGCAGAGGAATCTCAATCAGAAACTGGGAACCTTCTCCCGGTAATGATTCACAGCGTAATATACCTCCATGTCTTTCCACCACAATCTTGTAACTGATCGATAACCCTAAACCAGTTCCTTTCCCCACTGGTTTGGTAGTAAAAAAGGGGTCAAAAAGTTGCCTTTTGGTCTCTTCTGTTATCCCTAAACCATTGTCAGCAATGCAGATATTAATTTTTTCTGGAAATGAGATATCTGTGCGAATCCAAATCCTTGGTGGCTCAGTCATTTTACCCTTATTGATGGATTCTTCCAAAGTATCAATGGCATTACTAATAATGTTCATGAAAACTTGATTAAGCTGAGAAGGATAGCATTCTACTAAGGGTATTTCACCATACTCTTTAATTACTTCAATAATGTAATTACCACTTTTGCCTTTCAAGCGATTGTTGAGGATTAATAAAGTACTATCTATCCCTTCGTGGATATCCACTGCTTCCATTTGTAGTCGATCCAGACGGGAAAAATTCCTTAGGCTCAGCACCAAATTCCGAATACGCTCTGCTCCAGTTTGCATTGAAGAGAGTGTTTTTGGTAAATCCTCAATAAGGAAGTCTAAATCAATCGCTTCAGCATAAGCTTCAATTGAGGGAAGCGGTTCAGAATAATTTTGTTGATAAAGGTTGACCAATTTCAGCAAGCTTTCAATGTATTCTTTGGCATAGTGTAGGTTGCCGTAAATGAAACTTATAGGATTGTTGATTTCATGAGCTACTCCAGCTACCAGAGTACCTAAAGTAGACATTTTTTCACTTTGCACCAACCGTGCTTGGGAAGAATGCAGTTCATCAAGAGCTTTTTGCAGTTGTCTGGCATGAGCTGTTGCTAAGTCAGCAGCAGTGCGGCTTTGCTCGAAGAGTTCCGCTTGGTCGATCGCATTTGCCAATTGGTCAACTACAGAAGTAATTAATTCTACCTCACTATGCTCCCAGGGGTGAGGTGTTCGGAAATTTTCACAAACAACTACCCCGATTTTTTGAGAACGAGTTTGAATCGGAGCAATTAATAGTGCTTTCACCCCTAATTTTTCGAGGCGGGAACGACTAGCTTCATTTAGTTGGGAATCGGAAGAGATATCGTTAATACAGAGCAAAGAGGGTTGTTTAAGTAGTTGGCTTAATAATAACTCCAGCTCTCCAGCTATACTGTAAAATTTAAGCTCCATTGGTAAGATTGACTCACAAGCTCCTTGCATCAGTTGCCAATCAGGAGGGTTAGCTAATTTTTCGCACCAAAAGAACTGACAGCAGTCAATCTCCAGAATATTGCGAATTTCCTCAACGGCACTTTGCAAAATTTTGTCTAAATCTAAAGAGATACGGATTTGACTGGACAGACGACGTTTGAGTAAATTTTCCCGTGCTTTTGATTGCAACAGTGCTTCTTGAGTTTGGCGTAATTCGTTATTAGTAGCACGCAACTGAGTCATTGCCTGCTCTAGTTGGCAATTGTATTGAATCGACTGCGTTACTTCTCCTAGCATATCGAAGACTACTGGGGGTACTTGATCCCCTAATTCTTCAATACCTAACCAAGGCTGGGGTTTAATTAAACCGTTACTGGTGAAAACCACTTCCAATTGACCACCATCCAAAATTTGGCCAATGTGACAATGCTTCCACAGATGATGGTTTTGTTCAACACAAACTATTCCCCCTGGTGCATCAAAAGTTTGTCCGTAGGCAGCCTCCCGCACTAGATCCACATCTACCGAACCTGCGGTTTCCACTGCTTGTTTCCAGAGGTAAACTTGAACATAGGCAGCTTCTATCGGATCACTAGTCACTCTTTCTTGACCATACCGACGCTGAAAATTTTCAACAAAAGTGCGATTGACTGGTCTGTCGATACTCTGAAAGTAGCTCCAGCTAGCGTAGTGACCCGTAGAAGAAGAACCAATCCTACGGAGTTCTTCTTCCCCAACACTGATTGCCATAATTGGTATCTCTTGGGGAGTAATTCCAGCAGCTTGGTACTGTTGGTAGAAAGCCAAATTGCTATCACCGTTGAGGGTACTAAAAACCACATCGGGTTTAGCAGACTTGATTCTTTGGATTGCTTCCTGAAACTCTGTGCTTCCCAACAGAGCGTATTCTTCCCCAACTAATTTACCACCTTGCCGTCTGAGCTGGGCTTTAATCAGTTTGTTGGCAGTACGAGGAAAAACGTAATCGGAGCCGATTAAGTAAAAGCTGGCGCCCTTGTTTTGAAGTAACCAATCAACTGCTGGTTCCACTTGTTGGTTGGGACAGGTTCCACTGTAGAAAATATTGGGGGAGCATTCGAGTCCTTCGTACTCAACAGGATACCATAATAGGGTGTTGAGCTCTTCTAATACAGGTAGAAGAGCTTTGCGACAAGCAGAAGTCCAACCACCGAAAATTGTCGCAACTTGGTCTTGTTCAATGAGCTTTCTGGTTTTGAGAGCAAAGGTAGTTGGCTCAGATTCTCCATCCTCAATGATTGGTTCAATAGTTTTACCGAGAATACCACCAGCTGCATTGATTTCTGCGATTGCCATTAGTTCAGCATCTTTTAAAGACTTCTCGCTAATTGCCATCGTCCCACTCAAGGAGTGAAGAATTCCTACGGGTATAGTGGAGCCTGATTTAATCAATTGTTGTTTTTTTTGACTCATTATTTAACTTTGACTACAATTGGTTTGATTTCAAGGCAAATCAATTGTGCGCAGGAGTGTGATAATTCCGGTCAAACGGAGGAAATTGGTCATTTGCTCAACCTTTTTCCTGATTCCTGCTCAAAATTTGCGTATATTGTTGTATATGTAAGACTCTGATGCACCCGCTGGCGTCAATAGCGGTAATAGTTTGGTCTCAAGAGCTATAGGGAAGAAATTTTGCTGTTTCTTCTATTGGCTAATGAACCTTAGAAAAATTTTTAGTGATTTATGCTTAACCTTCCTTCAAACAACCCAAAATAGGGTGCTTAATTATGACGCATTAACTAAATTTAACCTATTTTTTTTAAATTAGTTGTAGCAAATTTTACTTTTAGTTCAAATTTGTATAGGTAGAAACAAGTTAAAGGTTTTTCCCTGAGGGCTTCGGAATCGTGTTCCTCTCTAACTTTTGAACCGTGCGGAGGATTTTCCCTGCGAGGATAGCCGCACCAAACCCATTATCAATATTCATGACACCAATTCCAGAAGCACAAGAGTTGAGCATTGTCAACAGTGGCGCAACACCATTGAAGCTTGCCCCATAACCGACACTGGTAGGCACAGCAATCACAGGAGAATCCACTAAGCCACCCACGACACTAGGCAAAGCTCCTTCCATACCTGCTACTACAATCAAGACATCTGCTTGGGTGATAGTGGGTAAATTATTCAACAAGCGATGGATTCCTGCTACTCCTACATCCCACAGACGGTTGACTTGAAAACCTGATAATTCGGCAGTTATAGCTGCTTGTTCGGCAACTGGTAAATCAGCAGTTCCAGCACTGATTACGGTAATCAGTCCTGGATATTTTGGCTCCAAGTTTTCTGGAACCAGTGCACAGATTTTTGCTCTTGGGTAATATTTGAGTGTGGGGAGTTTGGCTTGCAGTTGGGCATATACTTCTGGTTCAATCAAGGTTGCCATAATCGGTAGATCTTGACCTACTTCCTGATTTCTGCGCTCCATCGCCTCGATAATCTGCACAATTTGTTCAGCAGTTTTTCCTGACCCCCAAATTACCTCAGGAAAACCGTTCCTTAAACTCCGATGATGATCGATTTTGGCAAATTCTCCCACTGCTTCAAAATCAAAATTCTTTAGCTTCCCCAAAGCTTCATGGGGGGCAGTTTGTCCAGCAGCTACTGATTCTAGTAAATTTTGTAAGATTTCTTGATTCATGATTGCTTAGGCAATTTTATGCTTCCCTTTCTTGGAGTAAGAGTAATCTAGGGAAATTATCAGTTATTAGATAGATTGAATATAAATAGTACTTTGTATATAGGCGCACAGTTTCACCATTATGAATAAACAATAGCAAAAAATAATGGCAAAGGCAATAGGGAAGAACCTACTGGCGCGACACAGCTAAAATGTTGGAATAGATGTAGGTTTGGTCGAGGCAACGAGACCCAACATCAGTAAGGCAAGTGTTGGGTTTCACTTCGTTTCACCCAACCTACATTGTTCGCTGTGTCAGTCCACTAGTCTTGAGATTTAACATTCAATCGTAAGAAGTCCCACACCTACCCGTAAGGGAGGTGTTGGGATGAATTACGAACCAAGATTAGGTAGTGAGTCTATCCAATCTTCGATAAGAGAAGTAATTGTCCTATCCCGGCTGACTGCATATTGAGCAAGCTTGAAATACCTTGCCTTGCTTAGTCTTGCTTTTAGTTGTTTTTCTTTTTTCACAATGGGTACACAGTAGGGATACATTTATGCTAGCATATGAACAGGTCGAAAACAGATAGGTCAAAATGAGAATCTCATACCAGTACAAGTTAAAGCCAACCAAGCAGCAGTGGCAAGTCATTGACAATACCTTAGAGATGCTGAGGTATCAATATAATTACCAACTAGCTCAAAGGTTTGACTGGTATGAGCAGAACCGTTGCTCTATCGACAGATGTCCGCTTGTTTGCCATCTTCCTGAGTTAAAGGAAAAGCCTAATCGTTTTGGTCAACAAACATCACTAAAGCAACTCAAAAAGGATAGACCCTGGTACAAAAACATTTATTCTCAAGTACTACAGCAAGTTCCTCGGAAAGTTGAAATTGCTTTTGATAGATGGCTTAAGGGAGACAGTAACGGTAAAAAATCTGGTAAACCGAGATTCAAGGGTGCGGGTCGATACAGAACCTTTACTTATCCTCAATTCAAGAAAAGTCCTCTTGTTGGTGACAAGATTAAGTTACCCAAGATTGGTGAAGTCAGATTATTTGCTCACCGTCTCATTCCTGACGGTTTTGCATTAAAGACGGCATCAGTCACTAAGAAAGCTGATGGTTATTATGTCACCTTGAGTCTTGATGACCAAACGGTTCCCACAATAAAGCCTGACTTCGATGCAAATAATATTGTCGGTATCGATGTAGGACTCATCGACTTCTATGTGGCTTCTGACAAGACTCGAATTGCTGCACCAAAACATTTGCGAAAAGCTGAACATAAATTAAAGTCAGCACAACGCAAGGTGTCACGTCGAAAGAAGGGTTCTAATCGTCGTCTAAAGGCAATTAAGAAACTAGGCATCCAACATAAAAAGGTAGCCGATACCCGCAAAGACTTCCACTTCAAGACAGCCAAGAAGCTGCTCAGTAAGTATGACGTGGTGGCGGTTGAGAAGCTGAACATTAAAGGACTTGCTAAGACAAGATTAGCTAAAAGCGTTCATGATGCCGGGTGGGGACAATTCCTATCCATACTTTCCTTCAAAGCCGAAAATGCTGGTTTGAAAGTAATAGCTGTATCTCCAAACGGCACAAGTAAAGAATGCTCTAGCTGTGGTCACAAAGTCAAAAAGCCGCTATCCCAAAGAATGCATAATTGTCCCGTATGCCATACACATATCTGTCGGGATTTAAACGCGGCTATAAACATAAGGAACCGTGGGGCGCACGGCCTTAAAGCTCAGATAATGTCTTCAACGAAGAGTCTCTGAGAAGCCTACACTTACTCGTAAGAGAAGTGTAGGTACGTCACCTAGCGAACATCGGTAAACGTAACAACGGTTTTAATACCTGGAGCACCTCCACCGAAGCCGTAGTAAAGACCAAGTTCTTCAGCAGACTGCTCCCATTCGTTGTAGAATTCGTAAAACTCTTGGGTAGATTCAACTTTTGCTCCAAAGAAGTAAGGACGGATTTGTGCATCATCGCGACTTGGCGAGAAGGCATAGTACAACTTGACGGGCAAGTTATGAATAGCTTGTCCAGTGATATAGCCAACGAGAGCGTGCTCAAAGGAGTGGAAGGCATTTTTCCAGCTGTGTTGTTTGGGGAAGTGAATATCAGGGAGATTATCCGCAGCATTTACCCAGTGCCAAATACCACCGTGTTCTTGATCTACCATGTAATTGAACCAGTAATCATAGGTACTGGGTAAATATTTGGCGTAGGAGGGGTCACGCAAACTGAAGGTGGCGGCAGTTTGATCAAGTTCGGCTAAAATCCACCATTCTTTATTGTTGTCGATGGAACCGTTTTTGTTCCGTCGCCTTCCCCAAGTTCCATCTTGGAGATAAGCTTCTTCTAAGATTAAGGGGTCTTCCGTACTTGGTGTGCTAAACTATCAGTTTACATAGGTCATAAAGATTACTACACAAGGACTGTAGCTTTTAAATTCCTCAAAATTACTTGCAGTCTGGGTATAAATGCGTAAAGCTCTTGCTGTCCAATATTCGTGCTAATTAAACTAACAATTTAGCACACTAACTACGGAAGACCCAGATTTGTCGGGATTTGGCTCTCACATACTCCCGTTCAGGTTTAATATTACCTGTCCGGACTTGATTAAAAATTCAGGATAGATAAAACGAGGGTTGATGACTAGAAGAATGATGCTGAGATTGCTCTAGGAAAAGTAAAATCACCATTCTCTTACTCAGCATTAACCCTATTAGCAATAACAACTAGAAAAATAGACTGTAATCAATGAAGTTCAAATCAGTAATAAAGTTCCTGACTGGAGTAACCGTCGCTATTGGTTCAACCACTATAATCAGTGAGCCTAGTCAGGCTTGCCCTACAGAGGAGCATCATTCTTGTGATGTCCAGGTTGAGGTAATTTGCTCTTCTGAGCAGGTTACACCTTGTCCTCCAGAAAATCCTTCACCTTACCAACCCACTTCTGTTAATCATCCTCCAAAGCCTAACATTTTTGTCTGTGAGAAAAGCAAGGGTGTACCTACTACTTTCGTGAGAACACCTAAGGGTAAATACCCAATTATCAAGTGGGTTTCTTCTCACTTCTCTAGCGCTGGTTATACTCCTGAAGTAAGATGCCAAGGTGTTACCAAAAGGTTCCAAACCTTCTATGACAACGGGGTGTTGAACTACATTACCACTGGAATTTTTAATAATCAACCTGTTGTTTGTGTTGCCAATAACTACGGTGGTCCTTGCCAAGGAGTACTATTCACTCTGAAGCGGGGTCAAGATGCTAGTCGTGTTGTACAGCAATTATTTGATCTTAGATCTGGCCCTAACAATAACACAGCACCCCTGCGAGAAAGTGCATCACGAGTCTATTTTGATCTGAATCAGTACTTAGAAAGTCTGTAGTCTAGCAAAAGGCAGAGGGCAGAAGGCAGAGGGCAGAAGGGAAAAGATTGACAGATGTTTCAGCATTTTGCGTTGCTCTAATCGCCTTAGCAACTGCTATAAGTCTTAATTCCGCTACCTATAGACCCCCAGCTCCCTCAGCTGGGGGAGACAAGGAAGTAACTTTCAATTCCTAATTCCCAATTCCCTTTGCGTAGCATGGTGAGCAAAGCGTTAGCGCAGCGGGACGAAGTCCGGTAAAACAACAAATAACAAATGACGAATAACAAACAACAAATAACATTAGTCACATCCTTAATAGGTGCAGCAATTGTTGTAATTGCACCGCAACCGGCAACTGCTATATCTCCTGAAACTATCAACCAGACTGCTCAAGAGATTACGGTACTCATTGATGGCATCAATCCTGGCTCTGGAGTTATGGTTTCTAGGGAAGGTAACCGTTACTTTGTGCTCACGGCTGGCCATGTTGTGGCAACAGAAAATGAGTATACAATTGTTGCTCCTGATGGTCAAAAATACTACCTGGATTACAGCACAGTGCGACAACTGCCGGGGGTGGATTTAGCTTTACTACAATTTATTAGCGATCGCGATTACCCAGTTGCCACTTTAGCTAACTATAATTACAGTACTAAATTCCGGAATATCTTTGTCTCTGGTTGGTCGAGTGCTAGGGGTAATTTGACGATGCCTACTAGTCAATTTTCCCCTGGGCTACTAATTAGAAAAAACTTTGCCCTTACCCATGCCCAAGACCCGATTTCCCAAGGCTATGAACTGTTTTATACCAGTAAAACGGAAATTGGGATGAGTGGTAGTCCAATTTTGGATAGCAGTGGGCGAGTTATTGGGATTCATGGACAGGCGGAAGGGGAAGAGATATATGATGAGCAATCTGGGAATGTTTTGCGGCTTAAGTCAGGTTTCAGTTCCGGTATTCCAGTGGGTACTTTTCTGCGTCTTGTACAGCAAGGTGGATTACCGCTGACTTTAAGGGTAGAAAATTCTCTCCCGGCTCAACTGACACCCCAAGAAATTGCTTCAATTGCTCCTGCTATGGAGCCTCCTCCAGCTAAAAAAAACTGGAATGCGATCGATTGGGCTAATCGAGGCAATCAGTTATATCGCTTAGAACGATTCTCCGAAGCCAAAACTGCTTTTGAGCGAGGAATTAAAATTAAGCCGGATTTTTATCAAGCTTGGTATGGACTTGGTCAAGTACTCTATACTTTAGGAGAGTATGAAGAAGCTCTAAACTCCTACGATCGCACTTTACAAATTAAACCAGACTTGCACCTTGCTTGGCGTGATAAAGGGATAGTATTAGCTTTGGCAGGAAGTCCAACGGCAGCAGTGACAGCCTTCGACAGAGCAGTAAAAATTAAGCAAGATGACTATGTGGTTTGGTATCTGCGAGGTAACTTACTCCGAAAGCACTTGCAAGCTTATCAAGAAGCCCTTAAATCTTATGACCGAGCAATTAAGATTGCCCCTAATTTTGCTGAAGCTTGGACTGGTAAAGGTAGAGCCCTCTATGAGGTGGGATATTATGAGGAGGCTCTAGCAGCTTTTAACCGAGCCAATCAACTTAATCCCAACTTAGCTTCGGCTTGGCACTGGCGCGGTTTGCTACTGTTGAATTGGCAGCAACCCTATGAAGCAATTTACTCTTTAGATAAAGCTCTTGCAATTACTGCTGATAATTACGAGTTATGGTTAATTAAAGGTATTGCTCTAGCAGAGTTAGGACGTTACCAGGAAGCCGTAGCTTCAGCTAATCAAGCCTTAAAGCTCAAACCCAATGATCCAGAAATCATTGATTTTCTCAATTCCTTGGCTTACTTTAACTGACTTTGAAGATAGACGCGGGGACGCGGAGACACGGAGACACGGGGACACGGAGACGTGAATAATTGAATTTTCATGCATGGTGAGGTGGTAATTTTTTTCATAGGGACTGCCTTATGCCTCCTGCCTCCTGCCTTCTTGCTATAGGGGCTAATATTTAAGTAAGATCACTTAGGTAGCACAGATCAAAATGGCAGAAGCTTCCCAAAAATCCTTTCTGGTACGATCCAGTGAGATTAAAGAGACTGAATCTACTTTCTCTCATCCCATGAACCCTAACTCCCTCGTCGCTGGAACTCGTCTCAGCAGTCTGGTGGGGCTCACTAGAGCAAGCGTCGGTATTATCAAGATACCACCAGGGAAAGAATCATTTATTTACCATTCTCACTATCGAGAAGAAGAATGGATTTACATTATTTCCGGTAGGGGGATAGCCGAGATTGATGGTGAAGAGTTGGAAGTCGCCCCAGGAGACTTTATGGGTTTTCCCACACCATCAGTTGCACACCATCTACGCAACCCTTATGACGAGGAGTTGGTTTATCTCATGGGTGGAGAGAATCTGGATGTTGAGATTGTAGACTTTCCCCACCTGGGTAAACGAATGCTGAGACGCGGGCAAGATGTAGAGATTTACAATGTATCAAGCGCTCAAAGTTTTGCTTTCCTAGACGACACCGAATCTAAATAGGGTTTGGGAGCAATTCCTCCTCATTCTCTGTTGAGATAGGTGTTCCGTGGTAGGTCAGGTTTGAGGTCTTGTGCTCCTCCAGAATTCGCAATTGGTTCCAAGAGCATAATACACCTGTTTTGGTTCATGGCTTCTCTGGTCACGTTCGCGTTGAGGACTATGGCAATCGGCTCGAAATTTCTACGGAAAAAGATCCTAATACCCCGATCTGTAGCTAGTACAGTTTGGGTAAAATAAGTAAATAGTTAACAATAGACGAAAAAGCAGATACTATTAAGCAATGTTGCTCTGTCCTCTCAGCTTGCTGTCTCCTACCTCCTACTTCTGTGTATCCTTCTACTAACCAAGGTGTGAGTTTTTGAGTGACTCGATGAGTGAAATTGCAATTTCTCTAAAAAACATTTCTAAGTGTTTTAAGCGTTACAGTCGCCCAATAGAGCGATTGAAGGAAATGTTACTACCAGGCAAGAGTAGGGCCGAGCTATTTTGGGCTCTGCGAGATATTAATCTGGAGCTCCGCAAAGGGCAAACCGTTGGCATTGTAGGTCAAAATGGTTCTGGGAAAAGTACATTACTGCAAATTATTGCAGGAACCCTGACTCCAACAACAGGAGAAGTAGTAGTCAATGGTAGAGTCTCCGCCTTACTAGAACTCGGCAGTGGGTTTAACCCAGAGTTCACTGGCAGGCAAAATGTATTTTTTAATGGCAGGTTACTGGGGTTAAGCAAGAGGGAGATTGAAGAAAAATTTGACCAAATCGCTAGTTTTGCCAATATCGGCGACTTTATAGATCAGCCCGTCACCACCTACTCCAGCGGGATGTACATTAGACTAGCATTTGCTGTCGCAATTAACGTCGATCCCGACATTTTGATCATTGATGAAGCTCTTTCCGTAGGCGATGCCAAGTTCCAATTAAAATGCTTTCTCAAGCTTAAAGAGCTCCAAGAGAAGGGTATAACTATTTTATTTGTCTCTCACGATAGTAATTTAATCAAGCGATATTGTAACCGGGCACTCCTGTTAAATCAAGGTGAAAAAATCCTCGAAGCAGTCCCCAATACAGTAATCAATAAGTATACTAAGCTTTTATTTGCCGATGAAGAAGACCAACAAATCTTAGAGGAAGAGCTTAAGTTAGTTAACAATGAGGAAAATTCTTCAAACTCCCATAATTTATCTTGTCAGTACCAACCCAGAGAATATCGCTATGGTAATGGTCAGGGGGAGATTCAAGCAATACATATAGAGAATAGTCGAGGAGAAGCAACATTTACTTTTAACTCTTGTGAACAAATGGTTGCTAAATTAACTATCCTGGTTCAAGACTTGGTTGCCAAGCCCCTAGTCGCCATGACCTTAAAAGATGCTAAAGGGGAAGATATATATATAACCAACACCTATTATCAAAATATTGACATGCCAGAATTGACTCCTGGTACTTTGCTCAATATATCTTTTACTCAGGAACTCTTAGTTTGTCCAGGAGATTATTTCATTTCTTTTGGTTTTATCTCCTTGAATGGCAGTCAAATTATTCCAGTGGATCGCAGATATGATGCAATTCATTTAAAGGTCACTAGAGATTCTACTGATATGAGCCAGGGAGTAGTTAATCTACAAAGTAAAATTGATGTTGATCTACTTAATAACTAATACTATTAGAATAAATTAATGCAATATCCAGAAGATTTTCATCAAGATTCTGTAGCAAATATCTGGCTACCGCGTCAAGAGGAATCTGCCTTTCTATATTCAGACGGAGGAGAAGCGGAAGCCTATCTAGAACATTGCCTCAAACAAGCCTCAGATCTCAGTTGCCATTCCCTGGAATTGACAAGCTCAATCCGGGATTGGCCTTCTGAATATCATCTTAGTCCAAAACGGAGTAATCTGCTGCGTCCTTTACAATTAAACCATTGTCGAAATGTACTAGAGTTGGGGGCAGGATGTGGAGCTATTACTAGATACCTAGGGGAGAATCTACCCAAGGTAGTAGCGGTTGAGGGTAGTAGAAAGAGAGCAGAACTCGCTGCTTTGAGATGTCGGGATCTAGCTAATGTTGAGATCGTTTGTGGACAGTTTCAAGATCTTACATTTTCCGAAAAGTTCGACGTAGTAACTTTAATTGGAGTGTTGGAGTACAGCGAATCCTTTATTCAAGCAGTTAACCCTTATCAGAAAGCTATTGAGATCGCCAAGCAAAATTTAGCAGCTGATGGCATCTTGATTGTAGCCATTGAAAATAAACTCGGACTCAAATACTTTGCTGGATGTAGTGAAGATCATACAAGAGTATTGTTCGATGGTATAGAAGGCTATAATACTGGTCAGTCGCTAAGAACTTTTGGCAAGAAAGAGTTAGAGATTCTCCTTCAGTCTACTGACTTAGACTATTTTCACTTTTTGTACCCCTTCCCCGACTATAAATTGCCTGATGTGCTCTTTACTTTACCAGAAAAGCAGCCAGGTCAAATTGAGCCTTTTCTCTACCAATGGCTTAGTTATAATAATTCCCAGGATTACTCTCATCAACCACTAGAGCTATTTCAGGAACTATTGGTGGCTAAGCAAATCGAAGCCAATGGCTTTTTACCCCAAATGAGTAATTCTTTTTTAATCTTAGCTAGTCAATCCCCAGCAAGTATTAATCAGTATCTCAACTCCAACTGCCTTGTCTGGAAGTTCTCGGTAATGAACCGATTGCACAAATTCATGTCTCAAGTTACTTTAACCAGCAACAGTGAACAAAAATTAATTGTTACCAAAGAACCGCTATACCCTGATGTGACTACGTCCGCAACAGAAACCGAGGCAGGCTTAAAGCATTATCCCAAAATTCAGAGTAAATTTTTTGCCGGTGTCACAGTGATGGAGTTGCTTGTTAAGGCAATCAGAAATAAGACTTCTACCGTAGAGGCTAGTCTAAAATATCCTCTCGAAACCTGGTACAATTTCCTGGTACAAGAAGCTAACCGTACTCTTGGCAGTGCCACAGAAATTCCTGGTATCTATGTAGACTGTGGCCCAGGAAATCTGATTGTTACGACTAGTGGCAAGGTCGAATATGTAGACCAAGAGTGGTGCTTTACCGAAAAGTTACCGATTAAGTTTGTCCTCTTCCGGTGTCTGATTTATATTCATCAAAAAATCTACCCTTGGATAGATTTGCATTTAGATGAATCCCTTTCAGATAAGTCTTTACCATCATTCATCTTGTTCTGTTTCCAATTAATATCTTTGGATATCACCCCTGAAGAATTCAGAGATTTTTTAGCAAGGGAGTGGATTTTCCAAAAACAAATCAACCCTTTACTCAAAACCGTCAGCTTTGATGATTATGTGAGGGGCGTTTACTCTAAAACCGAATCATTACTGGTAGCAAAAGCTCCCTATCGCTTGTGGTTTCAGCTGTATAACACAAGAAAAGAGTTACAGCAAACTCAGGCAAACTGGGAGCAAACTCAATCCCAGCTACACCAGGCTCAATCCCAGCTACACCAGCTACAGCAAACTCAATCCCAGCTACAGCAAACTCAATCCCAGCTACAGCAAACTCAATCCCAGCTACAGCAAACTCAAGCAAACTGGGAGCAAACTCAATCCCAGCTACAGCAAACTCAAGCAAACTGGGAGCAAACTCAATCCCAGCTACAGCAAACTCAATCTCAGCTACAACAGAATCAGGCGACCATTACGGGCATGGAGAGTAGTAAGTTTTGGAAGTTGCGCCAGGGATGGTTTAGGCTGAAACAGAGTTTGGGGTTAAAAGGCGATGATTGATGTATATAGCAGAAGGCAGAAGGCAGGAGGCAGGAGGCAGAAGGAAGAAGTTATACAGGTGGTTTGCTGCAGATTGCGAGTGTCCTAAGCGCAGTGTGCTTAGCGATATCTGACTTTTTAAATCGGTATAATCCTTACTCTATAAGCATTTTGTTTGCGTAGTATGGTGAGCAAATTTTGAATTTTGAATTTTGAATTTTGAATTTCACCCAGTGGTACTAGTCAGTTATTATTGCTATGGCCAATAATAAGTTCGGTAAATTGCAAACAGTAAGATCGAGATTAAAGCGTGTCGTTGGGTTGGCGACAAATGGTAGCTTACGCTACAGTTATTGGCTGTCAAGAGTCAAGCATCTGATGGCAGTGGTAAAAGCGCGAGGACTTCGGTATGCCACAGCCAAGATATTCAAAAAAATCTCTCAAAAGCTGGAAGGGGAAGCACCGCCAGTTGAACCTCTGCCAGACACATCCCAAAGTGATGACATCAACTATCAGCAATGGCTGAACAATCATTATCCCAGGCAAGCTGACTTGCACCAGATGGCTCAGACTGTGGCAGTATTTAGTTACCAGCCAGTCATTAGTGTTATTATGCCGGTATTTAATCCACCGGCAGCTTTCTTACGGGAGGCGATTGAGTCGGTTTTGGCCCAGGTTTATCCCTACTGGGAGTTATGTATTGCCGATGATGGTTCTACCAATAGTGATGTCAGACTAATCTTAGAAGAGTACAGGCAGAAAGATCAACGGATTAAAGTACTCTGGAGAGAAGAAAACGGTCATATTTCTCAGGCTTCTAATTCAGCTTTAGAGTTGGCGACAGGAGAGTTTGTCGCACTACTAGATCATGACGACTTGTTAAGCCAGGATGCTTTGTATGAAATTGTCTTGCTCCTCAATAAGCATCCCCATGCTGACATGATCTACTCCGATGAAGATAAGATTCAAGATGATGGTAAATTCAAGGAACCATTTTTTAAGCCAGATTGGTGTCCAGACTCCTTCTTATCTCGGATGTACACTGCTCACCTGGGAGCCTATCGCCGTGCATTAATTACGGAAATTGGAGGATTTAGGGTTGGCTATGAAGGTTCTCAAGACTATGACTTGGTATTGAGACTCACTGAAAAAACTGACAACATTTTCCATATTCCCAAGATTTTATATCACTGGCGGAGTCATGCCGCTTCTACTGCCAGCAGTTTGGACAGCAAAAGCTATGCCATGAATGCGGCACAGAAAGCCCTAGCTGATGCACTGCAACGACGCGGGGAATCATCAGCGAGAGTCATTCCTCTTCCTTTTGGTCATCATATTGTTAGGTATGAGATTAAGGAATCCAAGAAAGTCAGTATCATTATCCCTACCAAAAATTTGGGCAATATTCTTGATAATTGTTTGCAGTCGATTTTTGCCAAAACCAAATACCCCAATTATGAGGTATTGCTGATTGATAATGGTAGTACTGAAGCCAAAGCTAAGCAGGTAATCCAAAACTGGCAAAGTAAAGAACCCGATAGATTTAGCTACCAGTTACTAGATATTCCGTTTAATTTTTCCAAAATCAACAACTATGCTGTTGAACATTGCCAGGGAGAGTACCTGCTGTTTTTAAATAATGATACAGAAGTTGTCAATCCCGATTGGCTAGAGGCAATGGTGGAACAAGCTCAACGCCCGACTATTGGTGCAGTGGGGGCAATGCTGCTGTATCCTGACAAGACGATACAACATGCTGGGGTAATAGCAGGCATTGGAGGTGTTGCTGGTCATAGTCATAAATATTATACCTCCGACTCTCCTGGTTATTTTGGTCAACTGCAAACTGTCAATAACTATTCAGCTGTTACCGCTGCTTGTTTGATGTGTCGGCGTAACGTCTTTGAAGAGGTTGGTGGTTTTGAAGAAGAACTAACCATTGCGTTTAATGATGTTGACTTTTGTTTTAAAATAGTAGAAAAAGGCTACCGTAATATCTACTTACCCCATGTAGTGCTCTATCACTATGAGTCCAAGAGTCGAGGGTATGAGGATACCGTGGAAAAACAAATTCGATTTGGTAAAGAAATTAAGTATATGCAAGATAAATGGCAAAAAATCATTCAATATGACCCCTGCTACAGTCTTAATTTAAGTAGTAAAACTGAGGATTTTAGTCTTGAGTTATAGATTAACTTTGGATATAGCAATTCTCCCATCTGTGAGGTACATTTCCTATTCCCTATTCCCCAACTATGACTTCAATTTTAGAAAGAGTTACTAAAAAAGTTAAACACCTAGTTACCCAAAATGAGCAGTCAGCTCAGTTAAAGCCTACTCAGGTAGAACCTACTCAAGTAGAGTCTACTACACCAATTTCACCTGAACAGGCATTACGTAGGCAAATCGCTTGGCATTATTTATCTGGTAAGGGGATTGAAATTGGTGCGCTGCATTCACCCCTGGAGATTCCTCCTCATGCTCAGGTAGATTATGTTGATCGTCTATCGGTTGCTGATCTCAGAAAGCAGTATCCCGAATTAGGGGAGTATGAATTAGTAGAGATCAATATTATTGATGATGGTGAAACCCTACCATCGATAGCTGATGCTTCAGTTGACTTTGTGATTGCCAATCACATGATTGAACATTGCCAGAACCCCATTGGCACGATTGAGCATCATCTAAGAGTACTCAAGCCAGGTGGTATTCTCTATATGGCAGTACCAGATAAGCGATATACTTTTGATTGCGATCGCCCTTTAACACCTCTGGAACATCTGATTCGCGATTATACCGAAGGCCCTGATGGTTCAAAATTCTCCCACTTTGATGAGTGGACTAGGGTAGTGAATAAAGTTCCTGAAGACAAGGTTGCTGCCTACATTCAACGTCTGATGGATATCAATTACAGCATTCATTTTCATGTCTGGACTCAGATGGAGTTTGTCGAATTGCTGCTCTACTGTAAAAACCAATTATCACTCAAGTTTGAGATTGAACTACTCCAAAAGAATGGAATTGAGTTTGTCGTAATTATGAGGAAAAATGAGCTATCAACTTGTTGAGACTGGGAGCAGGTCAATCAATTTTAGATTTTAGATTTTAGATTTTAGATTGACCCCATATCTAAAGCCAGGGGCTTGGAATAATGATAAAATCTTTGTTTTTTCCACGGATAAATCCGGGGGCTTGTATCCTTGTTTTTTTCGGTCAATTCGGTAAGAACCCTTGAACTACATTCACGTATCACTCTTTACCCCTATTGCGATCGCACAAACCACATTAATGCCTATTATCGAGATCTCTGTAACAAAAATTTACCAATATTGAGCGATCGCAATCAATCTAAATATGAAGAAATACTTAAGTAATTATACTTAGTGTGGATTTCATGACATGCTTAATATTAGTTCAAATGGGGTCAGCCAAGATAAAGACCCTAAATATAATTTAACATTAACCTTACAACCCTGTTTAATTTGACGGTGAACTTCGCTTGGATATTCCCTAGCGAAGCTTTTTTATTAGGAACCCCCGACACCCTCCCCTAGATGAAAATTATTCAATCATCATGGTTTTGGCTTTTCTGCTTTACCCTCATCTTTTTCCTTTCCCTGGATTTTTGGTCTTGGGAACAACAAGTATCTTTTACCTGGTTGTATCTTCCTACTTGGCTTTTCTATTTACTCGGCTTGCAACTTGTACTGATTATCGCTTTGTTAGCCTTTTCTTTAACCTTCTGGGAGACCTTGTCCAAGTAGGTTAAGAAGCAGGTGGTAGGTGGTAGGTGGCAGGTGGTAGGTAGGAAGACAGCTGTACAGTTAAAATCTAAAATCTAAAATCTAAAATCTAAAATCTAAAATATCTCTGGTCAGTCGTTTAAACCATCAGATGATTACTTACCTAATTATTGCTATTTATTTATTATCCAGCCTCGGTTTAGGTCTCGTTGGCTATCGTCAACAAAAAAATACCCCGGATGACTATTTCCTCGCCGACCGCAAAATTGGAACAATTGTTCTATTTTTTACCTTAATTGCCACCAATTTCAGTTCCTTCTTTTTTCTCGGCTTTGCTGGAGCAGGTTATCGCATTGGTATTAGTTATTATCCTATGATGTCCCTGGGTAGTGGCTTAATTGCTTTATCATTCTATGTGATTGGTCACAGAGTTTGGATTTTGGGTAAAGAACAAGGCTTGATTACCCCTTCAGAGTTGATTGAATATTGTTGCCGTAGCCAGACGCTGAAATTAATTTTCCTCGCGGTTATGGTTATTTTTACTCTACCCTATTTAGCTTTGCAGCCTATCGGTGCTGGCTATCTGCTAGAAAATTTGACTAATGGACAAATTCCTTACTTTGCTGGGGCTAGTCTTCTAACCTTGGTGATTGTCTTTTATGTCTTGATGGGAGGCATGAAAAGTGTGGCACTCACTGATGTGCTGCAAGGAATTTTGATGTTTGTTTTGATTATTGTCGCCCTCTTGACTGTTGCCCATAATCTAGGAGGGATTAGTCAAGCTAATCTAACTGTACATCAACTAAAACCAGAACTGTTTGCGCGAGAGGGTGTAGACAACTTTTTTACCAAACCTAAGTGGTTTAGCTATATGCTGCTTTGGTTTCTCTGTGTACCCATGTTTCCCCAGATGTTTATGCGGTTTTATTTACCCAAAACATCTAATTCCCTCAAGGCTTCTGCCGTACTCTATCCTGTGGTAACCCTGATCATCTTTATATGTCCTGTACTTATAGGAATGTGGGGACATATTCAGTTTCCGGATTTAGTTGGTAAGGAGACAGACCAAATTTTGCCGATGATGTTGGCAGAATATACTCCTGTTTGGGTTGGTTCTCTAGTCATGGTAGGAGCCTTAGCCGCATTTATGTCAACCTTAGATTCGCAACTCCTCGCACTGAGTTCGATGCTTACTAGAGATATCTATATATCCTACTTGCGTCCCCAGGCATCACTCAAGGAGCAGACATTTATTGGTCGAGTTTTGGTTATTATATTAGCAGGCATTGGACTAATTATCGCCTTAAATCCACCAGATACTATTTTAGCTATTATTACTCAATCCTTTACCGGCTTAGCCATTCTCTTTCCCACAGTAATTGCCGCTCTCTATGGCAAAAATATTCCTCCCCTTAGCTGTATAATTTCTATTCTCGTGGGAGAAGCTATGCTTATCGGTTTTCAACTAAAACTGATTCCCCCAACTTGGACTTTGGGTTTTCTGCCAGTTGTACCCATAATTACTGTTTGTTCTTTGATTATTGTGGCAGGGAATATAAGTAATGAGTAATAAGCAGTAGTTGGACTTCAGTCCAAAAAGAAGCCAGCAATTTTATACAAATGTACGGACTTTTCTTTGACCTTCTAAATTCTCAATTCTCTCTTTCTGCTAATAATTGTCCGATGACGAGGATCACTAGGGATGGTAACTGGTTGTTCAAAACCCACTTCTTGCAAAGCCTCTTCTAGATTCAACATATAATACTCATCACTCCAAGGCTCAGTACTTTTCATCAAAGTAAACAGCACTGGTGGTAGATTTTGAATCACTGGAGATTGAGGATTATTATCGACTAAAGCAAGATAACCGCCGGGACGCAGTAAGCGCTGAACCTCGGTAAAAACTTTCATAGTCGCGGCACTCGGCAATTCGTGGACAACAAATTGCAAAGTCACTAAATCAAAAGAATTACTGGGTAATCCCGTATTTTCCCCTTGAGCGTGCAACCATTCTGATATCTCCCCATCAACATCTAAAGTTTTTGCCACTGCTAGCATATAGGGAGACAAATCAAGGCCAACTGTGTGAATTGGATGCTCCTGTTGCTGTTGATAAAAACGGTGTAGAGCTAAAGTAGATATACCTACTGAACAGCCGATATCTAAAATATCCTGCACCTTTGTAGGGATATATTGTGCCAAAAGTTGATGAAAACTACTCCTAAGACGATTTTGGGCAACCTCCCAAGTCAAATCCTCTTGAGGCCAAACCCGCAATCCCATAGAATAGGTAGCACTAGGAGCCTCAAAAGCCGCTTGCCAACACAAGTTACCTTCTGAGTAAGCATGGAAAGGTACTTGATAGTAATCCGGGTAAGCGATATCAGGATTAGTAATTACTTCTAGTTGCTCCTTGGCGCTGGACTTTTCCAGGACTTCACAATTCTTGCGCCAGCTAATACCGTTTTTCTCCGCCGTCTTGATAAGTACTTGCCTTGCTTGTTGCTTCATCAGGCTGTAAATTGGCTTGGTCTGGATTAGTAAGTTAACCAATTGGGAAAGTAACCCTTCTCCAGCCCAATTAGGTTTAGTTTGGGTATTCATCGGCATTTTTGACTCTGGGCAAGATAATTATATAAGGCTTGCTGAATAAGTCAAATAGAAATGATATGTGTAAGTAAAAAGTAACAAGTAAAAAGTAACAAGTTTTGAAGAATTTATCAGCCAATATTAACAATGTATAATTATCGTAGCAAAATCCTTCTCCCCCAGCTCCCTCAGCCTCCCCAGCTCCCTCAGCTGATTAATTAAAGTATAAGACGCTTTTTCATCTCCTTCGCCGCTGCCGCATAACCACCATCTGCACCATCAACAAAATGTACCTGTTGCCCATGGCGTTCAAATACTAAGCAAGTCATCAATGCTCGCTCGGAAACCTGCAAACCGTACACTAATTTACCTTTTCTGTAATTGTCTTCTAAATAGCGAGTTAATTGTTCTCTTTGTTGCCTATTGCCATCCAGGGTCATTTTTAACATATCTTCAAACTTCTGGTAATCGGTTGTCATAATTAGATGATTTTTATAGGCTCCCCAGTTACTATCGGCTAGCTTAACTTTGTATCTCATCAACAACCAACCTAAGCAATTCTCTAGAAGTATTTGCCAAAAATATAATATCTTATGCCAAAGCTTACCTGATTTAGCCCGTAAGCGGACTTCTGATTTTAAATATTTATAACTAAAAGCCAGCTTGAGTTGTTTTTGGTTGACCGGATTCCAGCAATCTTCTTGACCATAGATGGCATAAATTTCCCGAATTAACTCTTGATAGGTTTGATTATTAGTTTCACAATCACTAGAATTGGCACTCACAATTAAGCTAACCATTTCTCCATGAGTGCTGCAAATATCCTGCCACCGACATTCTAAGCCAGAAAAGTCTGCTTTGATACCCCTCGCTTCCTTGCCCACGGTATAGAGTTCAGCAGTAGCTGCATCTTTGACTAATTTGGTGGCATAGTTTAAACCATTCCCCGTAAAAGCAGCTTGGCAATAGTCATCAGAAATTTTGATTTTTGCTACTTTTAGTTTATAGTTGGCCGCAGTTACCACAGAAACCGGGACTGCTCCGATCCGTAAATCCATCTTAAATTCAGTTTTTGCCCACTGACTGGTTGCTAACAGTGCCAAGCGGGTTTTAGCAAAGAGAGAGGGAGGAATTAAAAGAGAAGCGCCATCACCACCGAAAATAAAGGGGATTTCTAGGTTTCCGGCTATATTTAAAACCGCAACAATCGAACTAGCGCCTAAAAGATTGACATCTTTGTAACGCCCTGATTCTATAGCTTGGGTAGAACCGACAATATCAGTAATCACAATATACCAGTCCCTTGGGGCAGACTGAAATTTGTCGGAGTCTGTAATATCAAGAAAACTTGCTAAAGTAGGTAGCTCGGTATAGAAATAATCTGTGGACATAAGTCCTAACACAAATTTCCTTAAGCTAAACTGTAATTTCTTAAAGTATCGCTGTCTTACGGTTGTAAGAGCATCAGTAAAAATACCCCAAATTATGAGCTTTGGAAAAGTAAGTATAGACTTACAAAGCTTCGATATCTTCCCTAGACAGTTGGGTGATTGCCATAATGGTCTCCACATCTAAGCCTTGTTGTTTGCAGGATCGGGCAATCTCTATTGTGTTTTCTTGGATACCTTCTTGTCTACCTCTTTGTCTACCTCTAATTTCAGCCTGTTCAATCTGTTCAATTTGCCATTGTGCTTCAAACTCTTGGGTACTCAAGATACTTGCTTCGTAACTTTTGTTGTCCATATAACGGTTGTATGCCGCTCTTTCAGAGTCTGAGAGATTATTGACTCGCAAGGTTTCCTTGGCTTCTACCATGCCTTTTGCTCCAAATTCCTCCTTAATCTCGCTGTTTTTCAGAAAATAGATCCATTCTTCTAGGCTGTTTTTCGCTACCCCCTTAAAGTTCTTTACTTTTAGCAGGTAGTATTCTGGGAAGATATCTGCGACTTTTGTGATGTTAAATTTTTTTTCTTGAGCTGGGGAAGGTTTTAGGATATCCTCGTTATTCATACCAATGAACTCTGGGTGCAGGCGATATATGTAGTCATCCCCTTTACCCAGGTTAAAGTAGACGATATTCACCGAGTAAATTTTCCTGATTTTGCCATACTCTTCCCCTTGTTCTAGGTATTCTGTCACTAGCTGAGATACACCGTAGAGCATACGATGAAAATAATCTAGTTGGGAGTTATTTTGTACTTCGACGAGAATTAACTCCGAGTTTCCAGTTTCAGCAAGAAGATCTACACGGTTGGCTTTATCACTCTCCGTCTGTTGATTACTTTCACTTTCGAGAAGGGTTTTGATGGTGATATCAGTATGTAATAATTCGCTTAAAAACCCTTCCAAGACTACATAATTAGCCTTATTGCGCAGCAGTTTTTTGATAGCCCAATCAAAGCGAATATGTCTCGAATGCATGGTTGGTGCAGGTGATTTGACTATTTTTATTTTAGCTAAGGCAGGCAACAGGCAACAGGGAAGAACCAACTTTCATCACCTGGTGGTGAAAATTTTTTTTCATTAGACTTTTGGCATAAATCCCGGAAGGGCGTAGCATTGGCGGAACAACATTTTTATTTTATGGGCAATCTACTAGCGCCAATGCTACGCCCCTACCACCTGCCACCTACCACCTATTCCAAAAGACAAGTTTCAATTAATTCTTCAATACCAGTGACAGGGAAAATCGTAGTTTTTAATTGACTAGCAACATCTGCAACACTGAGATCATCTAAAAACTTGGTGTCCCCATGCTTCAACATCACCGAAGGTAACAGAATGCCATCCCCTAAGTCTCGCTGCTGTAAATTATCGAGCAAATCTTGACCGGTTAACAAGCCAGTAACAGTTATTTCCTGCCCCCAGTAATTACTACGTATAGCCGCCAGATTCACTACTAGTCCTTCCACGGCATTGAGTTGCTGCACCAAAGGCTTAAAGGCTACCTCTACTGCATTCCCTACTACCCAAGTAAAGGTTCGGGGTATTTCCAAGTGGCTAGGCAGCATCTGAGTTGCAGCCTCTTGAAATTGTTTGAGGAACAAGCGAATTGAACCAACACCATTGCCGATTTGTGGATAATCCTCGTAATGGGATTCTGGCGGTAACTCCTGCCTAGCAATCAAAAACCACTCATCAGCTAACCAAACACAGTTAGAATTCTGTTGAGAGGAAAATTTTTCCTGAAGGGACTTTACTTGCTCAATTACCTCTACTGCCTTATTCTGACTAACTGCTACCAACTCATCTTCTGTTGGTCGAAAGCGAGTTAACCCCACTGGCACTACTGCGATGGAGGCAACCGTCGGCACTTCACCAGAGTGAAATTGTGCCAAGTCTAACAGAGTACGTTCCAAATGAATACCATCATTGATACCTGGACAAACGACAACTTGAGCATGAATTTGCAATCGTCTCTCCTGAAGCCACTGAAGCTGTTCGATAATTTGTCCTGCACGCTGATTTTTCAGCAAGCGTTGGCGAATATCTGGTTCCGTAGCATGTACAGAAACATATAGAGGGGAGAGGCGCATCTGTTCGATTCTTTCCCACTCTTTGCGACTCAGATTAGTC
Source organism: Symploca sp. SIO1C2 (assembly GCA_010672925.1). Taxonomy (GTDB): domain Bacteria; phylum Cyanobacteriota; class Cyanobacteriia; order Cyanobacteriales; family Coleofasciculaceae; genus Caldora. Next base: position 689,253 of record JAAHFP010000001.1, on the reverse strand, counting down.
AGAGTTAAGTAAGAACCATAGAGAAAACTGAGGCGGTAGTCGTCATCTTTGAGGTAGAGACTCTGGCGCTTACCGGGGGGTTGTTGATCGATAAAGCAAAAAGGACAACGGTTATTGCACTGAATCAAGCCATCAAATAAAGCTGTCTCGAATTCTAACCCCAACTCAGCATCGTAGTCTTTCTCAATTTCCACTGAGTGCATCTTACCGGCAGCATCCAGCACTTCCAAATCCAGCCATTCGTCAGCACATAAAAACTTATAGTCGATAAGATCTCGGGGAGGGATGCCGTTGATGGCCACAATCGCATCCCCTACTTCAAACCCCACTTCAGCAGCAATGGAGTCTGGCAGAACCTTGGTAATTACAGCAGGACGAATGGAAGTTTCACTCATATCTGGGAGAAGACGAACGATCGCAATACTTTATCTCAATTCTTAATTATGCAAAAGGTATTAAAATCAGAGAGTAGGTTAGTTTGAACTTCAGTATAGTGTCATACTCTGTCAACTTACCGCTTCAACTTCAGCAAGAAGCAGAGCAATGGGCAGCTAGCCAAGGTGTTCCCCTTGACCAATTTATTCTATGGGCAGTAGCGGAAAAAGTTGCTTCTCTTCGTTATCAACTAAATGATCCAACTTTTCCCAACATTAGCTATCGTCAAGGAGCCAGTGGTCAACCGGTGGCAGTTATTAGTGGCACTGGAATTAGAGTACAGACGATTGCTATTGCGGCTAATAAATGGGGAATGTCTCCGGAACAACTTGCCCAAGAGTATGGATTAACCGAAACTCAGCTTAGGGATGCGTTGGGTTTCTATAAAATGTATCAAACTCAGATTGATCGAGCGATCGCAACAGAAGAGGCAATTGAAGCGGCTAATGTCTGAACTTCGGCTTCACCTGGATGCGGATACTTCTATTAAAGCGCTACATTCAGCTCTTACGGCTCGTGGTTATGATGTCACCCGGACACCCAATGAATGGATGCCGGAAGATGCGAGTGATGAAATGCAGCTGTTGAAAGCGACTGCTCAGGGAAGGTGTATATTCACTTTCAACATCAAGGATTTTTCTGCTCTAGCTGTTAAATATCCACAGCATAATGGTATTATCCTAGCGGCTCAAAGTAGTTGGAATTTGTCTGACTTGATCAAAGCCCTGGATCGTTTACTGTCAGAAACTCAATCAGAAGACTGGTTAGAACAAACTCGTTGGTTGAACCAATGGCGGTGAGAGTGAGCAAAGATCTTGTTTAACCCAGTCCGCCGAAGAGAGCATTTGAGCTCCGGTTCCCCTCCTGGGAGGGGCTAGGGGTGGGTTAGTAGTCTGGGAAACTCTTCCGGAATCCTCCACCAAAGCCTTGTAGTTATTTCCAGTATCCTTTAATTCTCCGATATAACAATAGATAAGTCTTGAAGGTTAGCCTGAAATCTGGAGATCTCAGAACCCCGACTTTTTGAATTGGGCTTCTCAGCCAGTGCCGAATTCTACCTCGCCTCCATGCCCAAAACTCACCGCAAGCTGCGCAAATGCTCCCCCTTTTTCCTATTCCCATTTACTCTTTTCCTTACCCTCCTCCTCTCCCTCCCTTGGGTAAGCGCCCAAGAAACGCCTAAACCGCAACCTTGGCTGATTGACGGTATTGTTGCTGCCCTTGATGATGGGTATGACAAAGTGAAGAGAGATGCTTTATACCAATTAACTCGATACGAACCGGAAGACTTGAAAGCAGTGGTTAAAAAACCGGAGGATCTTGCTAAAAAAGTTGCAGGCATCCTCAAAGATGAACAGGTGGACTCAGATGTTCGTAGCAGAGCAGCACTAACCTTGGGTAACTTCGGGGAAGCTGCTAAGTCCTCTATTCCAGACATCCTCAACATCCTCCAAGATGAACAGGTGGACTCATGGATTCGTAGCAGTGCAGCATATGCATTGAGCAACTTCGGTGAGACAGCTAAGTCCCACATTCCAGAAATCCTCAATTTCCTCAAAGATGAGCAGGTGGACTCAAATATTCGTGGCGGTGCAGCAGAAGCCTTGGGTAACTTCGGGGAAGCAGCTAAGTCCCACATTCCAGAAATCCTCAATTTCCTCCAAGATGAACAGGTGGACTCAAATATTCGTGGCGTTGCAGCAGAAGCCTTGGGTAACTTCGGGGAAGCAGCTGAGTCCCACATTCCAGAAATCCTCAACATCCTCAAAGATGAACAGGTGGACTCATTGGTTCGTGGCGGTGCAGCAGTAGCCTTGGGTAACTTCGGGGAAGCAGCTAAGTCCTCTATTCCAGAAATCCTCAACATCCTCAAAGATGAACAGGTGGACTCATTGGTTCGTGGCGGTGCAGCAGTAGCCTTGGGTAACTTCGGGGAAGCAGCTAAGTCCTCTATTCCAGAAATCCTCAACATCCTCCAAGATGAACAGGTGAACTTATCTGTTCGTGAGAGTGCAGCAGTAGCCTTGGGTAACTTCGGGGAAGCAGCTAAGTCCTCTATTCCAGAAATCCTCAACATCCTCCAAGATGAACAGGTGAACTTATCTGTTCGTGAGAGTGCAGCATATGCATTGAGCAACTTGGGGGAGGCAGCTGAGTCCCACATTCTAGAAATCCTCAACATTCTCCAAGATGAACAGGTGAACTTATCTGTTCGTAAGAGTGCAGCAGTAGTCTTGGGTAACTTCGGAGAGGCAGCTAAGTCTCACATTCCAGAAATTCTCAACATCCTCCAAGATGAACAGGTGGACTCATTTGTTCGTCGCAGTGCAGCAGAAGCCTTGGGTAACTTCGGAGAGGCAACTAAGTCCCACATTCCAGAAATTCTCAACATCCTCAAAGATGAACAGGTGAACTCATCTGTTCGTGGCAGTGCAGCAGAAGCCTTGAGTAACTTCGGAGAGGCAACTAAGTCCCACATTCCAGAAATTCTCAACTTCCTCAAGGATGAACAGGTGGACTCATTTGTTCGTGGCAGTGCAGCATTAGCCTTGGGTAACTTTGGGGAGGCAGCTAAGTCCCACATTCCAGAAATTCTCAACTTCCTCAAGGATGAACAGGTGGACTTATATCTTCGTCGCCATGCAGCAGCATTAGCCTTGGGTAAGATCAGAAGACTAGAGCTAAACGAGGTTGTTGTCATCCTAGATCGTATCTATGAGCCAAAGGAGTCAGACTTTGAATTTTGGCGATTTTTAACCTATTTCCTAGGTGGCGGTACAGATGAAGTAAAAACCTTACTCAAATGGATGGGCAATCCCTCCCAAGAAACAATCGACGCTCAATCCAAACTCAAATACAAAGAAGCAAAAAAAACCCTGGAAGTCTTTCGGGATGCCTGGATAGGAACTCAAGGACTACAACGATTACAAATAGACTTAGCTAACCAAATAGCCAAGGTTACCAGCCGAGTCCCTTGGAAATCTCAAGACATTACCTTACTGCAAACTCACTACAACAACCTCAAAAAATCCGAATACCACCAAGCGGATACAGTAAAGTCAGCCATCAACAAACTCGAATTTTGGCAATGGCTACTCAAAGCCCGCAACACTATCCTGATCCATATTACTTTTTGGCTAGCCCTAATCTTCGCCTACCCCAAATTTCCCCAAGTCCAAGCCATCTTCTTTTGGAACCCTTGGGTACGGAAAATTCTCGGTGTCGGTTACGTAGGCTTTCTCCTTACCTGGATTCCCTACCTGCGCCGCAAACTGTTTGAACCCTTTAAACCTTCCCTACAAGCTGATGCGGGATTAGATACATTCCAACACCTGGCCTACTTCCCCCAATCTCAGGTAAAAATTCCCGGTTCCGGAGATATCAAACCGATTACGGAAGCACTCCCCAGTATCCAAGGGCAAATTGTTTTAGAAGGAGATTCTGGCTGGGGTAAATCCATGTTCCTACGCCATCTTGTCGCCAACTCCCAACAAATCATAGTTTACCTGCCTGCACAAAAGTGCAGCCAAGGGGTAATTGAAGCAATTCAAGCTAAACTGCATGGACAAGCTCAAGATGCCGCATTCCTGAAAAACCTGATCTATAGTGGAGCGATCGATATCTGCATCGATGGACTAAATGAAATTACTGCTGATACCCGTGCCAAAATCACCCATTTTGTGGAGCGCTATTTCCGGGGTAATATCATTATGACCACCCAACCCTTGGAATGGACACCCCCTTCAACTGCAAAAACCTACTACTTACAACCCCTCGAACCCCAGCAAATCCAGGAATTTTTAATCTCCCGTCAGGATAGATTTCCCCAGGATGCGAAAGTCCAAGGTGAGAATTACGAAAAAGCCTGCACCGCTTATCTCACCGATATTATAAAGCTGGGGGAGCTGAGGAAGCTGAGGAAGCTGAGGGAGAAGAATTACCTTAATCTCCAACAACCGAAGGAAGAGTTAGAGGCAGCACAACGTATCCTCTCCAACCCGATGGATTTAACCCTGATCTCCCTAATGCTCTCCCAAGGCAAAACCCCGGATTTATTTCACCTGCAAGAACAACAATACAATCAGATGGCGGAGGAATTCCTGAAAGAATGGCGCTACGAATTCCCCTTGAAAAAATTCTCCCAAGCCGTCTACCAGATGCGTCTCAATGATCAAAAAGCTCTCCCCGCAGCGGATTTTTACCAAGAGTTACTCTCTCTAGAAGACGAGAAATACAAAATGGCAGTCAGCCGTCAGTGGACAGATAGGGAAGGGAAGAGTAAGAAAGAATGGTACTTCCGCCACGACAAGATTATGGACTTTTTCCTGGTACAAAACTTCCTCGGTGACAGTGAGGAGGTGGAAAACCGGTTAATTGACCATATGAATGACCCACGATTTCGGGGAGTATACTTCCTACTAGCTACTTTACTACCATTAACGGCAGCTCAAGAACTGCGGGAACAATTGATTCAATATGCCGCTGATACCAAGGATCATACCGTTAGCGATACCTTTGTGCAGATTTTGCGATCGAGGAAAGCCGTAAGCTAAGGCGATTTTGAAAAATGATTGTACCCAGAATTTGGTGCGTTACGCTGCGCGACGCTGGTGGCGAAATTAACAATTGGAAACATCGGCTACGAGAGGAAAGTCATTGAAGCCCCCCAGCCCCCAATTCTGGGGGAGCCCGGACTCAAAGTCCCCCAGAATTGGGGGATTTAGGGGGCATTCAGCAGCTGAAATATATTACGCAATATTTCGCCAGCAGCATCCGCTGCGCTAACACACCCTACGACAGGCACTATAATTTCCGGTAAGTTAAGCTGAGGAAGCTGAGGGAGAAAGATTTTGCCGAAAGAACCATCAAGCTAGTCGAATCTAAAATCTAAAATCTAAAATCCAAAAGATGTCTCAACAGCCAGTTGTCTCGATTAAAAGCCTGAACTATTACTTCGGCAAAGGTGCATTGCGCAAACAGACCTTGTTTGATATCAACTTGGAACTCCTCTCAGGAGAAGTGGTATTGATGACAGGACCTTCGGGTTCAGGGAAAACTACCTTGTTGACCTTGATTGGTGGATTGCGATCGCCTCAGGAAGGTAGTCTAGTTATCTTGGGACAGGAGTTGTTAGGAGCGAAAAAAAACCAGATGGTGGAAGTACGGCGTAACATTGGCTACATCTTCCAGGGTCATAACTTACTTAAGTCTCTCACTGCCCGTCAAAATGTGCAGATGTCGGTCGAACTCCACCCTCAATTTTCTCAACAAGAAGCAGTGGCCAAATCAGCAGCCATATTAACAGCTGTCGGTTTGAGCGATCGCATCGACTACTACCCCGATAGCCTCTCCGGGGGACAAAAACAACGAGTTGCGATCGCGCGTGCTTTGGTGAGTAATCCACAGCTAGTATTAGCTGATGAACCAACTGCTGCTCTCGACAGTAAATCAGGAAGAGAGGTAGTTGAGTTGATGCAACGGCTAGCGAAGGAACAAGGTTGTACTATTTTGCTAGTTACTCATGACCATCGAATTTTGGATATTGCTGACCGTATCGTTAATTTAGAAGATGGACATCTTTGTTTAGGTGTTAGGTCTTAGGCATTGGTGACAAGTTAAGGCAAAATCGTCGTTGTCAAGGGAGCTGAGGAAGCTGAGGAAGCTGAGGAAGCTGAGGAAGCTGAGGAAGCTGAGGAAGCTGAGGAAGAAAAATACAATTTTTCTGACCCCTTAGTCTTTTCATATATAGGTTTTTTTAGTACACAAACACTATATATGGGAGTTGACAAAATGCGCGACCCTTTAACTTGTCACCAATGGGTCTTAGGTGTTAGGTCTTAGGTGGTAGGTGGTAGGTGGCAGGTGTCATACCTAATCCAGTTGAAAAAAAAGATATTCCTTGTACTCATTAATTCTTAATTCTTAATTCTTAATTCTTAATTCTTACTCCCTGCCTCCTGCATTATTGCACTAGGCTGTAGTGGAATCTCAATCCAAAACTCCGTACCTTTTCCTGGAGAAGACTCACACCAGATTCTACCTCTATGAGTATCTACCACAATTTTATGGCTGATGGCTAATCCCAGTCCAGTCCCTTTACCATGGGGTTTAGTAGTAAAAAATGGCTCAAATAATTTCTCTTGAATTTCTGAATTCATACCTGGTCCATTATCAGCAATTTGGATAATGACGCTAGAACAACTACTACTAAGACTGGTGCGGATAGTAATATAACCCGAATGGTTAGGTATTTCTTCTAAGGCATCAATTCCATTACTCAAAATATTCATAAATACTTGATTGAGTTGCCCAGGGTAGCACTCAATCTTGGGTAGATTACCATAGTCTTTAAGAATTGCTACTTCTGGGTGGTCGGCGCAAGCTTTGAGACGATTGCGCAAAATAAGCAAGGTACTATCTATCCCTTGATGAAGATCCACCAATTGCTTGCAACTCCGGTCGCTACGAGAGAAATTACGCAAAGACAAGATAATTTCACGAATGCGACTTGCCCCCATTTGCATCGAATCGATAATTTTGGGGAGGTCTTCTTGTAAAAAATCTAGTTCAATATCGTCAATCTTAGCTTTTATGGCCGGTAGGGAGTTAGGATAGTGCTCTTGATAAGCATCTATTAAGCCAAATAAATCCTCAATATAATCTTTGGTACATTGCAGATTACCGTAAATAAAGTTAAAAGGATTATTAATTTCATGAGCAACACCAGCTACCATCTGGCCAATACTAGAGAATTTTTCTGCCTGAATTAGCTGAGATTGAGTGCGCTGTAAATTATGGACAGTTTCCTCTAGTTGCTTAGCATGGGCATGGGCTGTGGCAGTAGCAGTACAACTTTGTTGATAAAGTTGAGCTTGTTTAATCTCTATGTGCAACTGAAGGGCTTCGCTTTCTTTTTGATACTGACTAACTACAGTATCCAGTGCTTCCAGGAGTTCCGTTTCCGACACCTGGAGAATATATTTTAAGTGGGGGTTTTCTAAATCCAGTTCTGTGCTCTTTACTTGAGCTAAAGCTCTAATTTGAGTAATATAATTCCAGATTTTTTGAGATAGATTATATGGTGCTTCAAAATAGATTTTCCAGACTGTTTTTGAGGGTTTGCCTGGTAAGTTCATCTCTGGATTTCCATGAATCAGTCCATTGTGTGACCTTTCCATTAAATCTATCGCCGCTAACATTTCCTGGCGCAGCGTCTCTTGCTGATAGCTGTCTTTGGTACAAACTAGTTTTAAGGCAAATAAGGCAGCTTTTTGGGACAACATCCGTTGGCGTCCGCTAATGTTAATGATTGCTGCATTAATTTCCCTAGCTGTTATGATGTTGTCAATGTTAAAGTAAGTCGCCACTGTTCTTACCTATAGCAGTTTTCAGTCAAACAAACTGGAATGAGCTAAGTGTATCAACCGCTCATTTGTAGTACAAAAAACAAGTACTACATTTTGATATCTTACCTACACCTATAAATAAGTTCACGCTTATTTAAGGGAAATTATTTTCCTTCTAAGGAATTTAGGGAAATTTAATCTCAGGCGAAAAGGTTAATAGACATCTCCAATCATGATTTTTCAACAGGAGTATCCCATTTTTATTAGTTTCTAGTGCAAGCATCTTGCTCGTTCTCCGTAATTTCACGGAGTAAGACACTCCCACTTTTATGGTTTGTGCAACTTTAGGAAACTCCCTTATCCCATCTTGGGGGGGGACTCTAGCAGAGATGAATTTTGAGAGACGTTGAAAGTTTGATAGGGGCTCAACCAACCAAGCCAGATAGCCACACTACTAACCTATATTCGAGTCTCACTGGTAAGGAACCAATAACTTATTTTACATAATAACACTATTTAAGTTAATTTTGTCGAGTGCAGCTCAGGGTAAATAAACCACCAGTAAAATGGGTTAAAAACCTTGCTGTACAAACATTATTGTTTCCTTCGGATTATCTCACTTTCTGCCTGCTTATACTAGTCATTAATTGATTAACTTTGCATGAAATGCATAAAAAATATTTAATACTTGCATTATAAGGATCTTTGTAACCAGTTATACGAAATTTTTCTCTTTTCTTCTTGTATATCAAAATAATTGACTAAAAAGGCTAAATTACCTGAATTAAGGCTTTATTGCTTGATATTTTATATTTAAGAAACAATTCTCTTCCCTAATGCCTGTTGCCTTATTTTTTAAAAAGAATTACACAAACTTGATATTAGAAGTGATACCGATGAATTTCTTGCTGCTCAGCTTCCCCAAACTGCGTCCAGAGGCTTACTGGTACTGCATTACCCTGAGCATTCACTTTAATTTCCATGACAATAGGAGATAGAAATTCTGACTGATTGAGGTTAGTTTGCTGAGCCTTGGTGAGTTCAGTGTTAATTTGCTGCCGTTGCTCTTCAGGAATATAGTAAGACTCCAATCCATAGTTAAGCAAACCATAAGCAATACCTTTGATAGCAACCTGATTAGCTTGCAGTTGGGACGGTTGTTCCTGGCTAACTGCTACTGGTTTCCATGGTTGTGGTAGTTTAATAGTAGGGTTAGGAGCTGGTTCTTCCAAAATTAGATAAAAACTGCTACCAGGCTTGATAAAGAGCAGTTCATTACCATTAGGTGGTTGTTTCGGTAATGTTTGCCAACCGGGAAGCTCCCGTAAGGTATCTTGATTAGATATGTCGTACCTAAGAGTTTGGGAATAACCTCGCAATGGTTCATTGGGATCTACCGGTACTGCCTGAAGAATGACTGTTTTACCGGTCAGATGAGTATAAACTGCCCGAGTTGGAACAGCAAGAATTAGTGCTGCTTGAAACAAAAGAGGTATCCAGAATCGCCATAGGGAGATGGGATAAGGAGAGTGAGGATTATTACTCATTATAGATTAAAGACCCATAGTTAGGACTGATATCAAGTTCGGTTGAATAACTTACACTTCGGTGTCAATAAAGCAGGAGGCAGGAGGATCCAAGGGAAGAAAGAAGGTTGCAAGGTCGAAGGTAACTATAACTGTTGATCCGAACTTGATATAACGCGGGGATGCAGAGATTTTTTTAGTATGGGTAATTATACTTACATGATCTCAGAACCTTGAATGTAACGTTCAAACCACAACCCAGCAGCAACAACACTACCTCCACACAGAAACAAGACTAAGGATTTGAGCAGTAAATCGGTATTGTACTCCAACATCCGGCTGAAAATTTGTAAAGATAGGAGCATCATCCCACTCCAGAATAGGCGTCGTTGCCCCTGTAACAATCCCTCACGAACTAAACCAATGGTAAGCAGGAGGAAGAGCAAGTTAAAGAACCATACCCCGGCGATGGATAGACTGCTAATGCTTAAATGCCAGTAGGGAACTAAGGTACTGGTAATAATCATGATTCCCACAATGCTGTTGGTTAGTAATCCTCCAACTGGGGACACATTAACCGAAGCTTCCTCCTTTTGTTTTCTTTTCCTCCAACCCTCCCTGAGTTGAAAAAATAGTCGCAGCCATCCCCAGATAGTTAAGGAACTTAGTACCAAAAGATTGATCAAAACAAACCCCGGTACTGGAGAGATTTCTTCCCCTGTGGTTATTGGAGATGTTTTCCATACCCAGTGAAAAGATAAGATATAAAACAAGAGGCTGAGGAAGCAAACAGCAAGAGTGCGAGCTAGCCTATTAAAAGATTTGACCAGTAGATGCTTTGCCCAAAGGGAATCACTATAAGCCCATAAAAGTGCAGGAGGCAGGGCACAAGCGATCGCGGCAATCCAAGCTGGAGAATTTACGATGTCTAATTGTATCAGACTCGTTTCTAGGGAATAAACTACCGCGATCGCACCTAGCCGAAACAGCCATGAGGAACGACACCAGTAAGCCAAGGGGATAAACATCAAACCTGCCAAAACTGGCATATACTGAACCAGCAGTTGCAGCCAAAAAAATTCTCCGATGGAATTAAATTCTGACAGGGATTGCTCATAACCACTCCCAATCAAGAGGATTGCTAGTATTCCTAACCAAGTAAACCTTAGACTATAAGCCATAGCTAAGACCCCCAATCCCCACCAAAGCAGCAACTGATAAAGCATTATACTCTGGTGAAATAGTTGAGACATTACCACCATATTAGCTCCTAAAATCAATGCTCCTAGGAGTAATAATCCTTGTCCTACACGCCTTTGCCATCTTTGTTTTGGGTTTCGCCAGAGATAGAAGCCAGCAGTATTGACACCCACGAACCAAGCAAAAAGCAAAGTTCCTTTCAACTCCCGTGACCAAGTAGGCCAGTTGGCTGCGATAAAGGTAATTACGGCTAAGCCCAGCAGCAAAAAGCCCAACCCAATTAAAATGAGGACAAATCGCTTACGAGCAGCAGTCTCAATGTTACTAAAGCGATACCGTTGGGCTAATTGTTCATACACAGAAGTAGTTATTAATCCCTCGTTTTGCCATTGTTCTGCTTCTTGGCGCAACTGGCGAATAAACTTATCGGAAGGCATAATAATTGTTACTCAGAGCTTATTTATTTTAAAAGAATAGAGAAAAAATATCATTCTTGATTTTTAATCTTGAAAGTAAAAAATCACCTAACATTTGATACTTAATATTAAATCCGGTTGAATAACTATACTTTTATTAAGTTAATCTGGAGTAGCTAAATTTCCCTTGAAGAACAACTTGTATAGGGAACTATCCGGATTTGGTATAACACCTAACACCTACCACCTACCACCTAACACCTATATTGCCGTTGTTTTGATATAGATGCTAAAACTTTATAAGAATGAGAAAATAGTGTAATGACTATGACCAAAAATTTACTTTTGGAGCTGGATTTATTAAGGAACTTTTATACCGAAGAGCTGCAAATAATCAGCGAATATTTTTCTTGTCACAAATTTTTTGCAGGACAGGTGATGATGCGCAAGGGCGAAGTAGGGACTTATTTAGGTATCATCATCAGCGGTGAAATCAAGATTATTGATAATGGGCAAGTAATTGCTACTATGACTCAAGGAGACCTCCTGGGAGAGATAGCCTTGATTAAGTCAAGTCCCAGGACGGTGGACGTAGTAGCGGCGAGTCAGGGGGAAATTGCTATTATTACCTTTGATGATATCGAGGAACTCAATTGTCACCAATGTAATATTGGAGTAAAGTTGATTAGTGCACTCACTGAATCTGCGGTACAAAGATTACTTAAAGACAAGCATAGAGACACAAAAAAGTATATAGCTCTGCTAGCCAGTGAGCAAAGAACAGCAGAATTAGTAGATTTTGTCTTAGAACACCAAGATTTTTTCTCCATCCATGCAACTGCTACAACTGCTGCAACTGGGGAAATTTTGGAGCGACAAACGGAGGTAACTGTCAGTAAAACCATTCAAGCTAAGCCATTAATGGCAGGAGATCAAGGAATTGGTTCATTAATCTTGTCAGGAAACATCCAAGGCATTATCTATTTGAGAGAACCTCTTGCATCAACAGATCAACCAGAATTGGAAGCACTCTCAAGATTATCTGATTTGTATCCAGTGCCATTGGCAACTAATATAGCTACAGCTCAAACAATTGTGCACTATTTGGCTGAGTGCCAATCGAAATCACTTTATCTTAATATCCCTGAAGCAGTTAAGGTTTGCTGAAGAATAGGTGGTAGGTGTTAGGTGGTAGGTGTTAGGTGTTAGGTGTTAGGCAATGATGACAAGTTAAAAGGTCGTGCATTTTGTCCACTCCCATATATAGCGTAGTGGTTCTAAAAACAACCCATATGTGGAAAGACCCAAGGGTTAAGGAAAATTGTATTCTTCTTCCTCCGCTCCTCTGCTCCTCTGCGCCTCCGCTCCTCCGCTCCTCTGCTCCTCTGCTCCCTTGACAACGACATCTTTACCTTAACTTGTCACCAATGGGTGTTAGGTGGTAAGGAATTTTCTACTTGCGGTGCAAGGAAATTGAGCCAAAAGATTCAATTTCCTTGCATTTATAGCAGTCGCCAGGGCGGTTAAGACATTTCTCAAGTAAGGCAAGTTAGTTAACAAGGGGATGGCAGCCCCTTGTCTTTGTCCTAATCGCCTTGACGGTTGCTATATTTTGCCAAATAATAGTTGAAAGCGCAGTATAGTATAGCTTCCACACTAGCGACCCCTTTTTCCCATCAGACCACGAGCGATCGCGAATTTCCAACTACAGCTTTGTGCCACATTCAGGACAGAAGTTGTTATGGGGGAGATTTTGAGCACCACAGTTACTGCACACGATTGATTCTACAGTTGGTTCTGGCTGCTTGCGTTCTGGTAAACCGAGCATCTGAGCATTACTCTTACCAGGAGCAACCATGGGATAGCAGTTTTCGTCCTTAGTAACTCTGATATCTGCGAATACCGGACCATCATAAGCCAGGATTTGAGCGATGGCCTCTTGCAGTTCATCCCGACTGCTGACGAGCATACCTTTAACCCCATAAGCCTCAGCTAATTTTACAAAGTCAGGCATCCCAACTTCCATATTCGATGAAGAGTAGCGCTCTCCAAAGAAAGCCTGTTGCCACTGGCGCACCATCCCTTGCCAACCGTTGTTAATAATTACGGTTTTCACATTGATGCCATACTGTGCCAAAGTACCCAATTCTTGAATATTCATCTGAATACTGGCATCTCCAGCAATACAGATTACTTGTTCGTCTGGCAGTGCTACTTTCACACCCATGGCTGCGGGTAAACCATATCCCATGGTTCCTAAACCACCACTGGTAATCCACTGGCGTGGTCCATTTTTCAGGAATTGTGCTGCCCACATTTGATGTTGACCCACATCTGTTGTGTAGAAAGCATTGGGTGCTTGACGGCTTAACTCCACAATTACTTCTTGAGGGGAGATACTATCAGGATATTGAGGTACCTGTAAGGGGTATTCCAAACGCCAACGTTTAATACGTAACAACCACTCTTTAGTTTGCTCCGGTTCCGGTGAGATACCCAATTCTTGATGGCGGTTTAATAAGCTATTAAGCACCAACCGCACATCACCGACAATTGGCACTTGAGGTTCTCGATTTTTCCCTACCTCTGCCGGATCAATATCAATATGAATCACTTGAGCATGGCAGGCAAATTGATCTAGTTTGCCTGTTACCCGGTCATCAAAACGAGTACCTACAGCAATCAGCAAGTCACACTCACTTACGGCAAAGTTGGCATAAGCAGTACCATGCATCCCTAACATCCCTACAGATAAAGGATGGGATTCGTCAAATGAACCTTTACCCATTAGGGTTGTGGTGACTGGGATTTGGAAGATTTCTGCTAATTTTTGTAATTCGACGTGGGCACTAGAAACGATCGTACCACCTCCTACATATAGCAGAGGTCGTTTAGCCCAGCGTATGAGATTGAGTGCCTGGTTGATTTGGCGAGGATTGCCTTTCATGGTGGGACGATAGCCCCGTAACTTAACCGTACTAGGTTCTACTGGTGTATAGTCAAATTCCTCTAAACCGACATCCTTAGGAATATCAATCAGCACAGGTCCAGGACGTCCTGTAATAGCAAGATCAAAGGCTTCTGCAACAATCCGCGCCATATCCTTGGGGTCGCGCACTACGTAAGAATGCTTGACAACTGGCAGGGTAATGCCATAGATATCAGTTTCCTGAAAGGCATCAGAGCCAATTGCTGCACGGGTTACCTGACCTGTAACTACTACCATAGGAATCGAATCCATGTGAGCAGTGGCAATACCCGTAACTAAGTTAGTTGCTCCAGGACCGGAAGTGGCGAAACAGACACCTACTTTGCCAGTGGCACGGGCATAACCGTCTGCTGCATGGGCGGCTCCCTGCTCATGTCGAACTAGGATGTGCTGTATTTCGTCTCTAGCTTCCCACTTATACAGTTCGTCGTAAATTGGCAGAATTGCTCCACCAGGATAGCCGAAGATATGCTCGACACCATGACGTCTCAGAGAGTCAATAAGAGCAAAAGCACCGGTTTGGCGGGTGGTAGTTTTGGGTAGCGCTGTTGCTGGGGATATTGTGCTGGTATTGGAGATAGTTGGGGACTGCACCGAATTAGCCTCAAATGATAACGATGGTGTTATTTTAAGTCTTGTCTTTAGTTATCGGGGACTCAACTTTTGTTTAACATTTCTTTATGTTATTTTTACACACCTTTTGGGGAGTCAAACCAGCAGATCGAGCTTCAATGGGGAGTTGAGGAAGCTGGGGAAGCTGGGGGAGTTGGGGGAGCTGAGGGAGCTGGGGGAGCTGAGGGAGCTGAGGGAGCTGGGGAAAGCTGGGGGAGCTAAGGGAGTTGAGGGAGCTGGGGAAAGCTGGGGGAGCTGAGGGAGCTGAGGGAGCTGGGGAAAGCTGGGGGAGCTGAGGGAGCTGGGGGAGCTGGAGAAGATGGGGGAGCTGAGGGAGCTGAGGGAGCAGGGGAAGATGGGGGAGCTGAGGGAGCTGAGGGAGCTGGAGAAGATGGGGGAGTTGGGGAAAGCTGGGGGAGTTGGGGGAGCTAAGGGACAAGAGAGAACTTATAATTATTGGATACAAAGCTCAAGGAATCCCACCCAAAACTTTGCCCACCTCAGATTGAGTCTCAATGACCAATGACTAACGACTATACTCGATATATTTTGTAGCTTTAGATACATTAAAGCTTCAAAAATATTGGTACTCCATCCCCAAGTGTAGTAGGAACAATTTAATGAGTGAACAGTTACCCTTTCACCCCCCCAACGCTAGCAATGATGGAAATTCCAGTGAAGCTCAATGGGCTTTGGACCGAGAAAGACAGCTTCCCTTAACTGGCTGGCAGCAAGAAGTTGACCAAGGTTTAAAATATGGTTTAGAGGCAGCAGAAAGTATTCGCGATCGCACAATTCCCACTTTTTCACGGGGGGAACTGCCTCACTATGCCGGGATTAATACCTTCCTCAAAGCACCTTATATAGAAGATGTGCGCCAAGTTGGGAACTACGATGTCGCCATCATTGGTGTGCCCCATGATTCAGGAACCACCTATCGTCCTGGTACAAGATTTGGTCCCCAAGGTATTCGGCGCATTAGCGCTCTTTACACTCCCTACAACTTTGAACTCGGTGTTGACTTACGGGAGCAAATTACCCTGTGTGATGTAGGGGATATTTTTACTATTCCCGCCAATAACGAAAAGTCCTTCGATCAAATTTCCAAAGGTGTGGCGCACGTTTTTAGTTCAGGAGCATTTCCCATTATTTTAGGGGGTGATCACTCCATTGGTTTTCCTACTATTAGAGGCATTTGTCGTCACCTAGGTGAGCAAAAAGTTGGTATTATTCACTTCGATCGCCATGTGGATACTCAAGAAACCGATCTCGATGAACGGATGCATACTTGCCCTTGGTTTCACGCCACTAATCTCAAAAATGCTCCAGCAAAAAACTTAGTACAACTCGGTATTGGAGGCTGGCAAGTACCCCGTCAAGGGGTAAAAGTCTGCCGAGAACGGGCTACGAATATCCTGACTGTAACCGACATTACAGAAATGGGGCTAGATGCTGCTGCAGACTTTGCCATTGAGCGAGCAACTGATGGCACAGACTGTGTGTGGATTAGCTTTGATATCGATTGCATTGATGCAGGTTTTGTCCCTGGTACAGGATGGCCAGAACCTGGAGGTTTACTTCCCCGTGAAGCTCTCTACTTGTTGAAGAAAATCGTACAAAATACCCCAGTTTGCGGTTTGGAAGTAGTAGAAGTTTCTCCCCCTTATGACATTAGTGATATCACCGCTTTAATGGCAACTCGCGTCATTTGTGATACGATGGCTCATTTGGTCATTTCTGGACAATTACCACGTTCAGCGCAACCGGCTTATATTCATGCCGAGTCACAGCCAGAATTGGTTAAATGGGAGTGACTAAGTAGATCAGCAATATCAAAGTTAACTGGTGAAGGTCGTCTTTTGTAATTGGTCATTTGTAAGGGTTTGAGGCGTATTTACGTTTTATAACATAGCTAGGTTTATCTCCACCTACTTACTTATAGCGTTTCTCCTATGGTTCATAAGTTGGGCTAGCACAAATTATCACTTATAGATTATAAAATCTCTCTCCTGGTATACCAATTTACGGTATGGTTACCACTGGAGGAGAGTTTTTTTTTTAAGCTTCTCAAGGAAAATAGTCTTAAATACTCAACCTCTCATGTTTTTCATGTACGAAAATCGAGGTAATGAGCTTGATCAAGACTTAAAAATTATGAAAAAAATCAGTCAAATGGTAATGCAAGATGCACGAAACTGATATGACCAAAGCCCTTATACTGACAGTCAAGGACTGGTATGAGTCTCAACCTCGGCAGCCACAGATAGAAACAATACATTTGATTGTTGGGCAATTCACTTGTGTAGAACCAGCAAGTTTACAGTTCGCATTTACCGCACAAACTCGCAACAGTTTTTTAGATGGAGTCAAATTAGCAATTCGCGAGATACCTTTGATTGCTTTTTGTCATTCTTGTCAAGAACAATATAAACCAAACATCGGATTGAACTACGCCTGTCCTACCTGTCAAGCGCCGATGGAGGATATTCGTTCAGGACGAGAACTGAAAATTGAGCGCATTGAATATTCTCAAGCAGAAATAGAACCAAATTTGATCAATTAAAATAAGCGTTATCAATAATTTATGTAGTTTTCAAGAACCAATAACAAATAACCAACAACCAACAACAAATAAATATGCACCAAACCTTTAATGCCGCTTTAGAAATTAACTTACTCCATGCCAATCAAACAGGAGCAGATCATAATCGTGCCCATTTTGATGACTGGGAAATTACTTGTCTGAACTTAATGAGTAGTCCCGGTGCAGGGAAAACAGTTTTATTAGAACGTACCCTTTCCACCCTTAATCAGGAGCTAAAAATGGCAGTGATTGAGGGAGATATGACAACGGAATTAGATGCGGAACGTCTACGGCAATATGGTGTCCCAGTCATTGCTATTAATACTGGGCGTTCCTGTCACCTAGATTCCCAAATGGTGTCGGGAGGTATGCATACTTTCGCCCAGGCATACAACCCATTAGACTTTGATTTAGTGTTTGTAGAAAATGTTGGTAATTTGGTTTGTCCGGCAGAGTTTGAAGTAGGAGAACACGCCAAAGTTGCCCTACTTAGTATTACGGAAGGAGAAGATAAACCTTTAAAGTATCCAATTATGTTTCAAGAAGCAGACTGCTTATTGATTACCAAAACTGACTTAGCACCTTACTTAGATATTGATATACAGCGCCTTGAATCTAACGTGCGTCAAATGAATCCCCAGGTTACGATTATTCCCTTATCTGCCAAAACTGGTGAAGGATTGGAACAATGGTTTGATTGGCTGCGAACTCAAATTAGCAAAGCAAAAGGGAGACAGGATGTCGTGGTGTGACAAACCCAACCTATGTCTACTCTCCCATTTTAGCTGTGCCACTACTGAGGTAACACACCTAAAATGAGGGAATAGATTTTTGGCTTAAATCTTTGATTGATAACTATTATAACCCATAGGATAAATTCTGCATTTCATTTAATAGAACAAAAATACTAAGTAATTTTACTGAATTAGTATTCTAATACAGCACAGCGAAAATAACCTGCCAAAAAAAAGATTAAGAATATTACTACACAAGCTTTCTTTCCTACTGCCTCCTGCTTCCTAATCTGAAAATGGACGCACTGGAAGCGAGGACACGGGCATACGGGGACACACCAGACTTAACTCATCCCCCGGAAGACAGCACGGGGGATTGCACTGGGCTTCGCCCCGCTACGCTAACGTGTTATTTGTTGTTGGTTGTTAGTTGTTTGTCAAAAAACAAAAAACAAAGAACAAACAACCTTTGCGTAGCATGGTGCGTAGCAGCAAAGCGGCGGGCAGCTATCCCTTCCATCCCTTAAGGAATGGGCTTCCCGCCGCTTTCGGTGAAGAGAGGGATTTTCATTTTTTGTTGTGAGGTGAAAGCTCATGGGAGTCTGACTTGAAAGTAGAAAGCAGCTCATCTGGCAACAGTCAACTTTCAGGCATAGTAAGGATTCTATCGAGCTCAAACTGGTGGATTATAGCAACCGCCAAGGTGATTAGGACAAGGGGATGGCAGCCCCTTGTTAACTTACCTTACCTGAGAATCTCTTAACCGCCCTGGCGACTGCTATATTTCTGCCGCGCTGCCCTAGTTAATGGTGGAAACAATATCATAAGTTACAATTTACGTTTCAGTACATATCATTTTCCCAATAGGATATATTGTATAAATTATCTTGATTATGCATGATTTTTCTGAATCAAGGCACAAACTAAGTATTCTTCGGTATTTAGATTAGTAAAAATTATCACCATAAATATGGGAAAAACCCTATTTGTAACAGATAATACCTGATTGCAAAATAAATTGTAGGTATAGGTAATAGGGACTTGCAGATAATGGGTAAGTTATTATTTAAGAACTGGGAGCAAGTCAAGTGTAAAAACTTTCATAGGAGGGGCAACAGAGTGCCAGAGAATATCTTTAGCGATACCAAGCAACTACTTTTAGTAGATGATGATCCTAACCTGATTTTACTAGTTCAAGACTATTTAGAGTTTCAAGGTTATACAGTAATAACTGCTACTAACGGTTTAGAAGCGCTCTCTTTGTTAGAGGACAATATCCCTGATCTGATCATTTGTGACATTATGATGCCTG
This sequence comes from Symploca sp. SIO1C2, assembly GCA_010672925.1. Lineage (GTDB taxonomy): Bacteria > Cyanobacteriota > Cyanobacteriia > Cyanobacteriales > Coleofasciculaceae > Caldora. The sequence continues at coordinate 670,099 of JAAHFP010000001.1, read as the reverse complement.
AGATGGATGGTTATACCGTAGTAGAGCAGATTAGACAAAACCCTCGCATTAACTGGATTCCCGTACTAGTTCTTTCGGCAAAGGGTCAAACTCAAGAACGTATTAAGGGACTAAATACAGGTGCAAATGTCTATATGGTGAAGCCATTTGAGCCAGAAGAACTAGTAGCGGTGGTGGAATCTTCCCTCAAACAAACTGAACGTTTTATTGAGCGTGGAAGACCAGAACCCGAACCTATCCGCAAAATTCATACAACTATTGAATTAACTCGAGCAGAGTTGAAAGTAATCCATTTACTGGCACAGGGTATGGCTAATCGGGAAATCGCCAAGAATTTAAAAGTTAGCCAGAGGACAATTGAAACTCACGTATCTAATATGTTAAGCAAAACCCGACTGCATAACCGCACTGAGTTAGCACGTTGGGCGATGGATAACAGAATAGCCTGACGGGGTATAGATTGTGGGGTGTGGGGTGTAGAGTGTTGAGAAAATAAAGAAACTTCCCACTACTTCCTGTGATCTTAGAAGAAGCTTGTTGGTAATATAGCTCACCTAGAAACAGAGAAAACTATCATCTTCTGAAAGGGTTTTCCATCACCCAACGTGGAAAAAAAATCTACGATACTAAAGATATGATAGTTTTTGGTAGCTTTATGGAATCTCTCGACTTTTTGCCTGGACTTACCACTGAGAACTGTTCAATACCATTTCTAAAACAGAGTCAGTCAATTTTATCTTATGATGAAATTTCAGTTAAATACGTAAATTCAAGCAATTTAAAGCCTGATATTCTCCTTGCACAAGCATCAGAAACTATCTGTATATTTTTTATTCAGCAAGTTAAACAAGCAGCACCTGAGCTAGTTTTACAAAAATTCAAGCAGTTATTTATTGAACCAACTCAAGTAGTTGACTCTCAACTTCAACAAGCATTAATTAAAATTGCAGTTTCTGGTGCGGAAGAAACTTTTTTAAATACCTTTAAACGGTCTATCTATATTTTGCTAAATAACTGGAATGCAGCTAGAAAAGAACAGTATACCCAAGAGTTAGTTCAACTAATTGCAATTAATTTAGACCATAAAGAAGTCTCTCCTAGAAATATGAAAATTTTGCAGTTATGGCGCAGAAATTTTATTGCAAGCCAGGATTACCAAGAATTGTTGCAATTGACTTTGAAAATTAATGATCATCAATCAAGCAATTGGAGTCAACGCTACAACTCCTACCTGTTAGTTTATCAATCAGTAGATCAGAAAAAATCTCTTAAGCAGAAAACCACTGCCAAAACTCGCTCTCTTGCACTTAAGAAAGAGTTCAGGTCTCAACTGGCAATGTATACAGCTCGTTTGAGTGTAACTGGTCAGCAATCAGGCAACTCACCTAACCCGACAGTTATCGGCAAGAAAGTTTTGTCTCTGATTAAGAAAATTTTACAAAAACGTAGCTCCTTTAGTTACACCAATTTGGCTCGAATTTTTATCAATCAAGCTCAGGATATTTGCTACAAAGATTTTAAACATAATCTACTCAACTATTTATTTTATTCCTTGAATGATCAAGATTTAGACCAAACAGCAAAAAAACAACTCATTCAATACTTAGACAATCTCTATGATAGCTACCATACTCAACCTTGGGACAATCAGCTGCTACTGAGAACCTGTAATCGGTTAATCGAGTACTTAATCACGGTTAATCAAGCCAATCCTTCCCCCTTATTTATTTACTTAGTGACTCAAGGCAGAGATTTAACTTTAGCAATTATACTCCTCAAACTAGTATTGCTTTGCCCACAAAGCCGCACTAACCTAGAATGTCGTATTGCCCAATTAATTGAACATTATCAAAGCCAATCAGCATCAGATTGCCAGTGGTTAATTAACTTTTTGGAAGTTCTGCAAGTAACTCTTGGTGTATATGCTGAAGATGTGCAATACAACTTAGTAGAGATGTCAGAAGCACCGCCAGAAATTGAGCTAAATCCAGAGAACCATTCCTATCGAATTTTTTCTCAGATGAAAAGAAAAAAGAAAACAGTATCAGTGAAAACATAAAGTAGGAGTTACACCCTAGGGCAGAGTAAGTTGTTGCGGCATTTCCATAGGGGATTAGTACCGATACTCCAGATACTCCGGACTCTCCAGACCCTCCAGACGCGGGGACTCGAAGATGGGGAGTAAGTCACTAAGGACAAGTGTTACCTGTAAGTAAAAAACCCTCATCGGGTAAAGTCGATTGGTGGCCTTCCGCTCTCTCTTAAGGTAGGAATGAGTTAATTCATGTATCCTAAAAAAGTAGATTTGGCAGTGCCCATGCTAGATTTTCCATCAGAGCTACCATCAACTGGTGTAGACTCTTAAGTTGCTGAGTAGACAAAATTTGATTGATTAAGGAAAAGTGCTGTGGATGCGGGGAATCACCAAAAGATTATCGGCTACTTCATTGAAGAAGCGAAAGAACACCTCGATACCATTGAGCAAGGTCTATTAGACCTGCGCTCAGTAGTTACAGATCCAGAGAGAGTAAATGAAATGTTTCGCGCTGCTCATTCTGTTAAGGGAGGTGCAGCAATGCTTGGCTTTGTCAGTCTTCAAAAAACAGCCCACAAGTTAGAGGATTCTTTTAAAGTCCTTAAAGAGAATGACATCAGTGTTGACCAAAAACTAGAAACTTTGTTCTTAAGAGGTTATGATGCTCTCAAAGATTTACTAGATAAGCTACAAAGTCCGTTCGGTCTTCAGCCAGAGGAAGCCGAGAAAACAGTGCAAGCAGCAGAACCTTGCTTTGTGGAGTTAGAGAATTACCTCAGCCAGTTAATGAGTGGCTCTGGTGAATCGTCAACCACAGCATCGACTCCCTCACTCACTCCACAGCAAGCTCAACCACAACTTCCGCCTCATTTTGCTCCCCAGGTAAAAAGCTACCTTAAGCAGATGCTACAGCTGTTTAAACAACAAGAAACCTCACAAACTCGTCAAGGATTACAGAAGCACTGTAAGGAGTTATTTGGGCTGGATGCAGGAAACACAACTTGGCAAGAGTTAGTCAAAATCTCGAATAAAGCGATCGCAAATCCCCAAAATTCCTATCAAACCCTAGCACCGGTGGTAATTAAGGAACTCAAGCAAGCCAGCGATCAACTGCAACAAAACCAAAGTTGTGTACTTACTCCAAGTCCTACTTTACAGCAGCTCATCAGCAAAACATCACCTGCTGCGACTAATGTTGCTGGAAAGGGACTCAAGCAAATTACTTTGACGGTGGAGCCCAAAGCTGCTGCTAAGACAATTGTTCAAGCCTTTGAGCACAAGCAACTCAGGCAACTGATTAAGTTGCTCGCTCAAGCGGCTCGTACTCAGTAGATTAGGTGGTAGGTGGTAGGTATTAGGTGTTATACCAAATCTGACCTCTACTGTTCTTGGTTCCGGCCAGGAGTAGCAATTCGGGTCGTTGAGCGGAGAATCCTCGCACGTGCAAGGCCGGGGAGTGTCAACTCATATAGCGCCCTGCTAACTTCATAGCATCAGATATATCTACATCTCCATCTCCATCAGCATCTAAAAAGCTACTGAGGACCGAGTTGGAGTTTTGGGGATTTTGGGGATCAGTACCAGTTTCCAAGAGATTCAGCACTAGGGGAACTAGAGCAGGTAACATCGCCTGAATCGCTCCACCTGGAATAGGAGTTCTGCTGGCTATCTCTTGCACGATTTGCTGTATCTGGGGGCTATTGAAGAGCATCTGCACTGCTTGATTGCTAGGGTTAATGCCGCTGTATTGATGGACAAGATTCTGTGCTTGCTGCTCCCCTTCCGTATCTCGTTTGTGCTGGAGTGCAGAACGAACATGTTTACCAACAATAGCAGTAGCGGTTTGCACTGCTTCTGGATTGGATTGGTAGGTGCTACCTAACTGTTGCACAGTATTGATAATTCCCACTAACTGACCGGGACTAGCAGTTTGGTTAGGATTATCAATGGCACTAAGAATTGTATTGAACAAGCTCATGATTTTTTCTGAGTTTTCCCTAACTACAGACTTTACCTCAACATTAAAGAGTGTAGGCTAGTATTGAAGCTCCCTAACCAACATCAACTAATTGTAGTGAGCTAGAGAAGTTTGGGGAGATATTTTCAATTCTCCATTCTCCATTCTCCATTCTCCATTCTCCATTCCCCATGCCTCTCCCACGCCTGTTGACGCTGATTATTGGTCTGAGCTTAATTCTGGGGCTAATGCTATGGCTGATCAATTCTCTTTACCGGCTGTATATTCAAATTTCCTGGACAGCCCCTCTCTTAGCTAATTTACTCTTGTTGTTGCTGATTGCCTTGCTGGGGTTACTAATCTTTGCCTTTGTCTACTATACAGGCTTGTTAGGACCCACTCAGAAAGGACAGCGTCGGCGTCTACCACCAAGAGTCCCAGAAGTAAAGGCAGAGGCAGCTTCAGAAACCCTCAAAGCTGTTAGGCAGCAGGTAACCCAAATTCAGGATGAAGTAGCAAGGCAAGCTTTACTGACGCGATCGCGAGAGATTGAGTCTATCTTAGCTCGTGGTGAACTATTAGTAGTAGTCTTTGGTACAGGTTCAGCGGGTAAAACCTCCCTGATTAATGCTCTGCTAGGACAAATGGTGGGGGAAGTAGGAGCCCCCATGGGGACAACGGAAGTGGGGGAAACTTACAGCCTGAAGTTGAAGGGATTGAATCGCGAAATTCTTATTACCGATACACCGGGTATTTTAGAAGCCGGTATTGCTGGTACACAGCGGGAACAAATGGCGCGAGAGTTGGCAACGGAAGCGGATTTGCTGTTGTTTGTGGTGGATAATGATCTGCGGCAGTCGGAATATATTCCTTTACAGCGTTTAGCGGAAATTGGCAAGCGATCGCTCCTCATTCTGAATAAAATCGACCTCTATTCAGAAGCAGATGAGGAGAAGATTGTCGCACGATTGCGGCAGCGAGTAAGAGGATTTATTGCTGCCTCAGATGTGGTGTCGATCGCAGCCCATCCTGAGTCAGTGGAGCTCGAAGATGGTGAAATCTTTGAACCGGAGCCGGATATTATGCCTTTAATCCGACGGCTTGCTGCGGTTTTACGCTCTGAAGGAGAAGATTTAGTTGCCGATAATATTTTACTGCAATCTCAGCGTTTAGGAGAAGAAGCCAGAAAAATCATCGACAACCAACGCCGACGGCAAGCCGAAAAGGTAGTGGAACGCTTCCAGTGGATTGGAGCAGGGGTGATTGCAGTAACTCCTTTACCAGTAGTAGATTTACTGGCAACTGCGGCAGTCAATGCCCAAATGGTGGTGGAAATTGGCAGAATCTATGGCTGTGAACTAAATATGGAGAGAGGTAGGGAGTTAGCTTTGTCCCTAGGGAAAACCCTGGCAAGTTTGGGCATTGTCAAAGGAGCCATTCAACTGCTTTCCGCTGCTCTCCAACTCAATGTCGCTACCTATTTAGTGGGCAAAGCAATTCAAGGTGTTACCGCCGCCTATCTCACCAGAATTGCTGGCAAAAGCTTTATTGAATACTTTCGCCATAATCAAGATTGGGGTGATGGTGGCATGACAGAAGTAGTACAAAAGCAGTTCCAATTGAATCGCCGGGATGAGTTTATCAAGGCTTTTGTCCAGGATGCGATCGCACGAGTGGTAAAGCCGCTGACGGATAACTCAGAGACAGAATTGGAGCCCAACAATTCTCCTCATCAACAAGATTGGTAAAAACCCCTTTATTATTGAGCAAATTCCCTGCTAAAGTGGCTAAAAAGGAGGTTATTAGAAATATGGATGTAAAACTAATTTTAGTGGGACTAACAGTTGCTTTCACCCTATTATCCCTATTCTTTGGTACTAAGAACGGATTTTATGATTCCGACGATTACCACGGTAATGGTTCTGCCCACTAACGTTTGTTGTGGGGCAGGTTAAATAAAAAGCTCTAAGCCTGTGGTCTCACGCGAATTACAATGAGCAATCAACGCTCCCTGACATCTTTTACCGAAGATGACAAATTAACTTGCTTTCCATATGGTGTTGGTCAGGGTGCAGAAGGAGTTTGTTTCCTGGTGCAGATGGGTCCACACCGTATTCTCCTTGATTGTGGATTAGCGGATATTACGCCTCTACAGGCGGAAGAGTATCCACCAGCAGATTTAGTCTTGTGTAGTCATGCCCATAATGATCATGCTCAGGGTCTTTTAGCTCTTCACCAAGCTTTTCCCAATTTGCCAGTCTATGCTAGTGAAGAAACAGCAACCCTATTACCACTGAACTGGTTGTCCTTGCCTAATGAAAGGATGACTGATTCACCAATTCAGGGTCATAGTGCTTCAGAAGCGGTGGTGGTAGAAGGGAAAAAAGCCTCAACGCTTCCCGAATTCTGTCAAGCTCTACCTTGGTACTCACCAATAGAAATTAGGGATGGACTGACTGTCGAATTATTTCCCGCAGGTCACTTGCCGGGAGCTGCGGCCATCTTACTCTGTTACACAGCTCCCCGTCGAACTTATCGACTACTTTATACTGGAGACTTCTTCCTTTCTAACTCGCGGTTGGTAGAGGGGTTGTCTATTGAACCTCTTAGAGGCACACATCCAGATATTGTGATTGTCGAAGGTAGTTATGGTACTGCTCGACATCCTCATCGACGGCAACAAGAAAATCAGTTGGTAGAGATCATAGAGCAAGCGATCGCATCCAATAAGTCAGTTTTGCTACCAGTACCTACCCTGGGTTTAGGGCAGGAAATCCTTATGCTCCTGCGCTCTCATCACCAATTCACTGGTCGTAACTTAGATATTTGGGTAGATGGTACTGTTGCTGTAGCTTGTGACATCTACATAGAACTATTACCTCACTTACCTACTTCAGTACAAAACTTTGCTCGACATCAACCCCTATTTTGGGATGAGCGGGTGCGTCCTCGTGTACGGCGATTGGATGAAGAAAACCGCCGCACCATTGGTCAATCTCCCTGTATTGTTATTACTGATGAAACTGCTGATTTGAGCACCTACTTCCATCCCGATTGGGGTTCTCAGCTGGTACTATTACCGGAACAGCCTAGATATTCCAGGTGCCCAGAAAACGTTGAGCACCATGCAGTTCAAACCTACTCCCTTGCGCAACATAGTGATTATTTAGGAACCACTCAGTTAATTCACAATCTCCGTCCTCAGCATGTTATTTTTTTCCACGGCTCTCCCACCTATCTAGCTGATTTAACCGGTTTAGAGGAGTTGCAAAATCGCTATCATCTACATTGTCCAGCTACAGGCACATTAGTAGAGCTGCCGATTGGTGAAATATTTGTACAGCCAGCAGCACCACCGGCAACTAACTATGAAGGGGAGCTGACGGAACTTGATACATTGGTTAATATCACTCTCCCAGAAACCATCATTGCTGACCCCCGGTGGCAAGATTTTGCTGATACTGGTTTAGTAGAAGCCCGCTGGCAAGGAAGAGAGTTAGTGTTGCGAGGGTTATCACAAAGAGAGCTTCTCAAGGAAAGTAGTAATAGTAGGATCCCGATGAACATTGACTGCTGCGGTACCTGTCGCCACCAAAGAGGGCAGCGCTGCTGGAATCAAGCATCTCCTCTGTATGGTTTTAAGGTGACACCAGAAGGTTACTGTCCAGTTTTCGAGTCAATGGCATCTTAGGGGGATGGGGGCAAGAGATAAAGGGGAGACATTCCCAAACAACAAACAACCAACAACAAAAAAGTAAAAATTTCCTAAAGTAATTCGTTGCTATTTTATTCGTGGCGATAAAATAATCTGACCAAAGCTAGGGGTGCTTGGAGCACCAAGCTGAGATAGACCCTTAGAACCTGAGACTGGTTAGTACCAGCGGAGGGAAGCTGTTAAGAGGAAGCTTAAAATGAGAGCAAAATGGATCGCTGAACGGCGCGGGCAGAGCAATGTGTCTCAAATGCACTATGCTCGCCAGGGTATGGTCACTCAAGAGATGGACTATGTTGCTCAGAGGGAAAATCTGCCAGTTGAGCTGATTCGCGAAGAAGTGGCAAAGGGACGCATGATTATCCCTGCCAATATTAATCACCCTAACCTGGAGCCAATGTGTATTGGCATTGCTTCTAAGTGTAAGGTAAATGCCAATATTGGTGCTTCCCCCAACTCTTCTGAGCTAAAGGTCGAAGTTGATAAGCTGAAACTGGCCGTAAAGTATGGTGCTGATACCGTCATGGACTTATCCACTGGTGGTGGTAACTTAGATGAAATTCGCACTGCGATCATCAATGCTTCACCAGTACCGATTGGGACAGTTCCTGTGTACCAAACTTTGGAGAGTGTCCACGGCAAAATTGAAAACCTCACGGCAGATGACTTTCTCCATGTTATTGAGAAACATGCCCAGCAAGGGGTTGATTATCAAACCATCCATGCAGGAATCCTCATAGAACATCTGCCTTTGGTGAAACATCGCATCACTGGCATTGTCTCTCGCGGTGGTGGTATCTTGGCGAGGTGGATGCTCCATCACCATAAACAGAATCCCCTTTATACCTGCTTCAATGACATCATTGAAATCTTCAAAAAATACGACGTTTCCTTCAGCTTAGGAGATTCTTTACGTCCTGGCTGCACCCATGATGCTTCTGATGAGGCTCAGTTAGCTGAGTTGAAAACCCTCGGAAAGCTAACTCGCCGCGCTTGGCAAGATGATGTACAGGTGATGGTAGAAGGTCCTGGTCATGTGCCTATGGATCAAATTGAGTTCAATGTCAAGAAGCAAATGGAAGAGTGTTCCGAAGCTCCCTTCTATGTGCTAGGACCGCTAGTGACAGATATTGCTCCTGGATATGACCATATTACCTCGGCTATTGGTGCAGCTATGGCCGGTTGGTATGGTACAGCTATGCTCTGTTATGTAACACCCAAAGAACATCTAGGATTGCCTAATGCTGAAGATGTGCGCAATGGATTGATTGCCTACAAGATTGCTGCCCATGCAGCGGATATTGGAAGGCGTCGCCCAGGGGCACGAGACCGGGATGATGAAATTTCCCACGCTCGTTACAACTTCGACTGGAATCGTCAGTTTGAGCTGGCTCTTGATCCGGAGCGAGCCAAGGAATATCATGACGAAACCCTACCAGCTGATATCTATAAAACCGCTGAGTTCTGCTCGATGTGTGGACCTAAGTTCTGTCCTATGCAGACTAAGGTAGATGCTGATGCTCTCACGGAATTGGAGAAGTTCCTGGCCAAAGAACCGGTAGCTACATAAATTTGTAGGGGCGCACTTAGATGCGCCCTCAAACAACACCAATTCAAGAAAAATCCTTAATTTAAGCCATAATGTGATTCATCGCTACACAATTAGTTGGTATAAGTGATGAGCGACAGCACAGCACCTTGGGGGTCTTGTATAACAGAGAAGCGCCCTACGTCTTGAATATCTACCGGCGACACCAGGATGCTTGCTCCTAATTCTTCCGCTTTCTTAACCGATGCATCCACATCATCCACTGTGACATACACACCCCAATGGGGAGGTGGATTGCCTTGCACTGCGGGTGCAGATACCGACATCATGCCACCAATTTCGTGCTCCTCGGCTGAGATAGTAGTGTAGGTTGTCCCTTCCATATGTATATCTTGGAGTTTCCAGCCCAACAGTTGTGTATAGAAACTTTTTGCTGCTTCTGTATCTGTTGTCATCAACTCACACCAACTGAATGTGCCGTGTTGTTGAGAAACGTTACTCATGTTCAACCTCCAGAACTTACTAAGGTGAAGTTGACTTTTATTATATAGTACAATTGAACTAATAGAGCGCAAAATTGAAGGCAGTCCTTTGGTGGGCAAGTTATTTATTATTTGTCTTTCTTAAACATTTGAAATTGGCTGCTAACCTAACACCTAACACCTAATACCAAATCCGGTATCGATATACCCGCTATGCCCACATTGTAGAGACGCGCCAAAAATCCTACGGGCATCCTTCGGCAGGCGGGTCTCTACAGGGATTTCACGGTTTGCTCAAAACTGCTCTATAAACTGCATAAAATCCAGACAGAATTGTTCAACCATGACTATATTCTAGCAATCAAAGCTTATCAAGAACGTCTTCCTATAGCTTGTTCGGAGTAAAGAAGATAGCGGTTTTGTTCTGAAAAATCCTCACGATTTAGTTTTGGAATCATCAGAAGAAATTCACTGGATTGAGATAGTTTGAGCTATACGGATTGGTGTTTTAACTTATCAGTTACAGGATGCTTTCCCGGAAAATTTGCAAGGAAGCCTACCGACAATTTAGCAGTTGAAAGCGGAGTTAGAGGCAGTGTCGCTGGAATCTGAGGAGGAATGAAAGAGAGCGATCACTTGGGTCTGTCTACCGAAAGCAAAGTACTATACTTTACTGACATTGATGCGAGTTCCACAAGAATCAAGATATAAATATTGACTTAACAGAGCGTAAAGGCTAAATATTTTCAGATACACACCGCAACAGAGGCAAATTTCATGGAATTGGCGACAACCCTAACCAGTCATACTGTTTGGAATGCTGTCCGAGAAGTTGGGATTAACCCGAATTATTGGTATCCCGTTGCTTGGGCAAATGAGCTTAAACCAAGGGAAATCATGCCCATAGTGATTTGGCAACAAGCGCTTGCTATTTACCGGGATGAGGCAAATAACCTCCACGCCTTAGAGGATGCCTGTCCCCACAAAGGAGTAGCTTTGCACAAAGGTGAAGTCCAAGGTACTAACTTAGTATGTCCTTATCACGGTTGGGCCTTGAACGGAGATGGCCAATTGGTTGATATTCCCTACTTACCCCCCCAACAAAAACTTCCCTGTGCTCAAGCCCGTAGCTATCCGATTCAGGAAAAATATAATATCATCTGGATCTTCCCTGGAAATCCTAGCTTGGCAGAAAACTGCTATCCTCCGGATGTTCCAGAATTTACAGATCCTGACTGGTTGATGGTGCCCATACCTGGTCATTTTCAGGCTCACTTCTCTATCTGCAATGAAAACACTATGGATGTATTCCACGGGTTTCTGCACAAAGAATTACAAGGTTGGTTTGATCCAGTCCTGATGAGTTTACGGGAAAGGGAAGGGGAAGTTTGTGCTGACTACCAGGTTTCCTATCGAGGTTTGCTGACGAAATTTTTGGGACTGAGTGAACAAGGTAATCAGGTAACCACCAAAACTGTTTCCATCCAATATCGTTACCCTCATTATCACAGTTCTCTCGAAGGAGTTTCCTCTTTGTACCTGATGAGGTTACCGGTGGGACTCTCCTGTACGCGCTCTTTTTCCCTACTCTTTCTCAAAATTCGCCTACCACAATGGTTCCTAAGCATTTTTAGACCACTGTTAACTAAGGTAATCTGGAACTGGTTTTTGAAGAAATTTCTTGACCAAGATACAGAAATGATTGAGAGTGAGCAGTGTACCTATCTTGCTAATCCCCAGCGGCGGTATGTGGAAATTAACCCAGCAATTATTGCCCTCCAACGGGTGATTGTTAAGCAATTTCAAAAATATGTGCAACAATCAAACCAGCCGGGAAACAATGGACACCCAGACTCGTCAGCGATTGCAACTGACCAAACTGAGCTAGTCAAAGATAACTCACTTATCTGATGAACACCATAGTAAACGGGACTGGAGAGCAATTATTTAACTTTCTGTTCCCTTGGAGAAAAATCCATATTGCCTCAGTACCAGAGTTAACTAACATCTATCTAGGAGTAAGGAGAGAGGGGTAAATTTGTGCAAGTAGTTAAAGATTACGTTCAACGCTGGTACGAAAGTGGGCTAGATCCCGACGAATATATATGTCATCAGAAACAGGGCAATATAGCCGAGATTGAATCAACTGCCACAGGTAAACGTCAGAAGGTGCTGAACTTCTGTAGTAATGATGTCTTAGGTCTAGTCCAGGAAGAAGCGGTTAAGCAAGCAGCAATTGATGCCATCCTCCAGTATGGTACTTCCAATAGCTCTTGCTCAGTCTTAAGCGGTCGTATTGAGCTACACCGTCAGCTAGAAAATGAGATTTCTGAGTTTAAGCACCTACCCCATACCCAACTGTTTATTAATGCGTGGATGGCCATGCAGGGGTTAATGGATGCCTTTTGTCACCTAGCAATTCCTGTGCCCGGTTTTAAGCATACCAAAGAGACATTAATTCTTACAGATGTCCTAAACCACGGTTGTATTGTTTCCGCTGTAGTCAACGCTGACACCCGTTCTGGTAAAGTTTTTGGTCATAGTCCCCGCGTTCGCATTAAAGCTTACCGCCACTGTGACGTGGAGGATTTGTCCCGTAAACTCCACCGGTATGCTCGTCCAGATGACCGCATTATGGTAGTGTCTGATGCGGTATTCTCTATGGACGGTGATATTGCTCCCTTGCCAGACATGCTGAATGTGCTGCAAAATTACCCAGGTAGTGTGTTGCTAATGGATGAGGCTCATGCTAGTGGCGCGATTGGTGCTACTGGTAGAGGCATCTACGAACATTTTGGTCTTCTGCCTCAGCAAGCAATTGAACAGGGTATTGTTCCCCTGATTATGACTACCTTCTCCAAATTTGCGGCCTCTGCTGGTGCAGCAATTAGCTCTCATGTAGCTGAACTAATCCCTTTATTAAATGTTTCTCCTACATCTATCGGCACAATTTCCTTGGCTCCCCCCCTTACTGCGGCTGCCTTGGAGAGTATTCGTCAAGTTCGCCATCGTCCAGAAATGGTTACCAAACTGCAAGAAAATGCTCGCTACTTGCGATCACGTTTAGCAGAAAAAGATTTTGTTGCTATTGGTGAAACTAATGTAGTGCCTGTTATTTTACCATCAGACATTAATCCTAAGGTTTTTGGTAGACATCTGCTGGACAAACACGGGGTTTGGGTCTCTCCCATCTGGTTTATTGCCAAACCACGCCTGAGAATTACCGTAAATGCTCTACATACCCAAGAAGACATCGAGCAGTTAGTGGCGGCGATGGTAGCAACAAGGGACTTATTGTATAAACCAATGATTAGTGCTTAATTGTCATTTGTTGTTTGTTGTTTGTTGTTTGTTGTTTGTTATTTGTCGTTTGTTATTTGTGAACCTTGACCAATGACCAATGACCAATGACCAATGACCAATGACCAATGACCAATGACCAATGACTAATGACTAATAACCAATGACCAATATTGAAATTCGGGCTGTAACTACCTCAAAGGACAGGGAAATGTTTCTGGATGTACCAAAACTGGTATATGCTGATGATCCTCTCTGGGTATCTCCTTTGCGTAGTGATGTTGCCAAACAGTTTGCTACCAGTAATCCCTTTTTTGATTATGGGACAATGCAGCAGTTTATTGCTGTTAGCCAAGAAGGAAACAAGCCGCAGGCTGTGGGGCGCATTGTTGCTGCGATTAATCAAAGGTTGATTGAACGGGAAGGCAAAAATATTGGTCTATTTGGTTTTTTTGAATGCATTCCAGATTTTACTATTGCCCAGTCCCTCTTCAATAGAGCTTGCCAATGGTTGCAAGAGCGAGAAATGATTAGGGTACGCGGACCAATTGACTTTTCAACCCACAACAATTGTTTCTTTTTAGTCGATGGCTTTGACTCAGCACCAACGGTAATGATGCCTTACAATCCATCTTATTATCCAGAATTTATGGAGCAGGATGGTTGGGCAAAAGCGAAGGATGGCTATGCTTACGATTTCCCTTTAGATCACTCGTTAGCGGCCAAATTCGAGAAATCCTACCGGATTGCCTGTCAATCTGGCATCACTTTCCGTCCTTTGAGGACTAAAGGGGAAGGGTTTGAGCAAGATGTCAAAAGTCTCTATGACTTGTTTAATCGTGCTTTTGTTGATAACTGGAGTTCTACCCCGCGCAGTCAGGAAGAATTTCTGGAAGAAGCTAAATCCTTAAAGAGTTTAGTTGATCCAGACCTCTTTCCCGTTGCTGAAGACCAAGGTCAAATGGTAGGTTTTTGGATGGCACTACCAGACTACAACATCCCTCTAAAACAGGTTGGCGGTCAACTAAACTGGTTAGGAATTTTAAAATTTCTCTGGTATCGTCGTCAGATTAACCAAGCAAGGGTAATTGCGATGTGTTCTCTGCCAGAGTATCGTCGGAAAATGATTCCTCTAGCTTTAATTTATTTGGGAATGCAGGGGGGAATTAAAAAGGGAAAGCCTTATAAACGAGCCGAATTATCTTGGGTGTTTGAAGATAATTTATCTTCCCGCAAGCTTATTGAAGCAGCAGGGGGAAAGATTTATAAGACTTATCGAATTTATGAAAAATCTCTAATCTGAATCTCTAGGTTTCTCTCTCCCAGCTTCACTTACTGGAGTTGAGACTATGACCAAACCAGTGGGGATTTTAGAAGAAAATGCCGTAAATTTGTAGGGGCGGGTTTAGGGTCACCATTAACCGATACCGCGACAACCTTAATACAAAACCCGCCCAAACGATAACCTTACATTCAACGTAAATTATCTTATCAATAGCAATATCTCATAATTTTGTGCTACTATTTTACACAATGGGGTAGTTGTGCGCATATAAAGTATGGTTAGGTACAACAGGCAGGGTGACTATGGAATAATGACAGGCAGGATGCTTGTTCCACAGGTCTTACAGTTACGGGGTGGCAAGGCTAAAATTTGTTGGGGGTTGCGATCGCGTAGCGTTGGTCATAGGAGAAGTGAAACCCAACAGAATTTTCTCAAGAGTGCCCCCTTGTCCTCCTTGTCTTCCTTGTCCTCATATAAATAAGCGCTAAAGGGTAGGTGTTTTTTTGAGTGGGTGCAAAAAATTGACTGAATTGCTTTCTATACAGTAGTTTGAGGTCTGTTGCCGAAAAAATTCTTTAGTGCTTTTGCTGAAATGCTATATTTTTATTCATTAGCACCATCGTACCTTGAAAACTACATACAGCAAGGGGGACAGATGGCATTGTGTCGCAATTCCTCAGTAATAGCACGACACACCTAAAATTGTAGGTTGGGTTGAACGATTGTGAAACCCAACAAAGCCTCTCTGATGTTGGGTCTCGTTGCCTCGACCCAACCTACGTATATTCCATCATTTTAGGTGTACCACACCAGTACATACAAATTTGACGCTCCTATTCCCTATTCCCCATTCCCTGATCAAGCAATCAACTCTAGCCAAAGCGTCCACTTACATAATTCTTAGTCGCTTCCTGTTGAGGATTTTGGAAGATATTTTCGGTTAAATCGTACTCTACCAAGTAACCCTTTTTCCCTCCCTTCTCCGTGGCTTTAGCATTGAAAAAGGCAGTCATATCAGCTACCCTGGTAGCTTGTTGCATGTTATGGGTAACGATCACAATCGTGTAATTTTCTTTGAGTTGGTTGAGTAATTCTTCAACCTTGAGAGTCGAGATGGGATCGAGGGCAGAACAAGGTTCATCCATCAGGATAGCTTCCGGCTCAATTGCCACCGCACGAGCAATACACAAACGCTGCTGTTGTCCACCAGATAAAGACAAGCCACTTTGTTTGAGTTTGTCTTTGACTTCATCCCATAACGCCGCTTGCCTGAGGGAACGTTCTACCAAATCATTCATATTACCCCGATAGCCATTAATCCGCGCACCAAAGGCAATATTGTCGTAAATTGATTTGGGAAAGGGATTAGGCTTTTGGAAAACCATGCCTATGCGACGACGTACTTCTACTGGATCAACGCCTTTGCGGTAAAGATCCTCTCCCTTGTAAGTAATTCTGCCTGCAACCTTTGCTCCTGGAACCAAATCGTTGAGTCGATTCAAGCATCTTAGCAAGGTACTCTTACCACAACCAGAAGGTCCAATAAAGGCAGTAATTTTATTTTCAGGAATATCTAGATAAACGTTGCTAACTGCCTCAAAGGAGTCGTAGAAAACTGAGACATTTTCAATCTGAAACACTGCCTCAGTGGCAACTGCGTTAGAAAAATGAGAAATCATGAGATTTAAGTTGTATGGGTTAATGGGAAAATTAAGTACTAGGTATTAGGTGTTAGGTGTTAGGTGTTAGGTGTTAGGTGCTAGGTGTTAGAGGTAAGTTGACTACCAGCAGCAATAAGGAAAAATAAATGTCCTCAAAATATACTATTGATAGCTAGAAAAACCTACTACCTACCACCTATTACTTCTGGAATCTATTACGTAGCCAAATTGCTGTTGCATTCATCGATAACAACACCGCCATCAGCACGATAATGCCAGCAGCAGCAGCAGTGTGAAATTCTTCTTGAGGACGGGAAATCCAATTGAAGATTTGAATAGGTAGGACAGTAAAGGGGGAGTCCAAGCCTTCTGGCAAGAAAGCAATAAAGGTTAAAGCACCAATGGTAATCAAAGGGGCAGTTTCACCAATAGCACGGGAGAGAGCAAGGATAGTTCCGGTTAGTATCCCAGGGAAAGCTAACGGCAGAATCTGTTCCCAAATTACTTGCCAACGGGTTGCCCCCAAAGCAAAACCAGCTTGGCGCAAGCTATTAGGAACAGCTCTTAGTGACTCTCGCGTCGCTACAATCACAATGGGGAGAATCAGCAAACTCAAGGTTAAGGCACCTGTTAGAATACTGCGACCCCCGGTTATTGGCTCCAGTACCCGTGCAAATACAGCGACCCCCAGCAAGCCATAAATGATGGAAGGTACTGCTGCTAGGTTGTTAATGTTAATTTCAATTACTTTGGCATACCAAGTATTAGCAGCGAATTCCTCTAGGTAGATACCAGTACCAACTCCTAGGGGAAAGGTAATTATCGCCGTCAGCACCATTATATAAATAGTACCTACCCAAGCAGACAAAAGACCAGCTTCCTGTGGTTTGCGAGAGGGGTATTGACTGAGCAATGTCCAGTCTAGGCGCGGAAAGCCGTCGATTACAACATCGATAAGTAAAACAACGAGGATAACAATCCCCATCGTAACTGCTGCCCAACTAGCGATTTCAAAAACCCGGTCCCATCGATAGCGCTGCTCCAGTGCTAAATTAAAGTTTTGCGGTCCCCTTGTGGGACTTTGTTGAGAACCTCGAGAAGAATTTTGAGTGGTCATTCGTATTTTTGTTGAAAGCGACGGACAAACCAGAAGCTAAAAACATTTAAAGCTAAGGTAATTAAAAACAAGGTTAAGCCAACGGCATAAATGGTTTTAAATGCCAGGGAACCCGCTGGAGCATCCCCCAAACTCACTTGCACAATAAAGGCTGTCATCGTCGCCACTGGCACGAATGGATTAAGAGTAAGGGTAGGATTTTGTCCAGCCGCAATGGTGACAATCATGGTTTCACCAACAGCACGGGCAACGGAAAGGACAAAGGAAGATACAATCCCTGATAAAGCTGCCGGTAGAACAACTCCGACAATCACTTCACGTTTGGTTGCTCCTAGGGCGTAAGCTCCTTGTCGGAGGCTGTTAGGGACAGCATAAATCGCGTCTTCGCTCAGGGAAGCGACTGTTGGTAGAATGGCAATACCCATTACCAAACCAGCGCTTAAAGAATTGAATGGTTCCATCCAGGGAATAAAAGAGCGAAGAATTGGTGTCACAAAAAACAGTGCAAAATAGCCATAGACAACTGAAGGTATCCCCGCTAGGATTTCCAATGCAGGTTTGAGCCAACGACGCAAATTTCTAGGTGCATACTCGCTTAGGCAAATCGCCGCTAGCAACCCCAAAGGTAAGGCAACAAACATCGCGATCGCAGATGTCATCAAAGTTGCACTAATAAGAACAAAAATCCCGAATTGAGGGTTGATAAATAGGGGTGTCCATTCAGTATCTGTCAGAAATCGCCAGAGGGAAATGTCCTGAAATAAACCGAAAGCATCAACCACCAGTGTTAAAACTATACCAAAGGTGGTGAAAACAGAGACAAGCGCAAACAGTGCAAAGATACCTACTACCCCTAGCTGCACCAATTTATTTAGGGCACGGTTTGGCTGCCACATTAGGCTCTTATCTGCCCGTTCAAAGGGTGAGGAACTGTTTCTCATGAGAAGTAATTTTAGGTTAAAGATAATTCTTAGGCTAGCTTCTCTCTTGCTAGCCTAATTCAGCCCTTATCTGTATAGCTATTAGGCGTAAGTGAGGAGCAGAATATAATGAATAAACTTTAGCCTTATTCTGCTTTCTCTTCTTTTGCCAGAACCTCTTTTAATTTAACACCTACTGTAGATTTACCACCAAATACACTACCAGTTTGCTCATCTTCAAAACGAGTTTGTACTGCGGTGTAAATTTCTTCCGCCATCGGAATATAACCCACCTCAGAAACTAGTTCCTTACTATCTGTTGCTAAGTAAAAATCAACAAACTCCTTAACTTCCGGACGAGCGATCGCTTCTTTCCTAACGTAGATAAAGATAGGACGTGCCAAGGGTTGGTAGGTGGTATCATCTACAGTTTCTGTACTGGGGGCAACACAACCTTCACCATTGCTGTCATCTTCGTCGTCAACTTCAACCGCCTTCAGCTTGCCCTGATTTTCCTCATAATAGGCTAAGCCAAAGTAGCCCATTGCTCCTTCATCTTGAGAAACACCGTTAACAATGACGTTGTCATCTTCACTAGCAGTAAAGTCACTCCGGCTGGCACCTTCATCACCATTAATCGCATCGGTGAAGTAGTCAAATGTACCAGAATCTGTACCAGGACCGTAGAGACTCAGCTTTTGATCTGGGAAATCATCACGAACTTGATTCCAGTTATCAATTTTTGAATCAGGTTCCCAAATCTTATTAAGTTCTTCTACCGTCAGACATGCAGCAAAATCGTTGTCCGGGTGTGCTACTACGGAGATAGCATCATAGGCAATCGGAAGTTCAACGTACTCAATTCCTGCTTCCTCGCAAAGTTTGATTTCTGATTCTTTAATGGGGCGAGATGCATCAGAAATATCCGTTTCACCAGCGCAGAATTTTTTGAAGCCACCCCCTGTACCAGATACACCTACTGTAATTTTTACGTCAGGATTAGCTTTTTGAAATTCTTCCGCCATTGCTTCCGTGATGGGAAACACTGTACTCGAACCATCGATAGCTATTGCACCAGACAAGTCAGAACCTGCTGCCGCTTGCTCACCATCGGTTGCTTCTCCAGATGTACTCGGAGAATCTCCACCGCAAGCAGCCAAACCAAGTGCCAGAACCACCGCTGAGATTATTGAAATCCCTAAGCGAGCCGAATTGATTAACCTGATGCCTAAAAGCATTGCTTTTTCAGTGTCCTTACTTACCAAAGTTAAACTTTTGTTAGGATACTGCTTAACCGTAAAGAAAAGGTTAACAAACCTGATTATGCTTGAAAATATGCTCTCCTAGCAAGGTAGGACGGTTGAATCTAGACAAATCACCAACCTTAGCAGATCATAAAATATGATGCTAAGCCAGAACTATGCGAGAACTCTACCCCCCCATTGAGCCCTACAACCAAGGAAACCTAAAGGTTTCTGACCTTCACACTATTTACTTTGAAGAATCTGGTAATCCTCAAGGACAGCCAGTAGTGGTGCTCCATGGGGGACCTGGAGGTGGCAGTCAACCATCCTATCGCCGCTACTTCAACCCGGAAGCATGGCGAATCGTAATGTTGGATCAACGGGGTTGTGGCAAGAGCACTCCCCATGCGGAACTTGAAGATAATACCACCTGGGACTTAGTTAGTGATATCGAAAAATTGCGATCGCATTTGGGTATTGACCAGTGGTTTGTCTTTGGTGGTAGTTGGGGTTCTACTCTATCCTTAGCCTACAGCCAAACTCATCCTGAATGCTGCCGGGGACTCATCCTGCGGGGAATTTTTATGCTGAGGCAAAAGGAAATCCGTTGGTTTTATCAAGAAGGAACCAGTAATATCTTTCCTGATGCTTGGGAAGCATATCTCCAGCCGATTCCCCCAGAGGAACGCCATGATTTAATTAAAGCTTACTACCAGCGTTTGACTAGTCCTAATACCGAAATTCGCCTGGAAGCTGCTCGTGCTTGGTCTGTTTGGGAGGCAAGTACTAGTAAACTCCTCCAAGATCATAACTTGATGGAGAGGTTTGGTGATAACCACTTTGCTGCGGCTTTTGCCAGAATTGAATGCCATTATTTTATCAACAAAGGCTTTTTTGACCAAGAAGACCAACTATTACAAAATATTGGCCGTATTCGTCATCTTCCTGGTGTGATTGTTCAGGGACGTTACGATGTCGTTTGTCCTATGGTATCAGCTTGGGAGTTGCATCGTGCTTGGCCAGAAGCAGAGTTAGTTGTTATCCCCGATGCTGGACATTCAATGTCAGAACCAGGGATTCGCAGTGCTTTGATTGAAGCAACAGATAAGTTTGCTAGTTTGTAAATCTGATTTCAAGAGAGACGCACCCATTTAAATTAGACTTTATTTGTCTTGTATGAGTCAAAAGGCTTCGTATTGCGAAAAATAATATTCAAATCGTTGGAAAAAACTGGAGCAAATAAGTTGTCGCTCATGTATTTTTCCAACTCCAATCTCTCTTGATCTCCATGATACTCAGTACACACCAAAAGAGTTCGTTGCAAAGTTTCATTTGCGCCACGTAAAACTTCTAAATCATGTCCTTCGGTATCTGTATTCAACAGATAGATCCACTTCGGATTAATACAATCAACCACCTCATCTAAGGTTACTTGGGGAATGTATTCTTGTCTAAGTAAAGTAGATTCTGGTATTGACTTCACTGAATTCAATACAGAAAAAATTGAGTAATTAAATTGACATACTTTAGATAATGAACCAACTAATGCCCTGATAGAAATATCTCTAGGCCGAAATTTTTGTAACAATGAAAAATTAGATTCATCTGGCTCTATGAGTATACCATTCAATCCTTTTCTATAGAAAAGATAAGTATTGGAAATATAAGATGGCTGGTTAGCACCTACATCAATATATATACCTGTAGTTAAGTCAAAATCATTTAACATTGTTGCAATTTCGCAATCTTCTTTGTGCTGAGAATAAGTTATTTTAGTAGGATAAGAGCTGTCAGATAAAGCTACTGCATACCTTTTCATGTAAGCGAGCCACCTGAATCTTTTTGCCACATATTTTCTGATAATTTCCATAGCTTTTAATCCTATAAATGACAGTTTTAGTGTAGCTTTTTGGTTTTAAAAACGTCAAGATTAATTATTTATTTGCCCATAAATAAAACCATTTCCACCTGTTCCAACAAAAACCCTTCCAAATACATTCATATCTCCGGATACAACACGTACTTTTCCAAAATACCCTTTGGGATATTCAGCAATTTGCACCCAATTTTTACCTAAATCAGTAGAGCGAAAAACTCCGGAATTACCGTTCACTTTACCTTGAATAAAGACAGTTGAATCACTACTATTAACCGCAGATTTACCAAATCCTAGGGCTTGAGCTTCTTCTACCATCGGTAGTTTGATAAAGTCCTGGCCAAAGTTGCTGGAACGGTATAATCCTTGTTCTTTGAAGCTGAGCCAAACTTCACCCGCCCTAGCAGGTACACTTTTAACATTCACCCCATCCCATACACCTTTGGGCAGTGTTTGATTCACAATTTGCCAGGTTTCGCCCCCATTATCGGTGCGTAGCAGTAAACCTTTTTCGTAGTGGTAAAGGTAAAATGTACCTTCCTTAGTTGAATCCGCAGCTAAAGCCTGTTGTCTATTCCATAAGTGAGTATGGATATTAGAACTAAGATTATTTTGTTCAAAGAAATTAACTTTCTTCCAGCTAGTTCCCCCATCCTTGGTGAAATAGGGAGGTTTGCTATTGGTAGGTTGCCAGACGATATTTTGACTGTCTGTAGCGGATACAGCAATATTGCCAAAGACTAAATCTTTAGGGTGGGTTCCTTTCTCTATTGAGGTAAAATTCTGCCAAGTTTTCCCATTGTCCCTAGAAAATCCAGCTCTCATGGCTTGCAGATCATGATGGCTGGCTCCTACTGAAACTAGAAAATTAGGGTCGCCACTACTGTAAGCAAGGCTAGTTGTGGTACTGAAGCCTCCACCATGACTACGGAGAGGGAAAGTATCTAAGGACTCATGCCTGAAACCATCAAAATCAGCGATGGCAGTAATTAAATTGGCTCCCTTAGGAGTACTGATGGCATCAAAAGTGACGGTTTCCTCAATACCATTAACGGTTGCTGACCATTTAACTTGATTACTGTAACCATCTTCTGTCTTCCAGACACCAATACCATTGGTCAACCACACTTCTCCGGGATGGAAGGGAGAGATAGCAATACCTCCAGAAATAGTCCAAAAACTCCAGTCAGGCCACCATGAGAGTTTATCCAAGGTATTGTTTAAAGTGACCCAATTTTTACCTCCATCATCTGAGCGATAGATGCTTGTGGGACTCATGGGATAAGTGACAACAAAAATGGTGTCTGGTTTGTTAGGGTCAACAGCTACAGGAGAGTAGTTTTTGCCTGGTTCTGGAGTAATATCTTGCCAACCTGCTTGATTGAACTTCCAAACAGCACCACTGGGGTCTTTTTCTTCTTTGTAGAAGGTGGTGATCAGTTCTCCTTTAGTATTGACTACACCTTGTTGAGGAACTAAGTTACTCTCCGGACCCTTAGTTAACAGTTGCCAGGTAGTACCTGCATCTGTAGTGCGATAAATACCTTTTCCTGATACACCGGTGTAAATCACCTTGGTTTTGCCATCAACAGTACCGGATGAGGGGTCAAAGACAACATAAGTTACTCCGGCTAGTTTGTCAGTTTCTGAATGGGATTCCCCCACGGGAACTATTGAGCTGTCTATCTGACTCCACTGCTGTCCACCGTCTAAACTTCTCCACAATCCATTCAAACGAGAGCCAAAATACACAACATTGCTATTATTCGGATCTACTGCCAGACGTTCTCCTGTCCAACGCCAGGGTTCATTTCCTCCCATTGGGAGCTTGAGGTTAAGGATTTGCCAAGTATTGCCGCGATCGCTCGATTTGAGTAAAGTGCCAGGATTCAACTGATTTCCTTGCTTCGTGTAGGCTCCTGTAGCAATGTAAACAATGTCGGGATCGCTAGGTGCGATCGCTACACTTTCGATGTTATAAGATACCTTCTCAGGTAGATTATCCCCTCGTAGCAGCTGCTTCCAACTCATGTTAGCTGGATTCCAAGCAAACAAGCCACCTGCATCAGTGCGAGCATAAACAATGTCGGCAGTTTGAGGATGAATGACTATTCCTGTGACAAAGCCACCTGCCCCAATTTTTACATCGCTCCATTCGTAGAGTTCACCAGTTGATGCTGTGAATTTAGTTCTATCCGTCGGTAGAGCAGATAGAGCGGTATCAGCTGTTACTGTGAATAGACTTTTGGCACAAATAGCAAAACAAAACGTGATAATGCCTATTGCCAGGTAAGTCCATTTTGCTTTAGTTAGATATTGAGTACATCTCATTTTTTTAATGAGGTTTGGGCGGGTGAGCTTTTGAGTTCTACAATTCCTCTGATGACACAATAGTCCTAACCTACTTAGTTTGTTTACCCCAATAACCAATTCCTACCCCTTGGTGAAGTTCGAGGTTAGCCTGGAAGGAGAGTAGTAGGTCTACAATAAAAGCGGTCATAGCTAGTGGTAGTAAAAGAATTGCCTTGTGTAAAGGTTTTTGCAAGAGGCTTTTGAAGCGACGAATTAGTATAAACGGAGGGATTAGCCACCAGCCCTTTTCTTGAATTGTGCTCTGGACGAGTTTATTCAACCATAGTGGGTCTTGTTCATTTCTGTGCTTAATCAATGAACCAGCGTCTTGCTGTTGATTATCGTTGGCTAGAATATCGCTATAAATCAACTCGTTGATCGTGCTGCCACGGATCAACCACTTTTCATGGCGTAGTAGACGATTAATGCTGGTATAAGCTTCAAAAACGTGTGATGCTGATGGAGCAAGAATCACTCGATTAGGCTCTTCGGTTGACTTTAATCCATCTGTAACAATCATGGTGTAAAGAAAAGCATCTTGAGTGGGTAACTTAGTAGGTAACCAGATTTTGCGTAATACCTCTGCTCTAGCACAGTAAAGTTGACCACAAATCCAAGCTGCACCACCTTCAACTGCCTTACTTCCAGACAACCCTGACACAGAAGAAGAAAGCAGTTCCATCAAATTCTTATTTTCTTTAATAGTTACGTCTTTGATTGGTTTATCTACCGCTACGCAAGCTTCAGGCATAGTTTCTAATATATGAAGCATAGAGTGAAGAGTTTGAGTATTGGTATCGAGAAGTTGAATGTCAGAGTCCATCAGAAAAAGGTAGTTTGCTGTGGGATTGGATAACTGATGGACATATACATTCCAAGCATTAGACTTTCCTGCTTGTTCAATCTCACACACCCGCCATTGGAGATTGCTATGAAGGGAAGGTTTTACCAACTCCTTTAGTGTGTTTTCAGCAACAATTGCCGTGTCATCGGTGCAGCCATTGGGTAACACTACAATCTCAATCACTGTGTTAGAGTCAGGTTTGCTAAATAGACTCTGCTGAAATAGAGAATGCAACATTTTGCTAATAGAAGCTGACTCATTGTAGGCAACGATACCAATACTAATATTCATTTTTTCTCCTTACTCAATATAGTAAATTAGTACTATATGCAACTTAAAGCACCAAAATAAATGTGTTGTTACTGCTTTTAATAGCAAAAATAAAATATTTGAATATTAAAAAGCCAAACATTACTTAGTTAAAAAACTTAATTTGAAGAATCTTTACCAGGATAATCAATTAAATGTTGAGAACCTTTGTAGTTAATTATTTTAGCTGGAATACCTACTGCTACAGCATTATCTGGTAAATCTTTAGTAACAACAGCATTTGCGCCAATAGCGACGTCATTACCGATAGTGATAGATCCGAATATACAAGCTCCTGGACCTACAAAAACTCGATCTCCAAGTTTAGGAATCCCTCTATTTTCTCCTCTTCCACCGACTCCGATAGTAACATGTTGGCCTAAGTTACAGTTTTCACCAAGTTTTGCATCTGTATGAATAGTAATACCAACAGGATGGGGCATATACAACCCTTTTCCAATCTCCGCTCTATTTGGAAATTCGCAGCCCGTAATGATTTCAATTAGCTTTTGCCAGATAATACACAATATTTTCAAAACCTGTCGAATCACAGGAAAATGAATTTGGTGGTGAACCCAACGGCTAAATCTATAATGATTCATAATCCATAGTCCTTGTCTTGTTATCAAGATAATAAACCAAGGATTAATTCCCAACAATTCATATCGCTTAATATCTGCTTTAAAATCATCTAACATTTTTCCAAATTTATAATTAGAGGTGGAGGTTAGATTTGTTTGAGATAAGAAGTCATGATTACTTGGTGCTTGATTCATTTTCTTTATTCTTAAGTAAAGGTGTTTATAGAGTTTATGCAAAATGAAAAATAGATCAAAAGTGCAAATAAAACTTGGAAAAAAATCCCTCAGCAGATAGCCATTCTTGCCAAAATTTTCGGCACTCAAATTGTAAATCTACAAACTCTTTGGGAGAAATATTTTGATGAAACTCAGCTACTTTTTGTCCAATGTTTGGGATTTCTTTTTCATCTATCCAAACACAGTATTTTTTCCAATCAACAACAAAGTCATAGGGTAGACTACGGTCTGTATCGATTAAAATTGGTATGCGACCGCAACAAAGAGTTTCAAAAATACGATTTGAAAAATTAGCAGTCCCACGACAGCAGACTATATAATCACTGCTTCTCATATTTTCTATATATTCATCTCGTGATTTTTTTCTTTTCTCTGAGCTTTTTTGCCCCAAAAAAACCATCTTATTTTCAGTAACAAAATTTGTTTCAACTAAGTCACTGCTTTTTAAACTTTCGAGAACTTTATTGCGTAAAATATGCCCCTGAAATGGTGGACATTTTGTTCTATTTTGCCAGTGAGGAAGAATATATAAGTAATAGGCAATTCGTTTGAATTGAAATTTCCATGAATCTTGTTTGGTTAGACCGCAAAAACCGATAATAGGCTTGTCCTTTTTTTGTCTAATGGGAAGCTGATTTTCAAAGTAATGTTTA
Organism: Symploca sp. SIO1C2; assembly: GCA_010672925.1. Classification (GTDB taxonomy): domain Bacteria; phylum Cyanobacteriota; class Cyanobacteriia; order Cyanobacteriales; family Coleofasciculaceae; genus Caldora. Next base: position 643,985 of record JAAHFP010000001.1, on the reverse strand, counting down.
ACAAAGTCTTCGCAAAAAGAAGGCCAAATAAAATTCCGTGGTTTCTTTTGGGAACGATAGCCAGAGTGACGAAAAATAAAGGCATTTTTAAGGTCAGGTACTTTGTCATCGGAACGATCACAACCAAAAAAGACAATGAGTGGCTTTTCCGCTTCTTCTGCCTTTTTAGCAAATTGAAGATATAACTCTTTTGCTTGTTGATTAACTTTAGAGTACCACAACTCTCCCACTACTGTTCTCCAGTCGTCAGGCATCACTGCAAAATCAGCTTCCTCTAAAGGAACCATATCAAACAGAGTATGACCTATCTCCATGTAGCCCTCGTGCCTATTCATCCAGGGATAATCTCCGGTTTCGGAAAAATTAGACCAGAAAGGAAGCAGCATCGGATTGGGGTTCACTGCATCACTTTTGAGCAGATATTGTTGATCGGAAAATATTTTAAATTTCATTGTCTTGTTTATTTTCTAGGTAAACATAAGCCGAAAAAATCTATTGGAAAAATTATTAAATATTAAGCAATACATTTCTCAGGGAGAAACAACTTCCTATATTCTGTAAGAGCATTTTGGAGAGAGAAATCATTAGCTCTTTGTTTGAGAAATTCTCCATCTTGAATATCTTTAAGAGTTGCCATAATTGCTTCTGACATACCCTCACTATCCCCTACCGAAACTAATTTCCCGTACTGCCCATTGGCTAAAATCTCAGCTGGTCCACTTTCACAATTAGTAGATACCACTGGAGTTCCTGCTGCCATGGCTTCTACTAAAACGTTGCCAAAGCCTTCCCACGCCGATGAGAGAACTAGTACAGTAGCTTTTGCCATATAGGTATAGGGGTTAGCAACAAAGCCAGCAAAAACGACATCTTCTGTCAATCTCAGTTTCTGCACCAAAGATTCTAGATGAGAACGTTCATTTCCTTCACCCAAAATCATTAATCGAACTTGATAGTGCTGCCTGACTTGAGCGAAAGCATGGATCAAAGTGGGAAAATCCTTCTGTTTTTCTAGGCGTCCTACTCCTAAAATTACTGGAGGTTGATTAGGTAAAAACCAAGGATGCTCAGCAGCTTCTTGAAGCTTTTTACTTAACTCTGGAGTGACAATCGGATTGTAGATTGCTTTGAGTTTTTTGGCAGGTAAACCTAACTCTAACAAATTATGAGCTACACCCTGAGATACGGCAACAATTGTATCAGCCCAAGGGTAAAAAAACTTAACTAGTTGGGGGGTAAATCGCCGCTTGAGGGAAGTGGCATTGGTCGCTTCACGAGAAAGATGATTGTGTACAGTAACAATCACTTGAGTTGATACACCCGCTAACTTTTTGGCAGAAAGAGCTACTATATTTGTATCTTCTAAAGCAGAAATTAATACGGTTGGTTGCTCTTGCTTGAGGTAACTTGCTAAGGCAGGAATGCTAAAAATTAGTCGAGAACTTCCCAGTTTGATCACTCGCACGTTGGGGGGAAGTTGCGATAAATAAGGACCTTCTGCTTTCACTAAAACTAGATCTACATTTAGTCCTTGTTCAGCAAAACCCTGAGCTAAATTAATCATAACTCTTTCTGCCCCACCGCCGTCAAGATCCATTAAAAAAATTGCTAAGTTATTCATTCGATTGATAATTTTCGCCTTGAACTTCAAATGGCCAATAAATTTTGGGCTATAAAATGGGAAGGTATGAGTACAAAGTGACTCAAAAAGTATGTTTAACTAATTTTGGCTGTTTTTGTTCTTTAATCGGTTTACTTGGTTGCACTGGTCGAAGCCGCTTCATAGAAAAAGCAACAGCTGCGAGCAAAGCCCAAAAGATGGAATTGTGAGCAATTATGGTATTTTCACTGTGGTTGTACATAAAAAAGAAGGTGACATAAAAGATCGGCCAGAGTTCTATAGTTGTTTTACCCAAACGTAGCCAAGCTATGGCTCGCATATAGGTTACGGCAATAATCAATAAAAAAAGGAACAAACCTACTAGACCTAAATCAAGGGTTATGTTGACGAAACCGTTATGAGCATGAGGTGGTTTATATCCTTCTGCTTTCCAAATAATTTCAGCGACTCCTCCGTTTTGCCAGAACCCTTGATACCCATAACCTAACCAAGGGCGTTTGGAGATCAATTCAATTGCCAATTCCCAAAGATCAGTACGACCACTCAAAGTTGGATCTCGTCCCAAACCAAGCAGTATGTTTTCCCAGTTACCCATAATCAAGATAGCAATACTCCCAGCGACTAAGAGTAAAGTAATGACTAACGGAACAACTATCGTATCCCTCCATCGCAAAGCGTTGTAAAGAGGCAAAAGAATCACTACAAATAAAAACAGCAAGAGAGCCGTTTTGGAACCCGTTAACAGGATCATAAGAACGCAGAGAGCAAAGCCACCCCACAGCCAGTAACGGTTTCTACGACTATCGAGAGCAAGCAGTAAGAATACAATTGCACCAAGAACCATAATCCGAGCCAGGACATTCTTCTGCACAAAAGGCCCTCGCCAAGCTCCTGCATTGGCTCCCGCTTCAATGGCTGCACCAGGAAAGGCTAAGGTAAACAGTAGAGAAACTATAGCCATAATGCCTATAGCCCAAGCTAACATCTGTAACTGTTGTTTGAAGTTGTAGCGTGAAGCCAGGTACAGTCCAAAGTAAGTTGTCTGAATTATGGTAATGCCTTTTTTGATTGACCAATCTGGGAAATCAGACCAGAGAAATGACATCAAAGCAATTCCTGCTAAGAGCCAAATGAGTTGGTCTCTTAAACCAGCACGAATAACACTTTTCCAACGAGCAAGTATAAGAAGAAGTGTAGCTGCATAAATACTGTGCTGTAACAGCGACATCACAGGATTTAAAGGATTACCTACCGCAACAACATCGGCTCTGGGATCTGGGTCACTGTATAAGCTATCGAAGCGTAAAAGTTCTGATAAAAAGAGCAGAGCAAAAATTGTGGCTCTCTTTTCTAAAAACTTTAATAGTGGGTTTAACTCTAAGTTCATGGCCTAAGGTAGTAGTAAAAAACCCTCGTATAAATCTTAAATTTTTCCAATAATGTTGCTGATGATAGATAACTTTTAATAAGTTTATTACCTTCTGCTTCAATACCTCCGCTGTTCCAATAAATTTTCATTCCTGTTGCCAATAGATTATTGGTAAATTTAGATAATGATGGAAAATTAATCTTCATCCAATAAGCTGTTAAAGTGTGTATTTTGGCTTTTAGTTGCTGCTTATCGTTTCTGAAGGTATAGGCATTGTTATCATGAATTCTCTGGAGAGCTAAATCTTCTAATAAGATAAAACCTGGACTCACGCCTAAAGCAATATACTTAATGTAATCATCGCTAGTTATTCTAATAACTTCTGGCATAGGAAGAATTTGACCTAAGAGGGAACGATTAAAGCACATTCCTGAAGTAGCCAAATTAAATTCCGGAATTTTATTTCTGAGTTTTCCTCGTTGAAGTTGATCACTCAAATCATATTTGCCAGATGTTCCTTTAGCAGCTTTCTGAGATATTTTTTGAGTAGTCGTACTAAAAAATTCTAAGGAATGAAAACACCACTCAATGTCTGGATGCTCAACAAAAGTTTTAACTACTTCTGCTACTTTGTCAGTTTTCCAAAGATCATCAGAGTCCAAAAAACAGATAATTTCTCCTCGACTAGCAGAAAATCCTGCGTTAAAGGCAGAAGCCTGTCCGCCATTTTGCTTAAGTATTGGGATAATTCGCTCCCCATAACTTTTGATTACTTCTTGGGAATTATCGCTGGAGCCATCATCAACCACAATCACTTCTATATTAGAGTAACTTTGTTTCAAAGCACTATCAATAGCTTCAGAAAGAAAGCGACCATAATTGTAGTTGTTGATTAAAATGCTTACCAGAGGATTATTAGACAAAACTTGTACCTCAACTTCCTTGAATAATTAGTTGTTTTTCTGAGCTATAGCTATTATTTTTACTTCTACTTTACTAGAATTAATTTTTATACCTCAAAGCCTTAGTAATTCCATTTAAGCTCATAGCTTTAGTCATTACCCAACCAAATTTACGAGCTGGAGGATAGATAAAACACATCATATAATCAGCACACCCATAGGAAATAACTGTTGCGATCGCTGCTCCTATTCCTTGATATTTAGGTATAAGCCAGATATTAAGTAAAATGTTTATTGTCGCACCAATAATACTCGCAGATAAAGCAAATCCAGTTAACTCCTCTGTTGCTATCCAAATGTTTTTGACATAACCCAAGAAAACAAATAAAGATGACCAGATATGAATCGATAATATTCCACCAGCAGGAGCATAATCTTGACCAAATACTAAAACTACTAGAAATGTTGATAAAAAAGTCATAGGGATAGCTATAGCATAGACTATTATTTCTAAAAAGTTACAAAGTTTTTGGATTTTTTCATAGTAAACTGTTTCACTGACTTTCTTCGCTGCAATAATAGAAGGAGCTGCTGAAGATACAATTGCCGTTGCCATAAAAGGCCAAGTTTCGGATAACCTCACTGCTGCTGCATACACACCAACCGCTTTATTATCTGCTAACTGCCCTAGCATAATTTGATCGATATATAAATAAACCATGATGGCTAAGTTAGAAAATATTAAAGGCCAACTTACCTTCATAAGACTTTTGGCTCTTAGCCAGTTGCCACGCCAAGCCTGGATTTTTTGTCCACTTACTTGGTAAGCAATAATTAGACCGATAAAAGTCAAAGCGCTTTCCATCAAATATGCTAAGGCAAAGGCAATCAGGGGAGCTTTGATTTGGATTAGTATCACCCTAACCAAAGTCATGATTATAAAAGCAGTATTCCTTGCTGAAACAACATATTTTGACTGCACCTGTGATTGGAACCAATCATCAATAACCTTAAATTCTTGAAAAAGTAAAGTTGATGAAACAATTACTACTATAATGCGAGTTAAAGTTTCATCAGGACGTAGCAAAAAAATGATGATGTTTACTAATAAAAAAGATAAAATTCCACTACTCAGTCTCAACAAAAAAGCAGTACCGAGAATTTCATCTTTATGGGATGGCTCACTTACAGAATCACGGACTACAAAATGGTTTAAACCTAAATGAGCGATAGTAGTGAAAATTATGACGAAGGAAATTGCATAGTTTAATAGACCAAATTGATCTGCTCCTAAATAACGAGCTACCCAAGCAAGGATAAAAAAGCCTACAGCCATGCGTAAAACTCGTTCAGCAACTAGCCAGCCAGTATTGCTGAGAATCTTACGCAGATTCGGGCTAATTTTCTGAAAAACTAAATCTAGCTTATTACTCATTTAGATTTATAATAATAAAGTTTGCTCTGCTAGAACAAGTGTGGTAAATTAACCTATAAATACCAATTTAATAAAAAATATTTTTAACTTTTAAAAAGAGAAGCAAAAGGAGATTTAGCCTCATTTTTAGAATAAGCTTTAGCATGATGAAAATAACTATCTGGCTCATTTTCAATAAGTACCCCATTTGCCACTAATCCAAGAACATTCTGGTCTGATTGTTCTAAAAGTTCTTTTGTTGCTTTAGCACTAACTCTATCGATTACTCCTGGTCGAGATACTAGCAAAATGCCATCACTTATTTTGCTTAAAGTCAAAGCATCAGCTACTAATAACAGGGGAGAGGTATCGATAATCACGAAATCATAGGTTCTAGAGAAATCTTTGATTAATGAATTCATACGATTAGAGCCCAGTAGAGCCAAAGAGTTAGGTGGGATGACTCCAGAAGACAAAACATGCAAGTTTGGCATAACTGTTGTTACTGCCTTTTCCAAAGTTGCTTGGGAGACAATAACCTCGCTTAATCCAACCTCATTAGTCAACTGCCAAATATGATGTTGCTGTGGATGATGTAAATCTGCGTCAATTAACAAAACTTGGCGTCCTAGTTGCGCCATCGCTGCAGCTAAATTACTGGAGACTGTAGACTTACCTTCCTTCGGTACAGAACTAGTTACCACAATCACCTTTAAGTCTTGATCTGGACTGAGAAACCTCAAGTTGGCCTGAAGCATTTTGTAAGTTTCACTAATGGTTGACTGAGGTAAGTCTCTAACTTGGTGTTCTGGAGCAGGATCTTCTATTTTCATTAAATTAAACGGTACTTTTTTTCGTGGATAAGGAATCATCCCTAGTAAGGTGTAATTAAATATATTGCGAACCTCTTTAGTCGTTTTAATCGATCTGTCCATCAGTTCCAGCAAAAATGTAGTCACAACATAAAGCAGGCTGCCCACCACAATACCTGTCATTAAAACTAATTTTTTACTAGAGTTAGGATAAGGGGAAGCTATAGCAGGACTGGCAATTTGAGCATTGCCAACATTTTGATTTTCGGCAAGCTGGACTTGTTCACGATTATTGAGAAGCAGTTTATAACTAGCTTGAGCTGTTTCTAGTTTTTGCACCAAATCCCGCTGAGTTTGTTCAAGTTTTGGCAAATCATTGACTCTTTGTTTGTAAGAGTCTCGAACTTGAATGAGGGTTACTAGCTGATTAGTTAAAGCTTGTAGTTCAGCTTCAGAAGCAATCAAGTTTTCAGTGATAGTATCCTGAAGTTTTCCCGCTTGAGAACCGGGAGTACTTTCAGGAAAATCTTCATAAGGGGTTGACAAATTTCGGCCAATAACTTGTTTTTCTCTCTGTTGTAAAAGAGCTTCTAATGCGGCTTTTTTTTCCTGCAAGTTAATAATAGTGGGATTTTCGTCCTGAAATCGAGCACGTTCAACTACTAGTTGCTGTTCTACCTGCTTGAGTTCTTCAAACACTTCCTGAAATGCAACCGACTCATTTAAGGTCTTTCTTACCAAGGCTTCTTCTGAACTCATACCAATCTTTTTACGAAGTTCTGTCGCTAGACCCCGGTTTTTTTCTATTGCTGCACGAGTTGCACCAATTTCTTGATTCAAATTATCAATTGCGGCTACAGTAGATTGAGCTTCTTGTTGAAGATCTACAATTTTATTTTGCTCTTTAAAATTGCGTAAAGCTGAAGCGGCTTTACTTACACTATCTTCTACTTTAGGCAACTGTGCATCAATAAATTCTCTCGCTGCTACTGCTTCAGAACGATTGGTAAGAATATTGTTTTTTAAGTAGATTTCCATAATCTTATTAACAATCTCAATCGCTTCCTCAGATTGGCGACTTTCATAGGAAACACTTAAAATATCAGTCCCGGAGATAGTTTCTACATTAAGACCCTTATTAAAATCGTCATAAGTTACAGGCTCACCCTCCTCATCTCTCAGCTTTAAGCTCTCTATAGTTTGATTCACAATTGGTGCAGAACGGATTACCTCTGCTTCTGTATCAAGGGGTGTATCTTTGCTATTTACAGAATCCAGTTTGCCAAATTTTTCTCCAGAGCCTGTAGCTAAGGCGGAAGTGGTATTCTCTTTTTTAAATCGAAGCTTGCCATAAGCCTCATAAGTGGGTTCTCCTGAAAGGGCTGCCAAAGTTGCTAGAGCAACAACAATACACCAGACAACTGAACCCAAGAACCAATGCCGCTTCAGAATTAACCAGTATTTCTGAAAGTCGATATCTTCTGCATACTCTTGATATTCCATGAAATCTCAAAGAAGAAGTAATACTCTACTGTTTTAAGTTAAGCAAAGTTTCGCTTGTAATAGATTGGAGAGTAATAGACATCTCTAATAATTATGTTATAACCTCTATATTAATTGCCAAATTTAGGGTTTCTAGAGATGTCTAATGTAAAGCTCTCTTCTCTAAAAACTTTGCATCCTAATGACGCCGACTAGCAGTAACTGCTTCCTTCAAGGGAGGTTCAACAGATTGACTTTTAGAAGTTCCTGATACTGAGAAGTATAATTCAGACAAAGAGCGACTATAAAGTTTGATATCTAGGGGAGCAACTCGCTTCCTCGCAGCTTTCCCTAGTTCAAGTCTTAGAGGCTCATTTGTAATTAAAGACTCTAATGCTTCTGCTAACTGTGGTATATTTCCTGGGTCTACCAACAAACCAGTTTCTTTATTAGTAATTAGCTCCGGAATCCCCCCTACTGGTGTAGTCACCACTGGTAATCCCCAGCTCATTGCCTCAAGCACTGCCATTGGTAAGCCTTCGTTGTAGGAAGGCAGCAGGAAGACATCTGCATCAGACAACAACTCATTACGCTCATCTGGATTAACCCAGCCAGGAAAAGTCACATGTTGCTTGATCTCTAGTCTTTCAGTCAAAGCTTTTGCTTCCTCAAGTTCTCCAATTCCTGCCAAAATCAATTTTGATTTTTCTTGATGTTCTGGAGAAAGCTGAGCAAAGGCTTCTAACAAATCAAATACCCCTTTACGTTTGCAAATTCTTCCGAGAAAAGCTATTTTAATTTTCTGCTGGGAATTAGTACGATCAGGAACATATTCAGGAATTTCCGCTGGATTAGGAAATACAATCACCTGTTTTGCTGTCAAACCACAATTATTCACATAATAGTCTCTCCAGCTCTCTGACAAAGCAACTAAATAAGCAGACTGCTGTAATACCCAATTGAGCAATTTTTTTTGTACTACAGGAAGCTGACTGTGAAATGAATGAAACTCACAACCATGAGCGTGCATAATAAACGGCTTATTAAATGCCATTGCCACTAGAGCAAGGATCGCCTTTCGTAAAGCACTACCCCTTTCTGCCAGATGGATATGAACTATATCAACTTCACCTCGTACTAGTTTCCCTAAAAAAGTTGTTAATGCCCGTAAAAAAGCTTTGAACAAATGTATGTTTGATTCTCTGCTGAGTTCGCCATCCCAAGTAGAAATATGTTCTATCTGTAGATTATCTGGAGCAGTTTTGATGATAAGAGTTCCTACTGAACCCATTCCGCCCTTTTCATCTAAACTCGGACCAAGCATCACAATTTTCAATTTTTTCATAAGATTAGGACGTATATTGCAGTGAATAAATCAACCTGTAGATGTCCCTATCTTCCAACGTCACTTGGTATAGTTACCAAAAATTTGCCTAAACTCACATCTTACACTAGTACATAAATACTTAATAAAGTATTGAAAAGGAATCAATTTCAGTACTGAAACAGTCAAATATTATTACTGTTGTCTTTTGCCTTCTTTCATACTAAATCCGCTATAAAAAAACCTTATGCCTTATCCTATAGAGATGTTGCAGGCAAGGTCTCTACAGGTTTTTGAGGAAACCTCAAAACAGGGGAATTCAAACCGGATTTGGTATCACAAGTAGGTTTTTGACTTGGTGCAAGATCTAAGCTAAATGAACAATCTACTACTCAAAATCAACTTTCATAGAAGTTGATATAGTAGACTCCAACAATCTGATTGTCATGAAAAGAATTTATTGATACCAAATCTGATATGTATAAACTCTTTACGTCTCACATTGTAGAGATGTTGTCTGCAATTATTAGAGAAATTTTTAACTGTTGATTTAAAACGGGGGTATCTAAACCGGATTTGGTATAGATGCGTTATTTACCATTCCTTTCCAGGAACAGGCTTCCCATCGCTTCGCTCTCAGTGAACATTTTTAATTGCTCACTGACTATTCTTATGACAGATAAAAATATCTCTCTACTACAAAGCAAACCCTAGAAAACTTAATGAAAAAGGGCTGATCAATCGAAAGGTAGAAGCCCCAACATGTAAACCATCTTTAAACCTATAACCTAAGGTAGTGATAAGGCTATCTCTTAGGTTATACCTCATACCTTATCTCTATTTTTATAAATGTGCAAGTCCGTCAAAATTATTTTGACGGACTTGCACATTTGCTCTATATTTACATGAAAGAATTTTCTATCACTACTAAAAACTCAAATCCTTACTTTGTAAGGATTACAGGGTTCGATAATAAGTAAGAAATTGGTCAAATTAAAAATTGCTTTGTTGCACAATCTTTATCCTCTGACAGAGATTTTTTTGTCAATTGGAGGATGAGTAATTGGGAATTAGGGATTGGGAGAATAAGTCGTAATTTTCGGGTTTGAATAGGTTTTAGGTTAGGTTTTAGGGGTATTTTCCATGGAGATGCCAGGAAATTATAAGGAAATTGAACCCATCAATACCATTTCCTTGTACTTGCTTTGGATGAAAACGGCTTGAAACCCTTATCTGATAGGTCTCCTGTTTTATTCAGCAAACCCTAACTAGCCATGACGCTGCTGATGCCACTGCCATGCATGGGAGAGAATATCCTCTAAAGATGAATATTGAGGATTCCAGCCCAAGATCTTTCTCACCTTTTCGCTACTACCAACTAAACAAGGGGGATCTCCAGGACGACGATCGCATTCGACTACTTTAATCTCCTTCCCTGTTACTGCTTTAGCAGTTTCAATCACTTCTTTGACGGAAAAGCCATTACTATTACCTAGATTAAAGACATCAGAATTACCATCTTTGAGTAAGTATTCCAAACCTAGCACATGGGCAGTGGCTAAATCAGTAACATGAATAAAGTCTCGAATACAAGTCCCATCTGGTGTAGGATAATCTGTACCAAAAATAGAAATAGATTCCCGCTTATCTAAAGCGGTTAGCAGTATTAAAGGAATTAAGTGAGTTTCTGGTGTGTGGTCTTCCCCTAGCAAGCCACTAGGATCAGCTCCCGCAGCATTGAAGTAGCGAAAACACACATACTTCAATTCATGAGCTTTATCGAAATCTGAGAGAATCCGCTCTACCATCAGTTTACTAGCCCCATAGGGATTAATTGGTTGTTGGGGCTCATTTTCCCTAATTGGCACAGTTTCTACTAAACCATAGGTAGCACAAGTAGAGGAAAATATAAATTTTTTGATAGAGGCTGCAAGCATGGCCTGCAAAAGCGTCAGAGTACCTACGACATTATTGGAGTAGTATTTACCTGGATTCTTGACAGATTCTCCCACATATGCATAAGCGGCAAAGTGCATAACTGCTGCAATATCATAGGTTTTGAACAGATGATCAAGGAGATTCCGATCAGTAACATCACCGACTACCAGTTCTACCTGTAAAGCTTTTTTGACAAGGTCTTGATGCCCATAGACTAAGTTATCTAGAATAACTACCTTATAACCAGCACGTTTCAGTACTAGTGCTGCATGGGAGCCAATATAGCCTGCTCCTCCAGTGACTAAAATGGTTGGCTTAACTGATGACACTCTGAAAACCTCAGTACTGCTAGTTAGTGACAAAGTTTATGCGTTTTCAGTAGTCTAGCAGTGCTGGAAGCGATCGCAATACAACTTTAGGATACTCCCTCATTTTCCACAGATTGCCGCTACGCGATCACATTTACGCTGATTACTTGGATAATACTGTTGTCTAGGAAGTTCTATTATAAACTCTGTCCCTTGGCCTAAAGTTGAAATACAAGTTAACTTACCTCCATGCTTTTCCTCCACTATCTGACGAGAGATCGCCAACCCCAATCCTGTACCTTTACCTAATGGCTTGGTAGTAAATAAGTAGTCAAATATTTGTTCCTTCACCTTAGTAGATATTCCCGGACCGTTATCTTTAATGCGAATGGTCACCCAGTCCTTATCTGCACAAACTTCAGTTTGAAGGGTAATAGTAAAATAATTTACCTTCATTTCCTCCAAGGAATATTCTCCAGCCATATCATCAAGTGCATCAATAGCATTGGCAATGATATTCAAAAAGACTTGATTTAGTTGTCCAGGGTAGCAATCAACAAAGGGCAAAGAACCATACTTTTTAAGAATCTCAATACGATGGGAGTGTTTTCTGGCTTTGAGCCGGTGTTTCATAATCAACAGGGTACTATCGAGTCCCTCATGAATATTAAAGGCTACTGGGTTGGTAATATTCCCTCGCGAGAAATTTCGCAGCGATTTACTCAAATCGATGATGCGCTCAGTGCCTGTTTTCATCGATGAGATGACTTCTGGTAAGTCTGAAACTAGATAATCTAACTCAATTTCTTGGAGTGTTGACTGTATTTCCACACCAGGATTAGGAAATTGCTGCTGATATAGATTCAATAATTTGAGCATATCTTGGATGTACTCTGATGCAAAATCAATATTGCTAGCAATGAAGCCTACTGGATTATTAATTTCGTGGACAATACTAGCAATTAATTGACCAATGGCAGACATTTTTTCCTGCTGAATCATTTGAGTTTGCATCTCTTGTAACTGATTCAGAGTTTCTCTGGTTTGTTTAACAAAATTCAAGGTTTTTTTGATGGTAATTTCTAAATCGTCGAAATCTATTGGTTTAGTTAAAAAGTCAAAAGCACCACGATTCATTGCCGTTCTAATATTTCCAAGATCGTCATAGGCTGATACCACCACTGCCTTGATATTTTGGTTAATTTCTTTTAACTTACTCAGTAAGGTTAGACCATCCATATCTGGCATATTGATATCAGTAACTACCATATCAATTAAAGAATCTGATTGCAGTTTTTCTAAAGCATCTTGACCATTAGAAGCAAATATCAACTCAAATTCATTAGCACGGATATTTTTGCGCAATCTTAGCTTAAATAGGCGCTCTAACTCTAACTCGTCATCGACTATTAGTATTTTAGCAGTTGCCATATTTTACTCCTGGATGCATCTCACTTTTGACATACTAAATTTAGTAACTCACTTGAACTAAAACACACTAACTGCAGAACATAATTAGGGTTATAGAAAATTTATAGATTCGGCTCAGTCTCAATGAGTCGATAGCCGAAAAGCTCGATCATAGTTATGTTCATAGCTAATATCGATGAAGATTTTGATAGCAAGTTAAGAAGTTTAAAAAAAGGTAATAAGTATAGCTAATCAAAAACGCTGCGCACTTGGAGTCGCAGACTAAAAAGTAGATACAATAACCCTGACAATCTTCTGCCTTCTTGTATTACTAACGACTTACTGAGTCTATAAGCCTAAAATACACACCTTACCAATACTCTGTAATTAGTCAACAACCTTCAGGAATATTACTGAAGTTCCCCTACCGGTTCTCTACCTGCTGGGGGGAATTGCCAGCAGCCATTGCACGATGTCCTACACTGTCATACAGTTTAACTTATCGTTATGAAGATGCAAATTTTTTTATTGGTCATCAATTATTGCTGTAGTCGAAGCAATCGCACAGCAATCATCCATAACAGCTGACATCCACCTTTCCCCATCAGGCTTTCAGCTGCATTTACTTTTTCGGGTAAAAGAAATTGAGCAGTTACTAATCGCTCAATCTAATTTAAGGTATCCTTGAGAACTGTACGTGCGGCCAAGTGATTGCGGGTTGAGGTGAGAATTTCCACTTCCCTTTCTAAACGAGTTGCTGTATCTTGCATCTCCAGCAGTGCTTGTTGTTCTGAGGTTACTCCGTAGAGATTACTCGCAACCCAGTAAGATAGTTCTAGGGGTAGATCAGGCAGATCTTCCGGTAACTCAATTTTCTGGTCAGTCAACTTTGCAGAAAGATGAACAACATCTCGCAGTAGTTGTTCTACTGACATAGCCATCGTTTTAAGGTCTTTGTTTGTTGGCTGGTCTTCAATCCATTCTACTAAGCCAACGCGATAGGGTTTTTCGCGGACATATTCCAAAACACGAAATCTTTGTTGTCCTAAGGTCAAAATCTTCATCCGGTCATCGGGTAGCCGCTGGAAGTGGATAATTTCAGCGCAGCAACCAATTGTAGCGGGTTGGCCTTGAACTTGATCCCACATCAATACCCCGAATCGGCGATCGCTATCCAAAATTGTATTCATCATGATTCGGTAGCGAAATTCAAAGATATGCAGGGGAAGAGGACGCCCCGGAAATAAAACCACTTCCAGTGGAAATAAAGGGAGTTCTCTTACAGCAATTGAGGAATGGGATGCCATTGTGCCTTGGTAAAAACTGTAACTGGGCTTCTTTACTTACTTTAACGAATTTCTTTTAGAACAAGGCGGGTTAACAAAGATGGGCGACTCCTAAATCACTATCTTTCTCTAACTTACGGCGAGGGTTGGCTTAGATCAACCCAATACATAACTACATATGTTGTAGTACATTTTCTCTGGATGTTTTGTTTTAAATTGCTTTAAGGTGTACTTTCGTACATCTCGATGGGTAAGTTTAAGGTAAAATCTTTGCTGGTCAGTGCAGCACGACAATTATTTCTACTTATGAAGGAGATTTTCCAAGGAGAAGTTTTTGCAGAAATTGCTAACTTTGACAGTGGCATTCGCCAACTAATGCCCCGCTACGAGGAAATTTTAGATGTTTTAGCCCGTTGTACTCCTCCTGCCGCCCACCGAGTACTTGATCTAGGTTGTGGTACTGGCGAGACAAGTTTGACAATCCTTGAGCGCTGTCGGGATGCGGAAGTGATTGCACTCGATTATTCGCCCCGTATGCTGGCTTTTGCCTCGGCCAAAATTGAGGAAGCTGGATATAGCAATAGATGGAAAGGTTTTGAGGGAGATTTTGGCGACTGGGCAGATAACAACTTATTACTTCCAGAGGAATTTGATGCTTGTATTTCCTCTTTTGCAATTCATCATCTTACCGATGAGATGAAGCTTAAGTTGTTTGAGCGCATTCGGAAAAGTCTCAAACCAGAGGGGGTGTTTTGGAATGCTGACCGGGTTTTACCAGAATCGCCAGCCCTCAAGGAAGTTTACCAGGAAATGCGAGAGCATTGGGCACAAACTCAAGGAACAAACCTCGCAGAAGTTCGCGCTAAGTTCGGAACGAATATCTCTCATGGTTATTCTGGTCCTGATCGCTTTGCAACGCTATACGTCCATTTGCAAATGCTGACAGCTGCTGGATTTACTTCAGTAGCAGTGCCTTGGAAATATTATGGGATGGCAGTGTTTGGGGGGATGGCAGGTAAAACGTAAGAAAAAATTGCCATGATCTGGTACAGAGCTATCTATAAACGATCATTAATAAGTAACCTTTGATGCAAGATTTGTCACAAGACGGAAACTGGTTCTCTCTCGTAGCGGATATCAGAACCTCCAAACAAGGCAAAAGCTGGTTTAGTTCAGTTGCAGATGCCTACAACAGGACTAGACCGAACTATTCTCCAACTATAATCAATCGGGCTGTAGAGTCAGCAAAACTCCCAGAGGATGCAACAATTCTGGAAATAGGATGCGGTCCTGGAAATGCAACTAAGGCTTTTGGAAAATTAGGATTTAAAATAACCTGTCTAGAACCAAGTGAATCAGCTTGTCAGCTAGCAGAAAAAAATTGTGCTCAGTATGGCAATGTAGAAGTAAAGAACACTACTTTTGAGGAGTGGGAGCTAGAATCTGAGAGATTCGATGCGGTTCTAGCTGCAACTGCTTTTCATTGGGTTTCCCCTGAAAGTGGATATCTTAAAGTTCATGGGGCCTTAAAAAAGAGTGGTAATTTAATTTTACTGTGGAATACTAGGCCACACCCAGAGCAGGAGGTTTACCATATGTTAGACGAGGTATATCAAAACCACGCTCCAACTTTAAGAAAATATTTTGAAGACACAACAACTCAGCTAAAAAAGCTCAAGGAGTTTGCTGAGAAGGTAACAAACTCAGATTATTTTCAAGATTGTCAATCTGAAGATTTACTTTGTGAACTCACCTATAGCATTGATGATTACCTGATGTTATTGAGTACATACTCACCCTACATCAGCTTAGAGTCGCAGCAAAGAAATTCCTTGTTTGCTGGTTTGAGAGAAACCTTAGAGAAAAACTGGGACAATAAAATACAAGTTTCCTATTTTTCAGCTTTTTGGATTTTTCAAAAAAGCTGATCTTTCAAGTGAAAGTGGATGACCTGAGTGGGAAAGCTACCCAAAGGAATGACATCGGATAGCCTTGCTTAGGGATTAAGTTACAGTTAAAAACCCCTAAAAAATTCATCTGTGAGTTTTAAAGCTTCACTTCAATATCAACACCCGCAGGTAAATCAAGCTTCATCAAAGCGTCGATGGTTTTGGAAGAAGGCTGATAAATATCAATAATGCGTCGGTGGGTGCGTGTTTCAAAATGTTCCCGCGAATCTTTATCAACGTGGGGCGATCGCAAAATGCAATAAATACGACGTTTAGTAGGTAAGGGAATAGGACCAATAGCTGTGGCGTTTGTCCGGTTAGCTGTATCAACTATCTTCTCACAAGAGGTATCAAGTAATCTCCGGTCAAAGGCTTTCAGGCGAATCCGAATTTTTTGTTGTTGAATCGTTGCCATTGTTTAATTTTCCAGGTTCAAAAGTAAGGGGTTAAGAGTAGCTAAGCTACAACAGATTAATAAGGAGCAGAAAAGCTACTGCCTCTCTGCCCCTGTTCAAAATCGCAATAGTGCTACTCGAGGATTTTGGAAACGACACCCGAACCGATGGTACGACCACCTTCTCGAATGGCAAAGCGCATTCCTTGTTCAATAGCGATCGGGTTGATTAGCTGTACAGTCATTTTGATGCGATCGCCTGGCATCACCATTTCTGCGGTAGAACCATCGTCAGCAGTAAAAGCATCGATTGTACCGGTAACATCGGTAGTGCGCACGTAGAATTGAGGACGGTAGCCGGAGAAGAAGGGGGTGTGACGCCCACCTTCGTCTTTTTTCAAAACGTACACCTCAGATTCAAATTTGGTGTGAGGGGTAATGGAACCAGGTTTGGCGAGCACCATCCCCCGCTCAATACCGGTTTTGTCAATACCCCGCAGCAGTACTCCTACGTTGTCACCAGCCATGCCTTCGTCCAAGGTCTTTTGGAACATTTCCACACCAGTGACGGTTGTTTCCCGTGTACCTTGAATGCCGACTAGTTCTACTTTTTCACCTACTTTGACTTTACCCCGCTCAATACGACCGGTGGCTACGGTTCCCCGACCTGTGATCGAGAATACGTCTTCCACTGCCATCAGGAAGGGCTTATCAATATCCCGCTCTGGTGTCGGGATATCTTTGTCTACTTCGTCCATGAGAGCGAGGATCTTGTCAACCCATTCATTGTCGCCCTTGGCAATATCCGGTTTGCTGGTGAGAGCTTCCACTGCCTGCAATGCTGAGCCAATAACAATGGGTATATTGTCACCATCAAAGTCATAATCGCTCAAGAGTTCGCGGACTTCTAGTTCTACTAGTTCGATCAGTTCGTCGTCGTCTACTTGGTCTTGTTTGTTCAAGAAAACAACGATGTTAGGAACTCCCACCTGACGTGCTAGGAGAATATGCTCTTTGGTTTGTGGCATTGGACCATCAGCAGCGGAAACCACAAGAATGGCTCCATCCATTTGAGCTGCCCCTGTGATCATGTTCTTAACGTAGTCCGCGTGTCCTGGGCAGTCTACGTGAGCATAGTGACGATTGTCAGTTTCATACTCAACATGGGCAGTGTTGATAGTAATACCCCGTGCTTTTTCCTCGGGAGCCGCGTCGATTTCTTCATAGCTTTTGACTTTGGCTTTCCCTTGTGCTGCCAATGACATAGTGATGGCAGCAGTTAGGGTAGTTTTACCGTGGTCTACGTGACCAATAGTGCCGATGTTAACGTGGGGTTTATTCCTTTCAAACTTTGCGCGTGCCATGAATTATGTGTTCCTTATTCCTAGTTATGCGTTCCCTTTGTTTTTAGCGATGATCGCTTCAGCCACATTGCGAGGCACCTCGTCATAGTTGCTGAATTCCATTGAGAAAATACCCCGACCTTGAGTCTTAGAGCGGATATCAGTAGCATAGCCAAACATCTCTGCTAGTGGAACTTTCGCAGTGACTTTAGCTAAATTTTCCTCAGAATCCATACCCTCTATTTGACCACGGCGGGAGTTGAGGTCACCCATGACGTCCCCAAGGAAGTCTTCAGGCACTTCAACTTCAACTTTCATCATAGGCTCTAATAGTACTGGTGAAGCCTTGAGCACTGCATTCTTGATTGCCATTGACCCAGCGATCTTAAATGCCATTTCTGAAGAGTCTACATCGTGGAAAGACCCATCAACTAAAGTGGCTTTGATGTCAATCAAAGGATAACCGGCTATTACACCAGATTCGCAGGATTCTTTCATTCCCTGCTCAGCAGGGGAAATGAATTCTTTTGGTACAGCACCGCCAACAATCTTGGAGACAAATTCAAAACCGGTGCCCGGTTCTCCTGGCTCCAATTCGATTACGACATGGCCGTACTGACCCTTACCACCGCTTTGGCGAATAAACTTGCCTTCAGCTTTAACTGGTTTGCGAACTGTTTCTCGGTAGGCCACCTGTGGAGCCCCAACATTAGCTTCTACCTTGAACTCTCGCAGCATCCGGTCTACTAGAATTTCCAGGTGCAACTCCCCCATTCCTGCAATTACAGTTTGGTTGGTTTCTGAATCAATGCTTACTCGGAAGGTTGGGTCTTCTTCCGATAGAGCCTGGAGCGCTTTGGATAGCTTCTCCATATCCTGCTTGGTTTTTGGCTCTACTGCTACTGAAATTACCGGTTCGGGAATATAGAGAGATTCCAGAATTACTGGGGTTTCTGGCTCACAGATGGTATCCCCAGTAATCGTTTGCTTCAAGCCAACCGCTGCTCCCAAGTCACCAGCCCTTAGCTCCTCAACATCTTCCCTATCGTTTGCTTTCAAACGAATTAGGCGTGAGATTCTTTCCTTACGATCCTTGGTGGAGTTGAAGACATAGCTACCCTTCTTGAGTATGCCCGAGTAGACCCGCAGGAAAGTCAAGCGTCCATAGGGGTCCGCCATAATCTTGAAGGCTAGGGCTGACATCGGTGCTTCATCATCAGCGACCCTTTGGGTAACTGTACCGTCTGGCAATGTTCCCTCAATTGGTGGAACATCAATGGGAGCTGGTAAGTAATCGATTACAGCGTCGAGTAGCAGCTGAACACCTTTATTTTTGAAAGCAGAGCCACAGAGCATGGGTACGATTGTCCCATCAATAGTGCCTTTGCGTAGAGCAGTGCGTATTTCATCCTCGGTAAGTTCTTCACCTTCGAGGTACTTCTCGATCAAAGCTTCGTCAGTTTCAGCAACGGATTCGATTAGCTTTTTACGGAATTCTTCTGCCTGTTCCTTGACATCTTCCGGAATTTCGGTGTCCTCAATATCCGTTCCCAGGTCATTGGTGTAAATCTTTGCTCGCATCCGCACCAAGTCAACAATGCCTCGTAAGTCGCTTTCTTTCCCAATGGGTATTTGAATAGGAACTGCGTTGCACCGCAGGCGATCGCGAATTTGGTCGTATACCTTAAAGAAATTAGCACCAGTACGGTCCATCTTGTTGACAAACACAACACGAGGCACTTTATAACGATCTGCCTGACGCCACACTGTCTCAGATTGAGGTTGAACGCCTCCTACTGAGCAGAAAACAGCAATCACGCCATCTAAGACTCGCATCGAACGCTCAACTTCAATTGTGAAGTCAACGTGACCCGGTGTATCGATAATATTAATCTGGTGTTCTCTCCAGCTGGTGCTGATGGCAGCGGCAGTGATGGTAATTCCCCGCTCCCGCTCTTGTGCCATCCAATCGGTTACTGCTGTCCCGTCATGGACTTCACCGATTTTGTGAACAATCCCTGAATAAAACAGAATTCGTTCAGTTGTTGTTGTTTTGCCCGCATCAATGTGGGCTGCAATACCGATATTGCGCGTTCTTTCAAGCGGGGTGGTTCTTGCCACAGCTACCTCCTTCGTTTGCTGCCACTGTCATCTGCACGTTACTATTTGTACTATCTGTTTACAATTCTATACTTTCGTTTAAAATTTTAGGGATTTGCAGCAGAGCAATCTGTTAATCAAGCTCTACAAATCTCACTAATACGTCAGTAGCACTACTTAAAATCAGTAACGATAATGGGCGAAGGCTTTATTTGCTTCTGCCATTCTATGGGTTTCTTCACGCTTGCGAATAGCGTTTCCGGTTTCGTTAGCGGCATCCATCAACTCATTCGCTAGTTTGCTAGCCATTGTTCGACCTGAACGGGCTCTTGAAAATCGGATTAGCCAACGTAGGGCAAGAGTGGTTCCTCGGTCTGAGCGGACTTCCATCGGCACTTGATAGGTTGCACCTCCGACCCGACGAGCCTTAACTTCTACTAAAGGAGTGACATTTCGTACTGCTTTTTCAAAGGTTTCCAGAGGTTCTTTACCAGTACGTTCCTCAATTATTTTCATCGCCCCGTAGATGATGCGATTGGCAACAGATTTTTTCCCATGGTGCATAATCCGCCGCACCATCATGCTAATTAGGCGGCTATTGTACACTGGATCGGGAGGAACAGGGCGCTTTTTGATAACTGTGCGACGAGACATAAATCAAGCAAAACTATAGACAATATTGAAAATTGGAAACCTATACAACTACTGTTGTACTACGCCTAAGACTTTTCCTTTATCGTTTCCTTCCTCAGAGTCTTAGAACCTTAAAAAGCAATAGCATTGAGGTACCAGACCTTGCTACTTTGGTCTTGCTGTGTAGCAAATAAAGCCATGATTAATTAACCTTGCCCAAATTTCAAATAGCAAAGAGGAAGTGAGCTATATAGGAGCAAAAACACTATCTATCGTAGTTAACAAAGAGACTTAAAACTTACTTAGGGCGCTTTGTTCCATACTTAGAACGGCTTTGAGTCCTATCTTTAACTCCTGCAGTATCTAGAGTTCCCCGAATAATATGGTATCTAACTCCTGGCAGGTCTTTAACACGACCTCCCCTAATCATCACAACTGAATGTTCTTGTAGGTTGTGACCAATACCTGGAATATAAGCCGTCACTTCAAAACCGGAAGTCAGGCGAACTCTTGCCACTTTTCTTAGGGCTGAATTCGGTTTCTTGGGAGTTGTTGTGTATACTCTGGTACAGACACCTCTACGCTGGGGACATTGCTTCAGCGCTGGGGATTTGGTCTTCTTCTTAGCTTTTGCTCTTTCGCTACGAATGAGCTGTTGGATTGTGGGCATGAGTTACGGAGTGTACAGCTCCCTTGACAGTTCTAAATATTGACAGCTTTTAATTGTATCGACATTGCCGAGCTGGTGTCAATTGTTTTTCTAATTTAGAGCTGGTGTCAATCTGTCGTAATTCAAGCTTCTACACGGAAAGAATTGCCGCAACCACAGCTCTCTAGGGCGTTGGGGTTATGGAAGCGAAACCCCCCTCCCATGAGGTCTTCGGCATAATCTAGCATCAAACCGTTGATGTAGTTGAGGCTGGAAGTATCTACTATGACAGAAATGCCTTCACTCTCATAAATGTGATCACCAGGATTGATCTCGTCATCAAAATCAATAGTGTAGTAGAGTTGGGCACATCCACCAGCTTGAACTCCTAGACGCAGTCGTGCTGCTTGGTTATCACGCTTGACCTGTAGGCGTCTAATTTCACTGACAGCAGCTTTGCTCAGATTAACCATGAATGAAGAGGAAGTAAGGAGTTCAGGAGTTTTAAGCCATAAACTATCAGCTTTTTAGCTGATAGCTGACAAGTCTTGAATTAGCAATTTTGGGATGCACCCGGGACTTTGATTTATTTTCCTTCGGAAGAGTTACGGTAGTAGTCATCTTCAAACCGGACAATATCGTCTTCTCCAAGGTACTCCCCATTTTGTACTTCAATCAATACTAAGGGAATAATGCCGGGATTCTCCAGCCGGTGAGTATGGCATTGGGGAACATAGGTAGACTGATTTTGATAAATGATCAATTCTTTATCGCCACAAACTACCTTGGCAGTACCGCTGACAACGATCCAATGTTCACTACGGTGGTGATGCATCTGTAAACTAAGGCGGTGACCAGGGTTCACCTCAATGCGCTTAATTTTGTATCCTCGCCCTTCTTCCAAAACTGTGAATGAGCCCCAAGGTCGCTCACCATAAGTACCAGGCTCTTTCACCGCCATGGATGTTGGTAGGGTAATTGCCGAAATGTGAGAAGCATCTTTCTCTCTCGACTGAACCATGCTTTTTCTCCTGAGAACGGCTAAGTATTAAAGGTCTCCACAACAAACATAGCAAATGAGTCCCGGTCTTTGTCACTACTTCAAGCGCTGTAGTAGTTAAATTTACATGAACTCTTTACTTTTTTGGTGCAAATGTACTATGACTACTGCACTACAGTAATTTAATCAAATAGTATGTATTGAAAGTTACAAAGTAATTTATCTGTTTGTTGGGATTGCCAGATGACAACATTTCCTATAATATAAATATTCTCTTAAGCTTTTAGGAAAGAACCGTCAGCTTCTCATGTAAATTAATTCCTAGCTAATAATTTAAGGAATAAATTATTATCACAGGTCTTAGTTTAACCCAGTTTAGCCTTTTGTTGACCAAATTTGTAGCTTTTATGTCAGCTACACAAAGATAGTTGAGCAGATAATTATTAGAGGAGTGACCAAATAAATGGGTTTCAATCTCCGTCATAGAAAGACGGCTCTTTCCTAAATATTGTACAAAAATATTATGTACAACGTTAACATGAAGGCACGTTATCGCTACCGAGTCTATCCCAGACTATCTCAACGGCTGGCATTAGCTAAGTTGTTTGGGTAGATTCTACTCTCCATCCTGCTTCCGACCCAGAGGATGTCCATACAGCAACTATACCATTAGCACAGATTGCTGCTAATTTTTCTTGCGATTGGGTCTAAGCAAGGTACTAATTAGCTTCAGGGCTCAACCCTCTTCAATCCTTTAACTTTATATTAGGAAAAACGTGAATTATTCAATGGATAACAGGAGCATCAATAAAACAGAACAAAGTCAAAATAGTCAGGCGATCCAGGCGTCACCACTCCATCAAGGTAAGCCTTATCAGGGTCAACGATGGTTAGTAGAAGAACGAGATGCCTGTGGCGTTGGTTTTATTGCATCTCAATTAGGAAAGGCAAGTCATGAACTGATTGAAAAAGCTCTATCTGCCTTGGGCTGCCTGGAACATAGAGGTGGTTGTAGTGCAGACAGAGACTCTGGAGATGGCTCAGGTTTATTAACTGCCATTCCTTGGGGATTATTCAAGCCTTGGTTTGCCGAATTGAATCTGGAGATGCCGCCAACGGAGCAGTTGGCAGTGGGTATGGTTTTCTTGCCTCAAGAGACAACCTTGCTCCACCAAACCCGTGAAGTTATTGAAGAAGTCTTAGCTCAAGAAGAGTTTAAGGTTTTGGGTTGGCGGGAAGTACCGGTGAAGCCTGAATTGCTGGGAGTCCAAGCACGAGCCAATCAACCTCGAATTGAACAGGTGATAGTACAGTCTCCAAGTCAAAAAGGAGATGAACTTGAATATAAACTTTTCCTAACCCGACGTCGGATTGGCAAAGTTGTAGAGTCTAAGACTAGTATGCAATGGTCTGAAGATGTCTATATGTGTTCTCTCTCTAGCCGCACAATTGTCTACAAGGGCATGGTGCGCTCAGCGGTACTGGGAGAATTTTATCTAGATTTACAAGACCCCAATTACCAAAGTACTTTTGCTGTATATCATCGACGCTTTAGCACTAACACAATGCCCAAATGGCCTCTGGCTCAGCCGATGCGGTTGTTAGGACACAATGGGGAAATCAACACCCTCTTGGGCAATATCAACTGGATGATGGCGAAAGAGGCAGACTTGGCTCATCCTTCTGGGGCAATAGACAAAGGCAAAGGTTCTGAACAATCCTCCCTAGATGGACTCAAACCGTTTGTACATCCTGACAATAGTGACTCAGCAACATTAGATAACGTGTTCGAGTTGCTGGTGCGTTTTGGGCGCAGCCCGATGGAAGCAATTATGATGATGGTGCCAGAGGCTTACCAGAATCAACCGGATTTGGCACAGTATCCGGAAATAGTTGACTTTTATGAATACTACAGTGGTATCCAGGAGGCTTGGGATGGTCCAGCGATGCTGGTGTTTGGTGATGGGAAAAAAGTAGGAGCCTCCCTGGATCGCAATGGACTACGACCTGCTCGTTATAGTATTACGCGAGATGGCTATATCATCGTGGCCTCAGAAGCCGGTGTGGTCGAGTTACCAGAAGCAGAAATTATTGAAAAGGGTAGACTTGGACCAGGGCAAATGATTGCTGTGGACTTGGAAACCCAGGAAATTCTGAAAAATTGGGAAATTAAGCAACGGGTTGCTGCGGGGCAACCTTATGGGGAGTGGCTTCAGCAAAACCGTGTAGTCTTGGAAGCCCAATCTTTTGGTAATACTCCCTTGCTAGAGAATTCGGAATTACTCCGTCAGCAGACAGCCTTTGGTTATACAGCTGAGGATCTGGAGATGATTATCCAGACCATGATCACTGACGGGAAAGAGCCAACTTTCTGCATGGGAGATGATATTCCCTTAGCGGTACTTTCTAGTAAGCCTCGTTTGCTCTATGACTACTTCAAGCAGCGTTTTGCTCAAGTAACTAACCCACCGATTGACCCGCTGCGGGAAAGTTTGGTGATGTCTTTAAGTATGGAGTTGGGTGAGCGAGGAAATTTATTAGAAGCCAAAGCAGAATATGCCCAGTTATTAAAGCTTAAGACACCGATCATTAATGAGGCGGAGTTGGCAGCAGTGAAAACTTCCGGGTTTGCCACTGCCCACATATCTACCTTATTTGACATTGCTACTGGTCCCGAAGGGTTAGAAGCAGCAGTAAGTCGTCTGTGTAATCAAGCAGTTGAGGCGGTCAGGGCAGGGAACAAGATTCTGATTTTGAGCGATGCTCTCCGGGATAGCTCCGCTTCAGAGCTGAATGGTATGCTCTCAGAAAACTACAGCTATATTCCCCCCTTATTGGCAGTAGGTGCGGTTCACCATCACCTGATCCGTCAAGGACTGCGGATGAAGGCATCGATCATTGTGGAAACTGCCCAATGTTGGAGTACCCATCACTTCGCTTGCTTAATTGGCTACGGTGCTTCGGCAGTTTGTCCTTACCTGGCTTGGGAATCTGTACGGAATAAGTGGGCAGACAGCAGAACCCAGAAACTAATGGCCCTGGGCAAAATTAAGAGTATCACCATCGAAGAAGCTCAGAGAAACTACCGTAAGGCTTTGGAAGCTGGTTTGTTGAAAATTCTCTCAAAAATGGGAATTTCTTTGCTGTCTTCTTACCACGGAGCACAAATTTTTGAAGCAATTGGTATTGGCTCAGATTTATTAGCACTAGCCTTTAACGGTACCGCATCCCGACTGGGGGGCTTGACTATTACTGAATTAGCTCAAGAAGTCATTACTTTCCACTCCTCAGCTTTCCCAGAGTTGACCGCCAAAAAACTAGAGAACTTTGGTTTTGTTAACTACCGTCCTGGGGGTGAGTATCATATGAACAGCCCCGAAATGGCCAAGGCTTTGCACAAGGCAGTTGCATCTTTTGCTCAAGCCAAATCCTCTAGCAACGGCAAGCAAGCCAGCGACTATCAACAAGCCTATGACCATTATGATGTGTATCGGAAACTCCTAGAAGAGAGACCGACAACAGCTCTACGGGACTTGTTAGACTTCCATAGTGACCGGGCTAGTATCAATATTGAAGAAGTCGAACCTGTAGAAGAAATCGTTAAGCAATTTTGCACTGGAGCCATGTCTCTGGGTTCCTTATCCCGAGAGGCTCACGAAACTCTAGCGATTGCCATGAACCGACTGGGGGGTAAATCCAACAGTGGTGAGGGGGGAGAAGACCCAATACGCTTCAAAGTGATTAATGATGTGGATGATAAGGGAAATTCTGCTACCTTCTCCCACCTTAAAGGTTTGCAAGCAGGAGATATTGCTTCTTCCGCAGTGAAACAGGTAGCATCGGGTCGCTTTGGGGTAACACCAGAATACCTGATCAGTGGTAAGCAAAACGAGATCAAGATTGCTCAGGGGGCTAAGCCTGGGGAAGGGGGACAGTTGCCCGGTAAGAAGGTGAGTCCCTACATTGCCATGCTGCGACGTTCCAAGCCAGGAGTAACTCTGATTTCACCTCCACCTCACCATGATATCTATTCTATTGAAGACCTGGCTCAACTAATTTTTGACTTGCACCAGATTAATCCCCAAGCAGGAGTATCGGTGAAACTAGTGGCGGAAGTTGGTATTGGTACTATTGCCGCTGGAGTAGCTAAGGCAAATGCGGATATCATCCAAATTTCCGGTCATGATGGTGGTACTGGTGCTTCCCCCTTAAGTTCAATTAAACATGCCGGGGTTTCTTGGGAGCTAGGTTTAACCGAAGTGCATCGGGTACTGATGGAAAACCAATTACGCGATCGCGTGCTTCTGAGGGCTGATGGTGGTTTCAAGACTGGTTGGGATGTAGTAATGGCAGCATTGATGGGGGCAGAAGAATACGGCTTCGGCTCCGTATCCATGATTGCTGAAGGTTGTATTATGGCCAGGATCTGTCATACCAACAACTGTCCTGTAGGGGTTGCCACTCAGCAAGAAAAACTGCGTAAGCGTTTTAACGGTATTCCAGAGCATGTAGTTAACTTCTTCTACTTTATTGCCCAAGAAGTGCGATCGCTCCTGGCAAAATTAGGTTACCGCTCTTTGAGAGATATTATCGGTCGGGCTGATCTGTTGAAAATGCGGGAAGATGTCCGGTTAACCAAGACATCTACGCTGGATCTCAATTGCTTACTGCAATTACCAGATACTCGGAATGACCGCAGTTTCCTGGAGCATGAAGGAGTTCACAGCAATGGACCTGTCCTTGATGATCAGCTGCTAAACGATCCTGAAATTCAGCGTTGCATCCGCAACCAAGGTTCTGTAACTAAGGATCTAGCAATAGTTAACACTGACCGCACTGTCGGAACCCGCTTAGCCGGTGCTATTGCTAAAAAGTATGGCAACACTGGTTTTGAGGGACAAATCACTCTCAATTTCCGTGGCCCTGCTGGTCAAAGCTTTGGTGCATTCAATCTACCAGGCATGACCTTGGTCTTGCATGGTGAAGCCAACGATTATGTGGGTAAAGGTATGCATGGCGGTCAGATTATTATCAAACCCCCAGCAGAAGCTACCTACGACCCAGCCAAAAACGTGATTGCTGGTAACACCTGTTTGTATGGTGCTACTGGTGGCACACTGTTTGCCAATGGTGGAGCCGGTGAGCGATTTGGTGTCCGCAACTCCAAAGGTTGTGCCGTAATTGAAGGGGCTGGTGACCACTGTTGTGAGTATATGACTGGTGGTGTAATTGTGGTCTTAGGTAAAGCGGGGCGCAATGTTGGTGCTGGCATGACTGGTGGTTTTGCCTATTTCCTCGATGAAGATGGCAGTTTCCCCGCTAAAGTCAACCCAGAAATTGTCAACATCCAAAGGGTTAGTTCCCAGAAGGGAGAACAGCAGCTTAAAGAGCTTATTCAATCCCATGCAGAATTGACTAGTAGTCCTAAAGCTCAGATGATTCTGCGCAACTGGTCTGAATATCTCCCCCAATTCTGGCAAGTTGTACCACCTTCTGAGGCTGATAGCCCAGAAGCTAGTGCTGAAGCTGTGGAAGAAAGGGAGTTAACTCCGGTGCAGTAGTGGCGTAACACACCTGAAACTGTGGTCATTTGCCCCCTAAATCCCCCAATTCTGATACTGGTGGCGAAATATTTCGCAATATATCCCCACTACTGAATGCCCCCTAAATCCCCCAATTCTGGGGGACTTTGAATTATCTTTACTCTGCTGGTGAGTATCATGGCATACCGAACATGATGTAATAGATGTAGGTTGGGTCGAGGCAACAAGACCCAACACTGACCAAAGAGATTTTAGATTTTAGATTTTAGATTTTAGATTGAAGAATTATAGTAACCGTCAAGGTGGTTAGGACAACACAAAATACAGCAAGCCCTGAGTATTAAACTGAACTTGATATTAGTTGCAATCCCAATTACTTTTTGCTATTATCAGTAATGATGGAGAACGTGTGCGCATATACAGCATTTTGCTCTGCTATGGGGTACATTTGATCCCCTAAATCCCCCTTATTAAGGGGCACTTTTGTCTGGTTAGTGTACTTTATTACAGGGCAAAGCGCTGTAAACTATAACCCTCACCTTTAGCCCTCATCCGCACTTAGGTAAAAAGCGAGCAAGATGTTTGCGCTATGCGCACGCTACGCGAACGCACTACAATCTATCAAGGAACTCAAAAAACAAATTATGCCAATTTTTGGACTTGTCTTACTCCCCAGCTTGTAGGTGGGGTTTAGTTCATTTGGTTGAAAATGCGGTTGCTGCACTGGTATAGCAACCGCCAAGGCGATTAGGACAAGAGGCCGTTGAGACAAGGGGCTTAAGCCCCTTGTTAAGTTACCTGAGAATTTCTTAACAGCCCAGGCGACTGCTATCTTTTGTCAGTGCCACATTTTTAATATCTTGTGGAACAGGCTTCTAGCCTGTTTTAATCAGCTTAAAATAGGGATAACACCAAATCCGGGTTAGACACCCCCTTTTTCAGCAAACCGCGAAATTCTGTAGAGACGCGCCAACAGCCCTACGGGCATCCTTCGGCAGGCGCGTCTCTACAATGTGGACATAACAGGTTGATGTGTGCCGGATTTGGTGTAAGAACTTGGCAGGTTCAACCCATATCTTTCATTCAGGAATTTCTTCGATGACAGATCCCGTATCCCTATCAGCAACTGCAATTGCTACTTTAGCTTTTACCAAAGCCTGCGAGAAAACAGTAGAGAACTTTACTCAAGCCACTTGGAATAAAATTGAGCAACTGCGCCAGACAATTTGGCTAAAGTTGCGCCACCGCTTTCAAGCAGAATCAGTCCTCAACGCCGCAGCACAAGGTTCGGACAGTGATTTGGAGCAAGTGGCGGAGTATTTAGATGTTGTTATGAATGAAGATTCAGAGTTTGCTGCGGAAGTACAGCTGCTTGCTCGACAAATCAATGCAGTTAAGGTGCAAAACGACAACAGCAGCATGAATATAGATAGTGATAACAACTCTCCTAGTTTTCAAACTACTGGGAATACAGGGAATGTCAACCTTGGTAGTGATATGTATGTAGCCAAAGGGGACAAGGTTTATATTGGTAAGGAGATTAACATTCAGGAATCGGCTTCTTGACCGAAGTCGTCTGAATCGGAACAGACAAAGTTAAATCCGCTACCATCTATTGTCCCTAGAGTTACTCAGTGGTTAGGTTGGCTACCCACTGTTGCTAGCTGTGCCATTACTGCTGTCGGAGGGTTCAAATTAATAAGGGGAGAACTCGAACAGCTAACGGTGATTCTGTTAGCAGTTGGTTTTGTTAGCTTGCTCTCCATCTGCCTCTATGTCTGGTTTAAGCAAAGCCGGATTGATGAAAGTGGCGATACGTTGGTTAAGCACTACAGCCAGAAGACGAGGTACTTGGCTCTAGTTGGCTTGTTTGCGGTGGTATTGTTGATGGTTATGAGTGGTGGGGGTTGGTATCATCAGCACAAACTGTTGAAAAATCCGGTTGTTGTCTTAGTTGCAAACTTTGAAAACCCGCAAGATAACAAGTGGGGAGTAACAAAGAATATTATCGAACAACTTAGAAATGCCTTAGCAGAATACGAAGATGTGGAGGTTCAAGCGCTAGACGAGGAAATAACTGCCCAGGAAGGTAGTAAGGTTGCTCGTGCTAAGGGGGAAAAGAATTATGCAGATATTATGCTGTGGGGTTGGTATCAAGAGACGGATAGCCATGCCCAAGTGACTGTTAAGTTTGAAGTTTTGTCTGAACTGAATTCCTTGCCTCCAGTTCAGACAAAACCATTAACTCAGAAAATTGCCAAACTAAAGAGTTTTGAGATTCAAACTCAACTTTCGGAAGAAATGAGCTACCTGACGTTGTTTACTATTGGTTTAGTCAGATATGAGTTAGAAGATTATGACGGTGCGATTGCAAGATTAACCAAGGCACTAGAATTTGTACCGGATGCTGAGCAAGCAATTGTACAAGATCATGCCATTGAAGCACTGTACTTTTATCGTGGGAATGCATACTACAAAAAAGGAGAATTAGGCCAAGCTATCTCTGACTATAATAGAGCCCTTGCAATTAATCCTGAGCTTGCTGAAGCCTACAGTAATCGTGGAGTTGCCTACTCTGACCAAGGAGAATTAGATCAAGAGATCACTGACTACAACCAAGCCCTTAAAATTAATCTTAAGTTGGCTGAATTCTACAAAAATCCTGTAGTTGCCTACTCTGACCAAGGAGAATTAGACCAAGCGATCTCTGACTATAACCGAGCTCTCACAATTAATCCTGAGCTTTCTGAAGCCTACAACAACCGTGGAGTTTACCACTCTAAAAAAGGAGAAATAGATCAAGCGATCTCTGATTTCGACCGAGCCCTTACAATTAATCCTGAGGATGCTGAAGCCTACAATAACCGTGGAACTGCCTACTCCGACAAAGGAGAAATAGAACAAGCGTTCTCTGACTATGACCGAGCCCTTACAATTAATCCTGAGTATGCTGAAGCCTATAACAATCGTGGACTTGCCTATTATCAAAAAGGAGAATTAGACCAGGCAATAACTGATTACACTCAAGCTCTCAAAATTAATTCTGAGTATGCTAAAGCTTACAATAATCGAGGTCTTGCCTACTATAAGAAAGGAAAACTAGACCAAGCGATTTCTGATTATAACCGAGCCCTTAAAATTCATCCTGAGTATGTTATTCCCTACTTCAACCATGGGAATGCCTACTATAAGAAAGGAGAACTAGACCAAGCGCTTGCTGACTACAACCAAGCACTCAAAATTCATCCTGAGTACGCTGCTGCTTACAACAACCGTGGGAATATCTACTCCAAATTGGGAGACAAAAAAAAAGCCATTCAGGATGTCAAACAGGCTGCAAAACTCTATGCGGAGCAAGGAGATATTGCTAGACAGCAGAAAGCATTAGAGCGACTGAAACAATTAGAGCAAGATTAAAGATAGGATTTAGGTTAGTTACAATATCTGTGCTCGAACTTGGCACTTTATATATGAGCGCACACTTTCAGAATTTAGAATGGAGAATAAAATTCCGCACATCTGTAGGGGCGGGTTTAGGGTCACCTTTAACCTATTTGGCGATAATCTTACAACAAAACCCGCCCTGCCGCTAACCCATTTGGCGATAACCTCACAACAAAACTCGCCCAAACGATAACTTGGGGAATGTGTAATTTAGGCGATTGGGTGAAAATGATTGTACCCGTGATGCGGTGCGTTACGCTGCGCTTTAAGCGGAGCATCCCGAAGGGTATACACACCCTACAAAAGGACTCTATATGTGCGCACATTTTTCCATTGTAAAATAATACCACAAAATAAGAAGATGTGATATCAAATCTGCTTCAGCTAGACTACAAAATGGAAACCGATTAGAGGATTAATTTATGTTAGGTTTAGACAGAATTACATTTAATCCACGCATTATGGCGGGACAAGCTTGTATTCGGGGAATGCGTGTTCCGGTTTCGTTGATTTTAAATTTAGTGGCAAATGGTAAAACAGCAGAGGAAATTATCGAAGATTATCCTTATTTAGAAGCCGAAGATATTCAACAGTCCTTGCTGTATGCTGCGGAAATTTAGCAGCAGGGACAATTATTTCTGTAAGCGATCAATCATTCTGGGTAAGGCGCTTGCCGATTTGAGTGGAGGATTAGCGTTGGGCAGGTTTTGAGCGTAATATTCGGGTTAACTGGGGAAAGGTGTTGGGCGGGTTTTGATGCCAATATTTGGATTGAATAGCCTAGATTGTCCCTAAACCCGCCCCTACGAATTGCTGGGAATGTTGGTAAAATTGTGAGCTTTCTTCGACAATGCTTCACCCTCAGGTAATTTATATATTGGTTGTGTTCACTGGGGAATGTTGTTGGGCGGGTTTTGATACCAATATTCGGGTTGAATGGCCTAAATTCTCCCTAAACCCGCCCCTACGAATGGGTGGGATTGTAGAGATGTTGCCTGCAACGCCTCTACGATGTCTCCTCAATTTTTTGTGGACTGATGCCTTGTACAACTAAAACTGAACAAGACACATTATGGACAATGTAGTTACTTACACTTCCCAGAAAGACTTCTGCCATACCCTGGCGACCTCGCCGACCAATCACAACTAAATCAGCATCCCAAGCTTTGGTCAAGTCTCGAATCGCACTTCCAGCATCTCCCACCTGAAATTGCCATTCTGTAGTTACTCCCTGAGCAATTGCTCTCTGGCAATAACCTTCGAGTAGTCCCTCAGCTTCTTCCCTATCCTCATTCAACTGGGTTTGCAGATGATTGTAGAAACTCATGGCCGGGTCATAAATATCGGCATACAAACTAGTTCCTTTAACCTCTATTGGCAAGCAATGAAAGAGCATAAGAGAAGCATTTTCTCGTTTAGCTACCTCCAAAGCTTGCTCAAACACCGCTGGTGCTTGAGGTGAACAGTCAATTGCTGCCAAGATTTTTTTGTATCTCATAGTCTTTTCCTCCTACAAGATGTTTCGCACAAACTTATCGATGCGCTCCATCCCCTTCTCAATCGTAGCTAGATCTGTGGCGTAGGAGAGACGAATACAACTATCGTTACCAAATGCAATACCAGGAATTGCGGCAACCTGCTGAGATTCTAGTAGACTGTTGCAGAAGTCTAGGGATTTTAAGCCTGTTTTACTGATATCGATAAATAGGTAGAAAGCACCATCTGGCTTGGGACAAGTGAGTTCAGGAATAGCTTGCAGACGCTCATACATTACTTCTCGCCGCTGAGTAAAGGCTTGGAGCATCTGTTCTACACAGTCTAATCCACCTTCTAAGGCTGCGATCGCGCCATACTGAGCAAAGGTGCATACATTGGAAGTACTGTGCCCTTGAATAATTGTCGTTGCTTTAATTAACTCGGTCGAAGCAGCCAGATAACCTATACGCCAACCAGTCATGGAGAAGGCTTTAGCAAATCCATTACTGATTATCGTGCGTTCAAATATTTCTGCTCCTACAGCACCAATACTCAGATGTTGTGCGCCATCATAGAGAATTTTCTCGTAAATTTCGTCAGAGACTACCAAAATATCCTCTTCTACTACCACCTCTGCCAGCGCTTTGATTTCTGCGGGGCTATAAACCATACCGGTGGGATTAGAGGGAGAATTGAGGACAAACAGTTTAGTCTGGGGAGTTATTGCTGACCGTAACTGTTCCGGAGTAATTTTGTAGTCAGCAGCAGGAGATGTAGGGACAATTACAGGAGTGCCACCCGCCAGCTTGACCATTTCTGGATAGGAAAGCCAATAGGGAGCAGGAATAATCACTTCATCCCCAGCTTCAATTAACGCCAGCATCAGATTAAATAGGGAATGTTTGCCACCGTTGGTAACAATAACATTTTCAGCTTCGTAGCAAAGACCGTTTTCTTCTCGTAGTTTTTTTGCGATCGCTTCCCGCAATCCTGGTTCCCCAGCTGCTGCTCCATACTTGGTCTTACCTGTATCTAAAGCGGCTTTAGCTGCTGCCTTGATATGTTCAGGGGTATCGAAATCTGGCTCTCCAGCACTGAAACTACAAACATCCAAACCTTCTGCCTTCATTGCTTTGGCTTTGGCAGAAATTGCCAGGGTTAGGGAAGGGGGGACTTGAGTGATTCGTGTGGTCAGCTTCATGCTTGCTACATCTGGGGTTACTTGGACTAATTAGGGCAAATGCTGTTTACCCTTCTTCTAGTCTCTCAAAGAAACCTAGTAGTTGTAGTCTTAAGATTTTCTTTAGATTTTTGGCAATAAGAGTTATGCTTAAATTTAGACTATTTATTAATAATGGGGAGTTATCTAATAAATGTCAACAATACTGTGAATTGTGTTACTTAAAACCATTAACTTAAGTTACAGAAAAACTACAAAAGATATTTTTCCTAAACTGATGTGTTTTTTTTCCCTCCTACACCCTCTTCACGCTTCAGACTTAAATAACTAAATTCTGTTGACTATATATTTGTCACTATAGGATGTTGTAGATGCTGAAAACTGAGAAATACTACAGAGTCCTTGAGATTGAGCCAGAAGCTTCACCAGAGGAAATCCATCAAGGCTACATCGATTTAACCTGGGTATGGCATCCTGACCGCTTTGTGGGTCGCCCTCGCCTACAAAAGAAGGCTCACTGCAAGCTGCAAGAAATTAATGAAGCTCATGCTCAGTTGCGCTCTTTACGACAACCCACCAGGAGAAGAAGAGATTCCTTTACTAGACCTCGACCCCAGCCTCCCTCTTCTTCTACTAGGCAATTCCGGGAGTCACACTTAGGTCGTTCAGAAGCTAAGCCTAGTGGTATGAAAGACTACAGAAAAAATATGAATAAATCTGTCAGGTCTGTAAGCTACAAATGCTCCAAACTTGATGATTGGTTAGATTAATAGTGAGTGTTAAAGAGACAGTACTCTGAAGGCAGGAGGTAGAAGGCAGTGCCGATGAAAAATTTTTTTCACCACCATACATGAAAGTTGACTGTTGACTGTTGCCTACTTTCAAGTCAGAAGGCAGGAGGCAGAATTCTCAATTCTTAATTCTCCATTCTCCATTCTCCATTCTCATTGAAGGGTTCCTGCTTTTATTTAGTAAGATATAGCTAGCGTGGAGATTGCTACTTTCTTTTTTCTTCCTGTTTTTTTGACCTATGTCAGGTAAGATATTTTGTTCTCAACAACTTTAGATGGCAAGTTTGGTAGAAGCAAGGTTGGTTGGCTGAAAGCTATCAATTAAGATCTTAGCCTCCAATTTTGCTACTCCAATATTCTCAAAGACGCCAACGGTAATAAAACCTTCTCCCCTGGGCATTTCCACTGAGACACCGTAAAGTATCCTGTTGTTTTGCCAGTCAGACTGTTGGGCAAAAAGAATTAGGAAGCCTTTGTAAAGGTAATGACTTAAGGATTTTTGTGTTTTTTGATACATTTTCACACCCCTGAAGATTTGCTGATGTAATTTTCAACTGTCAATCACTTAGTCTGAATTAATGTGAGCCATAGCCGTAATTAAACGGATTTTTTTTGTCTATTTCGATACATTTTCCTCTAACCAAAGTATTATAGTAAGAGATTGTGCCACTAAAATTTGAATAATCAACTTACTAATGCTCTAGTTTGAGCGGGTCTCTAAGACATCAAGTATGGCGCAGTTTATCTTGCCCACTGGATGACAGTGACTTTGTCTATGACCAAAATCGCAATGATAGTGTGATGGCAGTCACTGAAAGAATACATTTTAATTCTACAACTAACAAAAATAGATTGCAACTAATTAACTTAATTTAAATTTGGTAAACTTATCTTTATGTTTTGGTTAAGTAGTCAATTTCTTTCTACCTACAGCGCTTTTACTGTGGCTGGATAAAATTTCCACTTGAAGCAGAATGTCAGCAATCAAGCTTGGAACAAGTCTGAAGCAAAGTCTGCCCTATTGTTAAAATAGTAATAGTTTATGATTGAGGCTCATGCTCGTTTAAACCAGGAGCATCATCAAGCCAAGCAATTTCCCTAGCCTGGTCAGGTAACTGAGCAGTCTTTTGTCCGGCAGTCCTTGCCCAAGCACCAAAAAGACCAATCGGTGTGCCAATAATTTCAATAGGAGGAGTTTGATGCGCGATCGCTTTGATACTATTAACTGGTAATTCCTTCAACAACCAGCGACTGAGCCGATAGAGATACTGTGATGTGGTGAGTTCTCTCATCAACTCGACACCGTGTAATTCATGTAAGTAGCGGTTAGAGCAACCATAACGACGCCACTGATGTGAATATTCAGTGAGGGTGGAACGATGTCGATGCTTAACAATGGCAGTAGGGACAAAATCTAGTTGCCAGTCGGTTTGCTGTTGCATACGCCAGCAGATATCCGCATCTCCTCCAGTGGTAAGGTAGGGACGGAATAATCCTATCTGTTCAAGTATCTGCCTCTTAACTGCGAGGTTGGCAGTTTGTCCGTAGGGGTAAAATGGATGGGCTAAGGTATGTTGTTGGGATAATACCTGATTGTTCTCAGCATGTTGTTCCAGCAGTGTCTTACCAGGTAAAGCAATAATCTCACCCACTGCCATACCAATACTGGTTTTTGCTAAGGGTATAACCAGAAGTTCTAACCAATCTGGCTGGGGACGACAATCAGCATCAGTAAAGGCGATAATTTGACCTTGAGCAGCTCTAATACCCGTATTACGGGCTGCATAGGAGCTTTGAATGGCATCCTCCTCTAGATAGCGCAGGGTTATGCCCTGGGATGCCGCCTTTTTTATAGCAGTTTGGATAATAGCAGCAGTGCGATCGTGGCTACCATTATCCACTAGAAGATATTCTACTGCTTCAGCTCGATAGGTCTGAGCTCGTAAACAGCTAATTAATTCCGGTAAATCAGCCTCACCGTTATAGACGGGTACGATTACGGAAACTTTTGGCAAGCATCCTTCGTCATTGGTCATTAGTTATTTGTCATCGGTCATTGGTTATTTGGAACAAGTTAAGGCACAAATGTAGTTTAACTTGTTACCTTGTGTCATTGACCTTCAAATACCAGTATGGAGAGCGCAACACAAATAAGCAAGAATCCCGTTAATTAGATAAAACACCCCAACAATCTTAGTTTCTGACCAGCCAGAGAGTTCAAGATGGTTATGAAACGGTGACATGTTGAAGAAGCGTTGACCTTTGCCATATTTACGTTTGGTGTATTTAAAGTAACTAACTTGGATCATTACCGAGAGGCATTCCACAAAGAACAAACCGCTAATGATAAACAAACACCAGAGGTTTTGACTCAAAATACCTACTGAGGCTAGGGCTCCTCCTAGGGCAAGGGAACCGGTATCACCCATAAATACTTTAGCTGGATTGTGGTTATGGCAAACAAAACCCAGAAAACTACCAGCTAAGCAAGCACAGAAAATCATTAAGCCTGGTGAAGTGGGGGCAATGACTGCTCCTAATCCCAAAAGAGCAATTGCGCCAGTACCAGCAGCTAATCCATCAACACCATCAGTCAGATTAGTGGCATTCGTTTCTGCTAGCAGCACAAACATCGCTAAAGGCCAAAATAGTCCACCTAAGGACAAAACAACACCAAAAGGCAGAGCAATATTAGTAACATCAACTGGACTAGTCCAAGCCAACCAGGAACAAAAGACTAAACCAACACCGATTTGTAAAGCCAGTTTTAACCGGGGAGAAATTCCTTTATTGGAGCGGCGTTGGATAATTTGCCAGTCATCCAACCAGCCAATCCCTCCATAGCCAAGAGTTACCAAGGATACTGCTAGTACAGGTCCTAGATCTGGTACCGTGGCTATCCATCCTGACCATAAAAGAGCTATCGCCACTGCCACTGGAACGACAAACACCCCGCCCATTGTCGGGGTGCCTGCTTTTTTCAAATGAGTTTGAGGCCCGTCTTCACGAATAATTTGCCCTAGCTTCAGGGATTGTAACAACGGGACTACCCATAAGCCTAATACCGCAGTCACTACAGCAGAAAGTATTAGGGGCAAAGTCATCGCCGTACCCGAAAAAGGTGTTCGTCCTGCTGTCCAATCCAGAGTAAATGCTCCCAAACTTAACCCAGCTGTTAGTAGTATTAGGAGCCTAAATCCCGTCAGTTTAGACGAATGCCCAGAAGATATTTTTGCGTCAACCACTATTATGTTATTTCCTTTGTCTATCATTCCTCACACACACAGGTGGCGATTAGCTAGCGCTTCTCTTGATTCCCGTGCTGACTAACCCCAATCATTGGGAATACTACCATCAAAAGCTGATTTTGGTGCCAATGATAAGCAAATTTACTCTGGGGGTTAATCTATATAGGTAACTATAACTTCAGCCATGGAGAACTTGGTTGCAGCCAAAGGCTGTAAATCTTAAAGGAGCTTTGATTTGGTTAGATTCTACAGCTAGGAAGTGTAGCCTTTTCAAGTACTAGAAATCGCTGTCAACCCCCAGAAAATCTGTGTCACCCCTCAGTGTGGCTCCTGCCATTGCACCTTGTCATTTGGAAAGCAAAGCTAACCTTGGTAAGGGCTTGCTGCTATGAGTTCAAAGCAATCCGTTGGGATTAAGCCTTCTTACACTACTTTCTTCTGTTGAGCTTAGCTTCATCCTGACAAATTATATAAATTTTTCTTATTACTTGCCCCTCCTTCCCTCAGAGCCTCCGGTTCCCCTCCTTGGAGGGGTTAGGGGTGGGTTCGTGCCTGTTGCCTTGTTTCTTCAGAGCAACCCCACTGGCGGCGATGGCCACCCGCGACGAAGGTCTCCAAACAAGCAAAACCCTCTTCCCTTCTGCCTTCTGACCTCTGCCCTCTGCCTTGTTTCTTGAAAGACTTGAGCAAATATTTATTCAATCTAAAATCTAAAATCTAAAATCTAAAATCTCAAGCCTTGTTTCTCAAAAGCTAAACGTAGCTCTCAAGGTAGCAATGCTACCCCCGGCTCTAATTTGGTTAGGACTGGTGAAGAAGATGATGCCTGGAGTAAGTGATATACGCTTGTTGATAGGGTAGCGATAAAAAATTTCCAAGTGACGAGGGAGTATATTGTTGCGGATGGTTGCTGTATCAGAATCAAAACCTGCTACATAGGGTTGCGTCCCACCAAAAATACCCAACAAACCACCTTCTTTAAACAAATCCGGGAAAGCGAGTCCCACGCCATAAGTCCAAATCTCGTAGTCCCCTGGTTGCACAGCAGGTGCATGGGCATCTATGTATGTAAAAAAGCCACTAAGAGAGACTGCATCAACAACTTGCCAAGCCATTTCAACGCCATAAGCATTGGTGATTTTAGGAATTGTCATACCGGAGGCGGCGGTATTCGATATAGCACTACCCACAACTCCTTGGCTGCCCAAACCACCCATATCAAATACGGCAGTATTGCTGGGATGGTAGCCATGATTATATGTCAAACCCAATGCAAGGCGATCGCTTAACTGGAAGTCTAGTTGCGCTAACACTGCATAGTCGCCACCAAAGAGACCATCTACACTTAGATTATTAACTATTCTCGAACTGGCCAGATAACCCACAGATAGCCGCGATGGTCCGAGGAAAGATTCTAGAAAATCCAAATTGAAATTAAATCCAATTCCAGATCCACCGCCAATCCGATAAATCGGATTACTGGAAGCAAAGGTAGACAAAGCTCCATTTCCTCCATCATAATCTTCAAAATAAGGATTTAAAGTCGGGACAAAATCACTCCAAATGCCACCAGCAGCAAAAATATGAGTGTGAACAACATCTCCCAAGGGTAGGGAATAGGAAGCAGTGAAATTGTTGGTTTGAAAGGTTGGAGTATTGAAGCCAATATTAAATGTCTGAGTCGTTTCCCCAGTTAAGGACTCGAGATTGGGAATGTTTCTTCCTGTCAACTCATTGGCATCATCAAACATCGGTAAATTACTTACAGTAGCCCGCAATAGCAGCTGATCTTCCCCATTAAAACTCGTTCTCAGCCATAGCCTCCCTCTACCACCAAAGACAAGATTGGCATCATCATTATCTGTAAGTCCCACAAGGGGAAAGCCATTCAGGGTTCCCCGGGGAAGTAACCGAGGAGTTTGATCAATAGCCAGATCACTTAAGGCAAAAATAACCTCCCCACTTAACTTGGTGGTGACAGAGAATTGAGAGCCTTCAAGAGTAGTAATTCGTCCTTCTAATTCTTGAATTCGCCTATCTAATAGCTCAATACCAGTTCTGTGATCTGCCATCATCGTGGCTAATTGTTCTTGCAAGTTTTTAAGGGAGTCCAAATCTTCCTGTTGGATATCGTTCCTACCTTCTGCCAAGAATTTCTCTATATTTTCCATACAAAGGGATAGAGCAGCGGCCATCTCATAACGGGTGATGGGTCGCGCACCACGATAGGTATTATCAGGGTAACCCACTAGACAGCCGTATTTACTGACCATTTCATCTAATGCTTCAAACCAAAAAGGATCAATATCCCTAAGCTGGTTAACATCAGTTACTTGCTCCAGATAATTTTCATCTACTGGCTCCAGGTAATTTTCGCTGACTGGATCTAGATAATTTTTGTCCAAGCTTTCTTCAAGGCTGTATTCATCAATTTGTCGTAGAACCTCGTCCTCAGATGTGTAAGTTTCTTCTAGTTCCGAGTCTGAGATGGGCTGAATTTGGGCTAGGTAATCAATGTTGCTCCCTAGAGTTGTACCTGTGAACTGTTGTGTTGGTGGCGGATTTGTATCGGCAGATATCTCTAAGTTCTTAATTGCTTCAGTATCTGGTATGGCTTGGACTGCTCTGGTACTAAATAACTCTAAAAAAGTCAAACATAAAACTAAGACAGTATGTAGTTGGAGAAGATATTTTATTTGCATGGAATTAAAATTTCTTAAAACATCTATCAATAGATAGTTGCACTAATTTACCATGCTTTACTCAATAAATATGATTGCTTCATATATATATAGCAATTCTCTTTCTGGTATGAGATACATATAATTTTTTGGTTTATTCTCTATTTCCCATTGCCAAAAAACAAGGCTCTTATGCTAGTACATAAGTATTAAAAAGTAATCTTGTAGGTTGGGGGTAATATTCACGTAGCGTTTGGATAACCTATGCAATAGGGCGTGTGTAATCATTGGTGTCAACTTAAGTTAAGGATAGTTGACAAGCTGGATTCCCCAACTCACCTTGGATTCAAATCTATATTTATAGCAACCACCAAGTTGATTGGGACAAGGGGCTTAAGCCCCTTGTTAACTTGCCTTACCTAAGAATGTCTTAACCACCCTGGCGACTGCTATATGTATCAAAGTGTGCGGAATATGGGTTATATGTTATCTAGTTACTGAATAATTGTTGAAAATTTGTGTCTGACAAACAGAAGCCTTCTCGCTCCTTGGTGGGAATAGCAGGGGTTGTGGCGGTTGCCACGCTGATTAGTAAAGTTTTTGGCTTAGTGCGTCAGCAGGTGATTGCAGCAGCCTTTGGTGTCGGTCCAGTAGCCAATGCCTACTTCTATGCTTATATTATCCCTGGTTTTTTGTTCGTGCTACTGGGGGGAATTAATGGTCCCTTCCACAGTGCTTTAGTTAGTGTTCTTGCTAAGCGTGATTCATCGGAAGCTCCTCGGTTAGTGGAAACCGTGACCACTTTGGTGGGAGGTATTCTGTTGGTAGTTACCATTGCTTTGGTACTATTTGCTGACGTATTTATAGATCTGATTGCTCCAGGCTTTCGGAACACACCGGAAGGTTTGCAAGTTCGCGCGATCGCAATTCAACAATTGCAAATTATGGCTCCCCTGGCAATACTGGGGGGATTGATTGGTATTGGCTTTGGTACTCTTAATGCAGCAGAGCAATATTGGCTACCTGCTGTCAGTCCCTTATTTTCCAGTGTGGCAGTTGTTGTGGGCTTGGGTATTTTGGCGCTGCAACTAGGGGAGAAAATTAGCTTACCTCAATATGCCCAGTTAGGGGGAGCAGTATTAGCTGGTGGCACTCTGATTGGGGCAATTCTTCAGTGGTTAGTGCAATTGACCGCCCAGTGGCGTATGAATATGGGTAAGTTACGCCTGCGATTTGACTGGCAGTTACCAGGAGTTAAGGAAGTCTTTCAGATAATGGCACCAGCTACCCTCTCTTCTGGGATGCTGCATATTAATGTTTACACTGACTTGTTTTTTGCCTCTTATATTCCAGGTGCTGGTGCTAGTTTGAATTTTGCCAATCTTTTGGTTAATACTCCTTTGGGAATTATTTCCAATGTAATTTTAGTACCACTGCTGCCAGTATTTTCCCGCCTAGCTGCTCCTGAAAATTGGCCAGAACTCAAGCAACGGATTCGTCAAGGTATGATTTTGACGGGTCTCACTATGTTTCCCCTGAGTGCCTTAATGATAACTTTGGCCATGCCGATTGTACGGGTAGTGTATGAGCGCCAAGCTTTTGACGAGCAAGCGGCGATGCAGGTAGCACCGGTACTAATGGCTTACGGTACCGGCATGTTTGTCTACTTAGCAAGGGATGTTTTAGTCAGGGTATTTTATGGCTTGGGAGATGGGCAAACACCGTTTCGCATCAGTGTGTTTAATATCTTTCTTAATGCAGTACTGGATTATTTTCTAGTAGGTGCTTTTGGCACACCAGGTATCGTCTTTGCCACCGTTGGGGTGAATATCACTTCCATGGTGCTATTGTTGTGGCTGTTGCAGAAAAAGCTGAATGGCTTACCTTGGCAGGAGTGGACTTTCCCGATTGTGGGATTAGCAGTTAGCAGTATCTTTGCTGGTTTAGCTAGTTGGGGTGTCAGCTGGGGTTGTGAGCAAGTTTTAGAGATCAGTAATCTTTGGTTAGGACTGTTGCAGTTAAGCTTAGCTGGGATAGTTGGTTTGGTTGTTTTTGCTTTGTTGGCAACTAGGCTACATTTGCCGGAGGTGGATATTTTTGTTACCCGTGTGCGTCAGAAGTTGGGCAGGTAGGTGTAAGAAGGCAGGAGGCAGAAGGCAGAAGGCAGAAGGCAGGAGGCAGAAGGCAGGAGGCAGGAGGCAGGAGGCAGAAGGCAGGAGGCAGAACCCACCCCTAACCCCTCCAAGGAGGGGAACCGGAGGCAGTCCCGATGAAAAATTTTTTCACTACCAGGTGATGAAAGTAGGAACACTCCTGTTCCCAATTCCCAATTCCCAATTCCCTGTCTTTTTGTTAAAAAAAGTATAATTTTGAATAACAATCTTGATATTGACTTGACTAAAAGAAAAGTATTGCAAATATAGTCGAATAAATATTACAGAATAACTCAAATACCTCTTAGATACTCATAATTTAAATACACAGGCGTAATTGACTTTATTGGAAATCTTGAGATTATGCCTTAATGCATCAGGAGATTAGTATTATGGGTATTTACAACCTGTTTGAGAGCATCACAAAATATATTTCTGAAGCAGTATTCAGAATCTTTGGTCCTAACGATGATGCTTATCCAGCTACTGGTTTACAGCCATTTAGTGATGATCCCTATAAGCCGAGAAGAGCTGATTGGTAGAAGTTGTCAATAATTATTTTGAAAAAATTTCAGAAATTGATTTTTATTGGTTGGGGAGAAAAGTGACTTGTTCTCCACCAGCTTTTTTGTGAAAAAGCAACAGGCAACAGTAGGGGCGGGTTTAGGGACAATCTAGACCATGTTACCCAAATATTTCTTCAAAACCCGCCCAAACGATAACCTAACAACATTTCAAGCAAGAAACTGACTTAAGAAAAAGGCCAGTGCTGCACTACCCAAAGGAACTGTAAGATTATCAATTCCTAATTTAGAGAAGGTTTCGACTACAGTAGCAAATAAAGCGATCGCGGCTGCAACTAAATAAGTTTGCCAAAGATTGCCCTGAACACTCACCAGAATGAGACAGCAAACAACATAGCTAGCACCAAACATGGTTAGAGAGCCTTCCCAGCTTTTTTTGATACCCCAGATATGATATTGATGCTTTCCCCATTGTTGACCAATCAGTCCAGCAAGTCCATCTCCCCAAGCCATAATTAAAATCCCAATTGCAGCATACTGGTATTGTTGGAGAGGCCAAAACCAAGCAACAAGGATGCCGATACTGACTGCATAGAAGAATGTGCCCAGACTTTGGCGTCCGACACTGTTAATACCAGGTAAAATCGGAATATAATAGGACAAAAGTGCGACCAAACTGGTAACGATAGAAGCAGCAATGCCCACTGCTTCGGGTATTTGCAGCCACCAAGCAAGTAAAATAACATTACCAGTACCGATGTGAACTATCTTACGGCTAAGTTCTGATTTGTTCTCAGTATAGCGATGTAGAGTTTCTGCTAAAAGGACAATAGTAACTAAACCCAGGGCAACGACACCAATTTTTAGCCACAAGGGTGGGACTGATTCTAACCAGGGTAGAGAATGAAGCAAAGATCTAAGTAAGATGAGTGAAGCCTGACTACTACTTTATTATCCTTGCTACCAGAGTTTTTTTATGAAAACTTTACTCATTTGGCTAATTCGAGGTTACAGAACCTTTATTTCTCCTCTATTTCCTCCCACCTGTCGCTTTCAACCTACTTGCTCTCAGTATGCTCTAGAAGCAGTAAATCGCTTTGGTTGGTGGCGTGGTAGTTGTCTGGCGGTGCGGCGTATCTCGCGCTGTCATCCTTTACATCCCGGTGGCTATGATCCAGTCCCTCCAGTGGTTAAACCTAAAAACCCGGTTGAGTAGAAAATGGAAGAATAGGCTAATAGTTTGGGCAAATATAATCCTTTGCCATGTCCTAAGTAATCTCAAGCAACCTTAATAAGAGTACAAGAGCTTTTTCACTGTAGCATAGTGGCAGGAATAATTGACATCTGGTATTGGATGGCTTGGGAAACCAGTTGTTATCAACTGCCTCGCGGTATTTACAGCAGAAACCGCTGTTACGAGGTACAGTAAAATCGACGAGGAACAAATCTATCAAATCTTGACAACTTATTCAGGTGTACCTCATTGTATCGGGAACCGCTGTAAAGCTAAGACTAAAGGGATTGTAGCTCACTTTATTTGCCCTTGTAGGCTTACTATCTTCTAAGTGGTAGACTTCCTTGTATTTCATGCCTGAATGGAAGCTTGATACTTCTGTAATAAGACATCAGCTTCCCTAGCAAGGTGAATAAGTTCTTCAGAATATGACTTTATCCTTTCACGGTTTCTTTGAATCCAAATTTGCGAAGTATAGAGTTTCTTCGTATTTTGGTACATTTTGAGATGATCTTCAAGAGTTCTATCAGTCTGATTTAAATACTCTTCTGCTCTAAGATAATACTCACCTCCATCCAAAAAGTAATCTTTAACATAATTGTGGCAACAATCTTTTAAGTTGTTGGATAACAGGCTTCTTAGATATGGCAATTTTGCATCACGAGGAGTATTCCAGTCGCAATTAGATAAATATTTATATGCGTATTGCTCAAAA
Organism: Symploca sp. SIO1C2; assembly: GCA_010672925.1. Taxonomy (GTDB): domain Bacteria; phylum Cyanobacteriota; class Cyanobacteriia; order Cyanobacteriales; family Coleofasciculaceae; genus Caldora. The sequence goes on along the minus strand of JAAHFP010000001.1, from coordinate 599,062 downwards.
TCACGTTTTCGGTTAGCCTCAGCAAGCGGATCGCTAGTAGTGTTCCAAAATAGCTCCCGTTGCCCCATTAGGGAAGCAGAAAAAGGTCGAAAATCTTTATCTTCATCAGGTGAGATTATCTGTTGAAGGTTCTCCTGAAGCAGTAGATCCTGCTTGAACACGTACTCACTAAATGCAGCATTGATCTTTTCTTCAATCTCTTGCATGATTATGCCGTAGAGTTGAGATATATGATCATCATATATCTTCTTGACTAAGTTATTAGAAAAATTTCTAATTTCACGGAATAGTTTCTTTGAATTCCCCATAGACTGAAAACTAACCATTTCAGTATACTTCTCCCAATCAATGTTACTCATAAACTCATGGCATTTTGCCTCTATAATGCTAAAACATCCTTTCTTATCTTTCTGTTGTCGCAGACTACCATCAACTTTTTCCATCTCAGGAATTAAGCTCTCAAAAATTCGCCTGAAGCTTTCAGATTTCTTAACTTTACTTTCAGTTTCGTCTGATAAGCTCTCAAACAACTGAAATAAAGTTTGTAATTGCCCTTTAAATGCTGATATTCTCTTCGTCTTTTTTGCTATCTCATATTGAGATTCGGAAAAATATTCCCGAAGTTCATTTAATTGCCTAATTGAGAAGATCTTCAAAGGAGCAGACTCTTTCACCAACCACTTATTCTTTAGTTTACCTTCAATCGCGTGTAATGAAAGTGTAAAAAACTTAATCTCATTAATACTATCTTTAATGAGCGGACAATTTTTTAACAATGCCTTCTTAAATTTACCAATAAGTTCTTCTTTTTTCGATGCCTTGTATAGCCTATCACCTAACTGATCCAATTTATTTAAAACAATTACAAAACGCCCTTCTTTGATCAGTTTGTTTGTGCTTGTATGGTTGAACAAACTAGTGAATGAAGTCTTGATTGATAAATCAGGAAATACAAATAAAACAATGTCGATATTACTTTTCAATACCTTGTCTAGCTTTAGAGAGATTATAGGGTTAGGTTCTCCACTTCCTACGCAATCAATAAACTCGATATTTCGCGTTTTTCTGAGAAACTCATTGTCATACCCAAATGAAATTTTTGAAATAGCATCTAACTCCTCATTTCCAGAAGAGCTAGCAGAAACTTCTTTCAGTTGACGAAAAATAGATTGTCTGTCACGAATATCAATATTAATTTCTTCAGATATTCCTAGTTGCTCACCTCGAGCTCTAAAAATTTTTTTGTTATTTACTAGTTTGTCGTGTATATACTTTAAGTATTCAATATCGCCCTGATGCTCATCTTCATTAATTTCTAAACTTTTTATCTCTTTTTCAACTTCATGAATAATCTCATCTGTAAAAAATTGTGCTCTGATATAGGGTATGTCTGCATATCTAATGTAAATAGGAACTGACGTTTCATTACTTTCCTGAATAGATGTGAATTCGTTTATATTTTGTTCATGCAAAAGAGAGCTAATCAAACTACTTTTTCCTGAACTAACTTCTCCCATAATCAATATATGGAACATAGGTTTAATTTCCTTCAGCACTGTTTCCAATTCAGTACTTAAGAATTCTTCTCCAATCACACTCTCCAGTTGAGTCAAAAGAAACTGCATCCTTTCAACTTTTTTAATAAAGCTATTAGAACCTAACTGAACCATACTCTATCCACTTCCAGGGAAATTTCAGAACTATTATTTAAATGTAGCACCGATTAATCCCACATTCCGTAGGTTGGTTAGAGCAAGAGATAATATTTTAGGTTCAAATGATTGGAATAAGCCCGCGCTCTACTCTTAGAGTCAGCATCGGGAGGATGTCAATGTGTTTGAGTCATTGTACTTTCGGCAATCTGTTTCCCTTGGGTCAACATATACTCCAAAAAAGTCTGAGCAACAACAGATAGTTGTTTCCCTTTAGGATACACAGCATACCAATAACGCTCGATGGGAAATTTTTCCACATCCAGAATTGTCAGTTGTCCGTTAATTCCTTCAAGTGCTAAGGTATGACGAGATAATGCCGATATTCCTAGTCCACCAGCGATGGCTTGTTTAATTGCCTCGTTACTACCCAAGTCCAACCGCACTTTGAGGGAAATTTTATGTTCCTCAAAGAGATCCTGTACTGCTTTGCGGGTTCCTGATCCTGGCTCTCTCATAATAAAAGGCTCAGCAGCAATACGTTCCAGGGAAATATTTTTCTGGTTAGCTAGGGGATGATTTGCTGGTGCTAGGACAATTAAGGGGTTTTCTTGTACCGCTTGGTAGGTGATATCAAGATTGTCCGGCAGTTGACTCATAATATACAAGTCATCCAAGTTCTCACTCAGGCGACGAAGGATATATTCGTGGTTAGTCACCTGAAGAGAAATATCAATACCTGGATAATGCTGACAAAATGGACCTAGTAAGCGAGGAACGAAATATTTAGCTGTGGTAATAACTGCTAGGCGTAGGCGTCCTTGTTTTAAGCCCTTTAAGTCTGACAGAATCATCTCAAACTTGTCCAATTTGTCAAAGAGTTCTCGACAAGTTTTAAGGAGTTCCTCACCAGCTTGTGTTAGATAGATACGCTTGCCTACTTGATCAAACAGAGGCATCCCAACTATTTTGGTTAACTGCTTTACCTGCATAGAAACCGTTGGTTGGGTAAGAAAGAGCTCCTCTGCTGCTCGCGTAAAGCTATTATGCCGAGCAACCGCTTCAAAGACTCTTAACTGGTGCAGCGTGGCTTGCTTCAATGATTTTTCCCCTAGACAGTATATAGATGATAGTCTATCGTAGGTAAAAATATAACATAAATTTTCTATATATTAAAGATTCTACGATGATGAATCTTTTGTTTTAGTGGGTAACTTCCCTAAATCTGGCAGTTCTACAAGCTCTTTCTCTGTTTCCTTCACCTCAATGGGTAACTTTAATGGTTGAGGTTGCTCCTCAATCAAGCAACTTGCTAGTGGTAGAGATTGCTCCAAATCTTCCAAGGGTCGAGGAATTACTGTCACAGCAGTTACTTCACCTATGCGGTTAGCTTCTGCAATCCCAATTTGTAAGGCCATAGCCACATCTGCCACACGACCTTGAATAATTACCGTACATAAACCAGCCCCAATAGTTTCATAGGCAGTTAACTGAACATTGGCAGACTTCAGCATAATATCCGCTGCGCCCACCATCGGCGGAAATCCCCTAGTTTCCAAAAGACCTATGGCTTGATTGCTAATACGACTACGATGATTTTGTTGAGCCGGATCCAATAGGTGGGAGCCAATAGGAAAGATAACTTCTAGATTAGGGAATGGTCGTGGGATTACTAGAGAAGAGAGGAATTGACCTTCTTTTTGAGCATGTTCCATGCCAGCTTGAACCGCAATCCGGACTTCAGCGATCGCACCTCGAACAATCGCCGTACAATGGCCATTACCAATTTTTTCATATCCTACTAAGGTTACTCCCGCTGACTTAAGCATGGCATCAGCTGTACTGACAATAACAGGAAAACTGAGAGTAGAGACCAAGCCCAAGGAAGTTGGATTGAGGCGATAGTTACGGCGCGGATCGCTGTGGTTGTCGGCATCCGTAGAGGATAAGGTATTCCTTCTGCGCAACGGGTCTTGGGGCACTATCCCAGCTCCATATTTGTGTAACTCCTTGACATCCTCACCGGGCTGAAGCCACGGTGATTCCTAAACCTCGCAATTTAGGTTTCTGCTTACTCGCTAACGCTGCGTCCGCTGCGCTAACATTCACCGTCGCATACCACGGCTAAAAACCATGTACTGTCTTACACAGAGTCCACAGACTTTCGACCCATTGCAGAGTCCCGATTCCGCAAGCCCTGCGGTACGGTGTCGTTATAAGACTAGTACTTGCTGCTTGGATATTTTACCTGTACAAGCTTTTCCGTACAGAACCTCATATATCCAGTTTTCAAGGTGCAGTTACTGGGCACTTGATTTTCATTCCCAGCAGTTGCTATTGTAGCAGACTTTCAAGCCGTCCTAGTTCGCGAAGCGTTGCCGTAGGCTAGGACGGGGTTTCAGACCCAGTTTTTTCGATGACTAGACTCCTACCTTCAGGTAATGGCTGGTTATTTGTTGTCTGTGTATCCAGTCTAAAAACTAAACCGCTCAAAAACTAACAACTCATGACAAAAAGCGGTGGGGGGAGTGGGGCAAGCATGAAGTAAAGGTTAAAGGAAAAAGATTAATAGACAGATAGGGTTAAGCTAATAATCTTACCATTAAATGTTAATTTTTTATAATTGTGCGACGAAAAACAATGAAATATTAAGTTATAAGTAAATTTTTGACAATCTGAGAACAAAAAATAGATTGAGTGTGATTAAGAGCTAACAATAGTGTGGATTTTCATAAAGCTGGTAAACATTTAATCCACTGCTATTCGCGTTTCCATTTATTTCGGTATTATTCATTACTTTTGAATTTAGGCAAATTAAATAGATCCATTTAAGCTACATTAGTCGTAAATTATGACTAAAGACTGATTGACTAATTACTTCTCTAATGTAATGCAACTTGTTAATCCTTTACGTTTTCATAACCTGCGGGGCGATTTATTTGGTGGTTTAACTGCCGCCATTGTCGCCTTACCCTTAGCGCTAGCTTTTGGCGTATCCTCCGGTGCTGGAGCAATTCATGGTCTTTACGGGGCTATTTTTGTAGGATTGTTGGCTGCCCTATTTGGTGGCACTCCTTCACAAATTTCTGGCCCAACTGGTCCGATGACTGTGGTGATGGCTACAGTCTTTTCTGCTCTGATTGCCAAAAATCCCGACGTTGGTTTGGCAATGGCATTTACTGTAGTTATGCTGGGTGGTTTATTTCAAATCCTCTTTGGCTTGCTGCGGTTAGGTAAGTACATCACCCTGATGCCCTACACAGTAATATCCGGCTTTATGTCCGGTATTGGGGTGATCATTATCTTGATACAGATTCCTCCCTTGCTAGGATATAAAAGCTCTAGCAGTGTAGTTGGCGCTCTCCGTGACTTACCACAATTCCTAGCACATCCTAATTTTGCAGCAGTTGGTATAGGAATACTAACGTTGGCAATTGTTTTTGGAGCACCAGCTAAGCTCAATCGGGTACTGCCATCGCCACTACTGGCATTAGTAGTTGGTACTTTAATTGCAACTTACTTGCTGCCAAATGCTAATCTTATCCTGATTGGAGATATTCCAACTGGCCTGCCCAAATTACAATTGCCTGTATTTAGGTTAGACCAAATCAAAGATATGCTTGTCTATGGGCTGATGTTAGCAACATTAGGCTCCATTGACTCCCTACTTACTTCACTGGTTGCTGACAACATCACCAGAACTCAGCATGACTCTGACCGTGAATTGATTGGTCAGGGTATCGGTAATTTAATTTCAGGATTATTTGGTGGACTACCGGGGGCAGGAGCAACGATGCGCACCGTAGTTAATGTTCGTGCTGGGGGTCAAACACCACTTTCTGGAATTATTCATGGTTTCCTTCTGCTGGTTATTGTCTTAGGTGCAGGCAAGTTAACAGAGAGTATTCCTCAGGCGATCCTGGCTGGTATCTTGATCAAAGTCGGCATTGATATTATCGACTGGAGTTTTCTCAAACGTGCTCACCGGATATCAAAGAAGGCAGCAGGTATCATGTATGGCGTGCTCTTCCTGACGGTATTTGTAGACCTGATCACTGCTGTAGCTGTTGGGGTGTTTGTCGCTAATCTATTGACAGTCCAAAAACTAACTGATTGGCAGGCGGGTGAGATTCAAGCAACCACCATTCCCAATGAAGATATGCGACTAAGCCATGAGGAGAAACAGCTTTTGCTACAAGCTCATGGTCGTATTCTACTGTTCCGCCTTGGCGGACCAATGAGTTTCGGAGCAGCAAAATCGATTTCCCGACGGATGACGATTGTAGAAAAGTTCGACGTCTTGATTCTAGATTTTAGTGATGTACCTATTTTAGGGGTTACTGCTTCTTTAGCCATCGAAACCATGATTAAAGATGCGATTGAACAACGTCGTGAAGTGTTTGTTGTCGGTGCCTCCGGTGACGTACAAAAGAGGCTGCGATGTTTAGAAATCTTTGAGAATTTACCGCCGAGAAATCGGGTGACGAATCGTCTTGAGGCTTTGCAACAAGCTCTTGACTTAGTGAACGGTTATCAATCTGAGGTGACTCAATCAAAATTAAAAGTTTAAGCTCATTCCACGACTTGCATTACTTGGGATGCAAGGGTCATTAGTCATTGGTTATTTGTCGTTTTTAGACTTTGTGACCAATGATATTTTTTTGTCATCAAGAGACGGATTTCTGTGGTGATTGCTTTATGCGAGCTCACCCTGGGAGTAATGTCCCATTAAACATACAATATAAATTGCTGTAGAGGCGGGTTCGCCCGAAACTGGGCAATAAGAGCGGTAATTTAGCTAAACCCGCCCCGGCAGATGCTCAGATACCGATTTTCCCACCGGGACGGGTTTAGGTCATTGGCTGGTTGAACCGAAAGATTTTAGGAGAACCCGCCCCTACCATCTATTAAGATTCTGTCCTGACGAACTGACAAATTAAAAGCCTTGATATCGCACTACGTACTTAGGTTAGGACATTAATAAAGCCTGAAACCTAGTAATGGCATATTTTTGAATTTTGAATTTTGAATTTTGAATTGCGCTATATCCCGTGAGCAACCTCTTTGTGTCTCATTAAGAAATATGAAAACCGAGTGACTCAGAACTGACACTATCTTAGAATCACCAACATAATTAACTCAATAATAAGGAAAAGTTTGATGTTAAAAGCAATTGCCAAAAAGTTAGTTGTAGCGCTTGTACTTTGCTCTCTGTTGATCCCAGTTTCCTTTCTTCCTGGATTAACAGCTCCTAGCATTGCTGCTACTGCGCAGATGGAGAATGCCGTCATATTGAAGACGATAGCTAAAAAAGATGACGTTAAGGACCTTCGTCGGGGAGCAGGTAAGATCATCAAAAGAACCGAGTCTATGCTCGAGAAGTTGAAAGAATCAGGTCAACTCAGCGATAACTACCAGCCTATAATTGTTATTACTAGAGAGAAGAGAGAGAAGGATTGGTAGTACCCCACGCTCTTGATGGTATAAGAGACTCTCGATTTTAATTAAGGGTTGAGTCCAAAAACACCAGCACTGCCCATGTTTAGCATACTCTCCCCTGTTGTTATCCTAAATTTGAATAAAAGTTCAATGTTGAAATCAATTGCCAAAAAGTTAGTTGTAGCACTTGTATTTTGCTCTCTGTTTATTTCAGTTTCTTTTCTGCCTGGACTAACAGCTCCTAGCATGGCTGCGATCGCGCAGAAGGCCAATACCATTCTAATAGAAGTTGGTTCGAGTTCAAAAGATGACCTTGAGGACCTGGAATCTGGGGAAGGTGAGCTATATAAAAAGATCGCTAGTGCTGTTGAGCGCTTGAAAGATTCAGGCGCAATAGATCCAGAAGCACAACCTGTCATCTTTGTTGTGGAACAGAAAAAAGACGACGACGTCTGGGGACGCTATTAAGCTGAGGCTAAGAAAATTTCTAATTAATTTTTCCTTTAAGTTTCACCTGAAAATTCTCTGATGCCAGTCTTCTACTGCTGAAGTTGGCGGGCATGATAATCTTTAAAGAGGGTGCAGATTAACTCTGCATCCTCTTTAATCTTAAAGATTAATAAACTCATTATTCATTATTCATTACTCAAACGGCTCCTACGGTTTCAATTGCTGCTTCCAAAGCGATCGCAACATGAGTCCAATGTGTTCCTCCTTGACAAAAGGCAATGTATGGTTCTCGCAAAGGCCCATCTGCGGAAAATTCAGAAGTACTGCCATCAATAAATGTACCCCCTGCCATAACTAATTGACTCTCATAACCAGGCATTGCTGCTGGTACTGGATCAAGGTAGGAACCAACTGGGGAATGCTGTTGAATTGCTTGACAGAAGGCAATTAATTTCTCTGCTGAACCTAGCTGAATACCTTGAATTACATCTCTACGAGGTGTCATTGGTAAGGGATTGACCGGGTAACCTAATTCCTGGAAAACATAGGCAGTTAAGTGATTACCTTTTAGCGCTTCTCCTACCATTTGGGGAGCTAAAAATAATCCTTGGAATAGTAATCTATTTTGCTCAAAAGTAGCGCCACCAGTACTACCAATTCCGGGAGCAGTTAAACGGCAAGCAGCCGCTTCTACTAAGTCAGCGTTTCCCGCTACATAACCCCCAGCAGTAACAATTGTACCTCCAGGATTTTTAATCAAGGAACCGGCAATTAAATCAGCACCAACAGCTGGAGGTTCTCGATCTTCGACAAATTCCCCATAACAGTTATCAACAAAACAGATAGTATTGGGATTTTGTTGTTTAACTAGATGAATGATCTTTTCAATCTCGGCAAGGGAAAGACTGGCTCTCCAGGAGTAGCCACAGGAGCGTTGGATAAGGACTAAACGAGTGGAATTGCTGATGGCTTGTGCCAAAGCTTGCCAATCTACAGTTAACTCTTTAGTTAGAGGTAACTGACGGTAACTAACGCCAAAATCTTGTAGAGAACCCTGACCACTACCTCGCAAACCAATTACTTCTTCTAAGGTATCGTAAGGAGCACCGGCAACTGCTAACATTTCGTCACCGGGACGGAGGACAGCAAACAAGCAGCAAGCGATCGCATGGGTTCCCGAAACAAACTGTACCCGCACAGCAGCAGCTTCTGCACCCATAACTTCAGCAAATACCTGATCCAAAGTTTGGCGTCCTAAGTCATCATGACCATAGCCAGTAACTCCGGCAAAGTGATGGACACCCACGCGGTGACTTCGGAAGGAGTCCAGCACTTTGTTGAGATTTTCCTTAACTGCAAGGTCAATTTCATAAAAAGTCGGCAATAGTTTCTTTTCTGCCGCTTTTAGTTGTTGAGAGCTATTCATTTAAAAATAAACTTAGACAAGTAAATTGCTCATTACCCATTTTCTATTCCCAATTCTCCATTCTTAATTCTTAATTCTTAATTCTTAATTCCCCTGAACAACTTGCTTCATTGTCGTGAGCTTCTCCAAACTAATCATGCCTCGACGATATCCTTTCTGATTAGATATTCCCAGAAAAACCGAATCTCCCCATTTTGGGTTGCGTGAAAAACGTGGTGAGGAGTTAATGTAGACTAAAGCACTATCGATACCTAAAGCAAATTGGCGGCTTTCCTGGTAAGATTCTGTAACCAAGCAGTCGGCATGACCACTACTGTGTTGGTTCATCCAAACGATCGCTGATTCTAGATGATCAACTTCCTTAAAAGCAATGATTTTACCCAGATAAGGTTGGCTCCACTCCGACTCTTCTGCTAAGGTCAATTGCTGGGGAAATTCAGCCACTAGTTTAGCATCACCTCTAAGTTGGAAGCCTTTTTTCTTAAGGCTTGTCCACAGACTCTGCCAAGCAGAGGGATTAGCATCACGATTAATCAGAATCTTTTCAATGGCATTGACTGGGTCTGGTTCACTAGCTTGACTGTCTAGGACTACCCACTCTACCATATCCAGTTTACCAGTAGCAGACCAGTAAAGGTAACAGTTGCCCATAGCCGACCTCAAAACCGGTACAGTTGCTTGCCGCATCACTTGCTCTAATAGGGTTGGCCTTCCATAGGGAATCACCAAATCTAGGTATCGGCTTTGAGTAATTAAGTCTCGAATAGAGGCTCCCTGTTCTGATGATAAAATTTCTACACATCCAGGAGGTAAGCCAGTTTCCTCCAAAGCTACTTTTAATGCCTGAGCAATCACGAGGTTAGAGTTACTGGCTTCACTCCCTCCTCGGAGAATCAGACTATTACCTGTTTTAAGACAAAAACCGGCTGTGATCGCGCCTAATTCAGGAAATGCTTCATAGATTAACGCAATTACCCCCAAAGGCATAAGCTGAGAGTAAGTTTGAGCATTGTCAAGTTGATAGGGAGCATTCATTACTCGCCGGATAGGATCTGATAACTCTCCTAGCCTTTGCAAGATGTCAATCGCTCTCTGGAGTCGCTCTGGTGTTAGTTTGAGCCAATCCGAAATTAGTTCTGGTACTGCCATTTCTCGACTAGTTTCCAAGTCGAGAGTGTTGGCTTCTAGAATATCATCAAAGGAGTCTTTCAGTGCTTGAGCCATTGCCTGCACACCGCGAGAACGTTCTATTCCTTTAGTCGTTGACAATACCAAAGAAGCTTGGTGAGCTTGAGCTATTGCCTCAGTAGGTTTGAGGGAAAAATCATAGACTTCCATGACCATTTTCTGCTAACGTCGGTACGTTAACCAGAACATCAATGCTGGGATTAAGGCTAACAACACTGCTAACAAAGCCCAGAAAATAATGTTGTTCTTGTCGTACAGTGCTAGGGGTAGCCAAACAATCAGCAGTACTAGGACAATTAATATCGCTACTGGCAAGTAGTTTTCCCCAATCTTAGCATTGGCTGTACTCCAGCGATTTCCTGTCCAACGCCAAGCTTTTTTGTAAGGATAGCTTGTGGAGAGTTGCTCAATCATATACCCATTTTCTTCCACTACAAAGATTTGCTGACAGCGGTTGCAGCCAAATGCTTCTGTCAGGGTAATGGGAAGCAAACATCCCCGCCGTCTACAAGGACAGGGATATTCCGTATTTAAGTCAATCTTTTGAGTTTTTCGAGATCCCACAAGCGCTATTCACAACCCAAATACTTTGTGCAAAGATTCTCCTAAGCCTTTTGAGCGTATAGTTGGTTAATTAGATTTTTCTGGGCTATCACCAATCCTGACTGAGAGATGCCTAGCAAGTACCCACGTTCGTTATTTTAACGCCTTCGTTGGAACTTGGCCAAGGTCTCATTTGTTATTTGTCATTGGTTATTTGTTATTTGTCCTTGCAATGTAAATATCTATATTTAAACTATGGCGATAAATTTGTTACCCACTCTCTCAGCCTGGTCTGGCATTAGAGTAGAGACGTTGCCTGCAACGTCTCTACATTAGTTTTTATTAAAGCGGGTAACGCGATTCGAACGCGCGACATTCACCTTGGCAAGGTGACGCTCTACCACTGAGCTATACCCGCATCTTTACTACTTAATCTAGTATGTCAAACAAATTACTATTTGTCAACAATTAGGTGGTAGGTGGTAGGTGGTAGCAGACAGTCCCGATGAAAATTTTCACAACCCTGTATGAAAATTCATGTCTCCCTTGTCTCCCTTGTCTCCCTTGTCTCCCTTGTCTCCCTTGTCTCCCTTGTCTCCTCCTCCCCCTGTCACTCTAATCATTAGCATTTGCTTGCTCAACTGTTGACTCTGGGGCAAGAGCAGGATTAGAGGCAACTGGTAGGGCTTGGGTCGTAATAGTACCATCATCTGAAGAAGCATAGACTGAGCTACTGCTCTTGAACTGCTGCATTAAGCTGCCCATTTCCAGAGCATTCATCGCATAGTTCCAGCCATGATTACCCTTGATGCCTGCTCGCTCTAGAGCTTGTTGCATCGTATCTGTGGTCAAAACCCCAAAAATTACTGGCACACCAGTCTGAAAGCTAGCCGCAGCAATCCCTTTGGAGACTTCAGCAGAAACATAATCAAAGTGGGGAGTCTGACCCTTGATGACAGCACCAAGACAAATCACAGCATCATAGTTACGGCTGAGGGCAGCTTGGCGAGCCATCAGGGGAATTTCAAAACTACCTGGCACCCAAATATAGTCTACTTGAGTGCTTTCGGGATTGATATCAACACCGTGGCGTTTCAAGCAATCTTGGCATCCCTGCAAGAGTTTGCCAGTTACTAGGTCATTAAATCGACCAATGATAATTGCAAACTTTAGGGAACTCGCTGAAGTAAAATTGCCCTCGAAAACTGCCATGGTTATTTTTTGTTGTGAGGATTTGGTTGTGGTTTTTCTACCAATCTAGACTACCAAAAAGTTCAAGATCCCTACTAAGATCACTAGAACTGCCCAAGCACCGGAACCCACAAAAATCAAATTTTTTGATTGTTCCCAGTTTTGAGGTGAAGCATAGGCTACTGGCACCCCAATCACTAACACGAATGACAAGACAACTAAAGCCAGAAGTGCAAGTGAAAATATGATAGTCATTTTTGTTCTCCCAAGATCATGAATGTGTCATTTGTTATTTGTTATTGGTTATTTGTTGCTTGTGAAGCAATACAAACAACTGATAACTGGTTTGGCCAATTCGGAATTGGCACTCCTCTTTACCCTAAGAAGGGGTGCTGCAAGTAGCAAGATTTTACCACGTCAAGTGTGGAGATATGTAGGGACGTAGCATTTGGGCGACAATTTAAGCATATAGACCTAAGTAGATTAATCCAAACGCTACCCCCAGACCCCTTGCAGCTATTGAAAGTCACCCTAATGGCGACACCACCCGCTATGAAAAGACTTGGGCTTAGATTTATTCAATCTAAAATCTAAAATCTAAAATCTAAAATTGTTTCTCAAGAGTAATGAGCATAGTATGCAGGAGAAAATACCGTGGACTTAATTTTGTGTCATACAACTGCTGATTTTGATGCTCTCGGTGCAGCAGTAGGACTGACGCGCCTCAAGCCTGGAGCCAAGGTGGTGCTAGCGGGTGGTGCTCACCCAGCAGTCAGGGATTTTTTGGCATTGCATCGGAATGAGTATGCTCTAATTGAAAGGCGTGCTGTTAACCCAAACAAGATTCACTCACTGATGGTGGTGGATACTCAAAAACGCGATCGCTTGGGGAAAACTGCTGAGTGGTTCGATTTACCTCAAGTAAAGTCCATAGAAGTCTATGATCATCACCTAGGTATTGAAACCGATATTCCAGCTACCTCTATTCAGATTGAGGCAGTAGGAGCCACAACGACAATGATTGTCGAGCAGTTGCAGCAAGCTTCCATTGAGGTGAATGCGGTGGAAGCAACGGTGATGGCATTAGGTATTCATGTTGATACTGGTTCTCTTACTTTTGAGCAGACAACGCCAAGGGATGCAGCTGCTTTAGCTTGGTTGCTAACAGCGGGAGCTAATGTACGGCAAATTAGTGAATATGTGGATCCAGGACTATCTCCTCAGTTACAACAATTATTTACTGAAGCTATTGACAATTTGCACTCGATTACTCACTTAGGCTGCACTATTTCTTGGGTACTACTGAAAACTCCTGATTATGTGCCAGGGTTATCCAGTTTGGCATCTAGATTAGTAGAGTTGACGGAATCTGATGCTTTACTATTAGCCGCAGAGTATAGGAAAGTGGGGAGTGAGCGAAAAAAGGAGTCAGCAGACGCGGAGACGCGAGACGCACCAGACGGGTCGAATAAAAAAGCCACCCAAAATTTCGCTCATCCGAGTAAAAATAAGGAAGAGGTTTCCTCAGAGCCTGAGAACCAACAACTATCCAAATTAAATATTATTGGGCGATCGCGTATCGATGGTACAAATTTACATGAGTTGTTCCAACCCCTAGGTGGTGGTGGACATTCCCAAGCAGCGGCAGTGAATCTACGAGGTGTGAATTCTCCGGTAATTTTAGAGCAGCTGATTAACCAACTTAAAGACCAAATTCCCCAGCCTCTGACAGCAAGGGAACTGATGTCCTCACCAGTACGCACCATTCGTCCCCAAACTACGATTCGGGAAGCTCAGAGAATTTTATTACGCTATGGTCATTCGGGACTCTCGGTGGTAGATGAACAAGATCAGCTGGTGGGCATTATCTCCCGGCGAGACTTGGATTTAGCCCTACACCACGGATTTGGTCACGCACCAGTAAAAGGTTATATGACTAGGAACGTTAAAACCATTACACCACAAACTTCCCTAGATCAAATTGAATCATTGATGGTCACTTATGATATTGGACGTTTGCCGATTTTGGACAATGGGCAATTGGTGGGAATTGTGACTCGTACTGATGTATTGCGGCAATTGCATCAAGGAGGAAAGGTCGAATTAAGAATTAAGAATTTAGAATTTAGAATTGAGAATGGGGAATATTCTCCTCAATTACTGATGCCTAATCTGCATCATCGTCTTGCTCCGCCATTGTGGGAATTACTGAATAAGATAGCTCAAGAGGCTCAGGAGAGGGGTTGGCATCTTTACTTGGTGGGGGGAGCAGTCAGGGATTTATTACTTGCTGATGAGCGCCTAATGGCGAATTCAAAATTCAAAATTCAAAATTCAAAATCGAAACTACTGTTAGCGGATATTGATTTAGTCGTAGATGGCTTTCATCATGCTGCGGATGTCGGTGCTGGGGTAATCCTGGCTCAAGCAATCCAACAACTCTACCCCAATGCTCGTTTATCAGTCCACGGAGCTTTTCAAACTGCGGCTTTGTTATGGCACAATGACCCAGTGTTGGGTTCTCTTTGGCTGGATATTGCCACAGCAAGAACAGAGTTTTATCCTTACCCAGCGGCTAACCCGGAAGTAGAAGCTAGTTCCATTCGCCAAGACTTATACCGCAGAGACTTTACCATCAATGCTTTGGCAGCACGATTGACTGCTTCTAGTAGAGTAGGCAAGCAAAATGCTACTTCTGTCCCCATCTTAGATTTCTTCGGTGGTTTATTAGATTTGCGATCGCGTCAGATTCGCGTATTACATGCTAACAGTTTTATTGAAGACCCTACCCGGATTTATCGGGCTGTGCGATTTGCTGTACGGTTGGGATTTGCCATTGAACCCCAAACGGAAGCTTATATTAGGTATGCGATTGAAAGTGGAGTTTATAATCGCTCCCTCGCAGAAAATGACAAAGCCCCAGCCTTGCAAACCCGGTTGAAAGCGGAATTGAAGTATATTTTGCAGGCTCCCTATTGGGCTCCTGCTTTACAATTGCTATCCTCTTTAGGTGCATTGCAATGTCTCCATCCCACCCTCAAATTAGATCAACAGTTATGGTGGCAGGTGCGTCTAGTTGGTCGTTGGCTAGGAAGGTTTGACCCAGAGAATAGCTTAGTACATTGGCAAATGCGGTTGGAAGTTTTGATTGCTCACCTGCCTGCGGAAGAACGAACTAAGGTAGCAAGTAATCTACAGCTGCCGGTGGATAGTATGGCTAGATTAGAGCAGTTGGCGCAAGACGAAGCAGAGGTAATGGAAAAATTACCACAATGCCAGCTCAATAGTGAAATAGTTGTTTTTCTACGGCAGTATCAGTTACCGACATTAGTATTAATTGGTGTGGATAGTCCCAGAGTCATCCGACATCAAATATGGCAATATCTCACCACCCTGGCTCATGTTCAAGCACCGCTCAATGGTAATGATTTGCGGAAGTTAGGTTATAAACCAGGGCCACAATATCGGGAAATGCTAGACAGATTGTTAACGGAGGCATTGAATGGAGTGATTGAGGATGAAGAGGATGCTAAGGCTTTTTTGGGAGAGCATTATCCGATAGGGAGTAAGTAGGAAATTGGCGTATTCAGATGCCCGACTTCTTGAAGAAGTCGGGCATCTTGCAGCATCCTAGAGATACGAAATATTTGCTACAAGTTATTTTCAAGGTTGAAAGCGAAGGTGTTGGAGTAAGCGAACTTGGGCGATAGTTTCAAAATCACGATCATTGTGAATTAGCAGTAAATTGTTTTCTATTGCTGCTTGAGCAATACAACAATCAATTGGGCTACGAACAGTAAGTCCTTGGCGGCGCAATTCATAGTAAATACGAGCAGCACTTTGCCAAGACTGCCTGGTGAGCTCAACGTAGTCTTGGGTCTCAAGATAAGTAGAGAGGAGCCTCCATTCTTGCTCGTTCAGGCTACCTTGCAGTAATTCAAGCTGAGTGAAGCGAGTGAGTAGCACTTTCCGATTAGCAATCAAACCCTCTAGTTTTTGGCTAACTTGACCACTCCGATCACGAAAGACACTGATCCAAATAGAGGTATCAATCAACAACATGACGAGTTTCACGGAGTGCTTTGTGGTCGAAGTCCGAGGAGAATTGAATTTTTCCAGCGAGATCAAATAAGTTTTTCTTGCGGCGCGATAGAACAAGTTCCTGTAAAGCTAGATTCACCAGTTCTTCTTGGGTATTGAGGTTAGTAAGTTGCAAGGCTTCCCTAAGGAGAGATTCGTCGAGGTCAAGAATAATTTGCATAAAATAGGAATAAATTGGAATAAGTTAAATGGTTCTCTAATTTTATCGCATAATCCGCTTATTAGCCTCGGAATTAATTTGGAGTAGTTTGAGTTCAGATAAAGGAAGCGATTGCATCCAATCTACCTGATTTTGCCAAGTCTACAATACTAATAAATATGGAAATAATTGCTGCAAAAAAGAGGAGAGCTCAGCCCTCCTCTTTCCCCTTCCCCCTCTTGTGATTATCATTATTTTGTCGTGCGGAATGTCGGTTAGATGCGTTTACCCTGGCACTGGGAACTAGACCGAACTATTACACGACATACTTACGACGCCTCTGGTGCAAGCCAATCGAAGGGTTCGGCTGGCTCGAACATTTCTGACACCTCACCCGCGAGGATCGGATGACTCTCCAAATCCAGCTTCATGGAATCTCCTCCCTGCTGAAGGTTCAGATTCTCCATCTTGACCCAGAAAATGTTCGGGCTAATAGCGGATTCAAAATAGTAGGTATGGCTGTTTTGATCTGCGATCACCCGCCAAATGGTAGTAGCTATGTTTGGTTGGGACGAGTCTGTAATACCCAGAGGCACAGAAGCATTCCGCATGATGCTGAAGGCTGTGGAGACAGCCAGCCGGGAATCTTCAAATTTCGGCACCGCATGTAAGTAATAGCTAGCACGGGCAAACCTGTCTGCGGCACGGTTTGTCCCTGGCAGCATTGTTAGACCTCCGATCTCCTGCCAATAGGCATTGATTGGGATCTGCTGGTCATAAGTAGGCGAATTGGTCATTACATCATATTCCCGTCCATGATGGATAACTAGCTCGCCATCAATGTATTCAAAGATAGCTGAGTCTCCAGTCGAGTCGGACAGCGATAGGTGTACGCCAGCGGGACTACCATTGGGCAATGGGGGTGCAACGATTCGGAAAGGTTCGGCACTCAATGCTTCCACTGCCTCAGCAACAGTAGCATAATTATCGAGGGCATATTGAGCCCAGGCTCCAACCGACAAGGCTGGCTTACCCTCAAGCCCGCCGTAATCTGATTCCGCCAGATATAGAAGATTGGCAACCAGACCTTGATCGTTGATGCCGTCGCCGCTGCCAATGTCATAAACCGAGGCAATAATGCTGCCATATTTCGAGACCCAAGCGATAGAGTTAGGTTCAATCCCACCGTCACGTTCCATACCCTTCGGAAATGCCCAGAGACTGCTGTGAACATCTTCCATCCAGTCCATACTACGCCCGGTAAAGATCTGGCTATCACCTGCCTCGTAAACTATCCGCGTGCAAGCTTGAGCTGCCGGAGCTACTGTAATTGCCAGAATAGCAATAAATGCAACCAATGTATTAATAAGTTTCTTGATCATACCATCATCGTGAAGATTTTATCACCATCGCAATTATATTCTTCTAAAAAACAAAAACTACAGAAAATTCTTGATTATGTGACTCCTTCAGGAAGCCAACTACGTAAATTTACGTATATTTTAATCAAAGGAATTCAACAGCATACAACAAAGCAAGACTTTGAGGAAATAGAAACAGACAGAAAGAAAATTACTACTTATTCTCCCAAGCTCCAAATATTGCTCAGCCTAAGGTATAATTTTTTACCAAAAGAGACATTTTGTTAACTAGGGGCATCGGCTATGAACAAAGGAAACTGGTGGATCTTATCTAATTCCATTTCTCTTTTATTTGTTGTCTTAATTGGTTTAATGTGGCGTTTCTCGATCAATAGACAGGAACCACAGGTAGACCAATTAACAAATCAGTCGGATGTAGAGCAATATTTAACTAACAAATTTCCTTATCTGACTCAAGAGCTTACTCCAACTGGACTTTACATTCAATCTCTCAAATTTAATAGTTCATCGGAGGTTAATGTTACAGGTTATCTTTGGCAGCTTTATGAACAAGAAAAATATCTTGACATACCTGGCAATGAGATTCCTGTGGGCTTTATTTTCCCCGAAGCAATAGACAGTGGAAATAATCTGGAAACAACATTCGCTTATCGAGATCCAGTAGATGATGGGAATGAGGTTATTGTTTGGTATTTTGAAACAACCTTAAAACAGTCCTTTGACTACACTAAATATCCTTTTGATTACAAGACAGTCTGGATACGCATTTGGAGTCAAGATTTTCAGAGAAAATCAATTTTAGTACCGATGCTGGAATCTTACAAATCTACGACTAAAAAAGATTCTTTTGGCTTTGAACCGAGTATTGTTTTAGATAATTGGACAATAACGAACACTTTCTTTAATTATCGAACTTTTAACTACAATACTCAATTCGGTATTTGGGATGATGATAAAAAAAATACTCCTGAACTTTATTTTAACCTAGTGATCAAACGCAGTTTCATCAATTCATTTATTGTTTTTATACTACCTTTAATTATTATTGCTTGTCTCACTTTTGCAACTTTGTTAATGATCACCAAAGATGAAGAACAAGCCTCGAAATATGGCATGAATACCAGTGGGGTAATTGGAGTTTGTTCAGGGTTGTTTTTTGTGGTTTTACTGTCTCAAGTGCAGATCCGAGAACAGTTTGCTGGTTCTCCGGTAGTATATGTTGAGTTTTTCTATCCTTTAATGTATATAACTTTGTTAGGGGTTTCGGTTAATTCTTTTCTCTTTTTTCACTCCAATAAAGAGAATAATCTTGTGCTTCAATGGATTAATTACGAAGATAACCTAATTCCCAAATTGCTTTACTGGCCTTTATTATTAGGTAGTGCGACCATAGTCACAGCACTCGTCCTTTTACCTGAGCAGAAAATAAATATCTTTAAGCCTAGCCAGGAGCAATCATTTTTGCCCGACCAAGAACATACTGATGAGACTAGTTTATTGCCAGATTATTTCGATTTAGAAAGCCTTAATCAACCACCAAAACAAGTATATCAAACGTTGCTGCCTGTATCTTTATTTATCTGAGATCTTGCACTATGCATCATAAATAGGGTTTGCTGAATAAGTCGATTGATTCGGGTTTTGAAGTAATGAGTAATGAGTCAAGAGTTCATGTTTTGATTTCCCGGTTCAAGTGCAAGGTTTTTGAACCAATCGACACCATTTTCTTGTACTTGGCAAGAGAAAAAATGATTGAAACCATTGTCTGGTATGGCTTACACACTTATACAGCAGACCCTAAATACTTAATAATGTCAGTTACAACAATTAATTCCAATGCTGAAATCTCCAATCTTATTACTGTTCTGAAGTTCTCTATTCCCTGTTCATGAGCAGGGGTGGCTTTCTCTGAAAATGATACGACCATTGGTTTAAGTCAATCAATTTTAGATTTTAGATTTTAGATTTTAGATTGACCCCATGTCTAAAGCCAGGGGCTTGGAATAATGATAAAATCTTTGTTTTTTCCACGGATAAATCCGGGGGCTTGTATCCTTGTTTTTTTCGGTCACAAGTTATAAGCTAGGGAAATTTGCGATCGCTTGGTGTACTCTTTTAATAGAACCACAGGGTAACAGAGAGAGTTTTGTTTACAGGTGCACACCTATCCCATTGTTAAATAATAATACCACTAACCGTTTTAATTCTTCAATCTAAAATCTAAAATCTAAAATCTAAAATCTCTCCAGTTAAACCCTCACACCTGCTTGCCCCAACTTTGTCCCTAATTCTCCTTTAATACGATTGAGAATTGAGGTTTCATCCAGGGAAGAGAGAATACGATTAACAACCGCTTTAGGGCCATCAGGTCCCCAAGATGCTCCATTGGCTAAATAAGTTTTGGTAACTTGTCCAATACCATAGGAGGAAACACCGGCAACTCCTGCCTGAGTAATGGCAACGGAAAGATAGGGAGCTAAAGAAACCCCTCCTGTTGCTGGTGCTGATATACCTAGTAAACCTTTGAGGGAACTTAGTCCCAGAGTTGCCAGGAGTTCACTAGCACTGATACCTCCCATGCTGATAGCGATTTTTTGCAGCAATCCGATAGCTCCTGATTGAGTCATCGCAATACCGTAGAGCTTTGATAAACTAAGAATCATCACTAGATCAATGGCAGTAGCAGTGAGGATATCGACAACGGTAACGGGATTAAGAGCGATCGCAACTGCTTTAGCCATCACAGCCCTCCAAATAATCTGATTGGCGCCCTCTTCTCGAATAAGCATTTTTCGCTTGACCAACTGCTCATTAACATTGTCGGCATAAAGCATTGTATTCAGAGCAACCAAAGATTTGCCATCCCGGTGCAAAATCTCCAGGATCTTGAGTTTTAAAGCCTCGATTTGCGGTTTTCCAGAACACCGCTTCACTCCCATTGTGCCATCAACCCGACGCACTGCCTTAGCTACCAATGGTGAAGCTGCAACCATGACAATTTCTGCTGGAGAAAGCAGCTGCTTAACTCGTTCGTCCCGAATTTTATGGTAAATTGCCATACGATCCGCCTCGGGATACTGGTCAATCTTATTGAATACCAATAGCATTGGTTTACCAACCTCTCGCAGCTGAGATAGGGCTTTATACTCTACCTTAGTCAGATCCCCAGCAATAACAAACAGTAGCAAATCTGCCTGTTTAGCTACTGTAAGTGCTATCACTTCGCGAGTTTCTCCATCGATTTCGTCAATACCAGGAGTATCAATTAACTGAATTTCGGAGTTGCCAATACTAGGTAGGGCAACTCGTAAGATATCTTGATGATTGTCCCCTACTTTTTCACTGCTCAATTGCCAATGAGCTTGTTGAAAGTCCTGGGTAACTCCATGAAGTGGCCCGGTTTGAAATACAGATTGTCCTAATAAGGCATTAAGTACAGAAGACTTCCCTCGTCCCACCATACCAAAGACAGCAATCTGCACACAGGTTTGTTCTAACTTATCCAACACGCGGGTTAAACCCTTAATTTCTACCTCTAAACCTGCTTGTTCTTGGGGTGTTAAATCAAAATTATTAACCAAGTCTCGTAGAGCATCTTGGGCATATTTGTAATTTAGCTCTGACTGAATTTCGGCAAAGCCTAAAACCGTATTGTCTAATTCCTGCTCTGATAAACCCATGAGACTCAAGTATTGGCGCCAACGCCCAATTTCTTAATAGATAAACGAGCTAGTGCAGTGGGCATGAAAATCACCCGTCAGTTAAAAAAGGAGGAAAAGCTTCCGTTCCAAGCTTTCTTTCCTTGAAGCCTCCCAGGAGGGGTTAGGGGTGGGTTCTGCCTTCTTACACTAGTTCATTGTAACCAACATCAAAGTCATCTTGAGCCGCTAACCGATACTGAGTCCTTGCTTGATTCGACTCCTCCCAGAACTAGATGTAGGGGCGTTGGCAAAGCTATCTCGCGGAGTAAACCAAGATTAAGCCCTAATCATAGGCACCAAACTTAGAGACATCACCCATATAGATGGTATCATTAGGCATCCTGGCACGAAATAAATCTGCCTCGTAAAACTTAGCATTTGTTAGTGTAGCCCCTGATAAACGCACATTTTCCATTACAGCATAAGAAAAATCTCCACTCGATAAATCCGAGCCAGATAAATATGCGTTGTAGAAATTAGCATCTTGGGCAACAACAGCAGTCAAATCTGCATCAGAGATGATCGCATATTCTAACTCTGCTCCTGTTAGAGTTGCACCGGACAAGATTGCCTCACTCATATCGGCATTATTCAATTTGGCATCCGAGAGGTCGGCATCATTTAGATGGGCATTGTTTAACTTGATTCCTAGAAGTGATGCTGCCGATAGATCCGCTCCCGTTAGATCTGCTCTGTTTAGCTTGGCTTCATTCAGTAAGGTGTCCGATAGATTGGCTCCTGTTAGATCCGCATCAAGGAGTGCGCTGCCATATAAATCTTCGCCTGATAAATCTACTCCCGATAGATTGCAGCCATTGCATTCATTTGTTGTTAGCAACTTCTCTCGATTGGCGAGTTGTACGAAATCACCAACAAAAGCCTCAGCGGGCAAACTGAATGCCGTTAAACTAAGGAGAAGCACTAATACAACAGCAGAGATTCGGCGAAACCAAGGTTTAATGTTCATATTTTACTTCTAATTAAGGTTGTTTTTTGGGTAATTCTAACAGGACTCGCACAATAACTTTCTAGCAACCGCCAAGGTGATTAGGACAAGGGGCTGCCATCCCCTTGTTCACTTGCTTTACCTGAGAATGTCTTAACCGCCCTAGCGACTGCTATATCTTTAAAATCCGATTTCTAATGTGCGTAAGTCCCGTCTAAATTAAGTGACATACTCCCACACTTCCCTATCGGGTAAGTGTGGGCTTCTCAGCGACTCCCGGTAACCCGTCGGACATTAACTGAGCTTTAAGAACGGGATGCCCCACCGCTCTATTTTTGATAATTATCGCTGCATTGTGATCCCGATCTAGACTGCACCCACAATGGGGGCAGTTATGCCAGCGAATATGCAGCTTTTTTGGTACTTTCTCTCCACAACTGGAGCACTCTTGTGTAGTATTATGGGCACTTACTGGGATAACCAACAAACCAGCTTTCTCGGCTTTGTTTGTCAATATCGACAGAAAGTTTGACCACCCAGCATCCAACACAGACTTAGCCAACTTGGTACGAGCCAGACCTTTGATGTTTAAATCTTCATGAGCAATAACATCATATTTTGACAGTAATTGATTAGCTGTTTTGAAGTGGAAATCTTTACGTTTATCAGCTACTTTTTTGTGTTGTTTAGCCAACAGTTTAATAGCCTTTAGTCTACAATTACCACCCTTCTTCCGCCGCGACACCTTTTTTTGAATAAGTTGTAACCTTTTTTGTGCTTTGCGGTAGTGTTTAGGAAGGTCAACTGTTTCATTATTGGAAGTTGTCAAGAAGTCCTTTAAACCCACATCAATCCCAGTTATTGATTCAGGATTGATATCTGTCTTAATTTCCGGTACTGTATTGTCTTCCAGTGACAGTGTAACGTAAAAACCGTCAGCTTTTTTACTGATAGAAACCGTCTTGATTTTGAACCCCTCAGGTACGGGACGGTGTACTATGACCTTAATCTTGCCCAGCTTGGGAAGATTGATTTTATTACCCTGTAGACAGTCGGAGTTAATTTGAGGATAAGTAAAGGTTCTGTAACGACTGAGTGGCTTAAACCTAGGTCTACCACTTCTTTTTTCGTTACTATCTCCCTTCAAAAATCGGTCAAAGGTTAGCTTAACTCTCTTGACTACATCCTGTAAGACTTGGGAATAAATATCTTTGTACCAAGGTCTATCTTTCTTGAGCTGAAGTAAAGTTTTCTTTTGAGAGTAGTAATTGGGATTAGCCCTTAGTTGAGGTAGGTGACAGACAAGAGGACAAGCATTAACAGGTGAGCGATTTTGCTCATACCAGTTAAATCTATCAGCCAGTAAGTAATTGTATTGAGCGCACAACATTGATAGCCATTTATTGATTGTGGCTGTTTCTTGACGAGATGGACGCAATCTATATTGATAGGCTGTCCTCATGGTTTCATCACCTCCTTCTTAAGGATACAATTAACAGCAATGATTATTCATGTTGAATCGAAATTGGTTGACCGCCATTCATCCCACGCTCACCCTACGGGTTGAGATGTGGGGCTTCTGGCGGTTTAGCTAAGGCTAACCGAAGGAGTCTCGCTCCAAGTCCCATAACCTGGTGCTTTCGCACCGGGTGGGTTAACCCCAATTGCCCGCCACACAAGTCCTTCGGGATAGGCTTGAGGACTGGCAATAAAGGTGTCATCGTTTAGTTGGGCACCAAACTGCTCATGCCAGACAGAGGGAAGTTGCTCCCAGGTGGCTATATACCATAATTTAGTGATGTTACGGGCGATCGCTTCTAGTTTTGGAGATGTCAGAATTTGCTCCAAACCACTATCGTTAAAGGTTTGTAGTAATTTTCCAAACATCTCGCCACCAATTACCCCCCGAATAGTGTCAAAGTAAAGGGTAGCTTGTCCAGTTCCTTGCAGCTCAAACCGAGAAAATCCGGTAACCTCTGCGGAAAAGTCCAGGAAATACTCCATAAACTCAGGTTTATCAATATCCACTCGTTATTTACCTCCACAAAATTTTTATCTTTGGGTTGCTCATAATTCAATTGGAGTTTGACCAATTGGATTTCCAACTGAACGTGAGTAAGATGCTGAACGCGAGCAAGATGCTCGCACTACAGGCTGGGGCTAATCAAGCTTATAAATCGGACCGGCATTCAAGCCATCCGGATGCCCTGGAATGGGGTTACGAATCAGACTATTAGCCAACTCTTTGAGTCGGAACATGCTCCCCACCGCAGGAAGTAACTGTTCGGGATAACCATTAAAGGAATATTCAATCTCTGCGAGAAAATTACTGTAAGCTTGCTGAAACTCCAGAGCATGAGTATATAACTCTGAATCTGGCTCACAATAATTTCTCAGCTCACTCAGGGTAAGATTTTTCATAACGGGATAAACAGCGTCCCAATCTACGGTAAAGCTATTACCTGTGGGTTGATTGGGCAGATTCGAGTTGCGCGGATCATCTTTATCTATCACATAGTATCGTCCCAATAGTAGTTGTTGGAAACGATAGTAATGACAAAGTTCTTTTTCTGAATCATAGATCGTTTCGCTTCCAGACCCCTCACCTTGGGTTTGAATCACATACAAGGCTTTGAGGGCAGAGTCAAGATCCGTCACCTTGATGATATCTCCTGCACCGTCATAGTAATATTCCCGGGTAATTTGCTTGTTAGGATCGCCACTGAAGAGATTCTCACCTCTGTGCTTATACTCTTTATCGAGCGCCTTTAAGCCACGGATAATCTCTGTATAGAACAAGCCAATGCTGTAATAATGCAGTCCTTCTTCTTCACCGAGAAATTTCCGAATGAGCTGGCTCAAAATATTGTCTTTATCATTATCCCTATCATTCTGCTCGCGTATTTGCTCACTTCGAGCTGGTACTAATGGCTTATCTTCAGGTACATGCTTAGCACGCTCGATCTGGAGAAACGTCTCTACTGTTTCTTCGGAAAACTTGCCTAAGTCAACTTCAAATGAGTCTTCTTCTTCCGGATTTGTCGGTAATTCAGTAGGATAGTTAGGAACAAAGTCAGGATTTGTCAAAACCCCTTCGATGTTTCCCCCAACTGCATTAAACACATTGGCTGCTAGGGTGAGATGGAGCATTTCTTCCACAGCAATGGTACGAATAATGTGGAAAGCTTCCAGATTCGAGCCTGGTTTGAGGGAGTAAAGAGCAGTCAGATAAGGGGGAAGAGTTGCATGTTCTATGACCATAGCCTGGGTCAGATAGTAATGCAGGTCTTCAACCGTTGTAATCAACTCGTAAGTATCAGTCATTAATAATACCTCTGCTGGCAATATTTTCAAGAGTTGTGGAATGCACTTTGTTTTTTAGTCTTACTTATTCAACTCCTCAAGCATATTTTCAGAAGCCTTAAAACTTAGTGCAGCGAGAGTCAACGTAGTATTGGCACTGCCAATGGAGGGCATACTTCCTGCACCAACTAAGTAAAGATTCTCATGATCCCAAGAACGCAGATTCTCATTAACAATTGAGTTGTTGGGACTCGTTCCCATAACGTGTGTGCCCGCGAAGTGGTTTCCTCCTCGAGTCCAATAGCCTTGACCTTCATACTCAAAATAGGCAGGGTCGTTGTCATTGTAGTGGGTGTAATCTTCTGCTCCCAAATACCCGAATATCTTACGAGAGAGTTGTCGGGCGAAAACAATGGTGTTTTTGGTGTAGTCGGGTATGTCAAAGTGAATGACAGGACGATAATTACCTAGTTGGTCTTTATAGTGCGGATCGATAGTGACTCGGTTACTGGGCTCGGCAGGTAATTCACACATGAAGTCTAGCATTAGCTGTCGCGAGATCTTACTAATCAATTCCTGGCGTAGTTCTGCTCCATACTTTTTCTGATTATCAATAGCATCTCGTACCACATCACTGGCACCAGTACCTGACCATCCCCAACCATCATTGTGGATAGACATGGCGAATACCGATTGATTCTGACGAAAAGCACCTTGGCGAAAGTGGCTGATTCCTGACGTAACCTGGGGACCTCGCATAGTACCAGTCACTTCGAGCATCAATGCCCAAGCTAATAGGTAGGGGTGATCCATCAAATGGCAGCCCATTAGTCCACTGGTGCTAGGCAGATTAGAAGCAAGCATTAGCTTGGCATTTTCCACAGCACCTGCTGCTAGGACAAATAAACTACCCTTGGCAGTTCCAACAGTATGGTCGGGAGAGTTTTTATCCCGATAGTGTTTATAGTGAATAGCCGCAACACGACCGGTTTCGGGATCGATTTCTACCTCTGAGGCTACAGCCTGGGAAAGTAGATGGACGTTTTCTGGAAAGGCTATGGTATTTAAGGTTTTACGGGCATCATACTTGGCTTGAACTGGACAGATGGGCACACAGTTGGCGTTACCTTGGCACCGTTCCCCATACTCAACCGGATTAACACTGGCAACTCCTTCGGGAACGAAGTCATGAGGACGCAACCTATTGAAACTAGGTCTTTTGTAATCGGGGTTAGGGATACTGTTGCGACCCTGGGGAAAGGTACTGAGTTCTAGGCTAATAGTCTCACAATCAAGTTCTTCTGTCTTCCCAGTAAGCCCCTCACCCACTTTTTGATCTAAATAAGAAGGGGGAAGCTCTAGCATGGGCAGGACATAGCCATCAATAAAGGGGACACCTAGATTTTTTTGTTCTTCTGTGTTCCCAGAAACCCCAATCTCATACTCTGCTTGGCGGTAGTAGGGTTGAAGCTCTTCATAGCTAATAGGCCAATCAAGACCTTGTCCATAGTTGGTGCGTAACTGGAAATCGTCAGGTAGCATCCGGATGGTTTTGCCTTCCCAGTGCATGGTTGTCCCACCTAATACCCTTGTATAGGAACCGCTCAAGGGCAGGGGGCCTTTCTCTTCAAAATAGCCATATAAACCATCAGTAGGGCTAAGAGCATTGGGATTTTTGGGATAGGGAGAGTTGGAGTTCTTGTTGACAGCACCGTAGAAGGTTTCGAGATGACTTTGAAAGCCCTTAAGGGTTAAATCTTTACCGGTTCCCGCCTCAAGGATTAAAACTCGCTTTCCTTGTTCACTCAATTGTTTAGCCACAATCGCTCCCGCGACTCCCGAACCTACGATAACAACATCGTAGACAGTGTTAGAAACAGTCTCGCAATTAACTGACTTAACAGTTGTTTTACTGGGGCTCATAGGTTACTCCTTCAAGGTTAATCGTTCCAGATTTGAGACTTGGAGTCTTTAGGTAAACTCAAGTTAACTAGTGATAGTAATAAGTCTCTTAAGAAACGGGATTCAATAGTCAGAAGCCAAGAGTTATTAAGGAAAAAAAACTACTTTTTCTGGCCTGTGTAGCAAATGTTATATCGTCCGTGTGTCGCTTTGAATTAACTCACTTTTATAGAATAAAACCTTATTTGAATTATTGCTGAATACCGTCATTGAGTTTTAATAATTATTCATAATTAAATCAAGTTAAAGTTGATAAAAAAATAGAGAAAGATAATTACGTTAAAGCATTTAACTTAATTTGAGCAATATTGACATAATTGTAAGCTTCTGTTCCTCCATTTCCTCCTGTATAGTTGGCATTATGGGCAAAGCTTGACATATTAATAGCTTGGGCATCACTAAAAATCTTGATTTCGTAATCTTGATTAGCAATTAAGTCAATTTGGGTAAAAATAACTGAAGACTCTAACCAGCGCTCCCAGCTACCAAGCTGAGGCATCATCAGATAACCATCGGCAACTATTTGACTATTTTGTAAATTCTTCATTTGTAAATGTTTAACGGCACAGGTGATGCCTGTATTGATCGCACCTGCACCATTCCCTGCCACCACCTGAATAGCATGACGACCATTCAACTGAGCTTTGAGATTGACTGTAATACTATCACCAGGTTGACCCCAATTTTCAAAATGTTTTCTGCCATGACCCTCAGAAAATTGACCCCCGATCGCAGAAAATTGGTCAGCATTAACGTATGAGATGCGCTCACTATTGGAACCCCAATAACAAAACGGTTGAGAAGGTTGAGAAGTGGTTCCACTGGTGATGTAAACTGTTTCTAGGTTATAACAATAGCTAGGCGATCGCGTTCCTTGGCTGTTGTGATCACGCCAACTCTTAAGATTGCCGGACAAACCCTTGGCAACTAGTTCCCCATCTCGATACATATTAACCGTTACTTCATCAGGATTTTCCCCATTAAGATTAAACCTAATTGCTAATTGCTCATCGATTGCTGTTATGGACTCTACTATCGGTGGTCGAGGGGCAAATCTGTATCGGTAATCTTCGAGATTATTAACCAGATTAAGGGGAGAAGTTTCTGTCTTACCTTCGACTAAATCAACTTCAACGAGATTGCGATCGCTAAGCATTGCTTCGGTAATCTCTGAGGTTATCCCTTGTCCATTCAGACGAATTTCTCCTACGGTATAAGCTCCTACCATCTCCTCAGTCACAGGAGGTAAATTAATTTGAATATCCAGTTGATAGCTGCGATAAGGGAATCCCTTGAGAACTAATTGATTTGAGTTAGGTAAGAGATGATTACGGAATTCACGGGTAATATAGGGAGCAAGGCGAATACCTGAATCTGTCCAAGTGAGTCCAAATATGATGTCATGGATCATGGACAAATAACCAGCTACTGACCATAATTGACGGGGAGAATTTACCTGGGGTTCTTTGTGTTCGGAATCTATTTCCACCCGCCCAGTAACTGCATCGAAATTTTCCATATTCGATAAACTTAAGGCAGCACCTCGAACTAAAGAACTGATACCAAGAGTAACAGCTGGAGCATTTTCCACTTTCTTAGCTGCTCTGAGCCAAAAAGCGGTAACAAAAGGCCAAATTGCTTGGTTATGATAAATGAGGGTATCCCTTTGTTGCGGCCAAATAACAGAAGCTCCTTTGGGTAAATGGGGATAATGAGAAACTATTTGCTTGGCTTGTTGCTCATCAGCAATATCCAGCAAAATTGCCCAAGCATTGCCTAATAAATCATATTGATGGGCAGGAGCGGGGGCAAAGGTAGTGGTAATAAAGGTAGAGTAGAGTTGTTGCTCTGGGAGATAGAGGTGAGTGCGGATTGCTTGGCGTAAATCCTCTGCCCATTGCTGATATCTTTCTTGTTGATCACTATTGCCCAATTCCCCAGCGAGAGTAGTAGCTAACTGTAGGGCATGATAATGACAGCAATTAGTTGAAAGTGCTTTGGACATGCCAATTTGCACAGGGTCTTCTTTTGTCCAATCAGGATAACTTTGTTCTCGCCAATCTAAGAAGGATTGTTCTCCTCGGTAAAGTCCATCTTGGGGGTCAAAAATAACTTGGCGATCGTGTTCAATAGTATTTTTGAGAGCTTGATAGGAACGCTGGGCAAAATCATGCCTTTTCTCTCCTTGAAGTTGTTGCAACAAAGTACGACAACCAAAAGACCAGGCAACGCGATCGCTTGATATGGGATAACTGCCTCCGGTGCCAGTGTCTTGTATAATTTGTAGGTTATCCCCTTCCCGAAGTTCGGAGAGTTTAAAATTCAACGAATTTAAGGCTCGAATCGGATCAACAACTGCTAAACTAAGCTCTACAGCATAGGAAATATCCCTTGTCCACACATAATTCCAGAATAAACCTGTCTCAAAATAGCCGCCGGTGGGTGGATTGGGGAGAGGCTGTCCATTAAAATAAGACCCATCTTTAATATTAGGGACGGAACATTGACGAGCTTCTGCGATCGCTAGAGCATAAAGGGCATCAAACCAAATATGATTGCTCTCCAGGTTGGGATAATCCCCTGATTCGACAATTTCCCGTGGGTTAGGTAAGTATTCTTGATGACTTTGACGTTGATTGTCATCATTGAATTTCTTTTGAAACGGAGCATTGGTTTGAAGGTAAAAGCGTTTGTTGTCTCCTGATTTAACAACAGTAAATCTCCCTTCATATTGACTATATTTTTCCCTCAGTACTTCTAACGATTCGCTTGTTTCAGATAATAAGATTGATAAAATCGTCATTTTAACTTGTCACCCGTTTTATCTTCATAGATGCATTTCTCAGTAAGTTTTAAATTTGTGTTACTTGTGACTATGGAAAAACTCTTCTCATTGAGCACTGCTGCTAATATTAGCCATCAGTATCACTAAAACGAGGGACATCAATAAACAGTTCATTTTTTTAACATAGCCCAAATTACGGATATTTGAAATACCCATGTTTTTTTTGTTTGATAGGCTCTATTCCTCAAAATCAGTGTAGATAAATATAAACATAAAATCAATATATTTATACTTTTTTTCATCATCCAGGAGGGCTTTAATCATGCTTTGAAATATTAATGGTGAAGAAAGTAGCATAAGTTACATTTTTTGCCTTTACGAGTTACGAACTGTCCCTTAAACAGCTTGTTTAACATAAGCCAAGGAGTCTCAGTAATTTATATAAATAATCAATATCACCATAAGTACAATTAAATAAAAAAAATAATATACTTTATTTTTGGCAGTGTGATTGCCTTCAGCTCCAGCGTAGGTACTCGCCGATCTCCTAGGGTTAATGTAAGGAAATTAAATTTAGGGTAGGGGCGCACCGACGTGTGCCCTAACACCGACGTGCTAAACCTGCCCCGACAAACAAACTTACTGGAGTTTTTTTAACTTACCTACCTATGTACAAACTCAAGCACCCCCATAGCAGCAAAACCCCCCACCAAAAGTTTGATGGTTGGTCATTAGATGCTAGAGACCCCCAGGTAATCAAGTCCTTCATGCCTTTTTGGGAATGGTTCTACCACCACTACTTCCGAGTCACTACTGATGGCTGGCATCACCTGCCCCCAAATGGGAAAATGCTGATAGTCGGTTCCCATAATGGGGGCTTAGCTGCACCGGATATGTTTATGTTCATGTATGATTGGTTCCAGCGATTTGGCTACGATCGCTTAGCATACGGACTAACCCATCCTAAACTCTGGCAAGTTTTTCCGGAAGTCGCCAAGTTTGCAGTCCAGTGTGGCTCAATTGTAGCCCATCCCAAAATGGCGATCGCTGCCTTCCAGAAACAAGCAGCAGTCCTCGTCTATCCAGGAGGAGGATATGATGTTTTCCGTCCCCACCAGATGCGGGATAAAATTTACTTTGCAGGACATCAGGGATTTATCAAACTAGCACTGCGAGAACAAGTACCCATTGTCCCCATTATTTCCTGGGGAGCTCACGATACCCTGGTGGTTTTAGCCGACTTCTATCAACAGGTGCGGCAGTTACATGAGTGGGGTATTATGCCTTGGTTATTTGATACGGATCCAGAGGTATTTCCTGTGTATTTAGGACTGCCTTGGGGATTGGGGATTGGTCCTCTACCCAATTTCCCTTTACCAACACAGATTCATACCCGTGTCTGTGCTCCCATTATATTTGAACAATATGGTCGCACCGCATCAAGCGATCGCGATTATGTTAATACCTGTTATCAGCAAGTCCTTACCCAAATGCAAACAGAACTTGATTATTTAATTGCAGAAGTTAAAGGAAGGTGAGTCATATCATGTCCGGATAATTACTTATAACTCCCTTCTACCTTGCAACCTTCTTTCTTCCCTCCTGCCTCCTGCCTTCTGCCTCCTGCCTTATTGCCACCGAAGTGTAAGTATTCAACCGGACATGATATCAATGGTAAATTGAGCAATCAATCACAGGAGAAAAAAATCAATGAAGAAATTTGTTAATAATCCCAAGGAGTTTGTTCCCGAAATGTTGAAGGGAATTGCCCTGGCGAATCCTGGTAAGGTCAAGTACGTCAGCGACTACAACCTCATTATGCGAGCAGATGCTCCTAATGATGATAAAGTTTCCATTATTCAGGGCTCCGGCTCCGGTCATGAACCGGCTCATGTGATGATTGTGGGTAAGGGAATGCTTGACGGTGCTTGTCCTGGTGATGTCTTTGCTGCTCCTCCCATCGATTATGTGATTGAGTCCTCAAAACTGCTTAACTCAGGCAAAGGTGTGTTGCATATCGTTAACAACTATACAGGCGATCGCGCTGCTTTCCGTGATGCTGCTGAAGAATTGGAAGACGAAGGGATTACTGTAAAAACGATTTTTGTGGATGATGATGTCGCCGTTAAAGATAGTCTCTATACTGTAGGTCGGCGGGGCGTAGCAGGCAACTTTTTTGTGATCAAAGCTGTTGGCGCAGCGGCAGAAACCGGTGCTTCCCTGGATGAATTGGTAGCTTTGGGTAATCAAGTCAACGATGTTATTCGTTCCATGGGAATGGCTTTGAGTGGCTGCACACCCCCAGCTAAAGGTGACCCCATTTTCACTCTGGCAGAGGATGAAGTTGAGATGGGTGTAGGGATTCACGGTGAACCAGGTAGGGCGCGTCAAAAGCTTGCCAGCGCTAATGAAATAGTCGATCAGATGTTGGAAGCAATTCTCACCGACTCTAAGCCTGTCTCCGAAACTGAAACCACTGCTCCTATCTTTAATACTGGGGATGAAGTAGCTTTGATGATCAATGGTTTGGGAGGCACTCCCATTTCTGAATTGTATCTACTCTACGGCTATGCTCACGAACAGTTGGAAGCAAAGGGCATCAAAGTGTGGCGCAGCTATGTAGGTGAATATTGCACCTCGTTGGAAATGGCAGGAATGTCAATTACTTTGTGCAAGGTTAATGATGAGTTGAAAGAGTTGTTACTAGCACCAGCAGAGATTCCCATTCGGGTATTTTAGCTAAGAAAACCT
Organism: Symploca sp. SIO1C2; assembly: GCA_010672925.1. Lineage (GTDB taxonomy): Bacteria > Cyanobacteriota > Cyanobacteriia > Cyanobacteriales > Coleofasciculaceae > Caldora. The sequence goes on along the minus strand of JAAHFP010000001.1, from coordinate 566,103 downwards.
CTCATGTAGAGACGTTCCATGGAACGTCTCTACAATGTGTGACATAACCTGGTTATATATACCGGATTTGGGCAAATCAAGTCTAAACTGGTAACTGATCACTGAATTTTAATCAAATCATGTCTTCTCCGTTTCCGGGGATGGATCCCTACTTAGAGCATCCTGATTTTTGGGCAGAAGTTCACAGTCGCTTGATTGTTGCGATCGCAAATTTTTTGGTTCCCCGCATTCGACCTAAATATCGAGTTGCTATAGAAAAGCGAGTTTATGAAGCGAGTGAGACAGATGGCAATAATTTGTTAGTGGTGGAGATTCCCGGTGCAACAACGAACTATCAAGCAACTAATCCAGAACTTCACCAATCGAACGTTGCTGTTGCTTCCCCGGTACTGCAACCGGTAACAGTAACTCTCCCTATGCCTAGACTGATTAAGCAATCTTATCTAGAAGTGCAAGAATTAGCAACTGGGCAAGTAGTGACAGCCATTGAAATTCTCTCTCCCGTGAATAAGCGTGTTGGGGAAGAAAGAGCAATGTACCTGAAGAAACGTCAAAGAATCTTGGGTAGCTTAACCAATTTAGTGGAAATTGACTTGCTGCGGGGATGGCATCCTATGCCAACTTTGAAGAATGATCTCCAGACAGACTATCGCATTTTAGTCAGCCGCGAATCTTGTCGTCCCCAAGCAGCTTTATATGGATTTAGCTTAACAGAGCCTATTCCCACATTTTCTCTGCCTCTGCGTTCCGAAGATACCGAACCAGTATTAGATTTGCAAACCTTGCTCAATAAAATCTATGATCAAGGAGGCTACGACTATGTGATTGATTATAGTAGAGAGCCCGTACCACCCTTATCTAAGGAAGATGCAACTTGGGTGAATGACTTGTTGCAAAATCCGGGAATGTGGTGAGGAAGAATTAAGAATTAAGAATTAAGAATTAAGAATGGAGAATTGATTAGTTTGGGATAAGACCTACCACCTAACACCTACCACCTAACACCTAACACCTAACACCTACCACCTACCACCTACCACCTAAAAAATGAGCTCCTATCCTCCTTCTGATACTCTGCAATATGCTTACACTTTTGCCATTACTCTGGCAATCACTATAGTAGTCTATGTGCTGAGAGGTTTTGGTATTCTTACCTTTATTCCTGGTGGTTTGATCTCGCTCTTAATTCTCCTCTCAATTGGTACAGGATTAGTGTACGGAGTTCAGAAAACACGGCGCTATTAAATTCGTGAACCTGATATTGTTGTGGGGGCGCACCGACGTGCATTGGTGTCAACTTAAGCTTAGACATAGCTAGCTAGCTAGATTTCCTTGCCTCACCTTGGATTCAAATGATGAGGCTAATAGCAAAAGTCCATTGAAATGGACTAAATTCTTCGGCTTCACCTTAAGTTTAGTCATCTTTAGATGACTTGAGCTATTAGCCTGGGGTTTGAACCCCAGGCGATATAAGGGTTTTACATTAAGTTGACACCAATGACCGACGTGCGCCCATTGCATACTAAAACCTTACCTGCCACCTGCCACCTATCACATACCACCTATTCAAGAGCAAAAGTTACGACTTATTCTCCCAAACCCTAATTAAACAAATCGCTGAGTAAATTCATAGCTCAAATCAACCCGACCCTGACGTAAAACTGCCGGGTCTAACCTTTCTGTAGTATTGCAAGTCATCAACACCACTAACTTCTGTTGCATTTGAATTCCTGCTTCATCAATAACACTCTGATACAAAGTGCCATCGAGCAAACTCAGGATATGCTCCGTCTTGCTATTACCTTGAGCCACAATACTAGCTCTATCCTGAGCCAAATTGTCAGCCTCATTAATAATCAGGCAAATCCGTTCCAAGTAACTCGGTGGTACAAAATTTTCTACCCCATCATGGTCTAGGATAAAGATTACATATCCTAGAGGAACCATAATTTCCTTAGCTACGGCTTGTGTCCAGGCAGTTTTACCAGTTCCTGGTTCACCACTGATCAGTACTGCTAGCTGATTTTGGTCAAACACTGCTTGTTGTACAACATCAGTAAAGCTTTGGATATCATCAGGAAATGTCCGAATAGGAAACTGGCTATGAATTTGTCCCACACGGCTTTGATAACCACTAAGCATTACTGCCAAGCCGTAAGTAGCTTTATTCACCAGTGAACCTAATTCTTGAGCAATTAGACTGTACTTTCGTCTTCCTTCATTAAGACTATTGATTTGTAGCCAAACTTCCTCTTGAGACCAATAGGCAAAAACATTACCCATAACCTCCAAGCGCTCCCAATTGATAAACCGATGGCTAGGCAAATAAAAATGGCGGTCATCGTATTCCTGGAAAATCAGTTCTGGCTTCCCCAACAAATCGAGAATTTTAAAAAGAGTTGTCTCCTGCAAGCGATTAAGTACATAATCAATGGGAATATTATCACGGCTAACTTGTTGTTTAACAGGAGTATCAACTAGCAAAACTTTGCGGTGGAGATAATCTGGAGTAGGATATTGAGGAGTAATATAGTCCCAAAACTCGTCTAGTTCATAGCGGGTATTTTCCGAAAAAACGTTTAAAATATTTGCCCACCAAGCATAATCAGTGCGCCCCAAAACATCTGCCATATCGCTAGCAAAATCAAGAGTTTTTTGCGTTAGCTCCCAAGGATCATTGGCAACTAAATGGCAGAAAAAGTCCCAATCAAATTGTCGATTAAATGGTCGCCAACCAGATCCTAGTAAACCTCGACCCTGCTGATTTATAGCTGAGTTATTATTCTGTCTACCAGAGTATCCTGAACTCATAGTTATTGGTTATTAGTTGTTGGTTGTTTGTCGTTTGTTGTTTGTAATTAGTGCAGCGTAGTGGAAATAGTCTACCAGTAACAAAAGGTTAAATCTTTCTTCCCGACTGCTTCCTGTCCCGCTCCTGGGAGGGGTTAGGGGTGGGTTAGTGCCTCTTGCCTTCTTGTAACAGTTGAAGATATTTGGGAGGAACATGATCTACTAACCATACTCCATTATCTGAACAGTAGAAAATATAACCATCCTCTTGCATCCCTGCTGCATCTACTCTCAAAATTACTGGGCGTCCATGTCTTGCTCCCACCTTCCTTGCTGTTATGATCTCGCTGGATAAATGAACATGATGCCGTGACATCTTGAGCAAACCTTGTTGGAGAATTACTTCAACTGTTCGGTGTCCTGTACCGTGATAAAGTACCTCTGGTGGCATCGCAGGTTCTAGTTGCAAATCAACCTCAACGCTATGTCCTTGGTTTGCACGAATTAAACTACCTGTAGCATCAAAAGAAAAGCGTTTCTTATCGTTAGTAGCAACTACTTCCTGTAACTCACTCCGATTGATCGCAAAAGAGTGTTTTTTACAAGCCCTCAGAAGTTCATCGACATTAACCCAACCACCAGGAGCAAGTTGAATGCCGATTCGTTCCGGCTGATGTCGCAAGTGCTTACTGAGATATTTACTGATTTTAATTAGACGAGAATTATTCATCGGTATTCGGTTTATAGGGGTAGGTTCACCCAAAACCTAGAATGGTGCTTGTCTTCAAAGTCAACAGCGTTTTTATTTAGGGTACATTATTTTGTAATATAACATGCTACAAAAATTTTGTCTACAGATGATGCGATCGCACTTAGGCGATTTTTGAACATGATTTTACCCGTGACCCGGTGCATTACACTTCGCGACGGGTAGTCAGGGAGAATAAGAGCTTAGAATCAAGTCTACAGAGAATAAGTAGGCTGGAGGTTGCGATCGTGTAATTCAACGCCAGAAATACTGCTATATATTAATTTAGGCTAAGTTACGATATAAGTCCCTCTCCTTGGAGGGGTTAGGGGTGGATTCTGCCTCCTGCCTTCAAAGTACTAGGAGTTGCTACTATGGTTCTCTCAGCAGCCAAAACATTTATCAGTCCGGAAGAATTTATTACTCAGTATGGAGACGATCAACGTTACGAATTAATTGATGGAGAACTGATTGACCTGGAACCAACTGGTCCCCACGAGCAAGTAGGTGCTTTTATTTGCCGCAAGTTTAATGTAGAAATAGACCGCTTAGATGCACCCTACTTTATTCCACAGCGTTGCTTAATTCAACCCCTGGGAACGTTCAATGCTTTCAGACCGGATGTTGTTGTCCTTGATGAGAGAGAACTAGTTAACGAACCACTTTGGAGAAGGGAACCAGTTATTACTTTGGGTACTACGATCAAACTGGTGGTAGAAGTTGTTAGTACAAATTGGCAAAATGATTATGCTCGTAAATATGAAGATTACGAAGCGTTGAGGATACCAGAATACTGGATTGTAGATTATTTGGGTATTGGCGGTAAATACTTCATTGGTAGCCCCAAACAACCTACAGTAACCGTCTGCAATCTGGTCAATGATCAATATCAGAAGGTCATGTTGCGTAAAGGAGATTTTCTTCAATCTTTCCTTTTTCCCAATTTTAAACTATCTACGGATAAATTATTTAGCTATAGCGACTAAGGTATGTTCGATGTAGGTTGGGTTGAGCAGCCGTAATTCATGGCATATCTGCGAATTGATTATAACAGCGAAACCCAACAGATGAATCTTTTTCCTTCTGCCTTCTGCCCTCTGCCCTCTGCCTTTTGCTATATTACCAAATTGGTTCCAGATTTAAGATAAATCCAGGGAGAATCATTTCTCCTGATAGGGTAGTAGGAGATTTAATCACCTCAACATCTTGACCTAGTCGATAAATTTCTACTTGCCGAGATCTGCGATTAATTAACCAACCCAAACGTGCTCCATTATCTCGGTATTCCTTCATTTTTTCTTGAGTATCCTTTAAGCTATCACTTGGGGAAAGTAACTCAACGACAAAATCAGGGCAAAGGGGAGCAAATCTAGTTTTTTGTTCAGGAGTTAAAGTATTCCAGCGTTCCAAGGTTACCCAAGCAGCATCGGGAGAACGATCCGAACCATTAGGTAGTTTAAATCCACCCGAAGAATCAAAAGCAATCCCGGTTCCGTCTGAGTCTGTCCAATTAAATAACTGCTGAGTCAATTTACCATTACGGTTGCTTGTCTCTCCTCCTACAGGTGGCAGAATAATTAATTCTCCGGTAGCTGTACGTTCAAATCTTAGATTGTTATTATTCTGACAGAGTTGATAAAATTGGTCATCTGTTAGGTCAACAACTGATTGGAGATTCAGGCTTAGGGCAGTCATACAGAGGTTATTGGTTATTGGGGCTTGTGAAAAGAACTATACTTTTTTACTATGGTAATCTAGCAATCAGATAGAGAGCGATCGCAAGCTAACTTATGATTTAATAAACTTTATGATCTATCCTCACCAAAGGTTAGTGCCTCACGAATTTCGTAGGGAAGTTGCTCTGGACGTTCTAACGGTTTTCCCTCCAAACTACCGATAACTTCTTCAAAAAATCCAGGTTGCCAACCTCTTGACTCTAATGTTGCTGAGTTGCCATCATCAGACTTGATGGGTTGAAAAATGACCATTACCTCTAAATCTTCATTCTTCAAGTCAACTGGAACTTGAATTGTCAATACTCCATCATCCCCAACATGAGACTGTAGTTTAATACTTTCCATTTTTTTGACTTCCTGCTCTATTTCTTGAATTGATAAAGTTCCAGTCAGGTAACAGATTTCCAGTATAACTGCTTATCACAGGTTGATTGCGATCGCTTTTGTTTTAGAGTACTTGAGAAATTTTTCCACAAAGTTTCTCTAAGATTAGACAACTTCTGTCAAAAACCGCTCACGAGGATGCTGAAACCCTAAAATAAGATCTTTCTGAGGAATTCCTGCCTTCAACAAATCCCTAGTTATCCCATCTTCCGTCAAATCCTCTTCTATCCAAACCTTCCCATCACACAGGCGAATATAAACTGTACTTCCACAGGTTCTCCCGGTTTGATCCCAACCAACTTGTAACCAAAAATAATGGTCACGCGCTTCATCGAAAGCAATAAAAGGCTCAACACCAGGGGATGGCTGCTCTTTGTCAAACTCGTAGTAACGAGTCAGAATAGATTTAACAATTTCACGATACTTTACGATCTTATCCATTCAACAATAACCTCTTGTTGCACATTAAAAATAATCAGATTAATTTTCAGTTCTGTTGTTGCAAACTTGATCGCTGGCCTCAGGAAGAAACTACGATAAATATTACTATTAATCGCTAGATAGACCACTGCTTGAGGAAACACCTGAGATAAATATAACCTGTAAAGAATATATTGACCGATCGCAGCTTCAAAATCTCGTACTCGTGAAGCATTCAGAAAACTTTTGACCTCAACAACAATTTGCTCCTGCTCTCGTTCCGCCGCAAACATAGATTCTGCTGCTAGATCTGCATAAAGCTTGATCTCCTTAAATTTAATTTGATAGGTATCGTGAGTAATTCTCCAGCCATCTTTGACTAAAGCATTCCTAAGTTGATCGTGGTAAAGATCCTTAGCGGGCATATTCGATGATCGAGGCTACTTCAGCTTCCATCGTAAATTTTATCAACAAATTTGAGATAATTATCATGGTCACATTTTAACGTTGGGAAAGCGAGCGCACTACAATTTCAATATACTGGTTACTTTACATACGCAATGGTTCAAAATCACTGCCCCTAGTCCCAATCAACCATAGATGAGATACTATTTCTTGACGCCTACTTGGATCACTATACTCCGGTTTCAGTGTGAATAAGAGCTTCTCACAAACACTACTTACTAAGGTCTCAGGTATGCAAATAGCAGGTTGACCATTCATATACCCATGAGATATGTAATCCAAGAGACCTGCTTCTTTGTATTTTTGAAATCTTGATGATACTTCCTGACAACGAAACTCAGAATTATAGTAAGTTTTATCCCAAAACTGGTCTTCCCAGACAATAAACATTATTTCTCCTTCAAGGACTCTAAGTGAGGTTACTGGGTGATTACCACTAGTAGTGTCACAGTAAAAATTAACCTCAGTTCCTCCTCCCGCATACTTGATTTTTGCCTCTTGCAGTGCTGCTAAAGTCATAGCAACATCAGGATGCTTGTCTCCCAGGAAATATTTTCTCATATCTAAAGCTTGCTGAAGAAGATCTTCAGCTTCTTTGTAGCGTTCTTGATACTGATACAACTCTGCCAGATCATGGAGATTAGTGGCAATATCAAGATGTTTTGAGCCAAACAAGCGTTTTTTTCGTTCTAAAGCTTGTTGAAGAAAGTCCTCAACTTCATCGTAGCGTCCTTTGCTCCAAAGAAACTCTTGTCTCATGGCTTCTAATTTTTTGCTCTCTTGATATATATCCTCTAGTTTTTGCTGTGTTCTGAATACTAGTACACCTGCTCCAATTAGGGAAACGAAGAATACAGTAGCTCCTATACTAATCAACCTTTTTGCTCTTGTTTGAGCTATCCTCAATGTTCGATTAGCTTCAGTTAACACACGACTAGCTTCTTTTTCCTTAGCCAGAGCTGTTTGAACTTCTTGCCTGTCTAATTCCTGACTAGCGGCCAAAAATTTATAATCCAAATCGCTCAATTTTTTCCCAATTGCCCATGCTAGTGAATCTTGTAATGCTTGTCCCCGCAATAAACGGGATTGATCTCGAAAATTAGATTTTTCCCAAGTATTTATTGCTTCGGAGTAAGGACGCAAATTTGCTAATTTTTCATTGACCCAGTTCAAATCGAAAACAGCTTGATAAATGGGGTTATATACTTTTAACTTGCTCCGCTGCTCCACTACTAACCCTGATAGCCGTAACTTGCTCTGTTCAAGACTTTCATCTGCAACAATTTCTCTTTGCTGTAAAATTTGCTGGTAGAGACCTAACAAACGACCGGCAAGTTGCTCGTTGTTGAGGAGACGATTAATTATTGTCCTCAAATGCTCTGGGTTATCTTGAGCTTTACAATCTTGAATGACAGATGAATACACCAGTTTCTCTATCTGCTCAGCCTCCTGTCCATCAAGAATAGGAAGCTTAACCAGGGAAACAATATGACAAAGTTTTTGGGTTAAAAAAGGTTGTCCTCCTGTCCAATAAAGTATTTCTTTTAGCACTTTTTGATGATTGTCAGTGCAAGTAGCGAATCCTTGAGCTAAAGGCTGAGCTTCCTGAAACTTAAATCCAGACAATTCTATAGCCCTGCCAATATTAAAAGGTGTGCGATTTTTATCTTGAATAAAGTCAGAGGGAGTAGCAACCCCTATCAGGCAAAAACTGAGGCGGTGGTATTCAGGATAATCAACCCGCTGATTGTAACAGGAGCGGATAAAAGCAAAAAAATCATCGGTGGAAAAATCCAAACTGAGAACACTATCGATTTCATCGATAAAGATCACAATGCTCTGTTTCAGTTCAGTTAAAACAACTTCCTTGATGAATTTGCCCAAACACAGCACAGGAGACAAATCTTGATGTTCCCGCCACCATTTTCTCCGGTTAATTTTACCAAACAAGTTAAGCTCACTAACCAACTCATAAAATATGCTCTGATACCAACCTAAGGGAGTCACATTTTCACTCCCAATCCCAGTCAAGTCTAGTGCAGCACAGCTTACTCCTACTTGTTGCAGCCTTTGCATAGTTCGCACCCGGAGACTGGACTTACCCATCTGTCGTGAGTTAAGGACATAGCAAAATTCCCCAGCCTTTAATGCTTCGTAAAGCTCCTGATCCGCCTGACGCACAACATAACTCGGAGCATCAGCAGCTAAACTTCCTCCTATTTGATATTGATACGTTGAATGTGATGTCGAATTCATCGTTTTTGGGAATGGAGAATGGAGAATGGATAATTGAGAATTGGCTTGTTAAAGTTGGTTGTAGCTCACGAATTCGATAACTTCTGAAGAGCAAGAGAATAATTTTACCCGCGAAGCGGTGCGTTACGCTTCGCTAACACACCCTACAATAGGTACTTTAATAACGAAATTTGATGTAGGGGCGAAGCATTGGCGCTGGCATATTGCCCATAAAATCAAAGTTTTGTTCCGCCAATGCTTCGCCCTCCGGCAGCTAGAGTCGATCGCGGAAATACTGGGAATACAAATTACAACGAGGCTTGACATAGTTACCTTCCAGGATGACTAAACCCAGACTCTGTAACTTAAACGCTTGGGTACTTTCCAATTGTATCGGGCTAGTTGCCTCTACTACCTGCTTCATCGCTGTTGCTAATTCCGGGTACTGACGTAAATTCAACAAATGTCCCCGTAGATGGCTACTGAAGATTCCTGATTCTGTAGATGCAGTCTCCAGAAGTTCTGAAAAAGTAATTTGCTGATTATTTTTCAGAAAATAGATAACTCTTTGTACCCGATAAGGATGACCCCCTAGCAAACTCATCAGTTGCTTCACTTGAGCAAGATCCCAAACCAATTGTTGCTGATTGGCCAAATCCTTGACTTGCTCTGGAGTAAATTCTGGTAATTCAATCGGCACACCAACATTAAAAGGAGATTGATTGATATCCAAAGGGATATAGGCTTCCGTGGCATGAGCGACAATTAACCGCAGTTTTTGCCAAAGTTTGTGAGTCTTGGCTTTTTCATACCAAGCTCGTAACATACCTAAAAAGTATCCAGCAAAGGGAGTAGCAAAAATCTGATCTACCTCATCCAAAGCTAAAACCAGGGGATTGTCAATTTGGCTTAACAGATGTTCTTCAAAATAAAGAGTACAGTTATAACTACTACCGAGACCCTCTTCCCAATAATCATCCAAATCTGCTGGTAATCCTAGCTGCCGAGAGATGGCAACACAAAACCAACGCAAAAATTCATCTAAACCTTGTGTAACTGAACCATCCGCTAGTAACAGACTCAAAGATACTGTTCGATAATTGTGTTTCCCTGCCTCAACCAGAATCCAATCAATCAGGGAAGTCTTACCCATGCGCCTAGAAGCTTTAAGGCGTAGGAGAGCACCTGGTTGTAAAATAGTTTCCCAGCAACGAGATTCAATAGGGGGTCGTCCTACATAATTCGATAAATCCGTATCTGCACTATCATGAGGCTCAGTATCTTCACCTTTGCTAGGAGAGGAGGAGTCAAAGTATGCTATTTCCTGTTCATCCAACCCTAATTTAGAACAAATTTCATAAAAATTTAAATAATCGACGGGCTTACCATTGAGAAAGTTACTCACAGTAGCCAGAGATAGCTGTAGCTCTTCTGCTAGATCCCTTTGACGAGGAAACCGATTGCGCTGGAGTGCTGATTTTACTTGTTTAATATACCGAGGGTCAACCTTTAGAGAGCGCGGCATAACTTTCACTGAACACAGCTACCGAGATCATAGTCCTATGAGCTACTACCCTAGAGTAACCCTACAATAAGTCAGTCATAACTTAGTCATCAGTTATAGGTTTGTCCCAATTCAAATCAACTTTATCGTTTCCTAGACTTCAAGTAAGCCAGCTGTTGGGTTTGATAGAGTTACTGAACTAGGATCAACGATGGACAAGCAAATTCAACCCAACACCCAACAACAGCTTCAACCTGACAGCATATACCAAGAACAACTCCGGCAAGCCCGCCTAAGCTTCAATCTCGCTTTTGGACTAACAACAGTAAGTGCCATCATTGGCTTTGCGGGAGTCTTACTGCTGTTTTCCGGCAGAGTATCCGCTGGAGTAGTGACAACAGCGGGAGCAGCTACTTCGGGAACTGTTAGTGCTTCGTGGCTGAAGCTTACTAAGGAAACAAACGATCGACTTGATGATACAGCAAAAATTTTAGAAGACGAGGAAAACGAAAATTAGACCTCTTGTACTCATTTAAAAATGTAGGTTGGATGGAACAAAGTGAAACCCAACAAAGCCTTACTGATGTTGGGTCTCGTTGCCTCGACCCAACCTACGTCTATTCAACTATCAATTTTGAATTTTGAATTCGCCGTTAGGCGCTCATCACTCATTCAATGTCGTCCAAACACCAGCTTCACCAAGAGTAGTTGTTGCCTGGGGTACCGTCGAACCATAGAGAATAGGAATCAATCCCATAGCGAAAGAACCAATCACAATCAACAGGAGCATTTTGACTGGAGGCGGCTGGTATCTTACCAAAACTAGCTTGTTGGCAGCATAATCCTCAGCTTGGTTATAACGAGATGGTCTTTGAGACCTAAAATCTTCCGTATTCATCACAAAAAAATTAAAAATTGGTTTATATGTTCGAGTGCCCGACATTGTAGAGACGTTGCATGCAACGTCTCTACAGGGTTTTGCGGTTTGCTTAAAATGGAGGTAGCCCTCTGCACACTACGATCCTACAAACATCTCGGCAAAATGTAGCGATTTTTACCGATTAATTTAATAAAAAGTAGCAATGATTACAGATTTTATAGAGCTATGTGTATTCTGTTCCTTAAAAGCCCCCCAACGGGCGGCACGCCGCCCCCTACGCATGAAAGAAACACCCGTCAAATTCTCTTCCCTCCTGACTCCTGACTCCTGACTCCTGACTCGGTGTTTCTTGAAAGGAAGGGTGTGATGAAGTAGCAATGATTCCCGATACCCCACACTCCATACCCTAACTAGAAGCACTAGTATAAAAACGCATAGCAAACCGCCAAAACAGATTGGTAGCAACTAAAAGTACTAAAGCTAAGACCCCACCACCAACTACCCAAATAATCTGAGTACGTCCCAGCATCGCTTCCGCTGGTACAGTCGTCAGGAATGCTACTGGCACAATAAAGGTGAAAAAGAATCTGTGAACAGTGGGATAAGCTCTAATAGGAAAGCGACCAGCTTCCAGCAAATTTCGGAGCACCTCAGTCGCATTGTAAATTTTGACAAACCAAATGCTGGTTGCTCCTAGCATAAACCAGATGCTGTAAAGGCTAACTAGGCCAAAAAACAACGGTACTAAACTGAGGAGGTAGTTACTCAAGGTCAAATCCAGGCTTCTCCCAGCGTAGCCAATCAAGATTAGGGCAAAGAGTAAGTCTGGCAATCCCCAAGGAGAAAGGGTACGGAACGATAGCCAAAACTGACTACTGATCGGTTTGAGCAGCACAAAATCTAGAGTGCCTTCCTGAACAAGATTCACAATACGGTTAAGGTTGGGAACCAAAAAGGTGGCAGCAAAACCCTGAAGTAGGGTGAAGATACCCAGTAGCACTAAAGCTTCCTCCCAAGTCCACCCCTCAAATGTGTAGCCAGTACGGTAGAACAAAAATAGCCCGAATAGGTTACCGACTAGACTCCCCAAACTGCTCAAAGCCGCGATTGCAAAATTGAGCCGATACTCTAATTCCGCAGCCAGTGCCGTACTCCAAAACAGCTGTAGTACATTTAGATATTTTTGCATTTCCCAAATTTTTAGAACATCTCCTTCCGTTTCTACTACAATTTTTCCATCGCTTTTTAGTAAGGTATATGAGTTCTTGGCGCGATCGCTTCAATCAATTTAGCGGGAAAACTCGCTTGGTAGTCTGTCGTTTGTTTGTCCATCTCGCTGGTTCGGAGGTGGCACCGTTACTAGGTGTCCTCAATCAAGCTGGTAGAGAGGCAATTGAAGCAGATGGAGATCTGGAAGTTTTGGGAGAAGGACTGGTAAATACTTGCCAGAACCTCTTACAGTTAAGTACCTATTGGCAGTCAGCAGCTAATGAGGGGGATGTTTTCTGGGAAGAAGGGGATGCAGGAGACTATGTAACAGAACTTTTTACTGATTCTGCTCAACGCTACCTTAGTGAAACAGATTTCAGCGGTTCTTCGACTGGGGAAAATGAACCATTATCTTTCCCGGTAACTCGTAACTTGATTGTTATGATGACAGTGGCTTACGAGGGGGAAGTTCCTGACCTAGAAACTAATCTCGCTAACATAGATGCTTTAGAGGATGGCTTGAAAGCTTTAGTTAATCTCCACTATCAGGAGAGACTAAGAGCTATTCAGATTCATTTTTCCCCAGCGCAGTTTGGTGATGAGCTAGATGATGAGCAAATATTGCTCAATTTTCCCGAATTGATTCCCCTTTAAACTTTGGCTGCATTTAAATTTTGAATTGGTGCTGCTGATTTCTAGACGCTCCGGACGCGGAGATTAGAACTAAGTAGTTTAAATGCGTTTTGGCTTTTGATTACAACATCAGCGTAGCTGATAGCTCACACAACATATCAACAGTTGTTTAGTAATTTCTTCAAATTTACCCTGTTTATGTTACGTAAATTAGCAATTGTCTTAATTTCCTTGACTTTTTGTTGGACTACAGTAGCTTGTAGTTCTCCTGGTGTCGCTCAATCTCTACCGAAGGAAAACTTGAATATTGCCTCTGCTCCCACTCAATTGAGTGAAGGCCAATATCCAGTGCAACAGGCGACCTATGATGACATCAATGGGGAATATAGTCTGATGCTGCTCAATACTCCTCCTGGTAGCTCTCCAGTATTTCGTGCTACGGATTTGCAGCTAGCAAGTTTGACTGATGAGGACATTAGTGCAGGCAAGAAGACCTATCTTAACGTTGACAATGGTCAAGCGGTAATGTACCTGAAGGAAGACTTTCGGATTGAATATGTCCACAATGTTACAGAAACCCAGACTAATCCTCAAACAGGTCAACCACAAACAGTGATTGTGCGTCAGCAATCCAGCTTCTGGACTCCTTTTGCCGGAGCTTTGGCTGGTCAGGCTTTGGGCAGCCTATTATTTTCACCTAGGTACTATGTACCACCAGTTTACCAATCAGGTGTGATGGCTGGTTACGGGGGATATGGCAGTACCTACAACCAGGCTGTTCAGCAATACCAAACTCGTTACAATGCACCACCCGCTGCTGTTAAGAACAGTCAAAGTTTTCGTAAAACTGGTCGCCTGAGCAAATCAACTACTAGCAACAAATCCAGCACTGCTGGTAAAGCCTCGAAAAAAACTAACCTTTCTACCGGTTCTGGTTTTGGTTCTAGTAACTTGCGCCAGTCAGGTAAAGCGCGTCCCAAGCAAGTAAATCGCCCTAATAGTTTTGGCAGCGGCGTGCGATCGCGTCCTTCTAGCAGGCGCTCATTTAGCAGAAGACGGCGTTGAGCTTTAGCATCATTTGTTGTTAGTTGTTAGTTTTTTGTAAAGAAATACTAAAGAACTAATAATTTGCCCACCTGAATTTGAAATTCCCTACACCCCGTGAGATGGTTAGCGCACAAGGGTGTGGGGAAAATTTTTTTGCCCTTAGCCAAAAAATACCATGCAGAATTTTACCTCACCCCTTGGTGAGATAAAAGCTTCTTCCTTAAGGTAAAACATAGAGATTTACTGACATCAAACCAGCTTGATGTCAGCCATTTGGCGGTCGGCAACTAAAATTCCCTCAAAGTATTTCCTGACAACTCGGCAGTAACTCCGTATCAGTGACTAGGAACTCTGAACACGGAAATCTACTTATGAGCATTTTCAGATATATCACTTTGGTGGGTCTGCTTGCAATCTCTCTATTGTTTGATTCCCAGCTTATTGCCTACAGCTCAAATTTGCAACTACCCTTAGTCCCTGTTAGCGGCGGAAGCTTAGAATTGGTGCAATCTTCAGAAATTCTACCTTCTGAACTATCTCATCGTGGCAGCGGACGTTTCGAGTTAGCACAAGCTCCAGAAATTCTACCTTCTGAGCGATCCTACCGTGGCAGTGGACGCCTGGAGTTGGCACAAGCTCCAGAAATTCTATCTCCTGAATTATCCTATCGTGGAAGTGGACGTTTGGAGTTGGCACAAGCTCCAGAAATTCTATCTCCTGAATTATCCTATCGTGGAAGTGGACGCCTGGAGTTGGCACAAGCACAGTTAATGGTGAGTGCCCAAGTATGAAAAACTGGAAAATTCTCTTGTTTCCCCTCTTATAATAGAGAGGGGAAATTCTTCGAGTTTTCACCTTCGATTTTATTTTCTATAATAGAATATAAAGTTTAGTATATTGGGGTGCTTAAGCCGAACACATATTCTGCTGCGTGAATTTAACTCACGGATTATCATTGGATACAGTGAGTTTTTCACTCTTGGGGTCGTGCAGAATAACTCTGTGATTTTTGCAACCTAAGCAAGAATAGTAGAGTTGTTTGTGGATGTCCCTGAAAGCAAAAAAGTTTCGTTTCCATACAATGTGACCGCCCCTAAGATAAATGATCAACCACACCGATCTGATCAAAAGCCTTGGCCCCAGTGCAATGGATCAGATAATGTTATACCTGGCATTCAGTGCGATGAGGGCCAGTGGACACCGCCACGGGGCTTTCCTAGATGCAGCAGCAACTGCTGCTAAATGTGCAATTTACATGACTTATTTGGAGCAAGGTGAGAATACCCGTATGACGGGTCATTTGCACCATATTGAGCCCAAGCGAGTCAAGGTAATTGTTGAAGAAGTCAGACAAGCTTTAACAGAAGGAAAATTATTGAAGATGCTGGGTTCCCAGGAACCTCGCTACTTGATTCAGTTTCCTTACGTCTGGCTGCAAAAGCATCCCTGGCAACCAGGACGATCCCGGATTGCAGGAACCAGCCTTAATTCCGAGGAAAAGCGACAACTTCAGACCAAACTACCCAAAAACCTGCCAGATGCTCAAGTTGTTCATCACATCCAGTTTTTAGAATTAATT
This sequence comes from Symploca sp. SIO1C2, assembly GCA_010672925.1. Classification (GTDB taxonomy): domain Bacteria; phylum Cyanobacteriota; class Cyanobacteriia; order Cyanobacteriales; family Coleofasciculaceae; genus Caldora. The sequence continues at coordinate 550,473 of JAAHFP010000001.1, read as the reverse complement.
GAATTTCTCCACAGCCGCTCTCAAGAAGATTGGCCAGAAGAGCGCCGTCAGCCTTTGAGCGAAGCTATGGCAGAACATATCAGACGCCGCTTACTTTATTCAGGAACAGTTACCCGCATTGATTGCCCTTGGGGATTACCTTACTACGCTCTCACCCGTGCGACCTATTCGCCACCGGATTCCACAGAACGCACTTACACGGTAGTGGAGGATACAGCAAGATACTTCCGTTTGATGAGAGATTGGGCAGACCGCAAGCCAAAGGTTATGCGGCTCCTGGAAGAGTTAGACATCTTACCAGAAAAAACGGATCAAGCACTCGAAGAACTAGATGAAATTATTCGTGCCTGGGGTGATAAGTATCACAGCGACGAGGGTGAGGCAGAACCGGTGATTCTGCAAATGGTAGTTGGCCCAAAAGTAGATTAATTGGGCAATAGGGAAAGGAAAAGATGGAAGTGTGGGAAGAGTGGGGCGCTTGGTGAGAATAGGGAAGTAAGGGGACAAAGGAGAACTGATGATTTTTTTGAGACTTAGCTAGTAGTCCAAAAACTTCGCTCACTCCCCTTTCAACAAATACCCTTTCGAGTTAATAACGCTTCTAGATGGATGAGAGAAAAAGGCATGGGAAGCGTGAGAGCTTTTGCTGACTTACAACCTTTCTTGCCTCCTGCCTTCTGTCTTCTGCCTCCTTTTCTAGAAATAGTTCAACCCTCCCAGAACTAATACCTGCCAGATTAAGAGCAATAGCACTGCTGCGATCGCACCAATTAGGGTATTAATTATATTTACCACCTCATTTGTCATCCAATCAAACTCCGATTGTAGGGTTGCACCAATGACGCTTTCTAAGTTGGTGGCAATAAAGGCTGCGACCATACAAAAAACTACACCAGTCAAGTCGATCAAACCAACACTCCAACCGACAACAGAGAGCACCGCTGATGCTACTACACCGGCTAAGGTTCCTTCTAAACTGACTGCCCCTTCTGTGCCCCGTGCCACTGGTTCTAAGGTAGTAATCAAAAAGGTTCGCTTGCCGTAAGCTTTACCTACCTCACTAGCACTAGTATCTGAGAGTTTTGTGGCAAAACTTGCCACAAAACCCAGTACTAACAACTGTTGATAAGGAGTTCCCCAAAATATAGTTCCTAGGGCGCAAATTGTTCCTGTGAGGGCTGAACCCCAAACGTTCTCAGGTCCCCTGACACCAGAACGTTTCTCCGCAATGCCTGCGGCTTCCTTTTGCAACAAACCAATGCGAGTGACGCCAGAACCGACTAGAAAGTAGAACATTACTATTAAGTAACCCTGCCAGCCCAGAGTTCCCCAAATTAAAACCCCCAGTACCCAAGCATGGAGGTATCCCGCTGGGGTAAGTAACTTTTTGGGAGCTAACCAAGCAATCGCTAGTAAGACTGTATTTAATCCCATTGCGACTAGCCAGGGATTTAAAGAGTCAAGATAAAAAAGCATTACACTTTAAAGAGGATATATTCTGTGATTGTATTGCAGTGAACCGGATGTATACCAATCGAGAATTTCAAGAAAGCTCAAGACTCGGTAGACTGTTAAAAATGCCAGTATCGACGCTGTTGTTGTGGTCTATTAATGTCTGGTCTTGAAAATCCTTGCCTCAGTTTAGCGATCGCGCGTTTGTCAGCCGCTGGGACTGACAATTTTGCCATCTGGGTACTTAAAGCACCTTATCCAGGAGGCTATGTTCACCATGACTCTACCTTCCCCCAAGCCATGACTCAGACTTGGTTATCGTGGCAGGAGATGTTTGTTGTTGGGGGGTTACCTCATGTCCCTTTTAGCCATCATCTTCCTCTCTCTTCCCCGACAAACTCCAATGATAGTAAAATTGGCTTTTCCAGCCAGGAACCTAGTTATAGTGGTCGTCTCATGCAACATTTGGGAATTGATTTATGGTCTTGGCTATTTGATGCTCCGATTCAAAATGCTCTGGCGGAAAGTCGAGGTATTGCCAGAGGGCAAAATAAACCCCTGCGCTTGCGACTAGAAATTCGTGATCCAGATTTAATCCCTTTACCTTGGGAAATTATGCAACCAACAGTGGGTCAACAGGCAATTTCCCTTTCCCAGCAACTACTGTTTAGCCGTACCACTAGTATTGTTGATCCCCTTAAGCCTTTTACTCATTCCCATCAGTCCCTCAATATTTTGCTAGTACTGGGACAAGATAACCAGACAACTAACCATTTGCAGCTCGAACAAGAAGCAATCGCTCTGGAGAAGGTTCTCAAAGCTGTTGAACCATCCAATGCCGTTAGTAGTGAAGCATTTGTGACACCAGTTTCCAGCCATGTGAATACTTTACTACAACCAACACCAGCACAATTAATAGAAACCTTGGAAAGTGGTGATTACAATATTCTGTTTTATGCTGGTCATGGTGAACCAGGACCAGACGGCGGTTTGTTGTTTTTGCATGGGGATACCACGATGAATGGTACAGAACTAGCTCAAGTTCTGGTGCGCACTCAAGTTACTTTGGCAGTGTTTAATGCTTGTTGGGGTGCTCAATCTGACCAAGTGGGCTCCCAAGCTGTGCCTCGTAGTAGTTTAGCCGAGGTACTAATCCACCACGGTGTTCCTGCTGTTTTAGGGATGCGTGATTCGATTGCTGATCACGAAGCACTCAGTTTTATTCAAGCTTTTGCTCAGGCTCTTGCCCTCCGAATGCCAATTGATCAGGCTGTAGCAGTGGCTAGGCAAAAACTATTAACACTTTACAAGTTTAACCAACCAGCTTGGACTTTGCCCGTACTTTACATGCATCCTGAATTTGAAGGGGAGTTAATTAAACCAATAGAAGAAGGGATTACGGAGCTACCATCTAACACACTCCCTGGCTGGGTTAGATCTTCAACCTCTGTTGCCTTTTTGCGTTCTCTGAGCTCAACCGCTCATGTTTGGCAGATTCGGGGAGGGTTGATGCGAGTGGGACGTCGCCAGGAAAATGATTTGGTGATTGGGGAGCGCTGGGTTTCTCAACAACATGCAGAAATCATCTGCCGTGATCAATCGAATGTCCCAGAGGCTCCTAGCACTTACTTCTTGCGAGATTTTTCTCGCTACGGCACGCTGCTGTTAAGTCCTGATAGTAAAAGTTGGCAAAAGATTCATCATCAGGAAGTACAATTACAATCTGGTGTCCAGCTTAAATTTGGCAGCACTGAAGGTCAAGCTCTAGAGTTTATCATTGAAACTTTGCAAACGTAAGTGGGGAATGGGGAATTAAGAATTAAGAATTAAGAATGGAGAATTAAGAATTGAATTTTTATACTTGGTGGTGAAATTTTTTCATCGGGACTGCCTCCTGCCTCCTGCCTTCTGCCTTCTAGCCTTCTACACATTAGGTGTGTGCCAACCGATAACCCTTGGCTCCTATAAAAATATCGTGTATTTTATGAGCTATTACGGAACTTCCTTGAGTACTGATGTAGCTATTAATATCAGGCCAAATCTGCTAATCAACTAAAACGAGACACTATGAGCAGCCAACCCACTCAATATCAAGATTATGAGGATGCTTTGACTCAAACACAATTAGAATTACTAGATGCACTTTTACAAGTTCAGGATGAGCATTATCCTTGGAATCCAGCTGAACTAGAGGCACAAAACTACTTCGAGGAACTCGAACAAGGGTTTTCACTAGAGCCTTGGCAAGATGAAGAGGAAATTGCTGGTGCATCCCAAGAATTCTTCGAGCAGTTGCATCAATGTTGGGCATCACCTTTAACCTCGACAACTGATTCTTTGCAGGCATTGTTATCAGAGCAGTTTGCCACTAATGTACCCCAGATCTGGCTAGAAGCGATCGCGAACAAAGCCCAAGAAGTTTTTTCTACTAAAATATCCTTGGTAGAACAGCTGGTACTATGTGTCCAGCCATTACTGCCCAATTGGACAAAAGACGACCTATTAGTCTTGGCTCGTCCTTTAGCTTATGGGATGCGAGGAGGAGCAGAACCGGTAAAAGCTGCTGAATGGAAGGAGTTATCTCAGATGGAACAGGTGCGTGTGAGTTTAGCAGTTGCCCGTTTTGCTTTGGCTCAAATCAAGACTGAGCCGATTAATCCTGAAGAAGCTTAAAGCTTGCTGTACAAATTTTCTTCCCTTCTCCCTAAACTACCTGATAGATAAAACTCAGAGTTGCCCAAGCATTGACGTCCAAAGCATAGTTGTCAGAAATGCTACCGATTAACTCCGGAGCAACTGCACTGGCATCATGTAAGTCTTGCAGCAAAGCCTGCACTATTGGCAGAGGATGAAATAAATCACCGATGCGCTCTCCTTCTCCTTGGGGATACCTTGCAGCTTGTAGTGCCTTAATTGCCTTAGGAAAAGGTGCTAGAGAGCAAATTAGTTGGATTTCCGCAATTCCCGGTAAACCAGAAATCGTCCAATCAGAAGCAGTATTATCTTGGGGTATAGTTAAGGTTTCTCCTGGTAGAATCATCCCCTCTTTGAGAGTTGGTTTGTTGTTGGACTGGCTTGCCGTTGCCAAAGGTTGAATCTGATAGAGAGCGATCGCGTTACTACTGCTATCAAGACCTAGCATCATAAAATATACTGGCTGGTCACTGTAGTTTTCTATCCGATATTTAATGCGATTTCCCATCTCCAAGGTTGGGATAGCTCCCTCACTCATACCAAGCTTCAAGTCACCGTAGTAGGTATTTGGCTGTGTCGCCGAGGAAGTCGTCACCCCTTCTTCAGCTGTTGATAAGTCACACAAGGGAGGACATTGGGAAGTTAAGGAAGATGATCGCCAGGTTTCTTTTTGCATGACCAACCTTGGCTCCGGAGAAACGACTTCTAGGGATGCTCGAACACCTAAACGGGAAGACCCTTCGTTAGCTGTCAAACGGAGCAATTTGGCTGCCAGTAATGTGTCTAGCTTGTTAGTGAGTCGATTGACTGCCGATTTCACTGCTTCCCCAGTTGTCCCGGTTGTATTGCGGATCAAGTCACCAGAAAGATAGAACAGTCCGTAACCATCTTTTTTTACTGAAGGATCAGTTTCTGATAAAGCAGCAGTGTAGACAGCAAGCACTTGTCCAAACAAATAATCAGCAGGTTGTTCACTGGTTGTCACTACCGAAGAAACAGAAGAAATAGCAGCAAAGGCACTAGTAGCATCTACCCGCTCAATTCGTTGTAGATTAGAATCTAGAGCAACAGTAAGGCCCAGATTGTGAGGCAGTACCCGGACAGATTCTTGGATAAGTTGCCCAACTTCTAGTTGCTCATTATCACCAACACTGGCAGACACCAATTTTGCTTTGGCTGTCAAACCTTCCTTGGAACGTATTTGCAATTGCACAGAAGCTGAAGCAGAGTCAATTTTTAGTAGAGAATTATTACTGTAATACTCCATAACTATTGCTGGTAGACCTGCTAACCACAATTGTGCGGTTTTGCCGTTATCTTCAACGGCTGTCACTACACCATCTGCTCCTACACTAGATGCGGTTGGCAAATAGTAATTCAGCAATGACTTCTGGGGAGTTTGTTGACTAATTAATTGAGGTTGTTGTCTAGCGGCAAGTTGCTTTACTGTGCCAGCGGTACTACTCAAGCTAGTATGAATTGTAGTAGCTGGTGTCGCTTGCCAGAGATACTGAGTCAGAGCATAGGTAAATAAGCCAGCACTAAAGCCATTCCAGGGAGCCTCCATTGCCACTTCATCTGAACTAGCAGCAGCAAGGACTACTGCGGGCAGTGGTTTGAGCATTTTTGCTTGCTGCCATTGCTCCGAAGCAGATTTGAAGCGACCTCGAATTTGTTCTTGAAAAGCTAGTTCTCCTGAGCTAGCTTTTTGTTTGGGGGAGCGAGGGTAAGACCTTACCCTGAGATTGCCTTGGAAGCTGCTCTCTGGGCTAGTATAACTAGTATCAAGTACTGTAGTCACTTGATCTGTAGCTAGTGATCGCAACAGCAAAACCAGAGTTTCTTCCAACAGATAGTTAGCGAGTTGTCCACTTTTAGTTGGTAAAGCACCATCTACTGGCACCCAACTGTTTTGTATGGATGGGGGATTATTAGGAGCAGACTCATCAATCTTTTGGAGACGACTACCATAGCCGCTGAAGTGGAAAACCACAACATCGCCAGCTTTAGCTTGTTTTGTCAGATGCTCAACAAAAGCCGTTTCAATATCTTCTCGATTTGCTTGGCTATTTGTCAGCGTAAGGATATCTCCTGCTTTGAAGCCAAACCGATGAATCAACAGTTCCTTTTGCAGTTCCACATCCGTAAGACAACCAGCCAAGCTGATATTACCAGGATATTTGTTTATTCCCACTAGTAGTGCCAACTTCCGCCCATTAGGTTGAGCCAACACTTGGAAATAGCGGTCTAAAAGAGGTACTGCTAGACTGTGATCTCCCAAAAGTGATAGCACTGTCTCACTGACACCCAATGCTGCCAGTCCCAAACCAGCTTTTTGCAGAAAATTCCGCCGATTAAGTCCCATATTTGCTTGTACTTTCTCAGCTTCCAGCTATCAGCCTACCAGGAATAAGCCAACTGTCAACTACCCAAATTTAGCAATTGGGTAACTTCTTAACTACAACAACTAGAGGAACTCCTTTTTCGTACTCTCAAGGCAGGAGGCAGCAGGCAGGAGGCAGAAGGCAGAAGGCAGGAGGCAGAAGGCAGGAGGCAGAAGGCAGGAGGCAGAAGGCAGTCACGATGAAAAAAAATTTTCACCACCAGGTGATGAAAGTAGGTTCTTCCCTGTTCCCTCTTGCCTACTTTCAAGTCAGGAAGAAAGAAAGCTTGATTAATAAGCTTTTTAACCTTTTTTCGCTTTGGGTTATTTCTACGCCCGCTGCACTAGTTAATTTTACTGATTAAGTTTGCTGCTCAATGATACCGCCTCCTAGTAATATATCTCCATTGTAGAAAACTGCAGCTTGTCCAGGGGTAATACTAAACTGTGGCTCATCGAAAACAAGCTTTACCCGATTATTTTCTAACGGTATCACATTTACCCCAACGGCCTGAGAACGGTAGCGGACTTGTACTGTAGTACGAATGGGATGAGTAGGTTGGGGAATGGAAACCCAGTTCATTCGACCTACACTACATTCTAATTGAGTGGCACGAGTGCGATCGCCGACAATCACCCGGTTTTGTACTGCATCCAGGGCAATCACATACAAGGGTTGAGCAGCGGCAATTCCCAGTCCTTTACGCTGTCCAATGGTGTAATGATGAATACCTTGGTGTTGACCGACAACCTTGCCATCCAAATCGACAATCTCACCAGTGGTTGGGGTAATATACTTGTCCAGAAATGCCTGCATCGAACCGTGGGACTCAATAAGGCACAAGTCTTGACTTTCTGGTTTATCCGCTGTTTTGAGCTCATACTCAGCTGCCAGACGTCGAGTTTCTGTTTTTTTTAGTTCTCCTAGAGGAAATCTTGATGCCGCTAGTAAATCTTGAGTTAAGTCATAGAGAAAGTAAGACTGGTCTTTTGTCAAGTCTACTGCTCTGCGCAACTGATAGCGATCGCTTGCTGCATCATAACTAATGCGGGCGTAGTGACCTGTGGCAATTTGTTCTATGCCTAGCTGCTCACGGGAATAGGCTAACATGGGAGCGAATTTTACTGCCTTGTTACACTGGGAGCAGGGTAAAGGAGTAATCCCAGCTTCGTAACCCGAAACTAGGTAATCCACAATATTACTCTGAAATAGTTCCCTACTATCAACAATATGATGGGGGATACCCAGTTGTTCACAAATGAAGGCTGCATCAACCATCCCTTCAGAGCAGCATTGACCCTTCCCTTTCATTAACCAAAGGGTCAGACCAACAACTTCGTATCCTTGATGATGAAGGGTGGCAGCAGCAACGGAACTGTCAACCCCACCAGACAGACCAACAACGATTCTGTTCATGGAGTTACACGTAGTATCTTTGAATTATAATTATAACAAGTCTGCCGACTCATATAGACTTCTAATTACTGCCTTAATGCGATCACCGTACTGTAAATCTGTTGACCAGCGTCCACTCAGCTGACCGACTAAAGGTGCCACACCGCGAGTGACAAAACGAAATCGGGGACTAACGACTTCCTGTACTAAAGGCTCTAAACTAGCATAGGCTTTTAACTGTTGGATATGGGCACGAACTCCAATTCTGGCACTGGGAAATGATGCAGGCTCAGTACCACTAACTGCACCTAAACCACCAAAGTTATTCATAGTGGGTTGTAGTTGACCCCCAAAACGCAGAAAACTAGTTTCTACACAGGCTTGACAGAAGGCAATGTCATAGTTCACTCCTTCAATCTGCCCCTCTTCTCGGTAGAGTCGGGGTAGTTGGGGAAACTCAGTCAAGGCATTATCATTATTATTTTTAAGGAACATCATTAACTGCACTTCTGAAGTATTGCCATGTCCCATAATTTGGTCAATCAAACCAGGGCAAATTTGCAAAATTGAGCGCAAAATCACGGTACGGCTGGCATTATCCCAGCCAACGGAGATGTTATAGTCTCGTAGTTCAATTGCCTTGACATAAACCACTCCCCGATATTGGACACGGCGAATATCAGGAGTAACAGTTAAATCAACTCCCAAACGGTCTGACAAATCATTGGGGATATAGGCATTACTATTAACTAGAATGCCCTGTTCTTCATAAATTTGACCATTAACGCTAATATTGATTGTCTCATAAGTGACTTCCGAGTCAGTAAGTTCGGTGTCGTTAGAGTCAGTACCAGAGTCAGTACCAGAGACAGTACGGCTCCAAGCTGCTAAGCCATCGGCAATACCTAGAGCCATATCTCGGCGTCGATTTTGAATTAAGAACCGGTCATCTGGGTTGGTAAGGAACCCAACTTCTAGTAGTAAAGAGGGGACAATGATATTACGGCAGAAAGAAATTCTGCCCGTGCCTGTCTCTGTATCTGGCTTGGCTCCCCGGCTAGGTAGTGAGGGAAGACGCCTTACCAAAGCCAAGAGCATCAATTCTGCCTGATTTTTGCGATCGCTATTGTTGGCAATGTAAAAAACAATCGCCCCCCTCACATCGGGATTGAAAAAACCACTGGAGTGGATTTCTAAAGCCACATCTTCGGTAATAGCACGGTCATTAATCCACTGGTGGGTTTGACTCAGACTGAGGTCATCGGGTACCGAAAGTACCTCAAAACCCCGCGAGCGCAATTCTGGCACTATCTGATCCCGCAGCAAAATCATCTCTTGAGCTTCTGTGGTGCCACCGGCAATAGTTCCTGGATCACGACCCTCTTCTTCTATACCACCGTGACCTGCTGAAATAAATATTCTTCCCATTGATCGCTTGTTCCTTCAGCGCTTCGAGCCGCACTCAGTTTCATTCATTAGAATAAAGATTTATGGATGCCGTGGCTAGTCCCATATTGTAGAGACGCGCCATGGCGCGTCTCTACAGGAATTTAGTATTTTAAATGCTCCCATTCTCCTTACGAATACGAATATGAGTATTGGTTGTAATTGCCATTATTTTTTGCTATTATTTATTAATAATGGGAAAGGTGTGCGCCTATAACCTATGAAGTAGGGCTTCTCATATTTAAAGTATTGATCTATTCCACTGCTTAATTGAAATATTGGCTTCTATTGGCCTGATAGAACTAGTGGTGTGACACACCTAAAAATGTAGGTTGGGTAGAGCTTTCTTCGTGACCCAACAAAGTCTGACGGATGTTGGGTCTCGTTGCCTCGACCCAACCTACATTTATTTCACTCGGATATTGCACTCTTCTCGCTTAAGTCCATCTTAATAGGCTAAAGTTGTTGTAAAATCAGCTAAAATTTACTACACAAAGCAGCGTGGCGGAAACAACCCAAAGCGTGAAAAAAGGTCAAAAAGCTTACCGTACAAATTATAATCCCTCGGATCTTCCTGTCCCCCTCCTTGGAGGGGCTAGGGGTGGGTTTTCTTGGAAGGGGTTAGGAGTAGGTTCTGCCTTCTCCCTTCTAGCACTAGTTGGCTGTAATTCTAACCAACCACTATCGCCGAGAGAGATATCTCAGAAAATTGAGGAAAGTGTTGTTCTGATTTTCTACAACAGTCAGGGAGGAAATGGCAGTGGGTTCTTCGTTTCCGGTGAGCCAGGGGTTTGTACAGTTTTAACGGCCCGTCATGCCACCTTAACTGAAGAAAGCTTAAAAATTCAAACCAAAGACCAAGAAATTTGGAATGCAGACAGTATTCGACGTTTCCCTAATCATGATTTGGCTGTAGTGGAGTTTACACCAGAAGGGAAAAGTTGTCCCTATCCAAGCCTACCTCTGGGGGATTCAGATCAGGTTAATAAAGGAGATCAAGTTTATGTTTCTGGCTATTTCAACAGTGGCGGACGTTTAGTAGACCATTTTGTCCCCGGTAATGTAACTGCAATCGACCAATTGCCAGAAGGTTATGGTATTGCTTACGATGCAACCACAGCAGGAGGCATGAGTGGAGGGCCTGTGGCGAATGAAACAGGAGAAATTATTGCTATTCATGGACGCAGCGATATTGAAATTTATGAGTTAGCTAAACTCAAAGGTGAAGCGGTTTCTGAAATATTGCAAGCTACAGCAGAGGAAGAATCCGATGCAGTAGGTTCAAAAACCAGTGTCTTTAAATGGGGCATTCCCACTAAGCTTTATCAAGCTAATCTGGCTCAAGTTCCCAAAGTTGGGGCAACGGAGTCACTGACAGCTGAGGATTATCTGAATCAAGGGAATGATTTGTTAGCTCAAGATCGTTATCCGGAAGCTATTGTGGCTTATGATAAAGCGATCGATATAAAGCCTGACAAGTATGAGCCTTGGATTTTTCGAGGTCTTGCGCTACATTTATTAGGCAAATACCAAGAAGCGCTCGCTTCCTTTGACCAAGCTATAGAAATTGAACCCGACTATGCTCATGCTTGGTATGGTCGAGGCAATGCGCTAAATTGGTTAGGCAAATACCAAGATGCGTTCGCTTCCTTTGACCAAGCCATCGAAATTAAACCTGACTTTCATGAAGCTTGGGTTTTGCGAGGCAATGCGCTAAATGGGTTAGGCAAATACCAAGATGCACTCACTTCCTATGACCAAGCTATCAAAATTGAACCCGACCATGCTCATGCTTGGTATGGTCGAGGCAATGCGTTAAGTAAGTTAGGTAAATACCAAGATGCGATCGCTTCCTATGACCAAGCTATCAAAATTGAATCCGACTATGCTAATGCTTGGGTTTTTCGAGGCATTGCGCTAGATGAGTTAGGCAAATACCAAGATGCCTTCGCTTCCTATGACAGAACTATCGAAATTAAACCTGATTTCCATGAGGCTTGGATTTTGCGAGGCAATGCATTAAGTAAGTTAGGTAAATACCAAGAAGCGATCGCTTCCTATGATAAAGTAATCAAAATTAGACCTAACGATGCTAATGCTTGGATTTTGCGAGGCAATGCGTTAAGTAAGTTAGGTAAATACCAAGAAGCGCTCACTTCCTTTGACAAAGCTATCGAAATTGAACCTGACTCTGCTAAGGCTTGGGTTTCTCGAGGCAATGCGTTAAGTAAGTTAGGTAAATACCAAGAAGCGATCGCTTCCTATGACAAAGCTATCGAAATTAAACCTGACTCTGCTTCTGCTTGGTATCAGCGAGGCCATGCGCTAGGTTTGTTAAGAAAATACCAAGAAGCGCTCACTTCCTTTGACAAAGCTATCGAAATTGAACCTGACTCTGCTGGTGCTTGGGTTTCTCGAGGCATAGTGCTAAAAGCACTCAAGCGCGACGATGAAGCCCTCGAATCTTACGAGAAAGCAATTCAACTTGACCCTAACGACCAAACTGCGATTAACGACCGCAAGAAACTATTAGAGAAATTGGGACGATAGCATTTTGTCCTACCGGATCGTGGTTATCAGGATTGGCAATATTCTTAATGGCTGCTCAACCTGCCCCTTAGCGCTCTAAATTATATTTCCAATATAGAACCATGTAGGGGCGGGTTCACCTACAATTGGGCAAATCAACGATAACTTAACTAAACCCGCCCCGGCTTCCGACACCAATCACTGATTGTTCACCGAGGCAGGTTATCAATATTGGCTTGTTAGTATCTTTAATAGCTGGTGAACCTGCCCCTACCAGAAAAATGTTCTACTTCCGGTCTTCTTTTGCTAACAAGCCCTCCACATGTACCTCTGGTGATTCTCTGGAAAGAGTATCTGTACTTAAACCATCCCTATTTTGGTAAACTCCATCGCCTCCTTTTAACGCTGCCGTCATGTCCCGCAAGGTTTCGTAGGGGTCAGCCTCCGGTTTTAAGGTAATCAACAAGGGACATGCACTGTCACTCAACTTTGTATAAGCGCAAATCACATACTGACTTGGCGTCGCAGGGTCTGTACGATAGGTAAGCTTGGTTAACCCATCTTGACGATAGAGTTCCAATTTCCTGGCAATTTCCTGGCAACGTTCTGCAGGAGTCCAATTTACCCCCAAAGTTGTTACCATCTTTAACCAGGGTTTAGTTCCCTGCTCATTACGATACATCACTGTCCAGATTTCGCCACCTTTGGCTGTATCTGGCTGCAAATCGCAGGAAAAACGGTCTTGTTTGCCAAATATAACAGGTACTCGTCCTTGTTTCACCGCAACAGCTAAACTAGCAGTGGCAAGCAAGATACCGATGATGCCAATAAGCAATTGCGCGAGATTAAACCCTTTCTTGTCCGACATGGAAATACGCCTTGATTGCCTAAAAAATAGTTACTCCTGATTTGTTGTTCTACAGCAGTGGGCTAGTCTATTACGGAAATTTGGGTCGCGATGTTGTTTCTGGCTTATTTTTGGACTGAAGTCCTACTACTGCTTATTACTTCAAAACCCGAATCCTTAGAAAGGGTTAACGCTGTCTTAGTTGGAGACTGTAACAGCAAACCATATTCAATACCTTCCACCACAGCCTGATAGGAGGCTTCTAAGATATTGCTCGAAACCCCAACTGTTGTCCAGCGGTCCTCACCATTGCTCGATTCCACTAGCACGCGGGTTTTGGCAGAGGTTCCAGATCCACTATTAAGAATCCGCACCTTGTAATCCGTCAGATGAAAAACGGCAATTTCTGGGTAAAATTTCACTAGTGCTTTACGTAAAGCCGCATCTAGGGCAGCAACAGGTCCATTACCTTCCGCAGCTTCTAAGATATCTTCCCCATTAACAGCTACTTTAATCGTAGCCAGAGCATCATTACAGGGACTGGTTATCCCTTGTAAAATATCACAGTTGACTTGAAAGCCTTTTAGTTCAAATGGTTGTTGCCGATGTCCTAAAGCTTCACGCATCAACAAGTCAAAACTAGCTTCAGCTGCCTCAAACTGATAACCTTCACTTTCTAGCGCTTTAAGTCTTTCTAAGATTTGGCGACAAGCAGGGTCTTGTTTGCTGAGTTCATGGCCAAAACTACGAGCTTTTGCGATAACATTGCTAAGACCAGATTGGTCAGAAATTACTATCCGACGCTGGTTTCCTACTTCCTCTGGCTGGATATGTTCGTAAGTTAGGGGATTACGTGCCACTGCTGAGACATGGATACCACCCTTGTGAGCAAAAGCTGAACGACCAACAAAAGGAGCATGATCATCAGGGGCAAGATTAACCACCTCACTAGTTAAGCGACTCACTTGAGCCAGTTTTGCTAGTTGTTCATCCTCGATACAACTGTAACCCAGCTTCAACTGTAAGTTAGGAATAAGGGAGCAAAGATTGGCATTGCCACAACGTTCACCGTAACCATTAATTGTTCCCTGTACCATGCGAACACCTTCATTCACTCCAGCCAAGGCATTGGCAACTGCGGTGTCTGAGTCGTTGTGGGTGTGAATGCCTAGTTGAGGAAGGTTGAATTGAGAACTTTGAATTTTGAATTTTGAATTTTGAATTTTGAATTGGTTATTTTCGATTTCTGTGGCTTTGATTACCTCTCGTACAATTTGACTAATTTCATGAGGGAGAGTGCCACCGTTGGTGTCGCAGAGAACTAGCCATTCTGCACCAGCATCCTTGGCAGTGAGGAGGGTTTCGAGAGCATATTCAGGATTGTTTTTGTAACCATCAAACCAATGCTCCGCATCGTAAATTACCCGACGCCCTTGGCTGCGGAGGTACTCAATTGTGTCTCGGATCATTGCCAGATTTTCTTCTAGGCTGGTGTTTAGTCCGGCGGTGACGTGGAGATCCCAGGACTTACCAAAAATGGTTACCCAATGAGTGCCTGCGGTGAGGAGTGCTTGGAGCATCTTATCCTCCGCTGCTGCTTGATGAGGGCGTCGAGTTGAACAAAATGCTACTACTTCCGCTTGCTTGAGGGGCTCTTCCTGTAGTTGCCAGAAAAATTGTACATCCTTGGGATTGGCTCCTGGCCATCCTCCCTCAATAAAGGGAATCCCCAATTCGTCGAGTTGCCTAGCAATGCGCAACTTGTCTTCTATCGACAGAGAAAGTCCTTCCCGCTGGGAACCGTCCCGCAGGGTTGTATCGTAAATCCAGATGGGGTTTGATGGTAGATGGGTCATGGATACCAAGAAAATTGTTGTTAATTGTAAAGAAAAGTAAACTAAAGCTTAAGAGTAAGTTTGACAGTTGTAACCGATGAGTTGGCCTAGAAATCTGAACTATAAAGTATAAAATTTTTATTCAGTGGAATACATAATCTTAATTTTATGACTTAAATTACGTTAAGTTATCAGGACTACTCTCAGAGCATCAAAATATTTTAATGAACATTAAGACACTTTATGCCAAACTCCATCGGGCAATCTGCACAGAATCAAGACTAGATTACATGGGTAGTGTAACCATTGATCAAGATTGGATGGATGCGGCAGGACTTCAAGATGGTCAAGCAATGGATGTTTTAAATCTTGACAACGGAGCACGTTTAACCACCTATGCTATTTCTGGGGAACGCGGTTTAGGTGAAATTTGTCTTAATGGAGCTGCAGCCCATCGCTTTGAACCTGGACACAAAGTGATTCTAATTGCTTATTGCGATCTCACCCTTGAAGAAAAAGAATTTTTTCAACCCAAAGTATTGCTCTTTGATGATCATCCACCTTTTGAAATTGATCATCAGAACCAAAAACTCCGATGGATTAAGGAACGACCTACCTATTCTTTACCAGAAAAAGAAACACCAGCGACAACTTATGCTAGTTTAGCTAAATCATCTAAAAAATCTGAGAGTGAACAATTACTCGCCAAAAATTGGCAACTAGGATGCCAACTTCTGTGGAATCAAGCAGAAATCGTGGTTGGTCTCTCTGCATTTATGCGAGAAAATCATGTAAAAACTGTACTGGATGTTTCCGGAGGAAATGGCTTTCCGGCTCTTGAGTTGCGTCGCCAGGGATGGGATATTGCTTATAACGACTACAATGCTTTTATGAAGGGGCAAGTTGAAGCCCAGATTAAAGGTAAAGATGATTTTCTTGCCTCAATGCCCTGTACTCAACTATCTTGGGAACAGTTAGACCAGGCTATTGCTCCCAGTTCCTACGATATGATCCTGTGTAGGGGGAATTCATTACCCTATGCTACTTCTTGGTCTGTTAATCAAATCTGTGAGCCTGAGAAAGCTAAAGTAATTATCCAAAAGGCTTTAGAACAGTTTTTCCAAGTTTTAAGTCCCGGCGGAGTCCTGCTTGTGGATAAAAGTTCCTTTGAATCAACTGGAATTTATGTTGTTCAAAAAGAAGGAGAAGTTGAAGGGAAAGATTGTCATATTCACTGGGTATTTGTCAACGATCTAGATGCAGAACTTAGACGATGGGATCAATACAATACTGTTGAACAACAAACAACCTGTTTAACAGTTTATAGCTTACTCATCACAGAAAAAATGCTTTGCGACTGGCTGACTAAAGCAGGTTTTGTTTCAGTATGTCAAACCCCCATTCGAGGAGAAGATATTTATACTGTATTTACTGCCCGTAAACCAGTTGGTGAAACTACAGTAGCTAAAACTAGCGATTATTACAATCAACAGAATGCTATTTATAGTGAAGTCTGGGACGCTCAGGGACGTATTTGTTGGGGTTATTATCCACCAGATAAACCAGAATTAGCCTTTGAAGAGGCAGGGCGAAAACATGTAGAACGTATGGCTTCTATGATTGCTCTTGATGCTAAATCCAAAGCATTGGATGTAGGATGTGGTAATGGTGTCACTGCTATTTGGTTAGCACAGAATTTTGGTTGTCAAGTTGTGGGTATAGATCCCAGCCCAACAAATATTGAAAAAGCTACAGAATTAGCTAGTCAAGCAGGTATAACAGACAAAGTTACTTTTATTTGTGGGACTATTCAAGAAGGTGGTTTTCCAGATAATGAATTTACCCATATTTGGAGTAATGCAGCACTTTCCCATATTCCAGAGCAAGAAAGAAAAGCAAATTTTACCGAAATGCAGAGAATTCTTGGTCATCAAGGCACATTAATTTTTGATGACTCTATTTCTCCTACCGGTAAGGTAGACGATCATGCTCGTGAATGGGTTTATGAAAGGCTTCACTTCGACAAACTCTATACTATTGCAGAATATGTCGATTTACTTGCATCATCGGGATTTGAAGTAGAAAAAGTAGACGATTTAACTCAACACCAACAAAAGAGTTACGAAGTCCTTAGTCAACGAGCTCAAGCAGCTGGTTATTCCCGTTTAGCTAAAGCCTATTGGGAAAGTAGCAAAGCTTCAGGTTGGGGGACTTTAGGATGGGCGATCTTCCTCGCTAAGCCTCAATGAACATTGTTCTAACTATCATAAAATACCAATGCCTAAAGTAACAGCTCAGGGAAAAACAGTTATCTGCAAACAGGGTAGTAATTTGCGTCAAGTCCTATTAGAACATGGAGTTGAGCTTTACAACGGTAAAGCAAAAATTATTAACTGTATGGGTATCGGCACTTGTGGAACCTGTGCTGTTATCGTAGAAGGAGAAGTATCTGAGCCCAACTGGAAGGATAAAGCTAGGCGCTCCTTTCCTCCCCATTCTCCCACAGCTAATCGCCGCTTAGCCTGTCAGACAAAGGTTTTAGGTGATGTCCGGGTTACGAAATGTGACGGTTTCTGGGGGCAGGGCAATCAGACAGTGTGGACACCTGAACTTGAGAATAGAGCCCGCTGACTTCTCCCAGTAAGTGAGACGCCTGCGCTATTAATAATGAATTGACGCACACTGAAGAATTTTACGATGCGGAAGATAGCCTCTACCGAAGTTTTTAGGACTTAGAAGGCAGTATTCAATGGGGTTATTTTCTGGACTTGGCGGCAACCCGTGTTGAGGACTTTATTCCCACCTGCCAACGCTGAAATAAACAGATGCTCAGCAAGAGGGCATGGCAATCTATATCCCCAAATGTGCTGCAAATGTCGTTGCCATGCTTGCTGTCTGGGGACATGATATTATCACACGGTGCTAGCAATTAGAGAATATGGACCAAAGTAAATTCAAAGAAACAGACACTGAAAACTTTTACGATGCAGAAGATAGTCTCTACCGGAGTTTTTGGGACTCAGAGGGCAGTCTTCACTGGGGTTATTTTTTAGACTTGGCGGTAACCCGTGTTGAGGACTTTATTCCCGCCTGCCAACGTTGGAATGAACAGATGCTCAGCAAGAGTAGGATTACAGCCTCATCTCGGGTTCTAGATGTTGGCTGCGGCAATGGTAATACGGCAATTTGGCTAGCTCAAAAGACCGGCTGTGAAGTCGTTGGTATCGATCTAAGTCAAGTCCGGGTCGATAATGCTGTCGCGAAAGCTCAAGACTATCCATCCTTACGTCTGCAATTCCAAAAAGCCTCAGCTACAGACCTACCTTTTGAAACAGGCACTTTCACCCATGTCTGGAGCCAAGCAACCCTCTACCATGTTCATCAACGAGAATTGGCGTTGAGAGAAATTCATCAGGTGCTACAAGAAAGTGGTATCTTTCTGTTTGACGATTTGGTAACCCCAACAAAGCAGATCAGCCAACAAGCTCGTCAATATGTTTATGACCGCCTGTTATTTGAACCAACCTACAGCCACTCAGGCTATATCGATATCCTGAGTCAGATTGGCTTGATGGTCTTGGAGTCAAAAGATTTAAATGAACATCTTCATAAAAGCTACGAGTTACTGTCACTATTAGCTACATCCAAATACCCAGACCTAGGCAGCGCTTACAAGCAGATGTGCAAGGCCATTTCATCAGGAGAACTGGGATGGAGTTTCTTCTTAGGAGAAAAAATCAGCGATCGCTTGTCCTGGATCTACAAAACCAAGGATTCCGAAAATTTGCAAGATAAATATGATGCTTGGTCTCGCGTCTATGACTCGGAATTGGATAAATCCTATCGCATCAGTCCGATTCAATCGGCTCACGCTCTAGCCAATGTACTACCCGACAAAAACGCTAGTATTTTAGACGCTGGAGCAGGTACAGGGATGGTAGGAGAGGCTCTAGCAGAATTAGGCTATACCAATATTACGGCAGTTGACCTCTCGGAACAGATGCTAGACGTTGCTCGAAAAAAGCAAGTTTACAAAACTTTACATCAAGGAAATTTAGAAGTACCACTCAATTTTTGTAGCTCCTCCAGCTTTGATGCCATCATTGCCGTCGGTGTGTTTACCTTTGGTCATACTTCCCCCGAGGGTTTGCAGAATTTAGATCCTCTATTAAAATCTAGTGGTTACTTTGTACTGACTGTGCGGGTAGATTACTATAATGGCAACACAGCTTTGGGCCGGGTTATCAAAGACTTGTCTTGGGATTTAATCAGCCAAGATGAGTTTACTATCTTTGAGGCCGAGCCCATGTATGCGATTGTCTTCCAAAAAAAATAGCTCAAGTCGTTCGCATTCATTGCTCAGGTCAACTAAATTTAGGAAAAAGTAGAAAGAATGGGAACAATTAAGCTGATGCACGCCAAACTGAAGCTAAGCGTGACTATGTCGGTAGCATTACTATTGATCAAGAACTACTGGATCAAGTGGGTATTCTGCCCCTAGAAGAAGTAGAAATTGTCAACATTGATAATGGAAATCGCTGGAGTACTTACATACTGCCAGGAAAGCCAGGAGAAGGACAAATTTGTCCTAATGGGGGTGGCGCACTGTTGTGCCAACCTGGGGATGTTTTGATTATTTGGGCAAATGAACAGTGTGACCGAGCTGAAGTTATGCGTAAAGGTCACCAAGCGCGAGTATTAATCGCTGATGAAAATAACCATGTTCAAGATGTTTTTTACCAAACCCTCACACCAAATGGTGAGACATTGGACTACAGTGGTTATGGGAAAGAGAATGGCAAAAAAATAACAGGATATCCTATGATGCTGGGGGTTTGAAGTTGCTGCTGAGAAGACCCTTAAGAATTAATCACAGGTAGGTCACCGGATACACAAATATCGCCTTTTGTAAGAAGGAAGGAGTGGGGAGTGTGGGAAGATAGAGATAGCTAGAGACGAAAATCAATTCTTAATTCTTAATTCTAGTCATGCCTAAACCCCCACAGTTCCTTAGCGGTAGCGAAATTCGGAAGAAGTTCTTGGACTTCTACATTCAGCAAGAGCACAAGTGGCTTCCTAGTGCTTCCTTGGTACCAGAAGACCCCACTGTGCTGCTGACAATTGCGGGAATGTTACCATTTAAACCGATTTTCCTAGGACAGCGTTCTCCAGAATTTCCCCGTGCTACCACTTCCCAAAAGTGCATACGGACTAATGATATTGAGAATGTAGGACGCACGGCAAGGCATCATACCTTTTTTGAGATGCTGGGTAATTTCAGCTTTGGGGATTATTTTAAGGAACAAGCAATCGCTTGGGCATGGGAACTATCGACAGAAGTATTTGGTTTGTCCCCAGAAAACCTCGTTGTCAGTGTGTTTCAGGATGATGACGAAGCTTTTGCTATCTGGCGGGACCAAATCGGTATTCCCCCACATCGTATCCAGAGGATGGGAGAAGAGGATAACTTTTGGACATCTGGCCCTACTGGACCCTGTGGCCCTTGTTCAGAAATTTACTATGACTTTCATCCAGAAAAAGGGGATGACAGTATTGATTTAGAAGATGATACCCGGTTTATCGAGTTCTACAACCTGGTATTTATGCAATACAACCAGGATGCAGAAGGTAACCGGACACCCTTACAAAATAAAAATATTGATACAGGTTTAGGACTGGAGAGGATGGCGCAAATTCTCCAGCAAGTACCCAATAACTACGAAACTGACCTGATTTTACCAATTATCAAAACCGCAGGGGAAATTGCTGGGATTGACTACAGCAAGAGTGATGAGAAAACCAAAGTCTCTCTCAAGGTGATTGGGGATCACATTCGAGCAGTAGTCCATATGATTACTGATGGCATTACCGCTTCCAATACTGGTAGAGGTTATATCTTGCGCCGTTTGATTCGCCGGGTAGTGCGTCATGGACGATTGATTGGGATTCAGGGAGAGTTTACCGGTAAAGTAGCCCAAAGTGCGATCTCTCTTTCTGAATCTGCTTATCCTAGTGTTAGGGAAAGGGAAGCAGTAATCACAGCGGAACTACAACGGGAAGAATCCCGCTTCCTGAAAACCTTGGAACGGGGTGAGAAACTATTAGCAGAAATTATCGAAAAAGTCAAGCAGTCCGGCGAGACTCAAATCAATGGTAGGGATGCTTTTACCCTTTACGACACCTACGGCTTCCCCTTGGAACTTACTCAGGAAATTGCTGAAGAAGAGGGTCTAACGGTGGATGTACCCGGCTATGAAACAGCCATGAAGGAGCAGCAGGAAACTTCCCAGGCAGCTCACGAAACTATTGATTTAACGGTACAGGAGAGTTTGGATAAGCTAGCTGAACAGCTTCATGGTACGGAATTTTTGGGCTACACTCAACCTCAATCTCCAGGGAAAGTGGCAGTACTTTTGGTAGATGGGAAGTCAGTGGAGTCTGCTGAAGCCGGGACAACAGTGCAGATAATTTTGGAGCAGACACCATTTTACGCCGAATCTGGGGGACAAATTGGCGATCGCGGTTACTTATCCGGGGATAATCTTCTAGTACGGATTGAAGATGTGAAGAAGGAATCGAATTTCTTTGTCCACTTCGGTTCCATTGAACGAGGTACATTGCAGTTAGGGGATACCGTTGCTGCTCAAATCGACCGCGCTTGTCGTCGTCGTGCCCAAGCTAATCATACAGCGACTCACTTACTACAAGCCGCTTTAAAACTAATTGTTGACCCCGCAATCTCTCAAGCTGGTTCTTTGGTGGATTTTGATCGGCTACGCTTTGACTTTAACTGTTCCCGCTCCCTCACACTAGAAGAAGTACAACAAGTAGAGGAACAAGTCAATACCTGGATTGGAGAAGCTCATTCCGCAGAAGTAGCAGTAATGCCCATTGCTGAAGCCAAAGCCAAAGGTGCAGTGGCGATGTTTGGGGAAAAATATGGTGAGGAAGTGCGGGTAATTGATTTTCCTGGCGTTTCTATGGAACTATGCGGCGGTACTCATGTCAACAATACCGCTGAAATCGGGGTATTCAAAATTGTCTCAGAAACCGGTATCGCTGCTGGTATCCGCCGGATCGAAGCTGTAGCCGGTCCTGCAGTGCTAGACTACCTGAATCTGCGAGATCAGATAGTCAAAGAACTTAGCGATCGCTTTAAGGCAAAACCAGAAGAACTACCAGAGCGTATCACTAGTTTACAGCAGGAACTCAAGGCATCTCAAAAACAGCTAGATGCCCTCAAGCAGGAACTTGCCTTAGCTAAATCTGACCAACTATTAGCACAAGCGGAGTCAGTGGGTGAATTTAAGGTACTGGTAGCCATGATGGAAAATGCTGACCCCGATGCCTTGAAAACTGCGGCTGAACGTTTGCAGCAAAAATTAGGAGAGAGTGCAGTAGTACTAGGTTCAGCTTTGGCAGAAGGCAAAGTTAGTTTAGTCGCAGCTTTTAGTCCTCAAGTTCAGAAACAGAAGAAACTGCAAGCTGGCAAATTCATTGGTAGCATCGCCAAAATTTGTGGTGGTGGCGGCGGTGGGCGTCCCAATTTAGCACAAGCAGGGGGAAGGGATGCGAGTAAGTTAGGAGAAGCCTTGGCTACGGCAAAAAGTCAGTTGCGGGAAAGCCTGTAGAGGCGCACCGACGTGCATTGGTGTCAACTTAAGGTGAAACCCTTATCTCGCCTGGGGTTCAAACCCCAGGCTAATAGCTCAAGTCATCTAAAGATGACTAACTTAAGGTGAAGCCGAAAAATTAATTTAGTGGGTTAGACCGACGTGCGCCCAGTATTGCATACGACCATAAATCCTATTTACTGGATTAGAGAAACCACAAAGACACAAAGTTCACAAAGGGAAAGAAGAGGGGATATCTGAATCGAATTTTCACTAATTTCTATCCAATTTCCCAACATTACCAACTATTCGTAGGGGCGGGTTTAGGGATAAGCCGCCCCATCATACCAGAAACAGTCCAATCAAAACCCGCCCTACAGTTAGGGATAAGCCGCCCTATTTTACCAGAAACAGTCCAATCAAAACCCGCCCTACAGTTAGGGATAAGCCGCCCTATTTTACCAGAAACAGTCCAATCAAAACCCGCCCTATAATTTGCGATCGCTCAGTTATTCTAATTCTCCATAACAAGTAAACTATGATTCAGCAAATCAGCAAAAAAGTCCCCCGTGGGAGCAGAATTGATCCTAGTAGTCCTTCTCTTTCTCCAGAAGAGATAGCTAGAATTGAAGCACAAGAGGAAGAATTTGGCAGATGTTGTCGAGCAATTTTTGACCAGGTTTATCCAGAATTAGTTAAAGAGCATTATGATTGGTTTATTTTAATTGAGCCCAACAGTGGAGACTACTTTATTGCTCCTAACCACGAAGCTGCTCTCCAAAAAGCCCGCCAAAAGCACCTAAAGGCGGATATTCTGGCGATGCGTCTTAATGAAACAGGAACTTGCGGCAGAATATGATCCAGGGCTTTTTTGGTGAAAAAGGGGAGCTGTTGTTTGAGATTGATTTGATTGCAGCGGATGGCTCAATCATTTCTGTTAATGCTTTGCTAGACACTGGATTTACTGAATGGCTAGCAATGGATACTCAAGATGTAGAAAGCTTAGGCTGGTCATATCTTGATAAACAGGAAATGCGGACAGCAAGAGGAGATACAAGATTTAATGTTTATCAAGGTACTGTCATCTTTGATAGACAAGAGTTGACAATTCCGGTTTTATGCAGGCGGGAAGTTCCGGAGATTTTGATGGGTTTACTGTGGTTAGAAACTCGGCGGTTGGTGGTAGATAGAAAGGCAGGAGTATTGAGACTTGAGGAAGATTGAAATTGTAAGTGCCACAACCTGTAACTAAAACAGATGAAGTCCAATCGCACTGGCTGGTTATCGGATATACTTACACTAAAACAAACGCGATCGCTTAATTGTCCTAATTCTTCATAACAAGTCAACCCTATATATGAAAATTGACATTGACGGTAAAATTACTATCCCGACCGACATTCAAAACCAACTTGGGTTACAACCTGGTACAGAAATTAAACTTGAAGTAGTAGGAAATACCTTGCAAATTCGTAAGCCTCAAGCTTCTAACAGAGGAAAACAAATAATTGCAGCTCTTCGTGGCAAAGCAACCAACCGCCTAACAACTAATGAGATTATGCAACTTACCCGTGAGGACTGATGAGCGAAATTCTGGTAGATAGCAATGTTATCCTAGATGTTATTACCGAAGAGCCTCAATGGTTTGACTGGTCATCGCAAATGCTAACTGACTATGCCAACCAGGGAGATTTGGTTATTAATCCCATCATTTACGCCGAAATAGCTATTGGGTTTAATCAACCCGAAGAAGTTGAGGAAGCTTTACCAGAAGATTTTTTTCGTCGAGACTCGTTACCGTATTCAGCTGCTTTCCTAGCAGGACAAAGTTTTTTAGCTTATCGTCGGCGTGGAGGTGGACGGAGATCTCCACTTCCTGACTTCTATATTGGAGCTCATGCTGCTGTGGCGAATTTACCTTTGCTTACTCGCGATGTCAATCGTTATCAAACCTACTTCTCATCTGTTCAACTGATTACACCATAGTTCCGCACACTCCAGTTTCATTAATGCGGAAGACATGTAGCTTAGCCTTTGGGTATTTTTGATGCGCTATTTGAGCAACAACTAAATCATTCTGAGCAAGAAAATACTCTCCACTATCTGGCTCAATTGCTACATACCAGTTGTAGTGAGTCTTAATTAATTCAGGTTGCAATCTATCAAAAATTGGCTTGCACCGTTGGTAAAATTCTTCGCGTTCAGTTCTCTTTTGAGCTTTTTTTTCTTCCGTCCACTGGATTTCGGGAAAAATTCGTCCCCTGCGGACTGTAGGAGTAGACTTAGCTATTGTCATAGTTTTTTTCTCACCTTTTGGTCGCGTATATTAATGTTCCCACTCATCCAAATGCTAGCACTAGCGATCGCACTGGTGGATTATCAGATATACTCGTGCTACAACAAACGCGATTGCTCAGTTATCCTAATTTGGCGTCAAGGTAAAGGTGAATCATCTCTAGACTACTATGAGATTGAATTGTGAGCTTGTGTGCGATCGCTTAATTAGGGCTTGCTGCATAAGTGTGTAAGCCATGCCAAACAAGACTTTAAATCATTTTTGGTTTCGCCAAGTGCAAGGAAATGGTATCTTTGAGCTCAAAAACCTTGTATCAAGAGTGAAAAATTCCCCAACACCTAATACCATTTAACCTTACCTACCACCTGCCACCTACCACCTACCACCTATTCTTTCCCGGAAAGTTACGACTTATTCAGCAAACCCTAATTACTCTAAGAAACCGATGACTAATGATTGAATATTGAATAAGGTCAGTTTTACCGTTGTGTGAGTCATTCCAGAGAAATCGATCAACTTTGCCGGTGCTGGAAGCATTCTCTTATCCCCCTCCTGGGAGGGGTTAGGGGTGGGTTAGCTCCGAGAGTTGCGGTTTACCCACCCCCCAGCCCCCTCCCAGGAGGGGGAGCCCCAGGGGTAACATATTCTTAAGAGGGGAAGCTAGAAGGGATTTTAGGGTTAAGTTCTCTCATGGCTAGAAATCCAAAGTGCAATCGCTTCTAAAACTTGTGGAGTATCCTTGAGTACTTCTGATTCTTGAAAGCGGAGAAAATGCACACCTAATCCTTCTAATCGCAGTTGTCGTTCATGATCATACTGCTGAGCTTCTTCACTATTATGAGAAGCTCCGTCAATTTCGAGGGCTAATTGCAACTGCTTACAATAAAAGTCTACGATAAACTGATCGATAGGACGCTGGCGATCAAAGTCATAACCTAACATCTGTTTTCCCTTGAGGTGATGCCAGAGTTTTTGCTCACCAGGAGTCATGTTTTTCCTGAGTTCCCGTGCACGTTCTTTAAGTTTTGGGTTGTAAGGAATTATTTGTAATTTCATTTGGACTAATAAATAACCCCTTATATCAAATCAGGCTAAACATCAGGGCGATTCCTGTGATATGTAACTGAAGATAGTACAACTACTGGGCGGCGTTTTATACCTGTAACACCAGGAAAATCAACTGTTATTACATCACCTGGCTTCCAGATCACTTAGCGATCTTCCCATCTTCAGGAAAAGCACTCGCTGCGTATTGCCAAGAAAAGGCAGCTAAGTCTAATTGATCTTGATCTGTCCAAGTATCGCTGACATCAACAGCATCATTATTTTGCTCTACTAAGCCATTAAGGATCATCGTTGCCAACTGAAACCGCTCAGTTGGGGGCAGTGTAGATATAACTTGCGTGTAAATTTCTTGAATAGTATTGGGCCTGGAACATACTTATATCGTAAAGAGAGCGATCGCTGTTTAAATAATTTTGTTTATATGAGCACACCTATTCTATTATGAGATAATATTAGCAAAAAACTTGGCAGAACACAAGGGAAGCTGTATCAGGTTACAGGCAAGATGCCTGTTCCACAACCAATAATCCGACGAAGGTGAATTAATGGTCTATAACTCTGAAAATTTGGCAACCACAAAAGGTACATTGAGCGCGATCGCTCTTGGCAGTAATATTGGTGACTCCCATGCTACCCTGGAAGGCGCTCTGATCAAACTTGCAGAAACTTCAGGTATTACCCTCAAGTCCCACTCCAGTTGGTATAAAACAGCACCAGTCGGACCGTCACAACCTGATTATCTCAACGGTTGTGCTCTGTTGGAGGTAGAGTTAAATCCTCATGAATTGCTCAAAAATCTATTAGGAATTGAACAAGAGTTTGGTAGAGAGCGTAAAGAACATTGGGGACCAAGAACCCTAGACCTAGATTTATTGTTATTTGAGGATTTAATTCTAGAGACACCTGATCTCCAAATTCCTCATCCAAGGATGACCCAGAGAGGCTTTGTCTTAGTACCATTAGCAGAAATTGCTCCTGATTGGATCGAACCAGTCTCCAAATTGAAGATATCTGAGCTGGTGCACAAGGTTGACTGTTCTGGTGTAAGCTTATATCAAGTTTCAGATTAATGTTTTCGTTCTACTCGCTTCCTCAAGGTTTATAACTACTGAGCTAGTTTATGTTAGACAAATTTGAAAAAATATACATCCACCCCAGTCAGTTTCCAGGTCAAGTCTACCAAGATTATTTGGCTAGCTTTTCTGCTCAACAAATTAATCACAAATTTCACTACGACAGTGTCAAACAAAGCCAAAAATGGTTAAAAATTCACGAAACCTTCTCTCCTGCCAGACAAGACCAAAGTTGTATTGATGCTTATGACAAATGCTTTCAGAAAACAGCAGAAGTATTAGCTGATGATAGTTTAAGCTTAAATTTAATTGGCTTAGGTTCTGGTGGGGGAGAAAAGGATAAGCTTTTGGCTTCCCATATATCTCATGCCAACAGATCCTTAACCTATTATCCTGTTGATGTTAGTTCATCTCTTTCTATAATTTCTGCTCAGAAAGTAAGAAAGGCTTTTCCTGATGTAGATGTACAACCTATTGTTTGTGATCTACTGCAGTCTGATGATTTAATACTGCTGATCGATGAGCCAGAAAAAGAGCTAAAGAATATTATTACTTTCTTTGGCATGATTCCCAACTTTACTCCTGATGAAATTTTGCCTATCTTAAGTCATTTTCTTGGTAAAGGGGATTTATTACTATTTAGCGCTAACCTAGCACCAGGTTCAGATTATCTACAAGGTATTGAGAAAATTTTTCCTCAATATAATAATGAATTAACCAAAGAGTGGTTAATTACTATTTTACTTGATGCTGGAGTTGAGCGAGAGGATGGAACGATTAAATTTACGATAGAAGACGATGGGCATAAGCAGCATTTTCACAGAATTGCTGCTTACTTTGAGTTAGCCAAAGATGTGAGTTTGAAATTAGATAACGAACTTATTGAGTGGAAATCTGGGGATAAAATAAGACTATTTTTCTCCTATCGTTATACAACTACGATGATTAAAGAATTACTCAGTACTTACGGTATTAGTGTTTTGGATTACTGGGAAGGGGCTAACCAAGAAGAAGGGGTTTATCTATGTCAAAAGGTTTAATACCGGCTATTGATGCAATTTTTCGTAGGGGCGGGTTTAGAGATAACCTAGCCCATTTTACCGGAATATTGGGATCAAAACCCGCCCTGCCAGTATTTTCCCATAGTCCAAACATACCTCTAGGATACATTTATAACCCATCAACAATCACACTTTCCGCAAGGTTATCGACAGGGCGGGTTTTGTATTAAAGTTACTGTCTATGTCCTTATCATATCCCTAAACCCGCCCCTACAAATTCACTGTTCTATTTTCTCCTCAAGAAGATCACCGCTTGAGCAAGGTTGAGCCGCTTCCGCAATTCTTGCAACGTGAGATATTCCTCTTTCAGGGAAGTAGCCTTGGCGCGAATATGCTGTCTTCTTTCTTCAGGCATCTTATCCCAGACAGATTGTAAGTTTTTCCCTTTTGTCATATCAGTGTTTATTTTTGAATTTTGAATTTTGAATTTTGAATTGCGCGTAGCGCTATACCCAAATCATTTCTGAGAACTTAAAAAAGTTTGCACAACTTGCTCAACAGGGCGAGATTGTTTGTCAACCTCATAGTTCATTTGCTGCATTTCTGCTGCGGAAATTAACCCGGCAAGTTGATTGATAGTATCTTTTAAGTAGGGATATTTATCTAGGGTTCTTTGATTAAACACGGGCACAGCTTCATAAGGAGGAAAATATTTTTTATCATCTTCTAACACAACTAAATCCAGGATAGGTATTAAGCCATCGGTGGAAGTAGCATTACCTATATCAATTTTCTTCTGGGCTAAAGCTTTATACATTAGCCCTAAATCCATCTCTTGAGGAATGTTCTTAAACTTTAAACCGTAAGTTTTAGCTAATCCCCGATACCCATCTTCCCTCTCCAAAAATTCATAACCAAATGCTGGTTGCCATTGAGGAGCATATTTAGCAGCTTCAGACAGGGTTGTAATCTGCAAATTTTCCGCATCTTCACGACGTATAATTAAGGCATAGGTATTTTCAAAGCCTAAAGGTTCCATTAATTCTAATTGGAACTTGTCATTATATACCTGTTGGACTTGTTGATAGACTTCTTGGGGGTCAGTAATGGGCGGTTGTTGAAGAATCGCGGTCAAAGCAGTACCAGTATATTCTACATAACCGTCAATTTGACCAGCTTTAATAGCTTCATGACAGATAAATGTTCCTCCTAAATTAAAGCTTCGATTAACCTTCAGGTCAGTTTCTGCTTCAATTTGTTGGGCTAGAATTTCTCCCAGAATAATTTGTTCGGTGTAATTTTTGGAACCAATAGTAATTTTAGCTGGTTGGGTATTTTGCAGTAAGGCTATCGTTAGTAACAACCCAGCTAGCAATAAAGCTAATACTCCTACAAAACTAAGCTTTCTGTTACTTGTTTTTTGTTGTGTTAGATACCTTTCCAGCCAACCAAGAGCAAAATCAGCGCCGAATGCGATTAACGCTGCTGGAATTGCACCGGCGAGAATTAGCTGATTGTTAACGATGGCAATACCCCGAAAGATAAATACTCCTAACCCACCACCACCAATAGCAGCGGCAATAGTGGCAATACCGACAGAAATTACCGTTGCGACTCGCACTCCAGCGAGAATAATACCTAAAGCTAGGGGAATTTCTACTTGGAACAACAATTGTCTATCTGTCATCCCCATACCGCGCCCAGCCTCTCGGATAGCAGGATCTATACTAATTATTCCGGTGTAAGTATTGCGAATTAGGGGGAGTAAAGCGTAGAGGGTCAGGGCAACAATTGCCGGTACTTTACCAATTCCTCCCAAAAATGGTACAGAAATCAGAAAACCGAATATCGCCAGACTGGGAATAGTTTGAACCGCATTAGCCAAACCGAGAATAAGTTGAGCGAGTTTTGGCTTGCGGGTGATTAAAATACCTAGAGGAAGACCAATAGCGATCGCAATTGTAATCGCAATGGTGACTAGGATTAGATGTTCCCCTGTGCGTAAGAGAATTTCTTTGTAGTAGGACTTCAGTCCAAAAAGAGGCCAGAAACTAGTCATATCAAAAGATTCGGTCATCACTCTTCATTTTTAGTTTCAGCAAGAGTAATAAGTAAAAAATCAGGAATAGCTTTCCAAACAAGCCATAAAACGTTGTGCTTCCGGATGTTGCGATCGCTTAAATTCTGCTGTTGTTCCCAAGGTTACCAATTCTCCTTCACTCATTAAACCAACTCTTGTAGCAAGGAGGAAGGCTTCTTGAATATCGTGGGTGACAAAAATTACTGTTTTCCCCAGTTGTGTTTGTAAATAGCGAAACTGCTGTTGCAATTCCAGACGGGTGATCGGATCAAGAGCACCAAAGGGTTCATCCATTAATAGTATAGGTGGGTCAGCAGCTAAAGCCCTAGCGACACCAACCCGTTGTTTTTGTCCCCCAGAGAGTTGATGAGGATAGCGTTGGGCAAATCGATCCGGTTCTAAACCAACTAAATTCAATAATTCATGTACTCGCCCCTTGAGGGTATTGGGTTTCCACCCTTCTAGGGAAGGGACAAGTCCGACATTGCGCTCAACGGTAAAATGGGGGAATAAGCCAATTTCCTGAATTACATAGCCAATGCGTCGTCGTAGTTGAATCGCATCCCACTCAGTGGTCGCACGCCCTTGAACGATGACTTGCCCTTCTGTCGGCATCAAAAGATGATTAATCAATTTTAAGGTAGTCGTTTTACCACTGCCACTACGCCCTAGTAGTACCAGCACTTCCCCTTGAGGAATGGTTAAATTCAGATTGGATAACAAGTTGCGTCTATCTATTCTATAGATGACATCCTGAAATTGAACAGCAATCTCTTGTTCTATGAACATTTAGTTAGAATTTTTCAAATCTTCATCTAAACTACGAGCAGCAATTGCCCCCTGAGCAACTGCTGTTGCCACACAGGGGTCTCTAGGATTGGTGACATCTCCCGCAGCATAAATATTGGGAATTGATGTACGCAGAAATTGATCTGTTGTGATATACCCTCCTTGACTCAGTTCCAATGCTCCAACTTTTCCTTGCTCAAGCAATTGAACGATATCTTTGGCATTAGGCGCGAAGCCAATACGAAAACAGATATAGTCTAAGATTAACTGGTTATGCTGCTGCTTTTCGTCTTGAAAAGTAATACTAATATTCTCTTGGCTCACCTCAAATTGATCTATAGTTGCTAGTTGATGCAGAGTTACTTTGCCTGCTTCTATGAGCTTGAAAATCTCTTGTTGGTTGAGGGCAAATCCTCGCAGTTGAGAGCGAACGAACAGATGAATATGTTGAGCAGTATTGGCTAAGCGTATGGCTGTGACTAATCCATTATCGCCACCACCCACTATACCAACTACCTGCTTATCGAGTTTATCGATTAGTAAGGGAGTAGCACCAGGGTTAAAGCAGACACGCTGAGAAGACAAAAGATCGTGACTTCCTGGAACTGATTTTATATCCTCGTATCCCTTAATTCTTTGACCTGTAGCAATCACCATCGATCTGGCAGTAAATTCATCTGACTTGGTAACAATTTTGAAATACTCTCCTGCCTTGATGATACCTTTTAGCTGAGAAGCGAAGAGTATGGTCAAATTTTCTGCTACAATATGTTGCTGAAATATGTCCGCAAGCTCATAACCAGTATGTCCAGATAGTCCCAAGTACCAGACATTCTGGAAGTGACTTGCCTGTTGCAAACCTCCCAGTTTTTGGTCTTTTTCGATGAGTATAGGAAACAAACCTAATTGTTTCAACCAAAGAGCGCAGGACATTCCCGCAGGACCACCTCCAATGACAGCAACAGTTTTATGACTGTCTGCTAATTTATTTGATATAGTCATAGGTCAGTTTTGTCAAAACAGCATCTAGTTTATTTTTATGAAGGGTAGGAATATTTTGGGGAGGAGATATCATCAACAAAGAATTGTCAAGTTCAACATCGGGAACTGAAGCCAGAACACCCAACGGCTCACCATTCTTAAGACGCTGTTTTTTACATCTGACTAATGCCATCAAAGTTTCACGCTTCTCCCCAACACATTCAAATGGTTTTTCAGTGTTTGGATCGAATAGACGTGTCCAAGTGTCTTCTAGCTCCTTGACACTGAACAAGTCTTCTCCTACCACATCAATAGCAAACTTACAATCTGTTACAGCTTCGATTAAAGCATATGAGAAAGCACATTTCGGACACCTGCGACACCAGCGAGATGAATCGGGAGCCCACTGTGCCTCATTACAAGAGGTAAGCTCTTTCAGGATATTTTTATTCCAAAGGGATAATTGGTGAACCGTCCCTATCGAGTAAACTTCTTCGCAGATGCTGACATAGCGAAATGGTAAACCTTTACGCTCTAAAAAATCGTTAAAGCGTTCGATGTAAGTACTACCCTTAGCACTTTGGTGATTGACGCTACGTCCCTCATGAGTAGCATTAGATTCATTGGAGCTTTTATCATTGGCTAGAACCAGAAATTTATGCCCCTGCTGTGCTGCAATAAGCAGCATTATGAACAAAGCATTGGTGATGGTTGGATCATTGCGTACTCCCTGATAAGCAAAGTGTTCCGCAGGGTCTTCTTGGGGATGAGTAAGTACTTCCCAAAGGTGTGAGCGCTTTTTTATTTGCTCAAATACTGGAAATTTTTTTAACCAATTATTTCCTAGTATCCCCCCAGCATGATGTAGAGTAAAAGTCTCCATCATCAGGTTAGCTTGCTGCATCCACTCGAAAGCAAAAGTACTTTCTTTCCCTCCACTGACTGCCAAAAGATAAGAATCTTGCACTGATGGTGACCAAGAATTGTCTTGGTTACCTGGAGAAAACTCTATGGGAGGCATTTTATCCCAACTCCATTGTTCCAGATAAAACTTTTGTTGGAGATACCAGTAAATGTCCTCATTCCACCAATCCACTTCCCATGGCTGACAACTGTACCAAGGTACTTGCACAACTTCAGGAGTACAGATTTCACAAAGGCGATAAACTTCAGCCATTGCAATCCCAATTAAGATAGAGGGATGGCTTTGTTGTGTATTTTTAAATTCGGGAGGAAAGTCAAGATAATAAGCGTGTTGCCAATTATCTATCAGGAAAGGAAAAATTAGTCGGGAATTTTGCCAGTAAGGTGCTTCTGAGCGAATCACAGAACAAGTTGGCGATTTCCCTGTTGCCATGTACTCTATACGGGATTCGTGATACCTACTCTTGAAATCGGTCAAACTGGAAGTCATTATGTATTTTTCAGGGAATTGGGAATTGAGAATTGGGAATTGGGAGTAGGTAGAGAAATTAGATAGATATACCTCACTCAAACCAAAATTTCTATATTAATTTAATATAGACTAAGAGTGTCTAAAACAGCTTTAATCTTAGGTACTTCATGGGTTCTAAACAAATCAGTTTTCCCTAATGCTGCTAGAACTGCAAAAAAAGGTTCAGCACTTCTTACTTCTTCCCCAAAACATTCAAAAGCATGGGGGAGTGCATGACACACTGGAAAACCTAACTTCCTGAGACGAAAAGTATTTAAAAAGGTTTTCATCTGAAAACGAATTCGGGTGGCGCTGTCTTGAAGATTTTTGTAATAGAAACCTAATCCAGCATCAACAAAAATTTTCCTCACACCAAGTTTAGTAGCCAACTCTATCTCTCGGGCAAAGTAATCGTACATTAAATCTGTCGGGTCATTGCCAAAGTTAAAGTCATCAACTTCTCTGACGTTTTTACCTTGAACGTAACAAATAATTACCCCAGCATCAAATTCTGCGACCTCTTGGTAAATTTCCTGATTATCTTGGGAGCCAGTGAGATTGATAATATTTGCCCCAACTCGTAGACATTCTCTGGCAACTTGAGGGTAATAGGTTTCAATGGAAGTTAAAACCCCTTCTTGGTTAAGAGCTTCCAGCACAGGCAAAATTTTACTTTGTTGCCTCACATCTTCTACTCTTTCGGCATTAGGCAAAGTGGATTCAGCACCAATATCGACAAAATCGGCTCCTTGCGCCTTTAACATTATGCCACGCTGAATAGCTTGTTCTGAACTCAAACAGACGCTTTCCCGATACCAAGAATCACTAGAAAGATTGACTACTCCTAAAATAGCTTTTTGGGAATTAAAAGCAAAATGCTGGTTACCAAGGGTAAATTCTTCAACTTTTACTTTGAGGTCATCTTGATACTGTTGATGAATTTCGTAGAGATTTTCGAGTGTCAGCATATTGCTTTTGCTAGAATCTTGTTTAATTTTGTAGACTACTGCATTGATGTGGTGCGTTACGCTCCGCTAACGCACCCTACGATAGGTACTAAAAAAGCTTATCACACAAGCTCTCTTCCCTTGGAGCCTTCTGCCTTCTTGCACTACAAACTCCAACCGCCAGCAATTTCTAATACCTGTCCTGTAATGTAATCAGCCTCAGTACTGATAAAAAAACAAGCAGCATTAGCTATCTCTGACAAAGTTGCAGGGCGCTTTGCTGGTAGTTTAGGCATAGCTTTCTGGTAATCAGCATCGTATTCAAAGGAATTCTCGGCGATGCCTGGGGAAATTACATTAGCAGTAATGTTATCTTTAATTAACTCTTTAGCCAGAGACTTAGTATAGATAATGATACCAGTTTTAGCGATTATATAAGCTGTATTAGTACCACGGGCAGTAACATTATGAGCACTAGCTGCACCGGTATTAACAATGCGTCCCCAACCTGCGGACTTCAGGTGAGGAATGGCAGCACTGGTAACATAAAAAGTAGTATTGAGGTTGGAATCAATAACAGAATGCCACTCTTCTACTGATGTTTGGCTAGTAGGTTGACTCAAATAGTTGCCCACATTATTAACTACTACTGATAAACCCTCCAGCTGCTCCGCTGTAGATTCTACCAAAAATTGGGCTTGTTCTGGTTTGGTAACATCAGCTTGGAGAGCGATCGCTTTTACTCCATAGTTAGCTGCTTCTTGACAAGCTTGGTTCGCAGCTTCCGCACTCCGATTGTAGTGAAATGCCACATCAAATCCGCTACTGGCTAGCTTAAGAGCGATCGCACGGCCAATTCCTACTGCGGATCCAGTTACTAGTGCTTTTTTTAGCATTATTTCCCAGCTAAATTGTAATCTGCAATATCAACTTGCTTTTGCATATAATCTTCAATCAACACAAGGGTATAAGTGTTGAGAGGATAATCTAAAGCCTGTTGGGGTGTTACCCACGCCCATTCTTCTATCTCTTCATTAGGGGTAATAGTTTCCCTAGCAGAAAAGGCATAGTAGTTAACCAAGATAAAGTGGGCTTCCTTGACAAACTGGGAATCTAGTACTGCTTCTTGGAGTAATCCAAAGCGCACCTGAGTTAGTTCTAAGCCAACTTCTTCGTGAAACTCTCTTAGAAGTGCAGCTTCCAGGGTTTCACCCCATTCCACTTTACCACCAGGCACACCCCATGAACCTTTCCACTTAGTCGTTTTAACAATCAAGACTTGTCCACTGGAATTAGCAACAAGTGCTCCTA
Organism: Symploca sp. SIO1C2; assembly: GCA_010672925.1. Lineage (GTDB taxonomy): Bacteria > Cyanobacteriota > Cyanobacteriia > Cyanobacteriales > Coleofasciculaceae > Caldora. The sequence continues at coordinate 515,300 of JAAHFP010000001.1, read as the reverse complement.
CAGTAGTCAAGGGAAACTGCTTTTGCATAAATACTGGTTTAATAGTGGTTT
>JAAHFP010000001.1:509700-514648 GCA_010672925.1 Symploca sp. SIO1C2 | reverse complement strand
GCCATCATCTGCTGAGCTTCTTGATGAACCAACGGGTCATCCTTTGGTATCATTTTGGCAGCTGCGATCGCACCACCCAAATTTTTCTTTTGAGCTCGTCCCTCAGCGATATCCATCATTACCCGACTCCAGCGACTAATATCTTGCTGTGCCTGTTGATAAAGAGGGTCATCTGGTTGAACCTTACGAGCCATATCTATCGCGTTGCTGAATACAGACGCCTGACTCGATTCCATCATACCCTTAGCTTCAACTAAGGGATTGGGATTAGCACTAACCAGCTTCTGTGCTGAAGTTTGCTCCTGAACGTTAGGAGTTGGAGAAGCTGCTACGGCAGGATTGGGGGAAGCTAAATTTGTAGGAGCAGGGGAAGCTACTGGTACTTCCCCGGAATTAGTTGTCTGTACTAATTGCTCACTATTATTGTTATCTTGAATGGGGAGAACTACTCGTATAACGATTAGCACCAAACCCAATATTCCTAAAGTCCAAAGGAACAGAGGTTTTTGCCACCATGGTAATTTATCTAACCCTAGTTGAGACTTATCAGTCGAAGGAACCATTGCTCCTGGCTTAGAGGTGGCAGGATGAGAATTGTTAGTTGTATTGATAGGAGACGTATTCAGTCCCAGGGGTGATACTACAATATCCTGTAAAGGTGGTGTCGTACCATTTGGGTAATCCTCACCACGGATTTCTTGAAGATCCAGCTTGCTGTTGGCAATAATACCAGTTCTCTCCTGGGCCAAGAAATTGACCGAGGGCAAAATTAGTTGTCTTCTAGCTTTTTGTGTTGGAATTACAGTTAAAGGTGTTTGAATCGGGCGCCAATGATGCTGACTCAACTCTGGTAGGCGCTCACGTAGATACTGATCCAGATTCTCCAAAGTTGTCTCAGTGTGATAGTAGCGCAGAGCTTCTAAAAGGGCTGCGGTAAATAAGCCTTTACCCAAGGCAGCAGCTTCGTGGGAATATTGGTTAAGTTGACTGGAGAGCACCAAAGCAATTCCCATTTGCTCTGCTAACTCCACCGTTTCAGCTCCCACTAGACCTCCCACGGTTGGTCCTGGGGAACGATTTATATCTAACAAAACCAGGATTTTGTCATTGTCATGAGTCTTGAGAGATTCAAATAGCGCTTTTACAGGTATCCCTGTTCCAGGAATGTCATCTGGGTTACCATCAATCGGCATCAAATAATCTACTTCTTGCCAACTGACGCCGTAGCCACTAAAAAAGAACCAGCGCCAATGATCCCAGAGCAAGGCATTCTGATTGGGCATACCAACCCAATGCAAAATGTTTTCCCGACTGGGATAGGTTGAATGATTAGCGACTAGGGTGGAACTATCAGTTAACAAAAGACACTGCTCAGACGGCAAATTTGCTTGCCATACTAACAATTGCTGTAGTGCCTGAGCATCAGCCTGACCATAGCTTAAAGGTCGTAAAAACTGATAGCGATTGATGCCAACTGCAACACAAGCGTGATTTGTCATAAGCCTTACCGGGTATTGATTTTAGTTTAAAGGATTAGTCGATCTTTCTCAATTCCCAATTCCCCATTATCAATTCTCAATGCTCAATTCTCAATTATCACAGTATCCTCAGAGTCACTAGAATCTTCATCTTCAACCAGTTGGTTTTGTTGCTCAATATTGTCAAAACGCACTGTCTCACCCTCGTAGTCATCACTGCTATGGCTATAGGAGTTCTCCGGTAACATTGGTTCTCCCGCTGCCATCTCAATAAAGATTGCTGTCTCTTCCTCGCGAAGTTGCTCATCTTCAGAGTCCAGGGTCAGTTTTTGGGGAGCTATAGACCTGTTATACTCCTGAAACTCCTCCAAGGAAAATATAGCTCCACTATTTTCCGCAAATTTACGGTTCTCGGGATCCATCTGAGCTTCAAACAAACAGGCATTGCTAAGGTTAGAGCCTGTGAGATTGGCATCTTTAAGGTTAGCACCAGACAAATCTGCTCCCTCCAAAGAAGCCCTGAAGAGATTTGCTGCCGATAGATTAGCACCAGCTAGACTTGCCGAAGATAAATTAGCATTTTGGAGATTAGCACCAGCCAAATTGATTTCAATTAACTCAGCAGCAGATAAATTAGCCTCCCAGAGATTAGCTTCTACCAGAATGGCTCCATTCAGATGGGCTTCTAGTAGTTGTAATTTACACAAATTATGTCTGGCGCGTTCCCAAAAGGCAGTAGTGGAAAGGACTGCGGTTCTGCCGATAAAACTTAACAACTGCTCAGCATCAAATTCTTGAGGGATATCTGGGTTACCACAAGGCCAAAAAGGAATGTCTGCTTCTTGGGCTGCTGAACATAGTAGTATAAACACATTAAGCCCAACAGAAGCATCAATTTGTAAGACATTTAAAGGATTGTGCAATGTATGTAACTGAGCATGAGCTAGTTGGGCAATACCTTCATCTACCCACCTTCCCCGACAGTAGGATTTATAGAAACGATAGAGGCGCTTAAATAATACTTGAAAGGAAAAAGTATTGGCATTGCGCTGTTCTTCCAGTCGGAGACGCTCAATGACCAGTGCTTCAATTTTGTTAGACAATAGGCCATACCCTAGTAAAGGGTAAAGATGCTCAGCTACTTTGACCCCATCATGGATAACAAAGCTTACTTCTCCATACTGGTTTTGTCGTTTTTGAGTAAGAGCCTTGAACTGGAGAGCAATTTCTTCGGCACCTAGGTATTCTCCCAAGTTGGAGTGAGAGAATTCAATTTTAGTCTTGGTCTTTAAATCCTGGGTTCGGGAGAGTCGGGATGTAGATTCAGGACTAATTTGATGGAAAAAGAAATGGGGAAGTGCAATTGGGAGGACTTCGTTACTCGATTCCCTCATCAGATGTTGTTCAATCACCGCTTGAGATGCTTGGTATTGACCAGTTTGGATAATGGTCAGTGCCACTTTTTGCATCATGAAGCGTAGTTTTTCGGGATGAAGACTCTCCAGTAGATTGGAGATTGCTTCTTGGGAGCGGCTAGCATGAGCAATACCTTCTTTGGTTAACTCTGGTATTGAACCTGTCCCTGTAGCTGGCTCCCCCAATAACCATCGGCAAATCCGGTCATAAATTTCAAACTTGAGTTGGGATGATGTCATCTGAAAAATGCTTTTATCTACTAAACCATCTCGATGTAAGATGGCTACCAGATAAAGCATCAGGGGACAACGTATCAAGTCAGCCAGTGCCTTAGCAGATGGTTGCGGCTGAAACACTCTCCCATGTTTTAAGAAGGTGAAATATGATTGAGTAATAGATTTCGACTGGAGCTTTGCCCAGGCATTGAACCATTGCCGAAACTCCTCCTGGTCCATCGGTTCAATGGCAATTCGCTGTAACTTGACTGGTAAGGGAAGAGTAATGTATTGCCGATACTTTTTGGTCAGGCGGTCTAGTATATTAGAACAACTGGTGAGTAAAACTTTGTGACGAGGCTTGCCAGTAACGCTAAGGTACTGATGATGGAACCGCATCACCTGATCGAGGAAAGTCCAAAGGTGACTTGACTTTTGAGGAGAGCTTGGTAATTCGTCAAGTCCATCAAGAATTAGTAAACAGGGAGGGCAACTAGAGGAGAGCCAGCCATCAGCATCACTGAACCTTCCTACGGGTAGAGCACTTTCTAAGGTTTGCTCGAAGGTTTGGCCTAAGCTAACCTCTCGCAACTGGATTACTACTGGCATCCATCTGGGATAAAGCTTAAGAGCAACTTGGGATGCCCACATCCGGCAGAAACTAGTTTTACCACAGCTAGGATCAGCTTCAATGACTGCAATACTGTTTCTATCTTCCAGCTGGGACATTGCCCACTCTCTTAAATCGATAGTTTTTTTCTTCTTTCCTTCGGTAGAAATATGTTGTTCTTGGGGGTAACTATTAACCACTTTCCCTTTGAGGGGAATGTAAATATCTTTAAGGGAAAAAGGTTCACCAAATAAAGGCTCATTGAGAGAGCGTAAGAGTTTTGCCCTGTAGTATTCTCGCTCCAAGTCAAGAGGTCTTGTTGCTGTGGGCATTTCTGTTGATATACCTAGATTTTCTTGGGTATCTGTATCAGGAAAATTACTTAAGTTTCCCAGCCGGACAAATTTTTGCAGTTGAGCCAAAGGCAGAGCATTCTCGGCAATTACGGTGAGCAGATGACCAGATAGTCCATTACTTAAACGTTGAGTGAGCAGCTTGGCTTCCATCTCCTCAGCACCATTAGCCACAAACCAAGCGATCGCTAAATTATTCATTTGTTGTACCAGAAAGGAGTCAGCGACGGAAGACAGAGCCTGCTCTGCTTGAGAATCGCTGAGACGTCCTGGTCGTAAGGTTTTGAGCAAAGCACTCAGCTGGTGATTATTAAGAGGCAGTTCTTCATCTTGGTTTCCTAGTACCTCTGCTCGATTAACCCAAGGTCTTCTCAATTGAGATTCTTGCACTAAAATTCCTGTTAGTGCATTGAGATAAGCAATTTGAAAAGTGAGCCAAGTTCCTTCATTACGCTTAAGAGATTTTTTCCGACTCAAAATGCGCAACAGCCCTACAGTCAACTGGGAAATACCCGGAGCCACCTGCCAGGCAACTTGCAAAGGTAGCTCTAATACCTCAGTTAAGGAACTGATGGCAAAAGGACCGATGCTTAAAAGTTCCATCTCTTGGGCGATGCGAAAAGCAATGCCAGAAACTTGGGCACTATTGACTCCCAGTTGGGAAATTTCAATGTGGCGCTCTATTAGCCAATGGCGAATACTGAGGCTCATGCCACCCTAATTACTCCAAAATTGCTCACTCATCTTATTTTGACATCCTCTCCGGCCTAAAGGCACGGGGATTCTTAAGAGCAACCCCACTGACGGCGATTGCCACCCCCGACGAATGAAAGAAACAAGGTCTTTTCCTGTTCCCTTGTTTCTTCAGAGCAGTCC
>JAAHFP010000001.1:381036-509411 GCA_010672925.1 Symploca sp. SIO1C2 | reverse complement strand
AAAACTCAATCAGATCTATACACTTTACTAGTGAACCATTCCGTATCCCCGTGCCAAAAAGAGAACTAAACCGATTCCCTGTTCCCATGCCTCTACCATTTCTGAAACGACAGGAGGACAAATCAGTCATCCGACTGGCAAGAGACCCGGTCTATGTCCGTAAATTACCTCAGGCATTGACTTTGGAAGACCTTAAAGGTTCTCCGGATGACCCCTCTACTAGAGTCAAGTTCAGGGATTCGGTCAAGGTGACTCCAAGGGTTCGACAGGAACCATTTCAAGGTACTGGTAATCAAAGAGAATCTCCCCAACCCGCTGTTACAGACTCTTTTACTGTTAGTGAGTCAGAAAGCTACGGCTTGAGTCACCAGAACCGCTACCCTCCCCCGGTTCTCCGGTCCACCTCTGTGGATCTCACTTACCCGAAAAAGCGAGGAGGGCAAAGGTTATGGCAGTGGTCTCTATTATGGTTAAGTATCCTTTCCTTAGTGGGAGGTGCCGTTGCTTCAGGACTATTATTGCTAACCAAGCTACCACCTCCCATTGATTGTCAGCAAATTTCTCTTTTATCCCCTGATGGTGAGCGCTTTCATTGTGCTCAGCTAGCTGCTGAGTCTGGGAAAGCTAAGGATTTGGTGGCAGCAATGACATTAGTAGAATCCTGGCCTAAAGAGCACTCTCTTTATTCAGAAGCACAGCGTATGATGTCAGAGTGGTCTAGAGCAATTTTACAACAGGGACAGGAGCAAATTAACCGGGGAGACCAGTCAGAAGCAGTAGCGATCGCTAGTCAAATTCCCGTGACTAGCCCCCTATACCCTGAGGCACAGGCTAAGATTGCTAGCTGGCAACAGGAATGGCGAAGAAGCCAGGAAACTCTGGGCAAATTCAAAGATGCCCTCAAAGGAAAAAATTGGAGACAGGCATTCCTGTTACTAAACCAACTGTCTCGGTTGAATCCAGACTACTGGAATCTATCCCGTACTGATGCTTTAGTGAGGCAGGTGAGCACGGAAAGAGAGGCATGGGAGCAGTTGCAAGAAGCACGAGATCTGGCGCAATCTAATCGGCTGCCAAAGTTGGAGGAGGCAATTCAAAAAGCGAGTAAAATTAACCCAAACAGCTATATTAAAGCCCAAGCTCAAGTAGAGCTGTCTCTGTGGAGTCGCACTTTATTGCGCATCAGTGCTATCGAGTTGGAACAAGGAAATTTTGCTCTAGCTATCAACATTGCCCAGCGAATTCCGATAAATACTAGCCTTTATCAAGAAGCTCAAGATTGGATTCGGTTNTTTCCTGCTGATTTGATGTTCCAGGAAACCTCCAATCGCCAAAACTTCCAAGGCAGATATGTACTGCGTCATCCTTATCAGGGAGAAATGAATTGTCGGGCAGGAGAAGAATATCAAAAGTCTTTGAATAAGCGATTTGAGCAGGAAGCTCAAACTTTAGCTAAGTTAACCGGGTGGAAGATGCAAGATATCCGTAAAAAAATCAACTTCACTCAACATCAGTCTGATGCTTGGTGGAGGAGTGTTTGGGATTAGAAACCCACCCCTAACCCCTCCAAGGAGGGGAACCGGAGGCAGGAGGCAGAAGGCAGGAGGCAGTCCCGATGAAAAAATTTTCACCACCATGCATGAAAGTTGACTGTTGACTGTTGACTGTTAACTGTTGCCTGTTGCCTACTTTCAAGTCAGACTCCCATGAACTTTCACCTCACAACGTAGGATGAAAATCTCTCTTTCTCCGCGTCTCCGCGTCCCCGCGTCTCTTTCAAGTCAGGAGGTTCTTGAGGTAGTAGGGGTTGGGCAAAGCATTTGGATTGATATACTTGGGTCTATGTGTTTAAATTTTCGCTCAAATGCTTTGCCCCTACAGTCCCATTGCCAAAATTGATAATGAATCCTGAACAACTACAATTAACCATAGGCTGGCTCTACCCAACCTTGATGAGTACCTACGGAGATCGCGGTAATGTCATCTGTTTGCAACAACGAGCACAGTGGCGTGGAATTGAGGTACAAGTGCTCTCTCTTGATTTAGAAGGGTCTCCTGAGCAATTGCATCAGGTGGATATTTTGATGGGTGGTGGAGCCCAAGACCGACAACAGGAAATTGTGATGCGAGATTTAAAAGGGGTTAAGTCTCAGATATTGCAGGAGAAAATTGAAGCAGGAACACCGGGGGTTTTTACCTGTGGTGCCCCCCAATTACTTGGTCATTACTACGAACCGGCACTAGGTCAACGGATTGAAGGATTGGGTTTGTTTGATTTGACTAGTAAACATCCTGGTGTTGAGGCTCGTCGTTGCATTGGTAATGTGGTGTTTGAAGTAACGGCATCACCCTTAGCTGAGGAACTAGAAACCATGCTGGGAACTAAGCCCGTGATCATCGGTTTTGAAAATCACGGTGGTCGTACCTATCTGGGAAACGTACAACCTCTGGGTCGTGTGGTCAAGGGTTACGGTAATAATGGTGAAGATGGCACAGAGGGAGCATTTTATCGTAATGCGATCGCTACTTACTCCCACGGCCCCCTATTACCCAAAAATCCTTTTATCGCGGATTGGCTGATCCAGAAAGCACTGAATCAGAAGTATCAAACTACTGTAGCTTTAGAACCCCTTGATGACAATTTAGCAACCCAAGCACGTCAAGCGATGTTTAAACGGCTGGCGTTAGGGGTTAAGGGTTAGGTGTTATATCAAGTTCGGTTGAATACTTACACTTCGGTCGCAATAAGGCAGAAGGCAGAGGGCAGAGGGCAGAAGGCAGGTAGAAGGTTGCAAGGTAGAAGGGAATGATAAGTGATTATCCGAACTTGATATAACTATCACTTCGACACACGAGTACCTTGGGTATCTAGGGCAAGAGTCTGCACTTGAGCTTTTATTCCCTCCTCCTGCCAAGCTGCTGTCATCGCCGCTACTACTGCGGTAGCCTGGTATGAAGGTACTAGAGCCAAAAGAGTTGGTCCAGCACCACTGATTACCATACCATAAGCACCAGCCTCCACAGCTGCTGTTGCTACAGCATCGTAACCAGGAATTAAGGTTTTACGATAAGGCTGATGAATTCGGTCATGCAAAGCCGTTTGTAACCACTCACCTCGACCAGTTGTCAATCCTCGCAGCAGTAAACCAAAATGGGCAATATTAAAGATAGCATCTCCACGACTGTAATCATTGGGCAAAACTTCCCTTGCGGCTTGGGTTGAAAGCTCAAAATTGGGGATTGCTACTACTGGCAAAATTTCAGTATGCCAAGGAATATCACAAATTTCCCAACTATTAGTCTCCTCCCTCTTCGCTGCCAGACAACAGCCTCCTAACAAGGTGGGAACTACATTATCAGGATGACCTTCTAAAGCGATCGCTAATTTCATCAATTCTATCTGATTTAGGGGTTCTCCTGCTAGCTGATTAGCTCCTACCAAACCACCGACAATTGCGGTTGCTGAACTACCTAATCCCCTAGCCAAAGGTACACCCAGCTTAATTTCTATTTCTACTGATGGTGGTGTCTGATTAAGGTACTGGTAATATTTTAAAAATGTTTGGTAAACCAGATTATCTCCACTCAAATTTACCAAAGCTGCTTCAGTGCCTGTGACAGTAATCCTGACTCCTTCCGGCAGGCTTGAGTCGAGGCAAGTGAATTTGAACTGGTTGTAGAGGGTTAGTGCTGCGCCAATGCAGTCGAATCCTGGTCCTAGGTTAGCAGTTGAGGCGGGAACAGTGACGGTAACAGGGGAAACAACAGACATCTACTTTTAATTTTGGTCGGCAAAAATAGCATAACTCTGTTATCTCTTTTTTCTTTAATTATATTTCAGTAGGGGCGCACTGCGTGCTACCCGTGTCAACTTAAGGTGAAAAGCGCTCGAACGTAGAGGCAATTCATGAATTGCCTCTACCATAATTTCTCACAAATTATGCGATTGCTGTGTTGAGTTGTGTTTCCTGACCCATTAGTGTCAACTTAAGTCACAACCCTTGCCAATTGATGGAAAAGAGGCACTCTACATCAACTGAGCAAGTAGCGTTACCTTTACCTGGTTAACAGGAAAAAGAGCCAGCGACAGGAGCATTCTCTTGCTCTCCTAGCTCCCCCAGCTTCACAGCTTTAAGCGCTTTTCAGCTTAAGTTGACACCAATGACTGCGTGCGTCCTCTGCAAGGTTTCCGCTAAATCAACACTACCCAATACCGAAAGTATTAATTTTTATATTTATTTTGTAAACTAATCATACATAACATGTTTTTTTGTAATTTATATTTTAACTTATATCAAAAAAATCAAAATTATTTGTGGATAAATTTTAATTATTTACTGTTAGTATTGGTAAAAAAACTTTCAAGCATTACATTCCTCTTGCCCGTATAAAAATTTAAGATTTACTATAGATTTTTTGGCTAATTAGTTGAGTTATACTACTGATTGCACAGTAGTAGCTTGGCAAAAATAAAACTTTAGGTTGGGTTAAACTAGTAGTGAAGCTCAACAAAGTATTCCGTTGGGTTTAGTTTCTCAATCCAACCTACGACTAATGCATAATTTTAACCTTGCCGAGCCAGTAGTAAAGGCAAGGTGAGATAGTAGTAAGTAAATAGCGAAAAAGTCAGCTGTAAAGGCAAAATTGTTTAGTTACTGTGTATTAAAAAAACATCGCAGTGTTGGTATTAATTCTGAGGAGTTGTGAGCAACAGTTACAGCACTACCAGAGTTGCATCTAGTAGTGGGGTCACTAGGGTAGGGTCTGCAAACTCTACCGAGATTTAACGTATTATTACCTATACAAGGAAGTAATCATGGCCGAAATCGATTTACAACTACGAGACACTAATTTGACGAGTTGGGAACAGGAGCCAATCAATCTCTCCGCTCAAATTCAATCTCACGGAGTATTGTTGGTTTTGGAAGAACCTGAGCTCAAAATCTTACAAGTTAGCAACAATACAGCTAGTATTTTCGGCATATCTCCCGAAGATATGCTTGATTGTACCCTCGAAGATTTACTCGACCCCTTCCAAGTTGACCGATTTAGAGCTGGGTTAACTGAGGAAAATCTGGATTTTATCAACCCCACCAAAGTTTGGGTGAGGAAAGATGGGGATGACTTCGTAGTATTTGACAGTATTTTTCATCGGAACTCAGATGGACTATTAATTCTTGAATTAGAACCAGCCATTTCCCAGGAAAATATCCCCTTCTTAAGCTTTTATCATCTAGCCAGAGCCTCCATTAACCAACTGCAGTCAACATCTACTCTCAGTGACTTTTGTCAGATCATTGTTAAAGAGGTGCGACAAGTTACTGGATTTGATCGGGTCATGCTCTATAAATTTGATGAAGATGGGCATGGAGAAGTTATTGCCGAAGAAAAGCTAGAGGGCTTAGAACCTTATCTAGGTCTTCACTACCCAGAGTCAGATATTCCTAAAGTTGCCAGAAAGTTATTTAGTTCTAATTGGATTCGATTGATTCCAGATGCTTATGGCAAGTCGGCGGAACTGTTCCCTGCCTATAACCCGATTAGTGAGCGTCCACTGGATTTAACCCACTCCATTCTCAGAAGTGCTTCCCCCTGTCATATAGAATATTTACACAATATGGGAGTTGGTGCATCCCTGACGATCTCTTTGATTAAAGACAACAAACTCTGGGGATTAATTGCCTGCCATCATCAGACCCAGAAGTTTGTTTCCTATGAACTGAGAAAAGCTTGCGAATTCTTAGGGCGAGTGATATTTTCAGAAATTTCGTCTAGAGAAGAGACTGAAGATTACGACTATCGCATGAAGTTGACCTATATCCAATCAATTTTGATTGACTATATGTCCCAAGACGAAAACTTTATGGATGGTTTAGTCAAACATGAGCCTAATTTACTAGATTTAACCACGGCTCAAGGAGCAGCTATATGTTTTGGAGATAATTGCAAAGTCGTTGGTGAAACTCCCACGGAAGAAGAATTGAGTTTCCTGATCCAATGGCTGAAGAAGAATATTACTCGAGAAGTCTTCTATACCGATTCCTTGCCTCGCATTTATTCCGATGCCGAAAAATTTAAAGATGTGGCTAGTGGCTTACTCGCAATCGCTGTTTCTGAGAGAAACTATGTGCTTTGGTTTCGACCGGAAGTGATACAAACAGTAAATTGGGGAGGAAACCCGGGTCAAGCATTTGAAACCAAACATTCAGAAGGGCGGGTGCGTCTGTCTCCTCGTAAATCCTTTGAGTTGTGGAAACAAACGGTTCGCTTAAAATCTTTACCCTGGAAGCAGGTAGAAATTAAGGCAGCACTGGAATTGAGGAAGGTGCTCATTAATTTGATTCTACGTCAAGCCGATGAACTTGCGGAATTAGCTCAGGATCTGGAACGTTCCAATGCTGAACTGAAAAAGTTTGCCTATGTTGCTTCTCATGACCTTCAAGAACCCCTCAATCAAGTAGCCAACTATGTACAGTTGCTAGAAATGCGCTATGAAAAGCAGCTTGATGAAGATGCCAAGGATTTTATTACCTTTGCTGTTGAGGGTGTTAGCTTGATGCAAACCCTGATTGATGATGTATTGGCTTACTCAAAAGTTGATTTAAAGGGTATTGAGTTTGAACTTATAGAGGTAGAAACAGCGCTAGATCAAGCCCTCGGTAATTTGCGGGGACGCATTGGTGAGAGTGGAGCAATTATTACCCAAGATGATTTGCCCACTGTCATGGCGGACAGTACTCAGTTGATGCAGTTGTTTCAAAACCTTGTCGGCAATGCCATTAAGTTCCGGAGTCAGCAACCACCCAAAATCCATATAGGAGCCAAACGGTTGGAGGATGCCTGGTTATTCTCGGTCCAGGATAACGGCATTGGCATTGATCCGCAATTTGCCGATCGCATTTTTGTCATTTTTCAGCGCCTGCATACACGGGATGAGTATCATGGTACAGGTATGGGTTTGGCCATCTGCAAAAAAATTGTAGAGTGCCACCGGGGTCGTATTTGGGTAGAGTCAGAACTTGGACAAGGTGCAACATTCTACTTTACGATTCCAGTGGGGAGACGGGAATATGAGCGTAGAAACGGAAGAAAAGCATAAAATCATCTTCTTAGTGGAGGACAATCAAGCTGATATTCGCTTGATTCAAGAAGCTTTGAAAAATAGTTCCATACCGCACCAAGTGGTGACGGTGAGGAATGGTATGGATGCGATGGCTTACTTACGCCAGGAGGGGGAGTATGTCGATGCACTCCGTCCAGACCTCATTTTGTTAGATTTGAACTTACCAAGGAAGGATGGTAGGGAAGTACTAGCAGAAATTAAAGCTGACCCCAAGCTTAAACGTATTCCGGTAGTAGTGCTAACAACTTCTAGGAATGAGGACGATATTTTTCAAAGCTATGACTTGCATGTAAATTGCTACATCACTAAATCCCGTAACCTTAGCCAGTTATTCCAAATTGTCAAGGGTATTGAAGAGTTTTGGCTAGAAACCGTCACCCTGCCGTCGGAGTGAGAGTGTGGGGAGTGTGGGGAGACAAGGGAGACAAGGGAGACAAGGGAGACAAGGAAGACAAGGGAGACAAGGAAGACAAGGGAGACAAGGAAGACAAGGGAGACAAGGAAGACAAGGGAGATATTTAAACTTACTAATTCTCTATTCTCCATTCCCAATTCCCAATTCCCAATTCCCAAACAACAAACAACAAACAACAAACAACAAACAACAAATAACAAATGACAATTCCCAATCATGCCTTTAAGCTCAGTCAAAATATTGTTAATTGAGGACAACTTAGCAGAAGCTAGACTGCTGCAAGAAGTGCTTAAAGGCTCTACATTCAAGCAGTTTAGCTTGATGCATGTCCAGCGATTGAGGGATGCTCTAGAGCTACTCAATCAAGATTGCTTTGATGTGATTTTATTGGATTTGAGTTTACCAGATAGTCAAGGTTTAGCATCCCTTGCTCCTCTGATCAACCGCGCTCCTAGCATACCAATTGTTGTACTAACGAATACTAATGATGATGAGTTGGCAATCGAAGCAGTCAGACAAGGGGCACAAGATTATCTCGTTAAGCGTCAAATCAGTAGAGAAGTATTGGTTCGCTCCGTAAGCTATGCCATTGAGCGCAAACAGACTTTGGAAGCATTACGGGAAGTCAATGAAACCTTAGAAATTCAAGTTCAGGAACAAACTGCGGAGTTAGTTAAAGCCCAAAAGCTCAATCAGCTCAAATCTGAGTTTGTTTCTATGCTCTCCCATGACTTCCGCAATCCCTTAAACACAATTCTCCTTTCTACCGGATTACTTCAAGAGACCACCTACAAATTAACCAAAGAGAAAAAACTCAATCATTTCCGGCTAATTCGCTCCGCGATCAGTAATATGACTCAGTTATTAGATGAAGTTTTATTGATTGGTAAAGCTGATTCGGGTCGTCTGAAGTTTCAACCAACTCTACTAGTTTTAGAGCAATTCTGCTACCAACTGATAGAAGAGCTGCAACTAACCATCGGTAATCAACATCAGTTACTGTTCTCTACTCAAGGGGAACTAGGGGAAGCACTATGGGACAAAAGCCTAATACGACACATTTTGGGCAATTTGCTGGACAATGCCATCAAGTATTCACCAGAAGGTGGTACAGTGCTATTTGAACTGATTTTGCAGGAACAAGCCGTTATCTTCCGGATTCAAGATCAAGGGATTGGCATTCCTCGTGAATACCAAAAGCGCATATTTGACCCCTTTATTCGTGCTGACAATGTTGATGTGATTGACGGCACTGGTTTGGGTTTAGCAATGGTTAACAGATGTGTGGAGGTTCATGGTGGTCAAATTTCAGTGGAAAGTGAAGTTGACGTAGGTACAACTTTTATTGTTAATTTGCCGGTTATTTTTAGTAAGTAATAAGCGCCTAGCGGCGAATTCAAAATTCAAAATTCAAAATTCAAAATTCAAAATTGATTAATCGCCGAAAAAAAAGTAAAAACTAGTCATATCAAAAGATTCAGATATTTTGTCGTGATTGTTAGTTTCTCAAGAGTAATAAGTGATAAAATGACAAACAACAAATAACAAATAACAAACAACAAACAACAAACAACAAACAACAAATAACAAATGACAAAATCAATTGCCCATCTAGGACCACCAGGTACTTACACAGAGGCTGCTACCTTAGCCTACATGCACCATCTTGCCACCGAAAAGAGTAGCAACTTGTTATGTCCTTATCCGAATATTGCTCAAACTGTGTATTCAGTGGCTCAAGGAAAAACTGACTTGGCAGTTGTCCCAGTGGAAAATTCGATTGAAGGTAGTGTCGCGATTACCCTAGATTTGCTCTGGAAACTGGATCAGCTACAAATCCAACAGAGTCTGATTTTGCCTATTAGACATACCTTACTATCTCGGTCTTCAACTCTGGAAACCATCACCATAGTTTATTCCCATCCTCAAGCTTTGGCACAATGTCAACAATGGTTAGAAAAGTTTCTCCGAGGAGTAAAACTAGTGCCAACTAACTCAACAACAGAAGCACTACATTACCTAGATGAAGATACTACCGCTGCTGCGATCGCTTCGGAAAGGGCAGCACAACTTTACGAGTTACCGATACTAGCATCTGCGCTTAATGACTATCCCGACAACTGCACCCGATTCTTGGTTTTGGGGAGACAACCTTCTACTAGTGGTAGCCATACTTCTTTGGCTTTCAGTACTCCTACCAATGTACCTGGAGCCTTAGTCAAGCCGCTGCAAGTATTTGCTGAGCGAGGGATTAATATGAGTCGTATTGAGTCTCGCCCGACTAAGAGATTGCTTGGTGAGTATCTTTTCTATATTGATATAGAAGCTGATGCCTCTCAAGCAGAAGTAAAAGCCGCTTTGGAGGAATTAGCTTTTTATACAGAAACGTTGAAAATCTTTGGCAGTTATAATGTTTTGTCAGTTTAAGGCAATAGTCAACAGGCAAGGGAAGCATACCGAATATAGCAGTTCTTGCATCCATGAGGTACATCTGGATCCCCCTAAATCCCCCTTAGAAAGGGGGACTTTGAAGATCCGGGGGCAATTACAGTAACCATCATTATTCCCAATTTCCAATTCCCAATTCCCAATTCCCAATTTTCAATGTTTTTCAGCGTTATCATTCCTACTTACAATCGCCTACCAATTCTGGAAAAATGTCTGAGAGCTTTGGAAAAGCAACAACTCAGTGCTCATAGTGTAGTTACTGACTATGAGGTTGTTTTGGTAGATGATGGTTCCACCGATGGTACTCTAGAATGGCTGGAAGCTCATCAAGAGGAATTTCCCCATGTGCGATCGCACTCTCAAGTTCACTTAGGTCCAGCAGCAGCCCGCAATTTGGGGGTGGAAGAAGCTCAAGGGGAAATGATTATCTTTATTGATAGTGATTTAGTGGTTACTGACCATTTTCTGGAAGCCCATGCTGAGACTTTAGTCAAGAAAAGACAGGAGATGGGAAGTGATCGCATCTTTACTTACGGTTGGGTAATCAATACCAACAACTTTGATGACCCTACCAGTGAACCCTACAAACTCACTGACTTTTCTGCTGCCTATTTTGCCACAGGAAATGTCGCGATCGCTAGGAAATGGCTCAAACAGGCAGGACTTTTCGACACCCGCTTTCAACTCTACGGCTGGGAAGATTTAGAACTTGGTGTTCGACTCAAAAAGTTAGGTTTGAAACTGATTAAATGCCCTGAAGCTGTAGGTTATCACTGGCATCCCCCTTTTAACCTCAAGCAAATTCCTTCGATGATTGACCGAGAAATTGAACGGGGGCGTATGGGAGTTTTATTCTACCAAAAGCATCCTACTTGGGAAGTAAGAATGATGATTCAAATGACTTGGCTACACCGTCTACTCTGGGGCATCCTTTCTTTAGGGGGAAGGCTTAATGAAAGAACTATGGCTCCCTTGTTGCAATGGTTGATTAATCGAGGTAAGCCTCAGCTGGCATTAGAAATTGCTCGTGTTTTTCTTAATTGGTATAACGTTAAAAGTGTTTATGCCGCCTTCCTCAAAAGGTGACAAGAAAATTCAAAGCACCCGACAGGCAGCGTACCACCTGCTATGAATCGAAGAAACACTACCTCCTATCTCCTTCCTTGGAGCCTAGCCTAAAGCAATGGTTTGCAGTAATGGCTTGTTTCTCACCGAGACTTGGGCTTATATTTATTTAATCTAAAATCTAAAACTGTTTTTAATGTGCAATAGTATCCCTTAAGAAACTTGCGGGAAAATCATGGCTCAAGCTTCAAAAACAAACAAATCGAGAAAAAATTCTGCTTACAAAAATTTAATGTCGATCCATTGGTGGATGTTTAATTGTTACATTATTATATTTATAGTTGGCGCTTTTATGTCCCGTTTGCCTAGAGAAGTCTTTGGACGAAACTTTCTTTATGAGTTCCATAAATCTCTAGGAGTATTGACAATGGCTTTATTAACTTGGCGAATTTTAATTATATTACGAGTGTGGTGGAAGAAATATACTAAACGATTGCCCAAATATAGTTTTCAATGGATGAAAAAAGTAGCCCTGCATACTTCTCTTTATATCTTTATGTGGGCTGTTCCTATTAGTGGTTTCTTTTTTTCTAACTCCTTTAAAAACAATAATGTCCGCTTTGTTGGTGTAACCTTACCTGATTTATTTCCCCAGAATAGTGACTTAGTAAACTTAGGTCGAAACATACATTTTTGGTTATCTTATACTTTTTTAGCATTTATTATCTTACACACGATCGAGCAATTCAAGGTAGTCAAAGGATTTTGGCGACGCATTAGTAAAAGAAAAACTAAAGCTAGCTAAGACAGAAATTTGGCTCAATTGATAGCGAGATTAACTGAAACAAAGTAAAACCTCTGGAGAGACTGGCCTCTGCTTGAATGAGGAAACTTAAACGATTCAGCCGAATTGATGAAAGAGCAGACGGAAGTGCGGGCGGTAAATAGGGCATTTATATTAGCTAAATTTTGTAATAAATGATAATCATTGCTTATGTCAAGTAGTATTTGCATCATCAAGTATGAAACTCACTGACTGTATATAAATGAACGTTAGTTAGATCGATTTTATAGAACTTCGTTCACAACATCATAAATTGCACTTATGATCAACTCTGAAGGACTTGTGCAAACAATTTAAAGTGCGTTAGGAATGTAACGCACCCTACAAAATCAGAATGATTGCACTTTCGCCAATTAATTTTCCCAGATAGTCATGATTTTAAGCTAATTTTTCTCTCCTTTGACTGCTAATGCGTAACCCACTTCTTTACCAAGGCAGTCCCTACCCGTAAAACTCCAAGATATGGAAGTATTAGAGGCTATTGTATAAATTGCGTCATATTTCCCTGGACATGGTCGGTGTGAAGTCTTAGATGATGGTACAGTAGAAGTCTTAGGTGGTACAGTATTAGTCCAGCGCATGAACATTAGGTTATCTACAATATACCCTTCACCACTTCCATGAACCCCTGTAGATGCATCATATTTTCCTTTGACCTTTCCATCATCTGACTGCTCTAAGTAAAAAGCAACATGATTTAATTTTCCTTTGACTTGGCTAACGAAGTAATCTCCTTCCCAATGACCATTAATATCAACTTCTGACGCATGGGCAATGCTGGGAAATAGAAGCATAATTGAGCATAATGCAGCAAGAATAATTTGGTACGAAATGCGCAACAAGTTTTTGGCTTTCATTTGAATCTAATCTCCATAAATGGGCTTAACTATTAATTAGACAGCGATTAGCCGCCTACCACACTAAGGTTGGCAGAGGGTCAATCCCTTGCCACAAAGCTCTTACTCAGATCTTGCACGCCTGTTGAAAATCTACCGGTGAAGGTAGGGAATAGGGAACTTCGGAACAGGGAACAGTGATAAGATTTGACGGTTTGGTGTACTGAAATTGATTGTTATCAGTGGGGAAATTCAGTATTTATGTAATGGTGCAAGATGTGAGTCTTACAGTGTAGATTAGCACTGTAATAATTAGGTGTCAAACACGGCTATTAAAGTCCGAAGTCTAATTGATGGCTTTCTCAACAATCCCAAACAAGCGCGATCAGCGCAAGCTGGTGCCGTTGGTGTAGCCTCTCGTAGAGAAGGCAATCGCAAGTAAGAGCCTCAATAGTATCAAAACGGTAACAAAGCTATTGCACTTAGTTACCGGAGAAACGGCAACGTTGTCAAATACCCGACTTTTCCGACTTTAGATCCGACTTTTCCGACTGCGGAAGCAGGGTGAAATGGCTCAAGATGGAAACAGGAAATAGAAAACCGAAGACTGAACAACCAATTTTGTCCAAACTCTAATCAACAAGGACAAAACCAGTCTCATTTTTTATGACCTCCAGGACTGCAAATACCAAACGAAACTTCATGGATAATGCTGCAACACAGAGCGATCGCTCTTATCTAATCTCTCAGTTTTGGCAGCAATGGCAAGAAAGTCGAGACCAGCTTTATCGCTGCTGTCTCAAGATGATGAATTTTAACCCAACGGACGCTGAGGATGCTCTGAGTCAGGCAATGGTGAAAGCTTGGGAAAAGGTGCAAAAGTTCGGGGAAAAAATTACTAATTTAAAGGCTTGGTTGTATCAGGTGACTCGTAATTTTTGCATCGATCTGATCCGCAAAGGTTCTTGTGGTGCTGTGGGTGTTGAAAGTATGGAATGGGTGGGAAATACTGAGGGAGTTACTACTACAGGAACCGTTGAATGTCCCGAGTCGGTTCTGGAGAGAGAGGAGAGGTCCGAACGGATACGAGGAGCGATCGCTGAGTTACCGGAAAAGTGCCGAGAGACGTTTATTTTGCATTTTTATCGGGAGCTCTCCCATACAGAAATTGCTGAACAACAAGGGATATCTTATGATAATGTCTGCAAGCGGATATCTTTGGCACGGAAACAGCTTAAAGAGAAGTTGAGTCCCTATTTTCGAGAGTCGGAGTCGGAAGTTGGGACAAACAGCCATTCGTCCCTACAGATGTCAGGGTCGAGTCAGTTTCCTACTCCAGAAGAAAATGGGGAAAAGGAGCAGCAGATAAGGTCGCAAGACGAAAAGAATGTATTGGAGACAGAGACTGTATCGGTTGAAAGTGAGATAGCAAAAGTTCAACCATTTCCCAATAAGAATGCTATATTTAGTTGCCATGACCTTACGACCTCAGGCGATCGCTCTATTTCTCCATCGCAACCAAAGGTAGAAAAGTCAGAGATTGTTGGTAGTTTAGGAGAGTTAGATCGAGTCCGGATAATTAGTAAAGAAAAAACCTATCCTCGTTACACAGGGCTAATCTCTCTATTTTCTCCTTTCCCCGCTCCCGTATTTATAAGTATTCAACGGTCGATGAGATTAAAGGGGATGGTTTGGTTAAATATTACTGGTGTGGTTAATGTTAGTCGTGACCCACCTTTATTGTCCAGACTTTCTGTTTTTTGGCAGAGTTTGATGCAGGGTGTGGGATGGAAAGGAGGTGGTGGAGCGATCGCTCGATATAGGAATAGTTGTGCGAGAAGTTTAGTTGACTTCTATCAAGAGCTTCCCCATCCAGAATCTATTGCTAGGAATTTGTGGATAGCTTATAAGTTAGTCGATACAGACTGTTTTGTTCCTGGCTGTGACGCGGGATAAAATTTGGTGGTGCTAAAGTGGAAAATAAACAATTGCATACTGTGTCATATCAAACCCAGTTAACTAACCTCACAATCAATGGCTTAAAACCCTGATTATCAGGTGATTAGAACTAAGTGCAATTAGGCGGATTTGATATTAGTTCCATGTCACGAGTTTAGCTCGAAGTGTCCATTATGCCGCCACTCTCAACGCCTCGTCAAGAATGGTATATATAACCGCTCACTAGAGGCAGAATCATATGCCTTTAATGCGAATGTGGTTCGTGTTTTTTGAGTAAAAATTCAGAAACTGAGAACTGGAATCGTCTTTTAGGAAACCTGAAATCACAGTTTCTGGATGACGTAAATGTTACAGCACTTTTGATGTAAGTGAGGTACATCAATTTCAGGGATAGTTGTTCAACTTTGAATTTGACTTAGTTGCTGTACCTCATAAACATCGAATCTGCTGTAAATGGCTACCCAACGACAAAGGAGTCAATATGGCAACATCTCGTTGGCATACTTGCAAAGAATGTGGTTACTCCAATAATCGAGATGTTGCAAGTAGCCAAGTCATTCGTAATCGTGGGATAAATCAGTACCCAAGGACTATTGGAGAATGTTGCTGCCTGCTAATAGCGTACTGTCAGGGATTTTCAATCTAGATAAGTGCTACGCAGGAATGCCCAATCGTGAGGTTGGCAAGCCCGCACCGTAATCTCTGATTCGGTGTCGGGAGGATGTCACTATTAACTTTGTAAATACCTAAATATGTTGATCGTAAAATCAGTATCAGTGAAAGATCCTTCAGCTTATGTCCAAGAGTTGTATGAGAACATGAGAGAGCCTATGCGATCAAGCATTGAGGACATAATGGATAAAATCGACAAAGGGGAGAATCAGTTAAAATTAGAGTCGGAAAGTAACTTCCCTAGTTTCTCAGAAGAGGAGGAACAAAAAATCAGAGACTTAAAAGCAGGATTTCTTACAAATCTTAGAAGATATGCCACTTTAAGGGAATGCGAAAAAGTTAAAGAAGATTTTTTTTCTTACTTAAAGGAAGATTTTGATGAATTCAAAAAAAATACAACAGTGTTTTTCCGATCCACAAATTTGGCCGAGTACTATGTGGTCTTCAGAGACTTTATCATGGAAGGTGAGGCAATACAAAGAGTTGAAAGGCAGCAGGAAGATCGCCCAATCATTCTTGAAAGTGTAGAATCAAAGCTTACAGAGCTATTCGTAAAAACTTTAGCTAAGGCAATCGGAGGAAAAGTTGCTGATGCTGCAATCAAAGAGATTTTTGGAGATTCAGGAGTCAGTAAAAAGGAAATAAAAGATCTTTTTGATGACTTGAAGATTTTTATCGAACAACAGAAAATTATTGATATTGGAAACTTCATAACTACTAAGTTGTACTGGTTGGGTCATGACTACGCCACTATAAAAGCAACTGCTCCTAACAAACAATATACTGCCTCTAGCATTTTTAAAGACTTGAAAGATATTCAGGAAAAGATGCAAGAGTATTTGTTTGCAATCAAAAGTGATCCTCGATTTACCTCAGACACTGACAAAGACAACTATGACAGAAGATGGCTCTTTAGGACTTACGCTAGTATAGGTTTATCTCGGCTGCTGTTCCTTATCGAGCAGGCATATTGGGGGGAATATATGCTGCATCATTCATCAGACTCTGATGGGTTTAATCGAACGACTCGGAATATAATGCTCAATTTTATTGAGAATTTCAAGCAAGATATAAAAACACAGACTCAAGAAATATCAAATATACGATTGGGCTTTATTACCGGGGTTTATCGGCCTTCAATAGAGTTTAATCAATGGTGTTATTACGACAATTACTTCTATACGGTTGCGAGTGGAGAAAATCATACTGGTGATCCACTGCGGAATACATTAGGTGATAATTCTAAATTCCATCGGGATCAAGAAAACTGGAATTGCCCGGATCAGAAGCAGCATGCCTACGATGTATTAAATGGGCGGCGAGAAAAGTATGTTGGCGACATGAAGAAGGCGCTTGGCCAATGTATTGAGAATCCAATGCAGAATGCCCTAGAAAGTGTATTGGTTGTTCCAATGTTCTTTATGGATGCTGCATGTTATAATAGCTTAGATAAGGAATACTGGTTTTTCGCGAACAATCAGTGTTTTCGAAGGAAGTTTGGTGGGAGCATTGAAAGTGGTCAGGCTACGGCAACTGTGTTTCCCGGCTTGCCAAAACTTGGTGAGACAAGCACGAAATACGAACTAAGTGGAGCCGCTTACGTCAAGCGGGATAACAAGTATATTTTCACTATCAACGATAAGTATTACATTTTAGATGGCACGTCAAAACGAGTCCAAGACTCTGGGAAGCTTAGCGATAAGTGGAAAGGGTTAGATGTGAGTCGAGTTGATTGTCTGGTGTACGCTGAACACCTTAATAAACTCTACTTTTTTAAGGGAGGCAAGTATTGGTCTGGCAGCCCCCAGGGAGGGGCGGTAACTGAGAGCACCGTAGAGGAAGGTTGGGGGCCTGGCATGCCTAAGTACATAAACTCAGCCGTCTATAATTTCACAAGCAGTATGTATTACTTCTTTCACGGAATTCAGTACACTCCAAGACCCCAAGGTAATAACCCGCAGAAACCAGAGCAAATACGAGGGAACTGGTAAAGTTTATCTCGATTGGCTTGTAGGCAAAGTTTTGAACAAAGATACTCAGTACGATCGTTGAACGAGTAGTAACGTGATACGGCAGTAGTGTGATCGCAGATCGTGTAGGGTGCGTTAGCAGGGGAGCAATCTATCAATAAATAGATAACCTCTGCCCCTACGTAACGCACCAAAACCCTTTGCGGAAGCAATCTAGCCACAGCAGTAAGGCATGTTAACAATAGCGAACGTACCACAGGATTAACTTATACCGAATCCGGATGACAACGGTCACATTCAACCCTGTTCTCCGTTCCCTCGTCCTAACTAATAATTAGCCTGTTTTGACAGGATTCGGTATCAACTTCTAGTAACATTACCAAGAAAATTTATCTAATCAACCAAAAGAGGAAAAGTTCCTATGTCCCATCAAATTACACTAGCAGACTTAAGAGAAGAATACCAAAAGCTTTTTGACAATGCTACTATCCGCCCAGATTGGGCGGAAAAGGTCAAAGCAATAGCAGATAAGATTTGTTCTGAGAAAAGCAGATATAACAAGGTTCAAGAAGCAATAGGCGTGCCCTGGTATGTGGTAGGCATTATCCACAATATGGAAGCATCTGGGGATTTTTCCTGTCACTTATACAATGGTGACCCATTAACAGGCAGAACTTATCACGTGCCTAAGGGTAGACCCGTTAGTGGCTCTCCCCCTTTTACCTGGGAAGAGTCAGCCATAGATGCTTTGTGTTATGAGGGCTTAAACAAGTGGGAAGATTGGAGCATTCCAGGTATTCTCTTCAATTTGGAAAAATATAATGGCTGGGGATATAGAATGTACCATCCAGAGGTAAAAAGCCCCTATTTATGGAGTGGTACTAGTGTTTATTCACGAGGAAAGTATGTAGCTGATGGTCACTTTAGTCCTACTGCGGTTTCTAGTCAAGTAGGAGGAGCTGCTATCCTCAAAATTCTGGAGAAACAAGGAGAGCTACAAGAAGCTACAGATTTTGCAACATGGCTTGAAATTTTTCCCAATGCAGAAGCAAAACTTGCTCCCTTTACTTTGGTTGCTTGGAAAGGCAGCAATAAAGAACCTGTAGAAGTAACGCAAACTAGGAAAACAGCAGAATTAGTAGAATTTTTAGAGAGACACAACCAGGCTAAAACCTTTACTGTTGCCAAACCTGACAAGAAAAAACCTGCTCTTAAGGAAATACAAGTCAAAGAACCAGAAACATCAAAATCTGAAGTCAACCTAGATGTACCGTACCTTAGCCAATTGAAAAACCACTATGAACCTTACACTAGTTGTCTGGCTACATCCGCAGCTATGTGTGCAAAGTTTTTAGGGGTTAAGGGCAAACCTGATGAGCGACTAGCAGATGAGTTCTATTTAGACCTTGTTAATAAACATGAAAATAGATTTGTTCATGACAACATTGTCAAACTACTAGCTATATACGGTGTATCAGATGTTTTCAAAACTAATGCTACCTGGCAAGAAGTAAAAGAGCATTTGATTGATGGTTTACCTATTATTTATAGTGGCCATCTTACTCACAGTGGACATTGTATCGTTATTAAAGGTTTTGAAGGAGACAAATATAGAGTTAATGACCCTTACGGTGAGTTTTTCTACTCAGGTTATAGAACAGACCTAACAGGACACAATCTATTGTATAGTCAAAAACTTCTGTCCACTAAGAGTATGACAGGTGACCCCAATACTACTTGGGCTCACTTTGTGGGAAAGAAATAAGCTAAAATCACTTCTAGGGTGAAGCAGGAAGAAAAAGCTGACTAATGCTAACAATAGTCAGCTTTTTGGTATCGGTTGACTTTTGTCACATCGTACTAGGCTGCACCTGGTCGCTCGAACCTCTATTAATACTAACTCCTGAGCGACAGGATGATAGGTGACAAAAGCAGTGGTCGATTGCTCTGGATAAAGCTGTTCGCTCTCATCCATCGATATCAGCGAATAAAACTTATCACCCTAACTACTGGAGAGCCGCCGAGATGTGAGAAAAGAAACCTGGTTTCTTAACACTGGATAGCTCTCCTACACTAACACTCTTGAATCACTAAAAGCGGGTTTAATAAAGTCATTCTTATCCTCTAACCTAATATAACCCAAATTAACGGCCATATCCATCAATTCAATTAAAAACCCCCTTAACTCATCCAAAACCTGTTGTTTGTTCAAGAATACTAATTTTTCATCGGTTGAATAACCAAACTCTCTTAAATAACATTTAATGCCGTTACCATTCGGAACAAGCTTAATAATTATCCAACAACTTTCAGCAAACTTTAACTCAATTGCTTGACCTTTTTCTATTTCGGCAATTAATTTAGGTAAATCATCCTCGATAATCAGGCAAATATCGGGGTCTAAAAATACAAGATACTCTTCATGGCTAACCCTAACTGAAACCTGGCGATCGTATTCATAACAAAACTTTCTGATTCCCAGTTCAAAATCAGATAACTCTCCTAAAGGATCGTCAGGTGGCGGGGCAATATTTTCTAAGTTCCGTTCTTTTAACTTAATTTCAAACCGAGGATTACTACTCATATTTCTCTCCTTCTCTCTTTAAAGTGTAAGTGTCTGTTACTGGATAAGCATATCTTAAAGTACCATCAAGCTTTCTTTTAA
Source organism: Symploca sp. SIO1C2 (assembly GCA_010672925.1). Classification (GTDB taxonomy): domain Bacteria; phylum Cyanobacteriota; class Cyanobacteriia; order Cyanobacteriales; family Coleofasciculaceae; genus Caldora. The sequence continues at coordinate 489,414 of JAAHFP010000001.1, read as the reverse complement.
TATTAATGCGAGTAACATTTTCTGTAATAGTTCCATCTCGATGATAAACCCTACCCACAGGACGCTTAAAATCAATAATATTGGGATAATGCGATCGCTCTCGGCATAGCAATGGAAGTCTCGCACCGAACCAAAACCCTGCTTCTTGAGTTTTTGTATCTCTGGTATAACTGAGGTATAACAAAGCCTAGAATCAATAACGATCGCTATGAAAACGGCAATTTCGCTTCCAGATTCAGTTTTTGAACAGGCAGAAACCCTTGCTCAGCAGTTGGGGATGTCCCGTAGTGAGCTTTATGCAAAAGCGCTACAAGCCTATCTGAAAAGGTACAACCGTGAGCAAACCTTGCTTAAATTAAACCAGGTTTACGATACAGAGTCCTCTGAACTTGACTCAGAAATGGCAAGGATGCAGTTTATGTCTTTGCCTCATACAGTTTTGTATCTTTAGTAGTGGCAGTTAACAAGTCGAGCGATCGCGACTTGCATTTTTTCCGGTAACTCCGAAAGAGAAAGTGCCCCCAAATCCCCAGCATGGCACGTATAGCCAAGGGCATTCAAGAAAGGCATAGCCTTCCCGATGGGAAATGGTACATTCAGGATTTCTTGTAGGGTGCGTTAGGCAGAGCCGTAACGCACCGCAGAGTCAGGTTTTGATGCGTTACGCGATCGCTAACACATCCTACGGGAACCTCCCCCCAAAGACGCTCGAACTAAGCACTAAAATATCTAGCGACAGGAAGATAGGTAACAAAAGCAGTGGTAGTTTGGCGACCGATATTGCTGTTCGCTCTCATCGATGGATATCCCAATGCGATCGCATCCTAATAATTGCAACTGTGGCACATGATCCATCACCGTCGGACAAGCTGGATAGCCGAAGCTATACCGAGAACCCTGACATCTTTGGGTGAATACATCGCGAATGTTATCTGGCACTAAATTGTGGCAGTTGTCACAGGAGATTAAGAGAAATTTGTGGAACTTCGCTTCAGTGGCGGTGGGAATCTCTGGACAGGCAAGATGCCTGTTCCACAAGAGAGAGTCTGTATAGTAAGGCTTCTAGATTCTCACAAGGCGTACATTATCTTACAGGCGCACACCTTTTCCATTATTCATCATAATAGCATAAAATAACACCGAAACACAAGCAATCCATTGAGCAATGGGAGAATCTTCCCCCACTCCCCAAGCCCAGACCTAAGTAGGGTATGCTTCAGGAAGTAATGAGTAATGAGTAATGAGTAATGAGTAAGAAGGAATGAAGCATTTATCGAGAGTTTTGAGCACTTGCATCCCCCAAGGTTACCCAGGGATTTCCCCTGAAGGTGCTGTGGAAATTGAACCACTCCTATGCAATTTCCACAGCACTTATTTCTGTTAAAAATTGATTATAAGCCTTGTGTGGTAATGCTTTCACGCTTATACAGCAAGCCCTAAGTAATTCTCCAAAGGCGATATCCTCAAAAAGAAAAAGCGATCGCTTCTGGCAAAAATCGTAGGTGCAAATATCCCCTGCAAAGGATGGGATTGTCATAAATCAAATCGCGACATACCTGTTGATGTTCTTCGGTAATCTTCGATATGGGAAACTTATAGCGCTTCGCGCAGGTGTTAGGTATTAGGTGTTAGGTGTTAGGGAGGTGGAAAGTACTGTTAAATAAAGGTTTGGTGATTATTCACCACGGTCAATCTGTAAATAGGGTTTGCTGTATAAGTGTGAAAGCCATGCCAGAGAAAGCTTTCAATCATTATTTTCCTTCAAAAGTTCAAGGAAATTGCATTTTTTGCCTCAAAATCCTTGCACCGACCCCTGCCCATAATTCCTTTTAAGGCTATTCTATTCTCCTATTCTCCTATTCTCCTATTCTCCTATTCTCCTGACTCCTGACTCCTGACTCCTGACTCCTGACTCCTACTCCCCCCGAGTACTTATTCAGCAGACTCTAAATAAACAAGCGCTCGTTGCTATATGTCATTCCCGGCGACCATTATGGGATGATGCGATCGCTCCACATCCGGGTTCTCGCCCAAAAACTGGCAGCTTGCTTTAATCGGGGTTGACTTTTGTCACATCGTACTAGGCTGCACCTGGTCGCTCGAACCTAGATTTACGCAAACTCCTGGCTGGAATTCATCCCAAGTCTTTCGTACTTGCTCGTAGCATTGAGGTGGTGTAATGGGTAGGTTTTTCAAGTAAAAGAACGTTGCTTGATCGAAAGACTCCAGCAACAATACAACCTCTGTGGTTGGATCGTAATTATCCACAACTTCCAAGATGTGAGCAGTCATAAAGCGATGGTGAACAATTGTAGTGTCAGGAGCCGCTAACCAGGCATTCAGAAATGGCGCAAGGCGAGAACGTCCGACAAAATGGGTTTTGAATGATTCTCCGCTAACCCCCAATGTGGTCGAATTAGTGCTACAAATGATCGCGCCGCGCTTCTGACTAAGATGACCAGCCCAGGCATTATAGCCAATGACCAGCAAATTACTGGCAATAAAATCTTGATGCCAATTCGATCTATCGTTTGTTTCACTCATTAATGACCTCTATGCATGAAAACCAATCCAGTTGGAATTTAGGCTAAATTTTTAAGGAACACGAAGGCTAATTGCTAATTGCTAATCGCTAATTGCTAATCGCTAGTTGCTAATTGCTAATTGCTGATATCTTGCACGCCTGTCAAACATTGACTTGTGGAAGTAGGTAACAGCTCATCTGGTAAAAGTAAGAAGATTTGACGGTTTCAGACCTGAAATTGATTGATTTTTTATCTTGCGGACTATCAGACTTTGGAGTTTCGCACTCCTAACTAGTCTAAACTCCAGTTGAAAGCAATCAGCCATTAGCCATTAACCATTAACCATTAGCCATTAACCATTAACCATTAACCATTAGCCATTAACCATTAGCCATTAGCCATTAACCATTAGCAATCAGCCATTAACCATTAGCCATTAACCATTAGCAATCAGCCATTAGCCATTAACCATTAGCCATTAACCATTAGCCATTAACCATTAGCCATTAGCCATTAGCCATTAGCCATTAGCCATTAGCCATTAACCAATCGCTCTTACGCACTAAAATATCTAGCGACAGGATGATAGGTGACAAAAGCAGTGGTGGTTTGCTCTGGATAAAGCTGTTCGCTCTCATCTATGGATATACCAATGCGATCGCATCCTAATAATTGCAACTGTGGCACTTGATCCATCACCGTCGGACAAGCTGGATAGCCAAAGCTATACCGAGAACCCTGATACCTTTGGGCTAATACATCGCGAATGTTATCTGGCTCATTATCCCCATAACCTAATTCCCGCCGAATCCTGGCATGACTCCATTCTGCCAAAGCTTCCGCCAACTGCACCGCCATCCCGTGGAAATAGAGATAATCGGTGTACTTGTTGTCTTTATAGAGTTCCTGTGCTTTCTCGGTGGCAATTTCTCCCATAGTGACTGCCTGCATCGGGAAGACATCAAATTGATTCTGTTCGACTGGGCGGATGAAATCGGCAATGCACAGCCGACGCCCGGATTTTTGACGGGGGAATGTCCAAGTGACAAATGGGGTTGCTGTTTTCGGTGTTAACCCCTGCTCGATGACACTTGGCTCATAAACATGAACGGAATTGCCGATGGCTGCACAGGGGAAATAACCATAAACTAGAGTTGGCTCCAACCATGGTTCTGTGCGAATTTTTTGCTTCCATTCTTCCAAGATTGGATAAACCTTCGATGCCAGGAACCAATCATATTCCTCGCGAGATTGGTCTTTCGGTTTACGGAATTGCCATTGACCAGCGAACAGTGCCTGCAAATCCATGTACCAGAACAATTCTTCTAACTTTAGATCGCTACTAGTAAGAATTTTCGTCCCCCAGAAAGGTGGTGTAGGACGTTCGATATCAATCGCCACATCTGCCGAGCGTTCGGTATCAATGACAGTGGGTTTATCAGATTTCTTCCCATTACCATTGACTTCTCGATCTGAATCTTCAATCGCTTTGCGTCCCTTGTGGTTAAACTGAGCAAATTCCCCGGTAAAGCCTTCGGTATCCACCCAGCATTGCTGCTCTTTGGCGGGCATCAGCCGGTCCATAAAGGTCAAATCGGCAAAAGCATCTTTACCGTAAATGACCTGCCCTTGGTAAGTATCTTGACAATCCCCATAGACAAATTTTGGGGTGAGTGCCGCACCGCCTAAAATCACTGGGACTGTAATCCCTTTAGCATTAAATGCGGAGAGATTGTCTTTCATAAATGCTGTAGACTTCACCAGCAAGCCACTCATGGCAATACAATCAGGCTGATGCTGCTCATAGGCTTCGACGATGGCTTCAATAGCTTGTTTAATCCCCAGATTGACCACCTTGTAGCCATTATTGGTCAAGATGATATCCACCAGATTCTTCCCGATATCATGGACATCCCCTTTAACGGTAGCAATTAGGAATTTCCCTTTACCGCGATCCTCGTCCTCTCCTTCGATTTTTTCCATGTAGGGTTCGAGGAAAGCCACGGCAGATTTCATGGTTTCGGCGGACTGCAACACAAAGGGCAATTGCATTTGACCAGACCCAAACAGTTCCCCCACAACCTTCATGCCATCTAACAAGAAAGTATTGATAATCTCCAGGGCTTTATGACCATTATCTAAAGCCACCTTTAAGGCATCATCCAATCCAATCCGCTCACCATCAATAATATGTTGCTTCAAGCGTTGGTCGATGGGCAAATCTGCTAAGGAAGGACCGGATCTAGCATCCTTGGCACTCACCCCCGCAAAAATTTCCGTCAGCTTTGTCAAAGGATCGTAGGTGCAAATATCCCCTTCAAATTGGCGATGGTCATAAATCAAATCGCGACATATCTGTTGATGTTCTTCGTCAATCTTCGATAACGGCAAAATCTTGGCAGCGGAGACAATCGACCCATCCATCCCAGCTTTCATGGCTTCATTCAGGAAGACGGAATTTAAGGTGATGCGAGTGGCTGGACTCAAGCCAAAAGAAATATTAGAGACCCCCAGCATAAAATGGACACCGGGTAGATTTTCCCGAATCAGTCGAATTGATTCGATCGTTGCTTTGGCATTTTCCCGATCCTCCTCAATCCCCGTTGAAATCGGTAGGGCTAAGGTGTCATAGAAAATTTCATGGGGTGGAATCCCAAACTCGAGGGCATCCCGATAAGCTCTTTGGGCAATCTCGAATTTTTTCTGGGCGGTTCGAGCCATTCCCTCTTCATCGATACAGCCGATGACAACCCCTGCACCATATTCTTTTGCCAATTGCAGGACTTTAAAAAATCGCTCTTCTCCATCTTCATAGTTGGTGGAATTGAGCAAACATTTGCCCCCAGCGACTTTGAGACCCGCTTCCATTTTGGTCCATTCGGTGGAGTCAAGCATCAGTGGGAGGGTCGTATTAGTCACCAGTCGGGATACCAGTTCACGCATATCCCGCTCTCCATCACGCCCGACGTAATCCACGTTGACGTCCAGCATATGGGCCCCTTCTTTGACCTGGGATTTCGCGATCGCTAATAACCCATCCCAATCATCTTCATTCAACAGCTTGCGGACTTTCTTAGAACCACTGGCATTTAATCGCTCACCAACGATTAGAAAAGAATTATCCTGCTCATAGGTTTGGGCGGAATAAATGGAAGCTGCTGCGGGGGTATAGGAGAGTGACTCTCGAATCTCCCCTACAGTATTTTTTCGCACCGAACGCTCTTTTAGTGGGGTGTGTTCCACAGCCTCGGCTAAAGCTTGAATATGGGCTGGGCGCGTACCGCAGCAACCACCGACAATCTGAACCCCATGTTCCGCAATGAACCCTGTCATGGCAGTTGTATATTCTTCGGGGGTCATTTTATAAACCGCCTGGCCGCCAATATTTTCTGGTAGCCCCGCATTGGGAATACAGGAAATGGGGAATGGCGAATTTTCTGACAGATACTTTATATGAGAAGTCATCAAATTGGGACCTGTGGCACAATTTAGCCCCAAAATATTAATGGGGAAGGGTTCGAGGATTGCCAGTACCCCAGAGATATCTGTCCCCACCAACATGGTTCCCTGGATTTCCATAGTCACGGACACCATTAAGGGGAGTCGCGAACCTTTTTTGGCAAATACCGCCTCAAACGCACTCAATGCTGCCTTAATTTGCAGAACATCTTGACAGGTTTCCACGATGAAAAGATCGGCCCCCCCGTCATAGAGACCTTCTGCTTGCACCATAAAGCTAGATCGCAATTCATCATAGGTAATATGACCGAGGGTGGGTAGCTTGGTTCCTGGACCGATAGAACCGGCGACAAATCTTGGTTTCTCAGGAGTCGTAAACTCATCCGCACAACGGCGAGCCAATTCTGCGGCTTTTCTACTTAGCTCATAGGCGCGATCTGCTAGATCGTACTCTGCGAGGACTAAGGGGCTAGAGCCAAAGCTATCAGTCTCGACCACATCGGCCCCCGCTGCCAGAAAATCACGATGGACTTTGGCCACTGCTTCTGGCTTAGTGATGACTAAGTATTCATTACAACCTTCATATTTGGCTCCACCAAAATCCTCGGCGGTCAAGTTTTGGGATTGGATGTTAGTTCCCATTGCGCCGTCAAAGATTACCACTGGACGATCCGGATTTTGGAGACGTTGGAGAAATGAAGTCTTTAACTGAGGTTTGGGAGTTTCAATACTTAGCATAAGCGTAATGAATGGTTATAGTTGGCCTTGGACTTCTCCTGCAACCTTTTTAACCCCAAAGCTATTCAGCTTGGAAGGCTAAGGAGGATGACTATAAGAATGATAATCATTATTATAGTTTAAGATAACATAAGTTCTCAAGTGCAATGGCATTTTCTGTTGATGCCCACAGTTTGAACATATTTGAGAACTTGGATAAAATCTATCTGCTATGACTAATTCACTGCCGTACCATTCACATTTAAGAGAGTTTAGATGATAAGATCGCTCTAGTTGTTTTGGTAGAAGTGTTTTAGAAGTAGAAAATTATTTCCCTTAAATCTTAATTAAAAAAATAGCAAAAATGAACCAAAACGAATCGATACTGCCCTTAAAAATCTCCGTACTAACAGTTTCTGATACAAGAACCGAAGCTGATGACAAGTCAGGTAAAATATTAGTTGATAATTTAACTATAACAGGCCATTTATTAGCAGAAAAAACTATTGTTCCCGATAACATTTATCAAATTCGTGCTGTAGTATCTAGATGGGTGGCAGATGAGTCTGTTCAAGTAATTTTGACTACTGGTGGTACGGGAGTTACCGGAAGAGATGGTACACCAGAAGCCATTAAACCACTGTTAGACAAAGAAATTGAAGGGTTTGGTGAGATATTTCGGATGATTTCCTATCAAGAAATTAAAACCTCTACCATTCAGTCTCGAGCTTTGGCTGGGGTAGCTAACGGTACTTATATCTTTTGTTTACCTGGTTCTAGTGGTGCTTGTCAAACAGGATGGAGTATTATCAAAGAGCAACTAGATTCTCGTAATCGTCCTTGTAATTTAGCTCAATTAATTCCCAGATTGACCGAAACTTAAATTATTACCACAGATTTTGCATATTCTTGATGCCAGCGACAAATGCCGCACCGACCAATTGACAACCCTCGTAAAAATCTTGTTCACTGGTGTGGATGTTAGAGGTTTCGTTGGATGTTACAAGTCCCCTATTATATTCAATTGTCACCGTATTTATGGTTTTTGATATTAGGTTTTCATCATTAATGTCAAGATAATAATTGGCTTTTTTTATCACTGCTTCTAACCTTTGCAGCATGGTATTAGTAGCACCATAAACATCAGGACGGGATTTTTCCCAATTATCAATATTAATGGGTAGTCTGTTAGAAGCCTCCCGTATCATGCTTATAAAGGGAGCGACAAAAGCTTCCATTTGAGAGCGATTAACAGTACTGTATTTATCTGGCTCGTCAGGACTTGAGACATCTAGGACTGACACCAATGGTCTAACTAACTCTTGATACGATTTCAAGTCATGGATATTGCGCAGATAATCTAGTAGTGCTTTGGTATCTCTACCACCATTGTGCGGTGCAAATTTAGTTAAGTTCATACCATCTAGTTTTGGTGAAAATAACCCATCGAGTATTTCATGGGAAAATGCTGAATAACTATGGGGTTCTAAACAGATAATAGGATAATTCGGATTTGCCATATACGCAGCAGCACGACATGCTCCAGCTACAGCAATACTCAAATCATGATTCTTTTTTAACCCTAGTTTTGTTTCGACTGTAGGCTGAGAAATATCTTTATATAGAGGAGTCCCACGATAAGTGTGTGTATTGTAGACCTGATTAGTTCTACCTTCTTTTGCTGGGGCGCGATTGCCATTGCTGATAATTAAATTTGTCAATACTGCCGAACCACAGACAAAATTTTGATTATTTTGCCAAATACTTCCAGATACCTCCAAAACCCCAACATCTGCTTGATTCCAAATTGTGTAAGGATTGCTAGAGCATACAGATTCATCAGCAATTACGTCATCAGATAATAGTCCATCAACACAAGAAGGTGGTAAGGTTCCGGCATGGGGTACATCAAGTATCATTTGTTTTTGCGTGCCTAAAGTACTAGGTCGGATAAAGCTGATACTAGAGTCACTACGCCCCGTAATAAAAAGTGTATCGACCAATGATACAACGTATACAGGCGTATCTTTATACTCAAAATATGGTCGTGCCACCAACAGCATGGCATTGTATATTTCTTGTGACGTATTAGGATATTGTTTCTTTAACCAATTAGAGAAGATGACTTGATCTGAAAACTCTTCGATTATATTTCGATTGCTTAAATCCTCTCCTGTAAAACGCTGTATAAAATCTATTGCTGTTGTGTGCATACTGAGTATTTATTTTTTTTACATAAACTAAATAAACATTACTATATCATATATTTTCATGATTCAAAGAAAAATTCAACCTAGCTACGATATAAATTTGGCTCAATTGATAGCGAAATTTACTGAAACTTAGAGATAATAAAATGGTATTGGCTAATAGCCTGTAATTTGTTAGTGATGGCGACTTGCATTTTTTGAATTCAAAATGCAAAATTCAAAATGCAAAATGCATTCATTAGGAAAAGATAATTTTGAATTGATTAATTTTGGGTAGAAGCTCCCACTAATTGTCTTTAATTTTGAATTGATAATTTTGGAAAGCGTAGCATGGTGAGCATTTGCGTAAGCATGGTGCGTTAGCGCAGCGGGACGGAGTCCGGCAAATTTTGAATTGTTTTGACAGGTGATACCAAATCCGGTTACAACAGAGCCGTTTTGAGCAAACTGCGAAATCCTGTAGAGACGCGCCATGGCGCGTCTCTACAATGTGGGTATAGCGGGTATATCGATACCGGATTTGGTATGATGCAGCTTCAGGTGTTAGGCGAAACAGTCCCATATTGATAATTAACTGGGATTGGCTAGTATGATAATGTAGTCATACCAATCTGTCGCAGACAATTTGCAGCCATGAGTAAGAAAGTCAGCATAACCTTGGATGACGAAGTTCTAGAGTTTGTAGATCACTTAGCAAGCAATCGTAGCAGCTTCATAAATGATCTTCTCTGGCAAGAAAAGAGGAGGATTTTTATGAAGGAGCTAGAAGATGCTTACAAAGATCAGGCTAATGACCCAGAGTTGCAACCAGAAATTTCTGTATGGGATGTTACAGTGGGCGATGGTTTAAATGCCTAACGGACACTTAACCTACAAGCGAGGGGAGATATGGTGGATCGATCTACACCCTGTTGTTGGTCATGAGACTGATAAAAAGCGACCTTGTCTGATTATGCAAAATGATATTGGCAACCAAAATGGGGCAACGACAATAGTTGCTCCATTGTTGCCCGGGACAAGGACTTATCCATTTGTTGTGAATGTTACACCGACTGCTAAGAATGGATTAGATAAAGAGCGACACATCAACTTAAGTCAAATGAGAGCTGTGGATGCCCAGAGAATTAAAAATAAACAGGGTGATTTAGAGGAGATTTACTGGGGAGAGATTGAGAAAGCAGTATCTATTGAGCTTGGCTTTAGTTTAGCATTTAGGTCTTCGTAGCTTGCATAACTTGCGGCTGCACAAGGAACGGGGGTTAAACTATCGTTATGATTCACTCACTGAGTGCCGTCCTGGAACAAGTCTGTTGAGCCACAAATCTCACCTAGCAAATACGGCATAGATTTACAATCCTTAAAATCCACGAAAAACATCAAACCCAAGGGAGATGAACTTTGGATCTATGAGTCCAAACAATTCAAAAAATGGTCATTTGGAGTAGGCGAAGGAATTTTATTCCTCCTCTGTTTCCTCTTGTGTACTTTCAGTTTCAGTATTCGTCTCTGGTTCATCTAACTCCAGAGTCTCAGGAACTTCACTCTGCTGTGCTGGTTCCTGATTTACTACTTCCGGTTCCCTCTTTGGTGCTGGACTACTGGTTATAGGTGGTGCTGGCTGTACTCTAGGACTTGGAGCAGCAGGAGGTGGTGTTGGCTGTACCCTAGGACGTACAGGTGCAGGTGCAGGTGGTGGTGCAGGTGCAGGTGGTGGCGGCGGTGGTGGCGGTGCTAAAATCTTTTGCCAGGTCTGAATTTGTGACTGTGCTGACTGATAAGCTTCTGTACCAGAAGGAACCATTTTAGCGATCGCAACTGCTTGTTTTAAGTTAGACGAAGATTGCCGGTTGGCCATTCCTAATATTTGACGACTCCAGCGATTGACCGCAATCCTGGCATCCCCACGAGAGGTTGATGAGCCTGGGACTTGTCTTGCTAAGCGAATCGCTGTAGCTAGGGCTTGTGGGCTCCCTGGTTTAGCTGCACCGTAAGCTTCCTGTAAACGTTGCTTTCCTAGGAGTTCCGTTTGCCAGGTGCTGATTTTTCTTTGTGCCTCACTGTAGAGGGGAATTCCTTGTCTAACCTTTTTCGCCGCAGTGACTGCCGCAGGCAGATTCCCTGAGGCCGCATAAGCATCAGCATTATCCAAGAAAGGTTTATCTTGCAAACGCTGGATTTCGCCTCTCCACTGCCTAATTTTTCCTTGTGCTTCCGAATAAAGTGCTCTACCAGGAGCAATGCGGCTAGCTTCTCTAATTGCCTCTTGCAAGGATTGAACCCCACCAAAACCAGCAAATTGCATTGCTTCATCAAGATAGGGTTGATCTTCGATCCTCTCAACCTTGTTTCTCCAGGTATTAATTTTGTTCCGTGCTTCCTGATAGCGAGGATTACCTTGAGGAATTTGTTGTATTTCGGCAATAGCCAGTCTTAAGTCATTTGCCAAACCAGAATTAGCATAGTTGTCTGCTCTCTCCAATCGGGTAACATCACCAATCTCTCGCTTCCAGCGGCTGATTAATTTCTGTCCTTTGTCATACAGAGGACGTTCGGTGTCCAATCTTTCTGCTGTAGCGATCGCATCTTCCAAATCTGCCGCTGTCCCTCCTTCAGCACGGGATACAGCATTAGCTAAGTCAAATAAGTCAGATTTTAGCTCTGGCATTTTGACACTTTTGGGAAGGGCATTAGTAATATCTAAAACTCCTTGCCAGTTACCTTCATCTAACCATTGCTTCGCCATGTTCAGCAGTTTTTCACCAGATTTAGTAATTAAATCTTGAGCTTCTTTATAGGCGTAGCTGCTAGGAGGAATTTGCTCTGCTTGCTTAATTGCTTCTATAATATTATCTATACTGCCACTTCTACTGAGTCGGAAAGCTTTATCGAGGCGCTCACTTTCTTTGCGTGCTTTCTGAATGTTCTGAATTAATTCTTCGTACTTAACTGTTGCCCAATATTCATTTCCGATATAAGTCAATCGTACTGCTTCTTTAAAAGCATCATTCCACTTGGTATTCCTCAGGGCTTGCTCAGATTTTTGATAATGACTCTCTGCTGTTGACCAAATTGCTTGCCAGTGGTCAATGCGGTCTTCTACTAACTTATAAGCAGCTACTCCAGCAGGGATTTTTTTGGCAATTTTGACAGCTTCGCTCAGTTTCCCTCCCTGAAATTCTTTTTCACCGATTTTCAGTAGGTCTAGTGACCATTGTTCGATATTACGGTCAATTTCTGGTCGCAGGGGATGGTCTTCGGGCAATTTAGTTACTAGAGAAATCGCCTCTAGCAAGTCTTCCATGGTTTGCTTGTTGGCTGCAACCTGTCCACAATAAAGGCGCATTGATGCCGAAGCTGTTGGTAAAAAGAGCCTGGGACAGTTGGGCACTGCAGGTAATTTTAACAAGACAGCGATGGACATCAATCCTAGACTACCGGAAAGCACAACGATGAGTATTCCCCAAAACCTCCAGTTGCTGGGAAGGGGTTTCTTTAGCTGCTGCAACTTTTCTGAGGGTTCTTTAGGCTGTCCGTTAGCAGGATACTGTTGATTAACTGACCTTTCTGTGTTGAAAGTTGGTGGCTGTTGCTGGTTAGAAGTGTTAGCAACAGGCTGAGCATCTTGTGAGTTTGAGGCAGGATAAGCTGAAGGTCTTTGGCTGTTAGAATTATTTTTTTGCTGTTGCCACCCATCATAATTACTCTGCCTTGAATCCTTTAAGGCAGACCAACGGTCGAAAATTTTTCGATTTCTGCTCATAACTCACACAGCCACGCCCTATGTTAAGGTAGCACAGATCAATTTATAAGTCCCTGTCATCCTACCCTTCCCAGATAAGCTGGTCAATATCAATTTTGCTAGTTTGTGTTAGTGGCATCTTGCCAGTAGACGCCAACACCAAAAATCTTTGAACTGTGAATTTTGGACTTTATTAAGATTTGTAACAAAATTTCCTTTATTTACCTCACTCAACTGCATAACTTGTTTTTTGTTTCCCTATTAGCTCTATTAAATAACCACAGAGTAATTATGTCTTAATGAACTTTTTGCGACAGAACCCTTTTTTGTTAGATGAATAAACAGCCTAACTCTATGGACAATCTGCATCAATCGAAGTCTCCACTGAAAGTAAATAGCCAAGTACTACCATCAGATGAACTTCGTTCTCGCTTCCTGACACTTGCTCTGGTTAACATTCTGTCTAATATGATGGTTCCTCTATCTGGTTTAGTCGATGCGGCTTTTCTAGGACACTTGGCAGATATTCGTTATCTAGCAGGAGTTGCTTTGGCTACTGTCCTGTTCAATATCCTTTACCGCACTTTCAAATTATTAAGATTGGGAACAACCGGTCCAACTGCCCAGGCGGTAGGACGTTCTGACCAAGATGCAGTTTTGCTAACTCTGTTAAGGAATAGTTTAATCGCTCTGGTAATGGGACTAATAATTCTATTATTGCAGCATCCATTTCGAGAAGCAGGATTTGCTTTACTCTCTGCCACTCCCTCGGTTAAGGCTGCTGCTCTCACTTACTATAATGCTCGTATTTGGGGCGCTCCAGCAGTATTCATTAACTTTGTTCTGATAGGTTGGTTTATGGGTCGAGAGCAAGGGAGAACGGTATTGATATTATCTGCGATTGGCAGTGGTAGCAATATCTTGTTGGATTATCTTTTGATTGTTTACTGCGGATGGCAGAGTTTCGGGGCTGGAGCAGCTACAGCAGCCAGCCAATATCTAATGCTACTGGGGGGATTGGTCTTTATCTTTCTAGAGGGCTGGTGGGTTAAAATTCCTACCGTTACTAGCTCCATTTTTAAACTCGATGAAATCAAAAGTGTAACAAAACTCAATGGAGACTTGTTTGTCGCTCGGTTAGCCTTGGCTGCAACTGTTTCAGTATTTACTAATATCAGTAGCACTTTGGGAACTCTAATACTAGCAGCTAATACTTTGCTCATTGAGATGGTGTATCTCGCTGCGGCATTCCTGGATGGAGTCTCTTTTGCAACTGAAAGTTTAGCGGGCAATCTTTGGGGTGCAGGCATCAAAAAGCAGCTTGTTCCGTTAATGCAAATGTCTGGAGGTGTAAGCTTGAGCATAGGGCTAGGGTTCGCGGCCATACTGATTGTCTTGCCAGATCCTCTATTTGGGTTGCTAACCAATCATGGGGAAGTAATGGAGGAAATACATCACTATCTTCTATGGCTAATACCAATTTTAGGAGTCTGGTCTCTAACACTAATGTTGCAAGGGTATTTTCTCGGTTTGGTCGATGGGCGGCTCATCCGCAATAGTATGGTAAATGGGATTGTTATTGGATTTATACCCGCAGCTCTTGCGGCTTGGAAATTTCATAATAATCAAACTATCTGGTTGGCACTATTTTTATTTATAGTTGTACGAATGATTATATTGGGGATACAGGTGCCCCGCAGTCTTAAGGAAAATGAGGTTGCGATCGCGCAAAATCTTGAATCAATCGACTGACAATGACTTCCTCTTGTCGCAGTATTTTGACCCTTTCCATTAATTCATTAACTCGATTTAACTGTTTTATACTCCTTTGGCTCAGGAGATTATGTTCTAAGTGACAGGAAATGATCCCATGCCCTCCCCATTGGATATAGTAAGGTAATAAAGCAATTTCTTTGGGAGTAAGTCTTCTGATTTTACTGTAGTTTTCTAGAAATATGATTAATAAATCTCGATTCAACCTGTTGTTTAAGAAACAAAATCCATTGATTGCCACTCCCACATCAATGAGTAAATAATCGGGACAAGAAAATTCAAAGTCGATAATGGCAGTTAGTTTATTTCCATTAAATATAGTGTTATCGGGAAATAGATCTCCATGCACCATTCCTTTAGGTATTTTCTGGGTAAGGTATGAGTTTAGATATTCTGTTTGTTCGATGAAGTAGGAAAAAATATTTGAATATTGATATTTTGATGTTTCAAAATCTTTAATGAGTTTATGACAAATATCTAAACTTATAGGGTTTTTTCTGGGGAATTGTCTCCAGTTCTTGAATTGACTAAGTTGTCCAGTTGTCAAGGCAATTTCTTCTACTGTTTTTGGTGTAACTTTTGGCTGAGTACCTTCAATAAATTCATAGATGGTCACCCAGTGATGATTACCTAAGCTAATATATTCTTTATCTTTCCTTTGAATCGGAAAAGCAGCAGGAAATCTAATTTGCTTTAATGCCTGCATTAAATTCATTTCATACTGAATTGAATCTAACGACTGTCGCTGACAAATTCTATATAAATAACTTCCTGTGCTAGTATCTATTTTATAGTTGGTATTTGAATACCCAGAAATCATTTTTTCACAAGACAGCAATTCTCCTAATGCATAATCATTTAATATTTCTTTAATTTCCTTGTTCATAATCTTCAGGTCACTAAGAAACACTTGAATACGTCATGACTAAAACATCTCTGAACCCTGGGTTCGATAAGGTAACTGGTGTGATGGGACTCGTATAATGCCAGAGTTGCTTATCGTTGACAATCAATAACTCACCAGGATGGAGTTTTCTCTTAAAAGTCAGGCTTTCCTTATCTGGATAAAATAAAGAAGTTATACCTCCTTTGATTTCATGCTGATTTACACATAAAATTCCGATTGTATCTACCCCATCCCTATGTATCCCTTCCGGGGTAGGATTCCCAGATTGTCCACTAGAACAGGTTATGCGAATTTGGTGAACACCAATTTCAATAGACTGGCTCTCTGATTGTGTCTGGCAGTAGCTGGAAAACTTTATAAGTAAACTGACAAAATCTCTCTCTCTTACTAAATCTTGCTTGAGTTCTTGGTAACTCCTTTGAATACCTCCTAAAAGCTGATTATCGTTTAAATTTTGATAAAAATTAGCATGAGGCAGTTTTGTTATCTTAGAACCTGACACAGAAAATCTAGAAAATCTTCTATACCGATAGGATCCTTTGATATATCTATCAAGTGGGAGACTATCAAATTTATTTTGTAAATTTTGTAGGCATTTTTCCTCAACACGGTCTAGGTGGTAATTTTTCCAACATAAATTCTTAACTTCATCAGAGATAAACATTTACAAAATAGCCGATCTGTGGGTAATAACCATAATTTAACTATAATTTAACTATGATTTAACTATGATTTAACTATGATTTAACTATGATTTAACTATAATTTAACCATAATTTAAACAACGATACTACCGGTGCCTTATTCTTTGACCCTGATGGTACAGGTGTTCTAACACAAGTCCAGTTTGCTCAACTTTCCGGTGGAATTGTTCTCACTAACAGTGATATTTTCGTTGTCTAGAGTATCAATTCAGTATTCCTATAAACCAAGCTCCCCTAATTCTTCTTGGGGAAAGTCGGGGAGCTATAAAGCGATCGCAAACAAGATTTCCTACTTCTGCTTCAAATTTGCGGTTCTTACAATTATGTTCTTCCTTTGTGCTCTACCCTTCGGGAACTCCTAGGGAGAATGTGTCTTCGTGGTTTATAGTCCTAATATGCTACAGGTGCACACCTACTCCATTATTAAAATAATAACCAAAAATCACGATAATTGCAACTTTTATCACCTGGGGGTGAATTTTTTTTCATAGGGCATCTTGCCAATAGACTTGTTCAGACTATCGAGATCATCCTACAAGATCATTTCTATCGGACTCAATTAAGCGATGGTATTAAATCCTTAACCTGAAGTAGACTATCAAAGTAATGTTCTTGCTCTAACCGATTTATTGCAGCCTGCATATTATCCAAAGTAACCTCTTCAAGGATAATCATGCCAGGTTCAGAAACAAATTTGTGTCCTAGTTTTACCTCTTCTTCCAGATCTTGACCCAATCGTATGTAATCGTAAAAAACAATAGCGTATCGGTTCCCATTACTAAGTTCAACCTTAACATGGTTGAGGTATCCTCTTGCTTTTGCTTCATCCTGCTCTCGCTCATCAAAGCTGTACTCAAACAGTAGCTTAGCCATTTTCATTCTCCATCTTAAACACTAGTTATAGAGTTCTATTTTATTCAGTGCAGCTTGAAAGTCTTCCAGTTGCATTGCTTCTCTTGGAACAACTTCAAAGTGTGACATACGACTACCTCGCTGAACTATTTTGAGTTCAGGAGGAATACTTTTAATTTGGTAAGCACCACCAAATTTCTCAACGTTGTTTGGCTCAATATCAAGTGAAGCACCATGAGTTGGCTTGACTAATCCTGTTACTTTGTCCATTATATATTCTGTAGGTCGAAGCTTAAAGCTGTCTCCACCTCTAAAAACTGCATATTGAGTAGGGTCAAGTTCGATCCCCCGCGTAATTTCACTGACATCAATGGGTTGTGGTCTGTCAGGCATACAGTCTTTTGCCTCAGTATTGCTTGATTTTATCTAACTTTTTTATACCATCCGTTCAGCGGCTACTAAGGCAAACGATCGCTTTTGTGCTCTTTGTGTCTTCGTGGTTTATAGTCCTAGAAACCTACAGCAGACCTTACATATTACAGGCGCACACCTATCCCATTATTAAGATAATAACCAAAAATCATACTAATTACAACCGATAAAATATTTTAGGGAGAAACAATTGGCCTCAATTCTCCCATGTTAGAGGGAAGTTTTTGGTAATCCGCAAAGTTATCGATAGGGCGGGTTTTGTATGATGGTTATCGTCGAATGGGTTAAGATTTTCCTAAACCCGCCCCTACAAAATGCTTGATTATTCAGCAAACCCTAGACATAACGATCGCACCAACGAATCATTTCCCAGAGCACATGACCGACACTCTCTCGTCCACGATAGCCGTGACCCTCGTGGGGAAGCTGCACCCAACGCACTGTTCCTCCTAAACCTTTGATTGCTTCGTAAAGCCGTTTACTCTGGATTGGGTAAGTCCCTACATTACTGTCGTCTTCACCGTGAATCAATAGTAGAGGCTCGTTAATTTTATCCGCATGGGTAAAGGGAGACATCTTAATATAAGTGTCCTTTGTTTCCCAAAAATTTCGCTGTTCTCCTTGGAAACCAAAGGGAGTGAGAGTGCGGTTGTAGGCTCCACTCATGGCAATCCCTGCTTGAAACAAATCACTGTGAGCGAGTAAATTAGCTGTGGTAAATGCACCGTAGGAATGTCCACCAATTACAAGGCGTTTGGGGTCAGCAATGCCACGACTAACCACTTCGTCAACGGCTGCTTTGGCTCCTAGAATTAACTGCTCAATGTAGGTATCATTCGGTTCACGATCGCCTTCTCCAATAATAGTTAGTTTGGGGTTACTTACTACTACATAGCCTTGCAGCAACAAAAACAAAGGTGAAAAGCGAGAAGGACGACTGAAGGTGTTTTTTGCTGTGGTAATTTGGCTGGCGGTTGCTGCATCTTTAAATTCTTGGGGATATACCCAAAAAATGGTTGGTCGAGGGCCATCCCGCTGAGGCTCGTAGTTAGGAGGGAGATATAATGTGGCCGAGAGTTGAATGTTATCGGCTCTTTGGTACTGGATAATTTCCTTGCGTACCTTGGTAAACTCCGGTGCGGGGTCTTGGTAGTTAGTGAGGGCAATAGATGGCAAGTTGCCCTGACGACTGGTGAGGAAGTAGTTGGGAGGCTCCTGTTGGGACTGTCGTCTAGTTATTAATTGCTCAGCCCCATCATCTAAAACTTCCTCAACTTCCTCATAGTAGGGGTCTTGTGCTTGCCATAGTCGCTCCTTTTGTCCTGTAGTAAGGGAGAAGCGGTCAAGAAAAGGATAGACTCCAGCCTCAGAAGCTCCTCGTCCCTCAAAGTAGATAGAATCGCCGTTGGGGGTAAAACGTAGAACTCGCTTGCCGTACTTACCCAGGGTGGTTAATGGGGCGCCAGGATTACTGTATTGATCTTGATAGTTACGCTCGACCAGGAGTTTAGGCTTACTGCTAGGATTTTGTGGGTCAATCTGCCAAATACGCTCAAGGCGGTTGTCGTACCACCACTCCTCTACCAGCGCCAGATCATCCCTTCCCCACAGTACACTTTCAAAGCGGTATTGCGATCGCCAAAGTTCTTGGGGTTGTTCGTTAAAAGGAGCTTTAAGTTCCAATAGAGCATCTCGTTGTGCTGCCTCCTTGCCTGCATCACCCCCATCAAGAGCTTCTAACCAGTATAAGGTTGCGCCGCGATCGCTTCGCCAATTTACCCGCCGACGTCCTACCCTGGTTGAACCAAAGGTAATCGGAATTTCGTCTGCTAGGGGCAAGTCTGCCACTTCGTAAACCTGTTTACCAGTGCTATCGAGTACTTCTATCTTTTTCGGAAAACGGGAAACCGGCACTTGGTAAGAAAAAGGACGTTGCAAGGTTTCCAGGAGAATAAAGTTGCCGTCAGGAGAGGGAGCGGCTTCATCTACAATCTGGTTAGAAAGGAGTAAAAAGCGATCGCCTTCTAGGGAAATACGCTCTACATTTGAAGTGAGGTAATACTCAAACAGTGCTTCATCATGAGGGGTTTGCAATAAATTAGTATAAGTGCGAGCTGGAGCTTTGCGTCCCAAGTTTTCTTCAATGGAAGGGCCAGAAGCAACTGTGGGAAGGTCTGGGGGTGTCCCTCGCTTCGCCGGGATAACCTTGCACAACAAACCTTCATCCCCTGGCAACCACCGACAGGGATTACCATAAGTGGCATTAAGAATCGGTTCCGTAAGACGGCGCGAATTACCAGAAGGGAGATCCAACACCCACAATTCTAAACCAGTCTCTTGGGTAATAGTGAAGGCTAGTCGATTTCCATCTGGAGACCAGCGAAAAAACCCCAAGCGAGCATCTTTTGGTAGTGACGCTTCCTGGACTTCTCCCCCACTTAAATCACGAAAGCTGAGGTGGCTAAAGGTGTAAGGGTCAGCAGGAGCATTAGTTTTAGGATTGAGGCGAACTCCTGCTAGCTTTAGTTCAGGTTCAGCCAGTTCAGCGATAGGAAGCAACGGTGAACGTTCTACAGTAACAAACCATTTCCGGTTGGGGGAGATTGTTACTCCAGGAGGTGACGGTGCATCTAATATCCGGTCTATGGGAGCAGGGGGAGATTGCCAGGTGAGAGTCAATTGAGCGTTGCTTGGCAGGGTCATAGTGAAGATCCAGAATGAGAGGAGGAAAAGACAGACAAACCGAAAAGACTGGCGGGGTGTCATTGCTTCAGCACTACATTGTAATTTAGGGAAACTTAGGTGATTTTCAAAGGAAAGAATGTACCTGTCGTAGGGTGTGTTAGCGCAGTACCCATTGTAGGGTGTGTTAGCGCAGCGTAACGCACCACATAGCGGGTAAAATCATTTTCACCCAATCGCCTAAACAGACTCTGCTCGCAAATCATCAATCAACTTAGCTAGATCATCACTATTAGCTTGATAAACTTCTCCGCAGAAGTGACAGGTTGCCTCTGCTCCCTCATCTTTTTCAATCATGTCTAGTAATTCTTCTTCCCCAAGCATTTTCAATGCTCCTAAAACCCGGTCAAAAGAGCAACCACAGTGAAAATGCACCATCTGAATATCTGGAAGCATAACCAATCCCAGATCTCCCAGCAACAGTTGAAAAATTTCTGGCAAAGTCTTGCCCTCTTGTAACAGAGGAGTAAATCCTGAGAGTTTAGCAATGCGAGATTCCAGAAGTTCTACCAGAGTTTCGTCTCTAGCTGCTTTCGGTAGTACTTGAATCAAGATTCCTCCCGACGCTGTAACCCCTTCTGCTCCCACAAACACACCAACTATCAGCGCCGAGGGGGTTTGTTCGGAAGTTGCTAGGTAGTTAGTGAGGTCATCGCCAATTTCCCCAGACATGAGTTCAACAGTACTGGAATAGGGATAGCCATAACCAACATCCCTAACTACGTAGAGGTAACCATCACGTCCTACAGCCTTACCAACATCAAGTTTACCTTGCTTATTCGGCGGCAATTCAACTCCTGGATTGTCCACATAGCCCCTTACGGTGCCGTCTAACCCAGCATCAACTAGAATTCCACCGAGAGGTCCATTGCCCTTTATGCGAATATTAACCCTCGATTCTGCTCGCTTCATACTAGAAGCTAGCAATAGACCCGCAGACATGGTGCGACCTAAAGCTGCTGTTGCTACATAAGAGAGTTTATGACGCTGTCTAGCTTCTTCGGCAATACGGGTAGAAATGACCCCAACAGCCCTGATTCCACCGTCGGCTGCTGTGGCGCGGATTAACTGATCAGCCATGAGAACACCTTACCCTAACATTACACTTCTTAACATACTCAATATTTTAAGTCTGGTGGGTGGGTAATGACTCTCCACTGGTAGAAAGCATGTACTAATCTTTAAACATTGATTTAGTAATAAAAGATGATGCTGACTGGCAATAATTTACAATTTATAACCCACATTGACACTCTTGCAACCTCCTAATATCCTAGCCATCTTGCTGGCAACAGTTGTGTTGCAAAACTATGGCGCAATAAGTTGACTATACGGGTAATTTCGGTACAATGAGCAATTAGACATACTCTTTAAACCTAACTATTTATTTGAAAATCGCACTCCTGTTTATTCTTACACTGTGTAGATCATAATTATATTATACATTAGATAATATTATGAGCAATACTGATACTAACTTACTAGAAGTTTACAAATTATATGTAACCAGCACTGAAAAAGTAACAACTTGGAGACAGAATGCAAATACATTTTTTGTTTCTTTAAATACAATTATTTTGGGATTACAACAACTTTTTTCTTCAGATAAAAACATTAGCAATATATTAATTATTATTGTTCCAATTGCAGGAGTCTTTCTGTCAGTAATTTGGTTATTTTTAATCATTAGTTTCAAAAAACTTAATAGTGCAAAATATCAAGTTATTCATGAAATAGAAAGTCAAATGGAGTCTACACTTGGAGTGAAGCCCTATGCTAAAGAACGGCAAATATTAAATGCTAATTCGTCAAAATTTCCTTACTTTTCCCTAACCTCTATCGAAAGACAAGTTCCAGTGATTTTTGCATTTTTGCATCTTTTTACGTTGACATATTATACATACAAAATTGTGACAAATTTGAGTATTTTTTAACAGTTATGCAGGAGAACAAGATTTTGTATGTCAATTGTGTACGTGTTTGTAGATTATTGTATAAACTTTATTGTTTACTGAGGTGAATTTTAATGACTCAAATATTTATATCTTGGTCAGGAAATCTAGGGAAAAAGATTGCAGAATTTCTTCATAAGGATTTATTTAGATATGCCAATTTAAAGCCCTGGATTTCATCTAATGATATCACAGCGGGAAATGCTTGGTTTAATGAGACTGCAAAAGCCTTAAGTGAATCTGAGTATGGAGTAGTCTGTTTAACTCCTGGAGTTTCAAAAAAACCTTGGATTAATTTTGAGATTGGTTGGCTTTATGGAAAGTTAAATAACTGCAAAATCATTACTTTTGGAGAGAATATTGATAATCCCCTTGCTTGTCTTCAAAAGCGGGACGGATATGATATACAAACTTGGTTCGGATTGATTCGAGAGATGATACCCAAAGAACTTCGCACAGATGAAGAAATTCAGGATCGAGTTCAATTAAAATTTTCTAAATTAGAAGAATTACTGGAATTGATAAATCAAGAACCGTATCAATATTATTGTGAACTTGATCAACAATTTTCTAAAATTCATGATGTAATGAATCGGTTGAAGAAGAATGATTATGCTCAACATAACTTCCTATTCCAGAGAGTTATAACTAAGTCTTTTGCAGATTTAATCTATTATTTTGACAATTTACAATCAACTTATTCAATTCCAGCTTCAGAATATGTTAAGTATTTAATTTACTTACAAGAAGAAGTACATCCTAAGCCAACTGTAAAAGCTATTGCACTGGTCGATATTGAGGAAGATTTTTGGAGATTTCCAGCCGGTAATAAAATCAAAAATTCTTCCAATCCAGAAAGTATAAGAGTATTTGTATTTACTAAAAAAGAGGATCTTCAGAGTTATTTCCCCATCCTTAAAGAACATGCTCGAAAATATCATGTTTATACTATCAGTTTGACACGATTACATGATGTGATTGGAGATAAATCAAAAGATTTTTCTATAATATATAACTCTGAAAAATCTCTGCTGGCAACATATCAAAACGAAACAGATTGGCAGAATAAAATATCATTTATCTCAAATATTTTATATATTCAAGATTACGAAAAAAGCTTTGATGATTTAATAAAATCAAATTTCATCACTCGAGTAGAGAAAGACTTTGAATATACAGAAGAAGATATTATAAATCTTAGCCGTAAAGTTTTTTATGGGCTCACTTTATACCCAAGAAAGCCTGTTGAAATGTCATTATATATCAATGTTTTCGATTATGATGACCATGAAAGTAAACATGCTTATTATTCGGAAATGACCACTCAAATGATTAGCTCTTGTAAAGAGGATTATAATAGCAAAAGTTTAAGCCAGCCTCTAGAGATTCTTGAGCTAGGTGCTGGCACTGGAATTTTTACGATGATGGTAGCAAATGCAATAGCCGATAAATTAAGAAAAATAGATGCCATAGAGTTTGATTGGCATTGTTATAAGCTACTAAAAATAAAAACCAGAGAATTTGCTAATTCTCATCCGAATATTGATGTCAACGTATACCATGAAGACAGCAGAACTTATGATCCAGAAGGAAAATTTAACTATATTTTTTCTGCTTTTGCAGATCATCATATTAAAAGTCGAGATAAAGAAATTTATTTTGAAAATGTAAAGAATAATTTACAACCTGGAGGTCTAATGATTGTTGGTGACGAATTTCTTCGGGAACATAATGCTGATAATAAAGAAGAAAGAAATAGAGCTCTCAGGGATTATCATAGTCATATTATTAAAATTGCTGAAAGTGAAAGTAATTTTGTTCTAGCTGAGTTGGAGCGTCAAGCTTTAGATTCAGGGTTAGAAGAGAAAGGAGATTTCAAAGTTTCTTGCTCTCAATACGAAAATTTTATACGAAATGCAGGCTTTAAAGTCAAGAAAAAAATTAAAATAGGTCCTCTCAATAGAGATGATATTGGAGGAATATATGTCTATGTTTGTAGCTCTAATTAACTAATTATCTTAAGTTATAACGTTGATATTTTGTCTCATAAACTTTCCGAAAAAATAAGCAGTAATGCCTAAATAAAAACTACATTCACCAAAATGTGAAGAGTTCGGTAGGCGATCGCGATCGCAAAACAACTGCTAAAGGCAGATCGCATCCTCTTTCCAGAGGCAAGATGTCTCTCAGAAGCGAAAGCTTCCATTGCTTGACATTACAGGCGACTTAGCTTAAGATTTTAGTCAGAGTATGCGCTACCGCTAAGTGCGAACTTGAAAAAAAGGTGATACGCTACCGTTAAGTGCGAACTTGAAAAAGTAGAGATGGCCTCTTCTGAAGAAAAAATTCAGCAACAACAACATTCATTCACCTCTTTGTTACAAGAACTAGGAAAAGCTTCTTCATCTGAGATCGCGGCAACATTGACTCGACGGGAAATAGTTCCACTAGAGAAAGAGCTCGACTCTAAGACCGTTGCTATTCTTCAGGAACGGATACAAGGCGCTGCAAAAAGATCATCAAAAATAAGCAGTGATGCCTAAATGTACGGCATATACTTTATATTGGGGATTTTGCTGATGAGCCAAGTTGACTACACTAAAATATCTGACGCTGAGTTGAAGCAATATTTTCTCAAGCATCGTGGTAACAAATCGGCTTTCCAAGCCTACTTGGATAGAATCAACCAACGCCCACTTAGAGTTATTGCAAGTCCTGATGATCCTGATTTTGATCAGAAAGTTCAGGCAGCGATTCAGCAAAAGCTGAATGCAGCAAAGATTGATAGCAATTTGAAGGCTAACGTTGTGTTAGAAGCACCTGATGATAATGTTGTGGACAATGACTGAGGGGAAGTGAAGCATGAATCAATTAACCCTTCAATTACCAGGAACACTACACCAGCAATTAGCTAATTTGGCAGAAGGTGAAGGGGTTTCCTTAAATCAATATATTGTCTATGCTCTCACGCGGCAAGTAACACTTGCCTATTCTGTTAGTTCAGTTTCTGAAGAAGAAATTCAGCAACAACAACTGTTATTCACATCTTTGTTACAAGAACTAGGAAAAGCTTCTTCATCCGAGATCGCAGCAGCATTGACTGAACGGGACATGGTTCCAATAGAGAAAGAGCTTGACTCTAACACTGTTGCTCTTCTTCAGAAACAGATATAAGACGCTGCTAAAGCATCATCAAAAATAAGCAGTGATGCCTAAATAAAAACCACATTGACCAAAATGCGCAGAGTTCGGCAGGCGATCGCAAATATTACCTGTGCCTAGATTAAGTTACAATCTATAGCAATCCTATATAGATCGACTAACCCTAACTTGTGGGCTCAATGACCGACTATTAAAGCCTAATGGTGATTGGTTAACATAAATATTTTGGGAGTAGCCCTATGAGTATTAAAGCCGAATTCAAAGTTTCTGCTCCACCATTCCGTTGGGATGAGTCGGGAGGCATTCGTATTGGTCAGAGTCGCGTTACCCTCGATAGTCTTTTAGCTGCATATCATAGTGGATTTACGCCGGAAGAAATTGCATTTCAATATTCTGTTCTTCATTTAGAAGAAATATACTCGGCGATTGCTTACTACCTCAACCATCGCCAGGAAATAGATAACTACTTAGATCAACGTCGCCAAAAAGCTCAGCAGCAACGTAGTGGATTGATCCAGCAGTATAACTTGGTTAATCTCAGGCAACGTTTAAGCGATCGCGCACTTCAAGCTCAAGGAGAATTAATGAGCGATGCGTCTATTAGCTGATGAGAATTTCAACGGTTCGATATTGCGTGGCTTAATCAGGCGCTTACCAGACCTAGACGTTGTTCGCATCCAAGATGTAGGTTTGATTCATGCAGAAGATCCCACTATCTTGGCGTGGGCAGCTGATGAAGGGCGTATTCTGCTAACCCACGATGTAGCAACAGTTATCACTTATGCATATGAACGAATTAAAAGCGGACTTCCCATGCCCGGAGTTGTTGAAGTAATTGCAACGGCTCCAATGGGAAAGGTTATTGATGACTTATATTTATTTGTTTGTTGCAGTCAACCCGACGAATATGAAGGACAAATTCTTTTCATCCCTTTTCCTTAATTTCTGTATTGCTTAACATCGATTGGTTCTTAACTGAAAAATCTATAGCCTTATTCACCAAAATGCGCAGAGTTCGGCAGGCGATCGAGATCGCAAGTATTACTTGTTTCTAGATTAAGTTACAATCTATATATGTATTCTAGTGACTTGTAGGGTGCGTTAGGCAACGCCGTAACGCACCATGAAAGACTTCCCTATAAAGCCTAATGGTGCGTTACACTACGTTAACGCACCCTACAAAACTAGGTTTACAAGTGGTTCTATTTTGCTTTGAAACCTGTGGAATTGGTTAGATTAGTAACAGCTGCCCACTCTGCAAGAGCGATCGCATTATCTGAGTTTCGCTGATACGGATCTACGCTGGGAAATTGTGGTTACGAACCCACCAAGCGCCAAAAGACCCAATATAGAACTAGGTTCCGGCACCGATGTAGCAGCGAAGTTGTCAATTGTTGCATTATTGGGGTCATCCAATTCAGGGAAACCTCTATCGCTAATATCTACACCAATCCCTGTAACTCCTGCCGATAGAGGTTGATCAGTATCAAAAGCTGACAGTTTGGCTAACTGATTAGTGCCAGTCTCATCAAACAAGCGTGCTATAAGTTGATTGTCAATAACTGTAAACTCAGCAAAATAAGGTTGATTCAGATCCGGCAAAACATCAAATGCCTCCGCTATGGGAGTAGCAGGGACTTCTCCGTCAATAACTTTATTCAAGAACAGCCGATTGGTAGCAAAGTCAACTCCTGCTAAGTAGGTATCAGAGGTGTCTAAATTCAACCTGGCGAATAACAACAGTTGATCATTAGTGTCGCCAGCGGGATTCAGCAAAGCAGAAACCTTAACGTCCTCAAAAGTCGCAGCAGGATTCACCAAAGAACTAGTAATAGCCCCACCTTCCGAACCTGGCAAGTCATCACTAAAGCGTAAAACGTTATTGTGGTCAATTGTTTCAATACTTGGTGTAAAGGGCGCAGTGCCTTCTGATGTTGTTTGTAAAAATAATGCCTCGGCAGGTAAACCACTTTCAAAATCAAACGAGAAACTGGCTGCCTTGGCAGCACTGCTAGTAGCGCCCAGCATACCAAAAATAGTACAGCAAACTAACAAGCTTTTGGGCAAAGAAATGTGCATTTTTTTTCTCTCCTTTAAGTTATGACTAGAATTGATCAACTACCTGCTATGGATGAACTGGCTTGTTGTACCACCGCAAGTAACAATCAATTAGCGGGAGAATTAGTATATCCAGACTGAATGGTTAGAAGCATTAGTCAAAGGGAGGAAAAAACTTAAATACAATTTTTCTATCCGCTGTATAGTCCTGTGGAAGAGCGATCGCAATGATTTATATATCTTCAATTTTCCTTTGTCGAGGTGGCATTGGTTATCAATATCTCTCTTGTTGCTTAAAAAGAGGAAGCTATTGCAGGTTCTTTGAACATTCCTGTTTCAATATCCAAAATTAAACTGTCCCCTTCGAGTAAATAAACTATCAAATTTGTATCCTGCAACAAAATTTCAGACCCGATATCAGGAAGTCCCTTCATACTGCGGATAGAGCAGTCTGAGTTAAAAAGTAACAACTCTAACTCCGTCAATACAATCGTCAGGGATGCAGAGGTCAAGATTTGAACAATATTACTACTGAGCGGTAAAGCGACAGAAATTTTTGACCGCTTTAAGTCGAGAGCCACTAACTGCTGATCTACTCCAACCCAAACGGTTGAGTGACCTGATGATAGCATGATGATCGGTTCAATAAAATCACTCCTCCAACTAAGTCCAAAGGTTTCCAAATTATCTAGGTCGAGGGACGCAAATTTTCGAGCATGATCATGAACTATAATCCGTCTAATGCCTTTAAATTGTTTGAATTGAGACTCATCAATGAGCTGAAGTTTCATTTGGGCTCCTAAAGATAGATTTTGGGGATAATGGAAACTACTTCCGGTGTAGCTGCAAGATTGGAACCTGGATAAAAGTAAAAAATTTTTATAGCTCCTCTAGATTCCGTCCCATTGATTTCCACTGATCTAACAATAGTCGTTCCGTAGTCAGTGGTTTTCCTACTCACTTCAGGATACTTCAAGCCATCTTGAAAAATTTGCATGAGACGCTGCTGACCATCTGTTAATTCATCCACACCTAATTTTTTTAAGTCTTGCAAATTCTGCAAGGATCGTTGTTGATTGTGTGGATTGGAAGTGACACGACTAAAAAAGTAGTTGAACTTACCTTCTTTAATTGTAAATCCGTAACTAAAGGTGGAGCAGTGTAAGCCATTGCTGAACTAGACAGTCCTTTCATTCTGTGCCATTCAGCTTGCTCAAAAACAACAATATCACCCCGCCTAGCTGTTTCCTTTCCAGATCTTGAAGCGATCGCAATTAATTTAGAACGTTTAGGAACAAGAAGCAACCCTTTGTCTTGGCAATGAAATTTGAGCTGATCACAGATATCATCCGCTACATCTTCATGGTTAGCGGTTGGGTCACTCATCGGCCCAGGCTCACCCTCGATTAACTCATATAGTTTGCCATTGCCATTATCCCAAGCAAGAAACGCTTGTAGAGACATCGGTGACGGTAAAGCAGTTAAATCAACAGCTTGAGTCATGACACTGATAAAATAGAGTGTGAGTGATAACTGAACCAGCAAGCCAAGTTTAGCGAATTTTCGCTTAAATACAAATTCTCATATGACAACAGAAGCTACCCCCTCTCCTAGCAGTAACATTAAACTTGAACCCAGCTGGAAGGCGGTTTTGGAAGATGTGTTTGCTACTCCCAACATGCAGGCACTGAAAAAATTTCTAAAGGCGGAAAAGGCTGCTGGCAAAATTATTTACCCCCGTGGTTCACTAATGTTCAATGCCATGAACAGCACTCCATTTGACCAAGTCAAAGTGGTAATTCTTGGACAAGACCCTTATCATGGACCGGGTCAAGCCCATGGTTTGTGCTTTTCTGTCCCTAAGGGTGTTGCCCCGCCTCCTTCCCTGATAAATATTTTCAAAGAAATTGAACAGGACTTGGGCATTAAACTACCGGAAAATGGCTGCCTGCAAAGCTGGGCGGAGCAAGGAGTGTTACTGCTCAACAGTGTACTAACAGTAGAATGCCATAAAGCCGCTTCTCATAAAGGACAAGGCTGGGAGGAATTTACAGATACGATTATCAGCGCCTTAAACCAGCAAAGGAAAAATCTAGTTTTTCTGCTGTGGGGTTCCTATGCAAAACAAAAAGGAAAATTTATTGACCGTGAACGACATCTGGTGCTTACCTCGCCCCACCCTTCGCCGCTATCCGCCCATCGTGGTTTCTTTGGCAACCGGCATTTTTCCAAAACTAATGCTTATTTACAAAAAAATGGCATTGAGCCAATTTCTTGGTCTCTTTAGCCGGAACTGGGGGAGCTGAGGGAGATAGGGAGGAAATCACCTACCACCTAACACTTCAGCACAAACATATTTACCGTTATAGGCAATTAATGAAATCAAAAAGTTTGACTTATCCTTTATCGTCTAAACTCCAGTTTCTTTCCTCCTAGACTGAGAATAGGAGTCATACCAAATCTGGTTAAGACAAACGGTGTTTGTTTGCCCCCTAAATCTGGCAATTCTAGGGGACTTTGAATTGCCGGATTTGGTATTAGTAAAGATTAATTTTCATGCATGGTGATGAAATTTTTGCATCGGGACTGCTTTGCAGCCTCCTTTTAACCTTTGATCCCTTTTCTTCGGGAACGATGCTCTAATTTCCGCATTAGTAACCCAGCTTCCCGTTCAGTTTTACCCAAATCTACTGGTCGTGATGTTAACAATAAAGAGCCACAGGGTTTTTGCTCGATAGTTGGCACACTAGTAGCTTGGTACTCGCATATTTCCGGGTTGATTACTTCAGTAGTAGATTGCTGCATCACCTGAAGTGCTTGCCAATTTTGGTTCACTTCCGATGCGATCGCTTTTAGCTCCCATATTGCTGCTTCCAACTCTGCTGAAATTTGATTAATGCGTTCTGCTTGATTTCCTAAGCGTCTTAAAGCATGGTTAGTTCTTTGCTGTAGCTGTTGTAAAGATGGTTTGGCACTAGCAGGTGCAAGAAGTTTTCGGCGATTAACTCTCTTTCTTGACTTGGGACGTTTATACAACGGAGTTGCCTTTGTTGCTACTTTTGTTCGGTTATTTAAGGATGGAATTCCAGATGTTTGCTTGTTGATGGGGGAACGTCGTTGTAAAGGAGGACGTCGATTGAATTGTTGGTTGCTATCTTGCTGTCGCAGTGCTTTCTTTGTGACTGGCTTCAATTCTCGCTCAGGAAAGGCAGAATCTTGATGCAGGGGAATGCACTCTGCCTGAACTTGTCGAATTCCTGCTTGCAGTTCTTTCATACTAATCTTGGGGATGGCGACCTAAGAGTATGGCATATATTATAGTACAAATGAACTATAAAGTAAACCAAACTTGTTCCTAATACCTGAGTTCGATGTAAGAAAATACGACGCGGAAGCTTATGAGTCCGTTTTGTAGTGAGACAGGAACATCGCAACGCAGTCTTGCATGACTCCTTCTGATGCCAGCTTCTCCCCCAGTAAAAATTCTGGCCAGAAGAAGAAGTTCTTCACCAATCCCAACAATTGGCTGGCAGCATATTCAGGCTCCGCAGGACGCAACGCGCCAGCTTCCATAGCATCTTTGATGAGCTGGGTGATGGGATAGTCATGGGTCACCATTTCCGCAAAGAAGGCTCGTGACCTTTCGAGATCACGCAGAAGCTCAGAAATCACCATCCTGTTCAGCCCCATGACCTCAGCCTCCGTGATCACTGCCACATAACGCTCCAAAGCATCTACAAGCTGCTGGTTCAATGGTTGGTCAGGATTGTAGGCGACTGGCTTCATGGCCGTGTTTCGCTCGATCATGATTTGAGAAATTGCCTTGAACAGCTCTTCCTTGCTTTCAAAGTGATTGTAGAGGGTACGACTCGAAACACCCGCACGCTTGGCGATGCGAGTAGTATTTGCCCCAAGAAACCCTTGTTCCCGGAACTCCTCAATTGCTGCCTCAATGATGTTTTTTCGTTTCTTTTCAGTGAGTTTCATGTCTTTTCACCTGTTGCTCTAATAAAAAGTAAAATTAACTCTTTACATTTTTGGATTTAGGCCCTAGTATGAATAATGTAAACAAAAGATTTTACTTTTGCGACCTCAACAAAAGAGCTGAAAAGCCAGCTACTTCGAGTCGATGGATAGCGATTGACGGCTTCTTCAAAAAGCATGGTGGTTCAGCTGCCGAACTACAAGCCGTATAACGAAAAAGTGGTGCTCTGTTCTTCCAGAGCGCCCCAGCCACACTCGCTGTTTAGCCAGTCTGACAATAACATCTCATAAGAAAGTGAAACCAACCATGAAATTTGATCGCAATTCTACGACAACCGACGTGCTCAGCGGCATCGATCTATCGGGCAAGACCGCCCTTGTAACTGGAGCATCAACCGGCCTGGGAGCGGAAACTGCGCGTGCCCTCGCTGCTTGTTGTGCTAACGTTACCCTCGTTGCGCGATCGGAAACCAAGCTTTCCAAGGTCGCCAATGAAATTCAGTCAGAAACGGGTCGTTTGCCCGAAACCGCAGCCTTGGAGTTAGATAAACCGGCCACGATCCGCACCTTCGCGGCTGATTGGCTTAGCCGCCACGAAAAACTCGATATTCTGATCAACAATGCAGGCATAATGGCGACTCCGTTGACCCGTACTGCCGAGGGCTGGGAAAGCCAGTTTGCAACGAACCATCTGGGTCACTTTCTGCTGACCAATCTACTCTCGGATGTCATCAAGGCCGCAGGTAAAGCCCGCATTGTGAACCTGTCATCCGCTGGGCATCGGCATTCAACGGTGGATTTGGACGACCCGAATTTCCAGAACCGCGACTATGAGGCGCTTCAGGCTTATGGTCAGTCAAAAACGGCAAACATCTGGTTCACGTTAGAACTCGCCCGCCGTTGGGCAGATTGTGGCGTCACCAGCTTTGCGGTACACCCAGGCGGCATCCAAACTGAGCTTGGCCGCAATCTGGAACCAGAAATGGTCAAGAGATTTGAGCAGTTGATCAAGGATTATCCGGATATCTGGAAGACAGTCCCTCAGGGCGCGGCAACATCCTGCTGGGCCGCGACGTCGCCTGCTCTCAACGGCAAGACAAGCCTGTATCTGGAAGATTGTCACATTTCTGAGCCGGGCGGTGAAGATTTTACCGATAACGGATACGCTCCACATGCCTACGATGCCGATGGTGCACAAAAGCTTTGGGAACTCTCGAACGACCTGCTGGGCACAGAGTTCTGAACCTCAACGCAAAGACCAAGGGAAAATGTCAGCGAAAGCTCACCGGTATCGAAGGGATTGACTGAAACCTCGCCCTATGTCTATCTCACATCTTTCACTAGTACAGAAATACTTACTAGAGTCAGTTACAACAATCAATTCCAATGCTGAAATCGTCAAATCTTCTTACTGTTCCCTGTTCCCTATTCCCTATTCCCTCACGACCCAAGTCAATTTCAGACTTGGTGCAAGATCTGAGTCTATGGTTCAGACTGCTTCAAGTCTCCAAATCCCCACTGGCTTGGGGATTTGCCAAAATACCGTCGGAAATCGCGACTAAATTGAGATTGGCTAGAGTAGCCCACATGATATGCCGCATCCCCAACCGTAGAGCCACTCACAATCAGTCTTGACGCTTCATTGAGACGATGCAGCTTAATAAACTGAATCGGGGAATAAGTGGTGACTTCCTTGAACTTGCGGTGAAACACTGCGCGGCTCATCCCTGCCTCTTTAGCCAACTCATCAATCGAGATTGCTTTATGAAGATTGGCTTTTAGGAAAGTCAATGCCCGCGATATCTGCTGCATTGCTCCCCCATATGCATGGAAAAATGCACCCCCAGCCTGACCTCGAAGAACCGCAAACATCAATTCCTTAAGCCTGCCACTGCCGAGGATATCGAGTGCAATAGGATCATCCAACAATTCCAAAAGGCGTTGAAGTCCTGTGGCAAAGTCCTCATCCCACTTGGCAACAGTAAGCCCAGGCACAACTTCCGCTCTTGAGGCGCTGCCACGATCCAGAGCCGCCATCTTAAGCACCGTCTCAAACATGACTCGAGTCTCAAGGCGCAGCAAAAGACCAAGCAGGGGTTTTTCTGGTGATGCCTCGATCACCTCTGCCTCTGCAGGTATGGGCAGGGTACAACACAAATACTGATCCCTATCGTAAATGTGGGTTGTGCCATCTAAGTACGCCCGCTTCCGTCCCTGCACAATCACGCAAATACTCGGATCGTACACCCCAGGCAATCGCTCCACAGGGTGGTTCATCCGAAACAGTTGCAATCCCTCAATGGGGGTCTCCGTCACGCCCTCGGAAATGGTGTGTCGATCGATGAGCTCGATAATTTTGCATGTATTATTCATGGTTCCAGGATGACCCACTTCTGTCATGCTTTTTCAAGATTGATACAAATAGGCAAAAATTCGAGATCAATTGGGCTGATTTAGCGTTAGCGAAGGAATTACAATGCAAGCCAACCCCAAAGGACAAAGAAAATGACAAACCAAACTCTCACTGCTGGCGACAACAAAGTAACTTTCAAATCCTTTGGAGTGGATTTAGTCGGTAATCTTTACCTTCCCGAAGGTTTTGATGAAAACAAGAAGTACAAAGCCATAGTAAGTGCAAGCCCATTTCCTCAAGTAAAAGAACAAGTCATGGCAACCTATGGGTCTGAAATGGCTGAAAGAGGATTTGTCTTTTTAGGCTTTGATTATTTGGGGATGGGAGATTCTCCAGCACTCCCAGGGGAGTTCAAACAATCAAGGTACATGTTTAGACTGATTGAAAATACCTGGGATGCCGTTTCATACTTGGGAACACTTCCATTCGTAGAAGATATTTATGGGCTTGGTGCATGCCAAGGCGGTTCAATCATCGCATCAGCAGCAGTGACAGACCGCCGCATCAAGAAAATTGCGATGGTGTCAGGAATGATGGCAGCAGATGCTTTCCAATGGACTGATAAAGCGGCTGCACACCAAATGATCGCGGCAGCAAATGCTTCCAAACAAAAAATCTATGAAACTGGCAAGCCGGATTATGTGGACTTGTATGGTCTCGATGATGAACAATCCTTAGAAGAGCACGTAGAATCGTCAAGCAATCCTATGGCGGGTGAGTCCTATAGTTACTATGGTCGTGATGGTGTTAAAGGTCCTAAAGCTGTTGAGAACTACACCAACATGCATATCGGTGATCAGCCTATGCAATCTCTTTTTTCTATTGCAGAACATTACGCAGATAAGATCGTACAGCCAACTTTGGTTATTTACAGCCCATCAGCTTTCACTGCTATTTGTTCAACCAACTTCATTGAGAAGCTGACCAATGAACACGAAGTTCTAACTTTTGACGAGTTTGGCCATATTGATTTCTACTACAAGCCAGACGCCGTAAAAGCATCAACCGATGCTGTGGCTGAGTTCTTCAATAAGTGAATTGAGAAGGTAGAGTTGACACTCCCCATGGCTAGAAGCCATGGGATTCTAGTTTCAACATAGCACCAGCAGTCCAACACTACGGTAAAGCACACAGAATAAGGGACTTCCAAATAGAAAACATCTTATTAACCAATAAGCGATCGCATTATTTGTAGTCTGTTAAAACTGACAGGAACTATGAGCATGGAAATTAATGTCAATGGAGTATTAAGATTGCCACCTGTGTCTCGGAGCAGAATCATTTCAACGGGATGTAACGAGACTTGAATAGGTTGATACATTACAGGTGCACACCTATTCTATTATCTCAATAATAGCAAAAAATCACCAAAATTGCCACCAATCCAAGATTGCTCAGAAAAAGCGCTCGCAAATCCGCAAGGTTATCGAGAGGGCGGGTTTTGTATCAAGGTTATCATTAATGTACCAATCATATCCCTAAACCCGCCCCTACACCAGACACATTTTTTTTGTAGCAAAAACGAACAAGCGATCAGCTACGCTGGTGCCGTAGGCAATCGCAATTAATTCCAACCCTACAAGATTCTGACTTTATGGGATATAAATTCGACCGACTCCCAGGTAATTTTCCAAATCAAATAAGATTTCAATTAATCGGGTAGCACATCTTTGTCGATAACTACTCTCATCAAATCTATCAGGATTTGCGATGGTAATAATTGGTAACGAAGTTGGTGTATTGTCCTCACGAATGGTTTGCTCTAGAGAATTTTCTCCTTTCATAAAATAGTAGTAAAAAACGGAACAAAGTCAACATCCTTCACCAAAAAGCAACAGGCAAAAGTTCAAGATACCCGACGATAGGCAATCTGAACTTGATTGTTCATTTCTTGCGATCGCGAGATAGTATGGATACGATCGCTTTCTCTTGTAGGTTGGGTGAAGCGTTGTGAGGATTTAACCCATCATCTTGGCGGCAAAACCAAAAGCGAAACCCAACACTGAATCTACCGTATTGAATGAGGCTGAATATGGAAACTGACCTTCCGCAACAGTTAAGTTACTTGCAGAGCATCACTATTATTTCAATTAATCTGTAAAAAAGCTTCACCTAACTTACCTTTTAGTTGCTGTGTTGGGTTGCGCTTGTTGGTGTGAAGGCCATGAACTACGATTGATCCCGAAAGAACGCTTCACCCAACCTACATTAGCTAGATAAAGATGGGGGTGAGATACTGATTGATCGTCCTCTCACCCGCCAGAAAAGCTAGAGATATCTTCACGCAGAGTTAACTTCCACGCATCCAGAAGAGTATACGCACTTAAAAAAGAGCACTGTTGAGCTCGAAAAATCTTGAAAGAATTAAGTGGGAGCATCTTGCTCCCAAAAACAATCTTGCTCCCTAAAATCTTGTTCCTTAAAAGAGAAGTGGAACCGGCATCTTGCCAGTTCCACATAAAATGATTATTTATTTGATTGAGATTGAGACAGGCACTGAAGCCTGTTCCACAAACTTATGCCTTCACTTCGAGACCAATTCCTTCATATCTCTTGACGCTCTTTTTATTCAGCATCCGCCGTCCATCAATAACTAATGGTGGCTTCTCTAATTTCGCCAATAATTCGGGAATTTGCTGGAACTCTGGCCAACGGGTAATAATGATAATTACCTCCACTTGAGCGATCGCTTCAGACAAGTCATCACAAAATACTAACTTATCCTCACCAAAGACCTTTTGAGCCTCATGCTTGGCAATAGGATCGTAAGCTTTGACTACTGCACCTGCATCCAATAGGGATTGGGTGACTGGTATGGCTGGAGACTCCCGGATGTCATCAGTTCCTGGTTTGAATGCTAAGCCTAGAACCGCAATATTGACTCCTTTGAGTTCAGAGACATGTTTTCCTAGGAGTGAGAGAATTTTTTCCGGTTGCTCAGAGTTGACTCCAATTACTGCTTCCAACAAGCGCATGGGACTACCCAATTTCTCTCCGTAGGAATTGAGTGCCTTGACATCCTTAGGAAAACAGCTGCCTCCAAATCCACAACCAGCTTCAATATAGGTGGTAAAAGAGGGAACAATACGCTCACCAGTAGGCAGAATTGGGGTGAGGCGCTTGTCTAGATGAACTCCTTTCATCACTTCAACAACATCAATGTTGCCAACAGCGGCACAAAGGTTGCCAATTTCGTTGGAGAAGGAGATCATCGTTGCCAGCAGAGAATTTGCTGTGTACTTAATCATCTCTGCAGTTTTGCAATTGGTGGCGAGTTGGTCTACCCCTTCAAAGACACTATAGAGTTCCGCTAGGAGACTGATACTTTTCTCGTCTATACCACCGTAAACAATGCGGTCAGGATACATAAAGTCCTTAATCGCTTCCCCTTCTTTGAGGAATTCTGGGTTCATGCCTACCCCAAAGTCAACTCCAGCTTTTTTCCCTGAAGCTTCCTCCAAAATGGGAAGAACTACCTCATCCGTCGTACCGGGAACTACGGTACTTTTGGTTACAACTAGATGATAAGCTGGCTTATCTTTGAGGACTTCTCCAATCTGACGGGCAACTTCCTTAATATATTTAAGATCAATTTCCTGACCATCAAAAGGAGTGCCAACAGCGATAAGAGAAATTTCTGAGTCCATTACGGCACTACGTAAGTCTGTAGTGGCTTTGACATTACTTTGAATGTTCTTTTTGAGTAATTCTTCTAAACCTTCTTCATAGATAGGAGGAATACCTTGATTGATTTTATCAACCTTACTTTGGTCAATATCGACACAAGTTACTTGGTGACCTTTTTCTGCTAAACAAACTCCAGAAACTAAGCCAACATATCCTGTTCCTACAACAGAAACCTTCATCTTACGCTTCCTCCGCTTGACTATTGTCTTTGTACCAAATCAATGAACGCTTTAAGCCTTCATCAACCGAAATAGAGGGGTTATAACCCAGTTCAGTTTGAGCTTTAGCAATAACTGGACAGCGACGATTAGGATTATCAATCAGATAATCTTTGTCCGCACTTGCTTGACGAACCACCTTACCTTGGTAATCAAAAAGCTCACTCGAAAGTTCTACAACTCGCTCCGCCAGATTAGCCATAGAGATTTCTGGCTTTTCTATGCCAATGTTGTAAGCTTCACCTGGTCGTCCTTTAACCAAAATCTTGTAGTAGCCGACAATCGCATCAGCAATGTAACAGAAGGTTCGGGTAGGGGAGCCATCAGAGAGCATAACGATATCTTTGCCAGCTAAGACATCACGAGCAAAATCTGGCAGGACTCTTTTATCAGTAATTTTTAACCCTGGCCCATAATTATTAAAGGGTCGTGCTGTTTTGATTGGCAAGTCATATTGTTGGGCAAAATTAACGCAAAGAGTTTCGCCATAACGCTTGGACTCATCGTAACAAGCCCTAGGTCCGGTACAAGAGACATTACCGCGATAGGTTTCGGGAGTAGGGATATTTTCTGGAGAAGGGTCACCGTAGATTTCACTGGTGGAATAAAAGAGAAAACCTTCTACTGGTTTATCCTTTTCTTTTTGCTGGAGACAGTATTCCAACAGAGTCCGCAGTCCGTTCACATTAGCATCCATCGTTTCGATAGGATACTTGCGATAGTAGGTAGGAGAAGCAATTGATGCGGCGTGGATAATATACTGAAAATCATCAATATCTGACGGCAAGGGATGAGTAATATCATGCTTGGTTAGAGTCAGATGGGGATCACCTTCTAAATTGGTTAACCAATCAGGAATGCCACGAATATAGTTATCATATACAGTCAACTCTATAGTTTGACTATCATCGGTTATTTTGTTCCAATGTAAGATTGCTTGAACTAGATAGTAACCAAGAAATCCTGCTCCTCCTATGATTAATAGTTTCTTACCTGCTATAGCAGAAAATTCTTCCTGTAGATTACTACAAATGTACGATAAATCGCTATCAATTACATCTTGAGCGCTTTTCATAATTTCCTTAATTGAAGGGAAAAGGGAATGGAGAAGGTCGAATGGAGAATTAAGAATGGAGAATGGAGAAGGTCGAATAGGAAGTGATTAATACCTACCACCTACCACCTACTACCTAACACCTAACCAACTGCCGCTGGGACTTTGGCTGAACCAAAGTACTGATCCTGCTCAGCTCGTAATTTATGGGTGAGGCTATCTTCAGGTAATTCCACGTCGTCATAAGTCAGAACCTGATCCTGGGGAATATCCCGCTTCAGACGACAACCTTCAGCTAAGCCCATTGGTAGCAAGTTTTCTGCTGTTACAACCTCAGTGTTCTCACACATACCGTAGGTCATGTAGTAACCTAGACCATCTAGGGTTTCTCCAGCTTTCAAGTTGATCTTAGCAGTTGTCACTACATCAACCACCTGTCCAGCAATGGGAGCAATGATCACATCATTGAACAGTACCACACGAGCTACGGATAGGGGCACTTCAAAGATGGTTAGATGATAGGGAATATAGAAGCTGTAGAGAGGGCCTTCACCCAACTTGCCGTAGTTGAGATAGTGACCTTGGGTGGAGTCATCATGAGAGGCAAAGACAAATACCCCTGGACTAGGTTTAGTGCCTACGACATAGTCTACGATGCCGCCCAATTCTCTCAACTGATCGACGTTATACATCGAAGTCATATCATCGACATGACCTTTGTATTCATAACCCAGCATTCCCCGCTGAGCCACTTTCATTCCTGTTGCATTGGCGACAATTGCTTGCTCGAAGGAGATTTTGGTTCCATCGGCAAAACTAGTCACCATATTAGCTGTTTGCCCCCATTTCTTGGCAAATCCGGCTTGGGTGGTAGGGTTGCGGTAACGGTCCTGTAAACCTTTGATATTGCCACATATTAAAGGGGTAAGACCAATACTTTCAACGAAGCGATAAAGGTTCATTTGTACCGCTGGTTGATCCCCATCACAACCGGTGAGGATAACACCAGCACGGTCGGCGTATACTTTGAGAATAGGACCGACAGTACCATCAAGCTCAGCATTCATCAGAATCATGTGCTTGCCATGTTCGATGGCTTTCATGGTCACCTGGGCTCCAAATTCCACATGACCTGTAGCTTCAACTAAGGCATCAATTCCTTCTGCTTGACACAAAAGGGTAGCATCGTCGGTAACAGCATACTGTCCTTGAGCGATCGCACTTTCTAGTTCAGCAACTTGATTGACAACTTTAACTTCCTCAATCCCAGCTTGAGCATAGGTTTGTTTAGCTGCCTCAAGGGTTCGATTGGAGATAGCGACCAACTTCATCCCAGGTACGTAGTTGGCGATTTGATTAGCGATTCCTTTCGCCATGAAACCTGCACCAATCAAACCAACTTTGACAGGATTGCCTGCTTCTTCACGGGCTTTTAGGGCGGTATCAACAATAATCATTAACTGACTCCTGTAGTAGTAGATTCCAATAAAGGCCAAGATGCATCTTTTTCCGTAATTTCACTCACAGGTTGTGGCCATTCAATACCAAGGGTAGGGTCGTCATAGCGCAGACCTTTTTCACAACCGGGAGTGTAGAATTCACTAACCTGATAAATTGCTTCGCAGTTATCCACCTGCGCTTGATAACCATGAGCAAACATCTCTGGTACATAGAGTGTTCGTCGGTTTTCTGGGGTTAGTTCTACACCAACGTGTTGTAAATAGGTAGGTGAATCCGGACGTAAATCGATAATTACGTGATAGTTAGCACCTTTGGTGCAGCGGAATAACTTGGCTTCCGCTGCCGGGGGAATTTGATAGTGCATTCCCCTTAAAGTTCCCTGTTTGTGAGTGAAAGCTAGATTACATTGGGCGACAGTTGGCTTCAAACCGTGAGCTTCAAATTCTTTCTGGCAAAAAGCACGGGCAAAGAAGCCCCGATTATCTGTTTTTGGTTCTAAATCGATTATAAATGCGCCTTTGAGCTTAGTTTCTGTGAATAACATTATTGCTTTCCTAAGCAGTATAAATACAATTTACTGGGTGCATCTCATTGAGTAGTTCTAGGGAGCAAGATGCTCCTACTAGTTTCTAGGGAGCTGGTAATTAGCAAAATTGCGAACCGCTCGCACTAGATCCTCTGGTGTACCAATATCTAAGTATTCACCGTCAGCAAAAACTTCGGCTTCTACTGGCAACCCAACGTCAATTGCTGCTTGAATCACATCTCCTAGAGGCAACTCTCGTTGCAGCTGAGGATTGTTTTTACCATTACTTTGTAACTTCTGGCTCTCCCTTTTGGCAAGATACTCATGCATAAAATTAGTAAACACAGGAGTCCAAACCGCAACCCCCCACATATAGGGCAAATCAGTTCTGTTTGATTTTTCAAGGATTTGGTAAACTCTACCTTCCTGATCAAAATCAACTACACCTACCTTCTGAGGATAATCTGTAGGAAACAAGCCCAAAACCACTTCACTGTTACTCGCTCTCAGGCGTGCTAGTAACTTGATGAAGATATCGTCAGGCTGACAAATAATATCAGGAAAACCTACAGCGATTAGGGCTTCTTTAACAAAAGGATAAGCCTGATCCAAGGTATAGGGCACACCGAAGGGCAAGCGCATAATTAGATAGCCTAGATCCATGTTCAACATGGCGCCATCTTGGAAATAGTTAGGAATATCCCACTTACCTGAGCGCAGCACCACATAAGCTTTGGAAATACCTGCGAGGTGCATTTTCTCTAGTAGATAATGACCAACAACTTTGCTCCGTAAGCTATGGTCTGGTTCTACTAAACGAAACCCAATCGGGTATAATTCTTTGCTCATTGGGAGAGGGGAAATTCTTGTCCCGTGTCCCGCTGCTGGTAGCAGTCCAATTACTTCCTGATCTTTCATAGTTTTTTCCACAAAATTACTCAAGTCAGGACTATAGTAAGCCGGGAATAGGGAATAGGGAATGGGGAATGGGAAATAGAAAATTTAACAAATTATTTAGAATTGCCATCATAAGTTCTAACACCTAACACCTAATACCCATTGGTGACAAGTTAAGGGACAAATGTCCTTGTCAAGAAGCTAGGGAAGCTGGGGGAGCTGGGGGAGCTGAGGAAGAGGAAGAGGAATACAATTTTTATGACCTCTGGTATCTTTCTATATATAGTGTTTTTTGAGCCCTAAAACACCATATATGGGAGTTGACAAAATGTGCGACCTTTTAATTTATCACCATTGCCTAATACCTAACGCCTCAATCTCCTTGACAACTGCTTTACCAATTTCTAGGGAAGAAGTGGCTGCTGGGGACGGCGCATTACAAACATGAATTGATTTTTCCCCCTTGACAATCAAAAAGTCATCCACTAACTTGCCATCATTCATCAAAGCTTGAGCGCGTACCCCGGCATGAGTTGGTACAACATCCTGGTATTGGACTTCGGGAATTAGTTTTTGTAGGCTATGGACAAAAGCAGCTTTACTGAAGGAACGGATAATCTCCTTAATCCCTTCATCCGCATTTTTAGCTGCTAGCTTCCAAAAACCAGGATAAGTCATAACTTCGACAAAATCCCGCAGGTCAAAATCAGTTTTGTTGTAGCCTTCTCGTTTCAGACTCAGAACCGCATTTGGACCAGCGTGAACACTGCCATCGATCATGCGGGTAAAGTGAACTCCTAAGAAAGGGAAATTAGGGTTAGGTACAGGGTAGATTAGGGTTTTGACTAGATAGCGTTTTTCCGGTACTAGTTCGTAGTATTCCCCTCGGAAGGGGACAATTTTAGCTTGGGGTGCTACACCACCTAACTTAGCAACGCGATCGCTGTAAAGTCCAGCACAATTAATCAGCAAGCGGGTCTCAAAAGTCCCTTTGTTAGTCTCTAGTAGCTGACTCTGAGCCGTTTCCTTGATTTTCTCAACCTTGGTATTGAGGTGCAGATCTCCTCCTTGAGCTTTAATCAAGTCAGCATACTTTTGACAAACCTGCTTGTAGTCCACAATTCCGGTGGAGAATACCCGAATTCCGGCCAAACAACTCACATAAGGTTCAATTTCTTTAACCTCTTCGGCGCTAATTTGGGCAATTTTAATACCATTAGCTAAGCCTCTCTGGTAAAGGTTTTCCAGTAGCGGTAGTTCCTCTTCTTTTGTGGCAACAATCACTTTGCCACAAACTTCGTGGTTAATACCGTGCTCACGGCAGAATTCCACCATCGATTGACAGCCATCCCGGCAAAACTTTGCCTTGAAGCTACCTGGTTTATAGTAAATTCCGGAGTGGATCACGCCGCTATTGTTACCAGTTTGGTGAAATGCCCACTTACTTTCTTTTTCTAGTACTACAATACTAGCGCTAGGGTAATTTTTGCCCAAAGCCAAAGCCGTGGACAGACCAATAATGCCACCACCAATAATTGCAAAGTCATACATGGGTATATGCCCCTCAAGCT
The DNA here is from genome assembly GCA_010672925.1 of Symploca sp. SIO1C2. Classification (GTDB taxonomy): domain Bacteria; phylum Cyanobacteriota; class Cyanobacteriia; order Cyanobacteriales; family Coleofasciculaceae; genus Caldora. The sequence goes on along the minus strand of JAAHFP010000001.1, from coordinate 446,371 downwards.
AAAATAGCTCAATTACACTTGCCTTAATTAAGCCCTACCAGACTTTCCAGGGAGCTTCGTCACTCTGCCACAGCTTTTCCAGTCGATTTTTATCCTTCAAGGTATCCATCGGTTGCCAGAAACCATCATGCTTGTAAGCAGATAACTGTCCATTGTGAGCTAATTTCTGGAGAGGTTCTTGCTCCCATACTGTAGCATCCTCAGCAATGTAGTCGATTACCTCTGGTTCGAGAACGAAATAGCCGCCATTAATCCAGGCACCATCTCCTCCTGGCTTTTCCTGAAAACTAGCAATTTTGGTTTGTTCTTGACCTAGGGCAATTGCTCCAAAACGTCCTGGTGGTTGGACTGCGGTTAAGGTAGCTAAAGTTTTTTGCGATTTGTGAAACTCGATGAGCTTGGTAACGTCAACATTACTAACACCATCTCCATAAGTAAAGCAGAAAGTTTCGTTACCAAGATATTCCCTGACTCGCTTGAGTCGTCCACCCGTCATTGTGGATGCACCAGTGTCTACAAGAGTCACTTTCCAGGGTTCAGCATTACCAGTATGAACATTCATCTGATTGAACCGCATGTCAAAGGTGACATCGGACATATGTAGGAAGTAATTGTTGAAGTACTCTTTAATGACGTAACCTTTATAGCCACAACAGATAATAAATTCATCAATACCGTGAGAGGAGTAGATTTTCATAATGTGCCACAGGATTGGCTTACCACCTACCTCTACCATCGGCTTAGGCCGAATGGAAGTTTCCTCACTCAAACGAGTACCAAGACCCCCAGCTAGGAGTACTGCTTTCATGCGATTACCTCACGGCTTACAAATGGGTTAAATGTTTCGGCAGCTATTATTCTGAATCTTGTATACAGATTAGGTCTACCTTGCTTCGTTGAAAAATTACCATACTCAGATCTGGCAATGAGAATCCCGTTATAACCAATAGGGTTAGCGGGAGAGAAATTGCTGCTAAGAACTAAACTACCCGATAAGGTGTCCTTATTTCGGGGTGCGATACTCATAACCGTTAGGTCGAGCAATAGTTTTAAGGTATTTATGATGTACCTCAAATACAAAAATTCGCCTCACTTTGAACTCTCACTAAAGATGGAGAAAAATAATTCTTTGAGACGATTCTAACCACTGAATTAAGCTGTGGCAAGTCCAGCTTAATTCCGTAACCAGTTATGCAACGACCAGTGATCAGTTCACCGGAAAGTTTAATTAATGTTCATTTTCCAGTGTTTCCTCTTTGTTGGGAAATGCAAACAATCTCTCGAAGACAATCTGTATAGTTCTGATGATTAGCCGCAGATCATAGAGCAAGCCCCAGTCTTTTTGGTAGTCTAAATCTAGCTTGACGATGTTTTCAAAATCTTTAATTTGCGAGCGGTCGTCAACAATCTTCCACTCACCAGTAATCCCTGGTTTGACATTTAAACGTCGCCATTCCGATACTTCATAGTTGGCAATCTCATATGGTGTCGGTGGTCTAGTACCCACCAGGCTCATTTCTCCTTTGAGTACATTCCAGAATTGAGGCAATTCATCCAAACCAGTTTTCCTTAAGAAACGACCCACTTGTGTAATTTTGGGGTCGTCTGGATGAGTAAATACCCCTTTGCCTAGATCTTTGTTGGGGCCTTCTAGTTCTTGGGCATTGACAACCATTGTGCGGAATTTCCACGTCTTAAACTCTCGTCCTAACCAACCACAACGGATTGAGGGATAGAAAATTGGACCATTGTCATTAAGTTTAATTGCAATAGCAATAGGAAGATACAAAATGGCAGTAATGAGCAAACCCACAATAGCTCCCAGGATATCTATCCATCGCTTCACCCAAGACCGTACAGAAGGGTGAGTCGTTGGTAACTGTTCTTCTAAATCAGATTTTGTAAATTGGAGAGATGAATCAATCGCCAAAACTTTGTCTAGTCCAGTCAGTTCCAAAACTGCCATTACTGGAGGAGTAACGCCATTAAGAGACAGCTCAACCTCTTTTGCCCGAGCCTGTTTGAGATTACTCACTAGCGCACCAACACCACTGCTGTCTATAAAATTAGTCTGACTGAAATCGCAAACAATTTTTTCAAGTGTGCTAGTTTCTTGCAAAAGTGCCTGACAGTCTTCCTTAAAAGCTACAGCTTCGATAACAGTCAGGCGCTCAGGCATCTGAATTACAGCAGTTTTTCCTTGAGGAATGATCTGAGGACCTTCAGAACGTTTGATGATATAGCGGTATAAATCACTAAATGGTTCTATATAAAGGTTGTACTTTTGTTTAAGAACTAGACCAAAAAAAGCTAAGTCCTTAAAATATCTTTTCCATAAACGGCGAGGGTCACAGGCTAATCGGTAAAGCCATTCAAATCCTAGCTTACTTAACCATTCTGGGCAACGAGACACTTGGTTCGCTTCAAAATCGATAGTTGCACCTATTGCCAAGAAGACTTTAATCTTTGTAAACTTATCTTTGTATTTACATATAAATTTTTCTTGCTTGGGCGCTCCAAGTCCTACTGCCAATACTGTGGCTTCTGAATTATTTACTATATCAATTATTTTGGCGCATTCTTCTTCGCTTTTTTCAAATCCAAAAATTGGAGAGTAGGTATCAGTTACAATTTCTCTATCCAATTTTGCATTAATATTTTCTTTTGCTTTATCTGCTACGCCTTCAGCAGCACCTAAAAGAAAAATTTTAATATTTTCATTGTTCTTGTGATGCTCATAAAAAGCAGGAAAAAAATCAGAACCTGCAATTCTTTGCTTAATTGGTGTTTTCAATAAATACTTGGCAATGTAGAAAATAATTTGGCTATCACAGACCTTATAGTCAGCCTGGTCATAAATTTTGCGAAAATCTTCATCTATTTGTAAATTTATCAAATGATCTACATTGGGAGTAAATACAATACCTTGATCTAATTTTTCAAGTAATTCACCTTGAAAAAAATTATCGATATCTAAGTTAAGAATCCTGACTGTGTCCATATAATTCTTCCCTTTTTCCTCGAGAGAGAATATTTTTTGGTCTAACAACATAGTACTGAACTCTGGAGCTTCTGATAGAGTAGGTTAAGATAATAATTTAAATAAACTACTAGTGATGCTCCCTGTTGTACTTCAGTTAACTTATGTTAACCTAGGTTATTATTGAGAATAACCTAATTATTTCCGAAATTGCAAGGGGTGACACATTTGTTACCGTCCTAGGGGAGATGTTGACTTTTTTTTTAGTGAAAGTAAACAATTAGTAATACTTTTTACAATGAATCTTGGCTAGTTCCGGATCATAGATTTCATGGCAAGCTTTCAAGAAACAAGGCAGGAGGCTCCGAGGCAGTCTCGATGAAAAAAATTTTCACCACCGTGCATGAAAATCCCTGTCTCCGCGTCCCCGCGTCCCCGCGTCCCCGTGTCTATTTTCGGATTAGACCTTGTTTTTCCCTTCACTGAGGGTAGCCTGTTGCCTGTCGGATGCTTTTATAAAAATTTGGTCAAGTCAATGACATGTAAAAGAGTAACGTGCCAAAATTATTATATTAGCCTATTCTTGCATCTTGAATACTGAGCTTTACTTTAGACTCCCAGGTTTTTATGACTCAGCCCACTCCAGAAACCGAATTTCCGATTATACAAGCAAAAGGTACTGCGGTTGTGCAGCTACCAGCTCGCCTCATTGTCCTGGAAGCTGTAGCGTTTAAACAAACTTTTCAGCAGCTTCTGCAAGATACTAGCCTTCCGGAAAAAATTATTTTCGATTTCAGCAAAACCACTTTTATCGATAGCAGTGGTGTAGGTGCCCTAGTAAGCAATCTTAAACACGCCCGCCAAAAAGATATTCCCCTGTTACTTAGGGGAGTGACTCCCCCAGTGAAGGCGGTGTTGTCTTTGACGGGACTCGACCAGGTTTTGACCTTTGAAGCCGCTAAAGATAGTACTAGCACTACTGCTAAGGTCTCAGAGACCCTTTTACCAACAACTCACCCTTCAGTGCGATCACAGATCAAGCGCTCACTTGACATTCTAGGAGCCATAGTTGGTTTGGTGCTTACTAGTCTGGTTTTTGTGCCTATTGCCCTTGCCATCAAACTTAACAGTCCAGGTCCAATTTTCTTTAGTCAAACCCGCCTAGGTTGGATGGGTAAACCCTTTAAGATTTGGAAATTCCGCTCGATGTGTGTTGATGCGGAAGCCCTCAAAAAGACCATCAAAAATCAGGCAGATGGTAAGGTCTTCAAGAACGAAAACGACCCCAGAATTACCAAAGTAGGTCGCTTCTTGCGCAAAACTAGTCTAGACGAGTTGCCCCAGTTTTGGAATGTTCTCAAAGGGGAGATGAGTTTGGTGGGCACCAGACCCCCTACTCCTAATGAAGTGGACATTTATGAAGTACCAGAGTGGCAGCGTTTAGATGTCAAGCCAGGGATGACAGGTGAATGGCAGGTGAATGGACGATCAACTATCCGTCAATTTGAAGACATCATTGAATTAGATTTGCGCTACCAGAAAAACTGGAGTTTGCTCTATGACATAAAGCTCATCTTCAAAACCATTTGGGTAGTTTTCAATAAAGAGAGTGGTGCTGTTTAGCAGCCAGCTTCGGAGCTGACGGTGGTTGTTTGTTTAACAATTCTTTACATTATTAGAACTGACCAGTACTGAAAGGCTAGGATAAAGGATTACAACCCCACTCCCCTCTAACTAGTGCAAGAGGCTCCGAGGAAAAAAAGCTTGAATAGTAGGCTTTTTTTACCTTTTTAACTAGTGGGTTATTGCTGATGTACTGCACTTCACGACCGTGGTGAAGTTAATCCATTTACCCAGGTTTTTGAGGGAAACAACCATGACGACAACTACAAGTAATCTCTCCCAGCGAAAGCTAGGAGGCTTGTATGTCCAAACTGATGAGCAACGGCTAGTTTTCCCTCTCAAACATACAGAAGTTGAGGCAAAAATTGCTGGCAATCTGTCGCGAGTAGAGGTAAGGCAGACTTTTGACAATCCCTTCTCTCAGCCATTAGAAGCAATCTATGTCTTCCCTCTGCCGGATGAAGCAGCGGTGGATGAGATGGAAATTAGATTAGGCGATCGCTTAATTAAGGGTAATATCAAAAAACGAGAAGAAGCCCAAAAAATTTACGAGCAAGCTCGACAGAAAGGGCAAGTCGCAGGATTATTAGAGCAAGAAAGAGACAATATTTTTACCCAGTCCCTAGCTAATATTCAACCAGGAGAGACAATAGAGGTTTCCCTTCGCTACACAAATAGCCTTAAATTTGAAGGTGGGGACTACGAATTTATCTTCCCAATGGTGGTCGGCCCTCGTTTCATTCCCGGTACACCAATTGATGAAACTGCTGATACAGACAGAGTTCCCGATGCTTCCCGAATTATGCCCCCAATCATTCCCCCTGAAACTCGTTCAGGACACGATATTGGGATAACAGTTGAGATTGAGGCAGGTTTACCAGTTTCTGATGTGTGTTCTCCTTCTCACCAGTTTAGAGTAGAACATGACCAGCAAATTGTACGGGTGGAACTGATTGGTAAAGACACTATTCCCAATAAAGACTTGATTTTGCGCTATCGAGTAGGGAGGGAACAGACTCAGGCAACTATCTTAAGCCAGGTAGATCAAAGAGGTGGTCACTTTGCTATTTATTTGATTCCCGCCTTAGAATATTCCCCTGCGGCCATTGTACCCAAAGATGTGGTTTTTCTTGTCGATACTTCTGGTTCCCAACAAGGTGACCCTTTGCGAAAATCCCAGGAATTAATGCGGCGGTTTATCAAAGGCTTAAATCCTAACGACACATTCACCATTATTGACTTTGCCGATACTACCAGCCAGCTATCTACCAAACCTCTCCAGAATACGCAGAAAAACTGCACCGAGGCGATTAACTATATCAATAAGTTGCAAGCCAATGGTTGTACCTATTTACGTCGGGGTATTCAAGCCGTGCTGAATTTTCCAGCGGCGGAAGAGGGAAGGTTACGGAGCATCGTGCTGCTGACAGATGGTTACATTGGCAATGAACATGAAGTATTAGTTCAAGTACAACAACAACTCAAGCCAGGAAATCGCCTCTACAGCTTTGGTATTGGTAGTTCCCCCAACCATTTTTTACTCAATCGTTTAGCTGAGATTGGACGAGGGACAGCTCAAATTGTGCGTCAGGATGAGCCTACTGGGGAGGTAGCAGAAAAGTTTTTTCGCCAAATCAATAACCCTGTATTGACGAATATCCAAGTAGAGGTATCAACTGCGTCTTTAGAAGAAGGCACAGAAATGAAGACAGTGGGAAGAAATCCAGAATTAGTGATTTATCCCTCAGCTCCCCCTGACTTATTTGCCCAGCAACCATTAGTATTGTTAGGACGAATTTCCCCCTTATCTCTTCCCCCAGAAACAGAAAAGTACCCCAATTATTCTTTGCGTCTTACCGGTACGGTGGCAGGTGGCAACCTTTATGAGCAAAGATTTAACCTAAAATTTGATGAAGAAGGCAATCCGGCTATTGCCCAACTCTGGGGTCGGGCTAGGATTAAAGACTTGATGCAGGGAATGTTCGGCGTTGAAACTAAGTCAGGGGTGGATACAGTTACACAAACAGCTTTGGACTATCAGCTTTTGTCTCCTTATACTGCTTTTGTTGCTGTCGGTAATCAAGTTAAGGTTAGCCCTAAGCCTAGTAGTGAGACAGTGCAGGGGGAAGATAACTTGCCAATCCTTGCTAATATCAGCTACATCTCTATGCAAGTACCGGTGGAGATGCCGGAGGGTGTCAGTCGTCAAGGCATTTTTGGTTCAGCTGCTTATGCCACTCCCTTTCCCTCCATCCGTTCTAAGTTGCGCAGTAGTACTAACCATACGCCAAAAACTTCATCCAGGAAACGATTAGCAAATTGTTCTAGCTTGACTTCAATGGTAGTGGGAGGGGAAACTTTAGCCATACCTAGTACTGGTACTTGTGAATTATTGAGCCCTTTCTTTGGTAGCAAGGCAAAACCTCAGATTAAGTCTCGAATCAAAGCCAGTCATCGCAGGGTACAAGTTATTAGTGCCATCGGCTTGAATGAAACAGCTATCACTGCCCTTAAACAACATCTGCAAAAGCTACAGCTGAGTTTATCACCTAAGTCCAGTGGCGAAATTGTCTTCGAGTTTCTAGTACGTAAGGGTCGTGTAGGAAGAATTGTACTAGATGACCAGGCTTCAACTTTAGAGGAAACAGTAGTGATTGACTTGATTAAGCGATCGCTCTCTAGTTGGCGGGTTCCTCAATCTGTGTCTAGTACGGTACGCTTAACTTTGTGCATTTATGCATGATACAAATAGCGATCGCTGGATTGGTTTAAATCCCGTTGCCGGGATTCAGTCAGTTGAAAGTTCGCCATGCGATCGCTACTTCCCATCTGACTATTCTTTGCACCTTACCATGATTTTTTATACCTAGGCGCGAAGCATTAGACTATCTGAGCTTGACTAAACCTTTTAATTAACTGGAGTTTAGACTAGTTAGGAGTGCGAAACTCCAAAGTCTGATAGTCCGCAAGATAAAAAATCAATCAATTCAGTCGATGGTGTCCCAAGAATGCGTGCAATTGCCAAGTCTAGGAGAGGCAGGGCTGTCAAAGCGTTAAGAGTACTGACTAGTGTAGTCTTGACTCTCCGCTAGCGCTCCGAGCCAAGACTAAAGTCAAGGAATTTTTTGGCTTATATAAATAAATTTTATCAACATTAGTACGGGAGAGCCAAACTTAAACAGGTAAATGCCAAGAAAATGTTAAAGATGAAGTAATCGAATAATTAGTTAAATTAGTTTAACCAATTGGAAACCGCTATTAACAAAAAAGATAATGGCCAAGGAACTTCAAAAGCTAAAAAATGCACTTCTTTCTCTGTTTCTGAAGCCTAATTGTCCTCTGTGCGATCGCCCTGCCGATATTGAGTTATGTGAATACTGTCAGCGACAGCTAAAACGCTGTCAACTTAATCAACCTAGCTATTTGTGGCAAGGAGAATTACCAGTATTTGTCTGGGGTAATTACGGCGGAGTCCTCAAACGAGCCCTTGCTGCCTTAAAGTATGAAGACCAACCCCAGCTAGCACGTCCGATGGGTCATTGGTTAGGGGAAGCATGGTTGAAATCTCCTGCTGCCAAACGTGCCAAAAAATTAACTGCTATTCCCATCCCCCTCCACTCTACCAAGCTAAAGCAACGGGGTTTCAATCAGGCCGAACTAATAGCCCAAAGTTTTTGTGAGTTTACCGGCTACAAACAGCAACCTCAAGGATTAGAAAGAGTTCGCGCCACTGAAGCTCAATTTGGTTTGTCTGGAGAAGAGCGAGCCCAAAATTTAGCAGATGCCTTTATTTTAGGTAAAAACCTGCGCCAACGTCCCCCAACTTCCCCTGTACTATTAGTTGATGATATCTACACCACCGGTGCTACAGTTAAATCAGCTGCCAAAATATTACACCAACAAGGAATATCAGTATATGGGGTAGTTGCGATCGCGACTACCAATAGAGACACACCGGACGCGGGGACGCGGAGATAGGAAGAGAGGGGAGACAAGGGAGATTAGGAAATGGGGTAATAAAGGAGATACTTCCAATTCTCAAACGACAAATGACAAATAACAAACAACAAATAACAAACAACAAATAACAAACAACAATTCCCCACATGTTATATCTGGTTGCTACACCAATTGGAAATCTAAGTGATATCAGTTTGCGAGCGCTTGATACTTTGCGCGAGGTTGACTTTATTGCTAGTGAAGACACCCGTAAAACTGGAAGATTGCTCAAACACTTTGATATCAAAAAACCACAAATCTCATTTCATGAATACAATGAGCAACGCAGTGGAGAAAAGATCATTAGTTTGCTGACTCAAGGAAAATCTGTAGCTGTTGTCACCAATGCCGGAACTCCAGGAATTTGCGATCCAGGATTTACCATAGTACGTAGTGCGATTGAAGCCGAGATTGAAATTACCATGATTCCTGGTGCCAGTGCCTTTGTCCTAGCTTTAGTTTTATCTGGGTTGGCAGTTCATGGGTTTACTTTTCGTGGGTTTCCACCACGCAAACCTGGTCCTCGACTCAAGTTTATCGAAGTAGACAAAGATTCACCCCATACATTGATCTTCTATGAAAGCCCTCATAGAATCAAAGCATTCCTTAAAGATGCGATCGAAGTATTAGGTGATCGTCGAGCTGCCTTAGTCAAAGATTTAACTAAGATGTACGAAAAGGTTCAAAGAGGAACTCTTTCAGAACTTTTGAGCTTGTTTGATGAAACTGAGCCCAGAGGGGAGTATACTGTAGTTATTGCTGGTACGAGTGATCGAGTCAAGAATTAGAAACTCCTAAACTTCAGCAGTTCAAAAAAAATATTCAGGTTTTCACAAATTTTTCATATGGTTAAGATAAGGTAATAATGCTGGTATTCCTACCTACTAGAACTGCTTTGATAAATCCCCTCAGCACCTAGCTGAGGGTTTTTGCATGTTATACAAGTTCGGTTGAATACTTACATTTCGGTGGCAACAAGGCAGAGGGCAGAAGGCAGAGGGCAGAAGTCAGAAGGGAAGAAATAAGGTTGCAAGGTAGAAGGGAGTTATCAGTGATTATCTGAACTTGATATTAAATTTATATGTATTGTAGGGTGTGTTAGCGAAGCGTAACGCACCGAATTACTTACGAGCGCAATTTTCAGTCTATCTATTCCTTGCACTTTCTCATAGTTTTTTTGTATTATTTTGAATAATGGTATAAGTTTGCGCCTGTAAAGCCTGTGGAATTATTACAGGCAAGATGCCTGTTCCACAGTGTAAGTATTCAACCGAACTTGATATAAGAAAGTTGGGTCATGAAGAAAACTCTACCCAACCTACTATTCCACATTTTTAGCTGTGCCACACCACTACGGAATGCTACGCAAACGCTAACGCACCCTAAAATAGTTAATATAAGGAAGTTATCTTCCCTCCTTACTGTGAGCTGGAAACTTACGGTTTGCCCAAGTCTGCTGTTCGGGAGTGGTAATTTCCTGTTTAGTTAAACCCTCATCATTTCCTTTTACTTTACAAACTTTTTCCTTTCCTTCTACCTTCTCTCCAGTCTGGGGCAAAGGTTTTGCTGAACTTTCCTCTGCCTTCACTTGCTCCTCTGGGAGTGCTGAACTAATGCTAGTAGCAGCTGCTTTCAAAGTTAGCTGAATAGTTTGAACGTCACCTTCACTAGCTGCATGTTTCAAATCCCGTTTAAAGTGAGCATTTTCAATTGCTTCCTCTTTAGAGCGAGAACTAGTATTGAAACACTTTTCCAAAGCTTCATTGAGCCCAATGCGACGAGACATGGTACGATACTGGCGTTCTGTGTCTAGCAGCTTTGCCATTAGTTCTAGGTGCATGGCGTCATCACCGCAAATTTCTTCTAAAACCTGCCATTCATCACTACCTAAGAGTCGATTATCGGCTCCGGGGCGGGAGTCTTTAAAGATTTCTCCAGTGACTTGTTGATAGATATGAGGTAAGCTGTCATCAAATTCGTGTTTTTCTTCTAGCCAGATCCGACGAATTTCACTGAGTTCTTCTTCTGTAATTAGGGTAATATTACTCATCTCTTCTGGACCAGAGCGACGAATTTTGGTTTGAGCTTCTAAGACTCGCCGCAGCCAATGTTCTCGCCATTGTTTAGTATAAGGACCAGGAATGGGCTCTACTGAAATTTCCCCTTTGACATTGCGCTCGAATAATTCTACTTTGCCATAGATGCGACGAAAGTCCCTGCGATCGCGGTCATCATAAAGATCTAACTCATTGCGGATATCTAGTAGAGGCTGCATCCATTCTTTTTCTTCATCATTTTGAATCATCGCCTCCATGGATCTATCTTTATTTACCATTGTGCAAACCCAGCAACCAAAGCGGGAATCGCCACAACTAGGAGTAGAAGTATCGATGACCAGAGGACATTCATTGTCTGCTGTTGCACCTCGGTACATAGTAAATAAGTCTTTATTACTATTTCCCCAAGGATTTGGCCACTGATTCAAGTAAATCCAAACTTCATCATTACGCCAGTCTTCTATAGGGGTGTAAATGAGGGAGTTAATTAAACTGGCTCTTGGATTGAGGCGGTCTCGCACTCGACCTTTTGCGTGCTTTGCCATGACGCTGGCACGTTTGTTGCTTTCTGCTTTACGCATACCTAAAACCAGAATTACTTCCCCACTTGCTCTAACCATTTCACGGATAAAGCGGTTTGCAGGAGTAATTTTCAGTCGTTCAGTACACCAGCGAAACCGGTTTCGTGGTGCTGGGTAGCCTTTACCAATTAAACATACCCAGAAGGTATCCTTTACTTCAGGATAAAGCAGATGGGGTTCTACCGGCATTTGCTGCTCTTGTGCCGCAATCTTCATCTGCTTTAAAGAGTTGTTTATCCAAGCAGATACAATAGGATTCTCAACCAGAGTATCTGTAGTAATAACATGAATAGCCTTAGTACGTTTTTCTAGAGGGAGAGCTGCGATCGCATTCCAGACTAGCTGCAAAACTGTAGTACTATCTTTGCCTCCGCTGTATCCGATAACCCAGGGAATGGCATCTAGACAGTACAATTCTTGAATTTCGTTGGTGAGAGCTTCGATATCTGCCACCAACTCAGGAACTGTGCGGTTATTCTGCTGTTTTTCTGACTGTTGGGGTTTATTCATTGCTCACGTATTATTAATATTCGGTCAATTAGCAATTGACTGATAAAGGGGAAGAGAACTATTAAATTAATACAACAGTACTCCCATAGTAGTTTAATTATTGCACATATTTTTAGTTTTTAAAAACTAGCTTACAAACATCTCATTTTTATTTATAGTTTTTATAAACTAGTATTATTTTTCTAAAACTAAGCGTGAAAGACAGTGTAACTCCCGCAAGCAAAGACCTTGCTAGCCAAATCCTGGAACAGGAAAACCAAGAAAGACAGGCGCTAGCACTACTCCTAGATAGGCATTTGGCGAGAAATGATCAACTGCTAGTGCAGAAAACCAAGATGGGTAGTACGGAAGCGTTTATTGGCGCAGTGACTCTGGAATGGTTAGCCATTCGGGTACGCTTTGCTTCTCAACTACCCCTGTTTCAACAAAAGTTCGATCCTCAAACCAATAATGTGGTGAGGGATGCAGAAACTATCGAAGAACTTCAGCAACGTCCTCTCGATTGGTCTCGTCAGGCACCTTTGGCACAGTACCTCGCAGCGCGAAAGACTCACAAGTTTCCCGCAGTGCTAGTAGTGCTTAGCTCCCGATGGGTGGATGAACCTCAGGCAGCTGAATGGAATCAACACAGACGTGCTCTCACTTCCGCTGCTGAATTCACAGCTTTAGACAAAGATGGGATAGTCGGATTACTAGATGTTTCGGAGAATGTTTCGATTTTTGCCTTAGATGGTCAACATCGACTTATGGGTATCCAAGGTTTGATGGAGTTAATTAAAACCGGTAGACTTCAGAAGTATAACAAGGCAAAGAAACCTGCGGGCTCCGTGATTACTATGGATGACTTGATTAAGGAATATCAAGTAGAGCCTGCTTATCTCCAAAGTTTAGCCCAAGAAAAGATTGGCATTGAGTTTGTGCCTGCGGTTGTCCAGGGAGAAACTCGTGAAGAAGCGCGACGGCGAGTTCGCTCAATCTTTGCCCATGTTAACTTGATGGCTATTCGGCTAAGCAAAGGACAGCTGGCTTTGCTTAATGAAGATGATGGTTTTTCGATTGTTGCCAGAAAAACTGCGGTAACTCATCCCTTGCTCAAAGATTCAGAAAAGCGTAATCCTCGGGTCAACTGGGATAGTGCCACAGTTGCCGCTAAGTCAACAGTTTTAACAACCTTACAAGCTCTTAAGGAAATGTCTGAGTTGTACTTGGGGTATAAATTCTTTCATTGGAAACCTTCAGAAAAAGGTCTAATTCCCATGCGTCCTGAGGATGAGGAATTAAAACAAGGTTTAGAGGAGTTTAAAGCACTTTTCGATTATTTAGCAAGCTTACCTAGCTATCAAAAACTGGAAGCTGAAACCGAAACTCCGCAGCTGAGGCGGTTTAGCCATGAGAGAGGAGCGGGGGAAGGTAACTTACTGTTCCGTCCTGTTGGACAAGTTGCTCTTGCTCAAGCTTTGGGAATTGCGGTATTTCAGAAAGGGTTATCCTTGAAGGAAATTTTTGAGAAACTGCGGCAGTATGACGCCGAAGGTGGCTTTAGTCGAATGGATTATCCCCACTCTCCCTGGTATGGAGTTTTGTTTGACCCCAATCGCAAGCGAGTGCTAGTTTCTGGGCGAGATTTAGCGACTAAGCTGATTGTGTATTTGCTAGGGTGTACTCAAGATAATTTAGAACGTGCAGAATTGCGCATAGCTGTGGCAGATGCAAGAGCTATGGGGAGAAATCAAGCAATGAGTTTTGAGGGTAAATTGGTAAAGCCAAAGGAAGTAGGATTGCCTTCTTTGATTTAGCAAGGCAACAGACAACAGGCTAAGGAAACCGCGAAAACCTTGTAGAGACGTTGCAGGCAACGTCTCTACAAAGTAGGACATAAGGGGTTTGTTTATACAAGATTTGATATCAGTTACTTAACGCACAGCCGTTAACTGCTCCAAATAATGTCCTCCATTGTTGGATATCAGCACTACGATACTTTAATGGTTGAGGTGCTTGCTGCTGAGGATTAGTTCTCTGAGTCTTAGATGAGCAGCTGTTAACTTCTGCGAATAATGTTCTCCATTGTTGGATATCAACCCCGCGATACTTATCGCAAGTCTTTATAGAAGGGGTTGCCTTTGTCGGTGAAGTCATTTGGTAATTAGCACTCTGATAACTACGCTGCATCTGTAGATTCTCCGCAAATGAAACTCTGTAAATCAGCCTCTATTAACTCCTCTGTTCCACTTCCGGAAGTTATGCAGGATAGTTACAAAAGTTAACATTTTGAACGTATAATTAATTTCCAAGGCTGAAATTAGCTACTTACAGGTAAGGCAGTAGATTATCCTCTAGCTAAGCAATTAATACTGTGATCTTCTTTACAAAAAAACAGGTCTTAAGTCACAGCTGAGTAATAATGCTTAGACCTATCATCTTCCGGATAAATAAAATTTTGAGTATAAAAACTCATGACTATAAGCTACAGTCAAAAACTGACCATACTTAAATCAATTTTTCAACAGCAGGAAATCACTCAAGCTCAGCAAGAGAAAGGCTATCTGGAAAGCTGGAGTAAGCAAAATTGGTATCAGGTCAAAATAGATTTACAAACATTGCAAATGTATACTGACAATTCTGCTGCCGCTGCTAATTTCGTCAAATCCTTAGATTTGATTAGAAGAAAAGCTGTTATTTTGGCCTTTCTTCAGAGCAATGCTATCAGCTAATATTTAGAGGACTTACAGTAATTAAAGCAGAAAGCCCACACCTAGAAGGAGTGGGATGAATGCGTAGCACCTTCAGGTGCAGTCTATCTTGTTTTTTGATTAGCAATGTATTTTTTGATTGTTTCGGTAGATGCATCACCAGCAGTTCCACAAAAATAACTTCTAGTCCACATTGAAGGAAGCTTTAATAAATGTGGAAATTCTTGTCTTAGTATTCTTGAAAAGTCCCTGATGTTGTTTTATGTCGGTATCTACTTGTTATTTGTAAAGTTTTGCTACATTTGTGTCAATAGCTTGCACTTATCAACCATATTCTACTATCTTAAATTTATCGTCAACAGGTCGAGCCGATGTTAGTTTTAGAAGCCAAGTTAAAAGGTAAGCAATATCAGTACGATTCCTTAGATGAAGCTATTAGAACTGCTTTGTTTATTCGTAACAAGGCTCTCAGACATTGGATGGATAACAAAGATGTTGGCAAAAATGACCTACAAAAACTTTGTGCTGTTTTAGCCAAAGAATTTGAGTTTGCCAAGAAGCTTAACTCTATGGCACGTCAAGCTTCTGCTGACAGAGCATGGTTGGCAATTAAGCGCTTTTACCACAATTGCAAAACTAATAAACCAGGTAAAAAAGGATTTCCACGATTTAAAAAACGTGGACATTCTGTAGAGTATAAAACCTCAGGATGGCAACTTGGAACTGAGGGAAAATACATCACATTTAGCGATGGTTTTAATTCTGGTAAGTTTAAACTTGTTGGTACTCGTGACCTCAGTTTCTACTCTCTACAGCAGATTAAGCGTGTCCGAATAATTAAACGAGCAGACGGCTATTATTGTCAATTCTGTGTTGACGTCAAGCGTCAAGAAGAACATCAGCATAGTGGTCACCAAGTCGGAATTGATGTAGGACTTGAATTTTTCTATACTGATTCTAATGGTGATACTGTTGAAAATCCTAGACTCTTGCGTAAAGCTGAAAAGGCTTTAAGACGTCAACAACGTCAGGTTTCTCAACGTAAAAAAGGTTCTTCTAATCGTCGCAAAGAAGTTAATACTTTAGCTAAGAAACACCTCAAGGTAAGTAGACAGCGTAAAGATTTTGTTGTGAAGACAGCAAGAGCGCTTGTCCAGTCTAGCGACTTGGTAGTCTATGAGGACTTGCAGGTAAAAAACATGGTTAAAAACCGTCGTTTAGCTAAATCTATTAGCGATGCATCATGGTCATTATTCACTGATTGGGTTGACTACTACGCCAAAGTTTTTGATACTTGGGCAATAGCAGTTGCACCACACTACACATCTACTGACTGTTCTGTGTGTGGTACACGAGTTAAAAAATCTTTGTCTACTCGTACCCACAGATGTCATACCTGTGGAACAGTGATGCACCGTGACCATAATGCTGCTAAACAAATTTTGCTCAAAGGAATACACAGCGTACCGCAGGGCATTCGGTATCTAAAGCTTGTGGACAGAACAACCTCTGTTTAGGTGGGGAAACTCCTCTAATTTAAGTTGGCTGGATGAAGCAAGAATCCCACGCGCTTCTAGCCGTGGGAGTGTCAATAGGCGACCCTACTTTACAAACTCCTCATGCTCACTCGTATTAAAGACTTAGCCCAAGAATTAGCACCTCGCTTAATCGAAATCAGACGTCATATTCACTCTCACCCAGAACTAAGTGGTCAGGAATACCAGACAGCTGCCTATATTGCTGGGGTTCTATCTTCCTGTGGCATCGTTGTGCAAGAGGCAGTAGGTCAAACTGGTGTTATTGGAGAGCTAGTTGGTCGTACTGATGACCGATTAGTGGCACTGCGAACAGATATGGATGCTTTACCGATTAACGAATGCACCCATCTGGAATTCAGGTCTCGTCAGCCAGGAGTGATGCACGCTTGTGGTCACGATGTCCATACGACCTTGGGTTTAGGTACAGCCATGGTGCTCTCTAAACTCGGAGAAGTCTTTCCTGGTAATGTCCGCTTCTTATTTCAAGCAGCGGAGGAAATTGCTCAAGGTGCTCGTTGGATGGTGCAAGATGGGGCAATGAATGATGTCAGTGCCATTTTCGGGGTGCATGTTTTCCCTTCGATTCCTGCTGGTTCCATCGGTATCCGTTATGGTGCTCTGACAGCAGCAGCGGACGATTTGGAACTTACTATTATGGGAGAGTCTGGTCATGGTGCTCGTCCCCATGAAGCAATTGATGCTATTTGGATTGCTTCCCAAGTAATTACTAACCTCCAGCAAGCCATTAGTCGTACCCAAAATCCTCTGCGTCCCATGGTCTTGACAATTGGACAGATTAGTGGGGGGCGAGCCCCCAATGTGATTGCTGATCAAGTGCGGCTGACAGGAACAGTACGAACGACTCATCCGGAAACCCACGCTAATATACCGGCTTGGATTGAGGGGATTGTCGCCAGTGTTTGTCAAGCTTACGGTGCTCGCTATGAGATGAACTATCGACGAGGAGTACCCTCAGTACAAAATGACTTAGCTCTAACTCAGCTGCTGGAAGAGTCAGCGAAAGAAGCCTGGGGAAGCGATCGCGTCCAAATCCTCCTCGAACCATCTTTGGGGGCTGAAGACTTTTCCGTATATCTTGAGCACAGTCCTGGCAGCATGATCCGTCTTGGTGTTGGTTTTCAAGATAAACCTAACTACCCTCTACACCATCCCCAATTTGAAGTCGATGAATCTGCGATCGTTACTGGTGTGGTGACTCTTGCTTATGCTATCTATCAGTATTGGCAACAGCCCGGTTAAGGGACTTCTTAGGGGAGCTGGGGAAGCTGGGGAAGCTGAGGAAGCTGAGGGAGCTGGGGGAGCTGAGGGAGCTGAGGGAGCTGAGGGAGCTGAGGGAGCTGAGGAAGCTGAGGGAGCTGAGGGAGCTGAGGGAGCTGAGGAAGCTGAGGAAGCTGAGGGAGCTGGGGAAGCTGAGGGAGCTGGGGGAGCTGAGGGAGCTGAGGGAGCTGGGGGAGCTAGTTTTGTCCAAAAAGTGGGATGATTTATTTCTTGAAGTTCCCTAAAGCTTGTGTAGTAAGTTATCTATAATTGGAGCGATTCTTCCGATAGATGGCGGATTTATTGCTTATTCAAACAGCTCGAAAGCACTGCCTGATATAGCTTATAGGTTCATTCATTACGCCCTACTTAGATATTAAATGATGCTAGCATTTAAATGGTATAGCTTAGAGCCTGGGAAATTTATGCCCATGGGCTGATACCCAATAAATAGAAATTTCGGGTTTGCATCTTCTGATTTTCGGTCAAATTTCTCTAGCTAAATTCTTAAATGCTCAAAGTACTAACACAGAAGAAATTTTATCCCCTCCAAAGATTAGTTAGCATTACCCTACTCCTCATTTTATGTACTGCATGTGCCGAAGCACCATTACCAGTAGAGCAATTACCAAGCTTCTTACCAGGTATAAAAATGCAAACTGGTTTTGAGATGCGGGTCAAACCTTTAGGGAACAAGGGGAAATATGAAATAGAAGGGAATACCAATCTTCCAGATGATAGTCGTATTGCAGTAGCGGCTATTAGATATCTGCGTTATGAGGAACAACCCTCTGAGGATATTAACTCGGAGGCGACCTATTCTATTTTGGATTATCAAGATGTCAAGGTAAATGAAGGAAAATGGCAAATTAACCTGAACCTCTGGAAAATTGCACCAGATGGTCAGTTTCAAGAAGACTGGCAACTGGGTCAGTCTGAACTTGGCCTGAAGCTAGAACCTGAACCTGAAGTCACCTTCCTTGCTACCCTGGCTCCTACTACTCAATTCTCAGAAATAGAACGGCAGCTGCACAGGCAGGGTATCAAGATTGCGAATAATTTTATCCGCAATACGTCCAACGGCGAAAGGTTTGTTCAAACAAGTCAAATGATGACTATTGACTTACCGACGGGTAAAACTACACCACCTCCACAAAAACCAGAAGACTATAATGGTGGCTGGGGCCCTCGATATTTGCTGATACCGGAACCACCAATTATTTACAAACTCGAAAAACCCAAAGAGCGTCGCACGGATGAGCCGCTGTCACCAGAAGAGTTTTTGTAACGGAAGTTTAGGGCGCACATCGGTCATTGGTGTCAACTTAAGCCACAACTATTGCCAATTAATGCTTTCGAGACGTTCTACTTCAACAGAGCGGGTAGCGTTACCCTACCTGGGTGAGCGAAAAAAAGGGTGGGGAGCGGAGGGGCGGAGGAGCAGAGGAGCAGAGGAGCAGAGGAGCAGAGGAAGAAGGGAGAACTGATAATTTTTGGAGACAAAGCTCAAGAAATCCCACCCAAAATTTCGTTCACCCACCCTACCTGATTAACAGTAAAAAGAGCCACCGGCAGGAGCATTCTTTTGCTCCCTCAGCTCCCTCAGCTCCCTCAGCTCCCTCAGCTCTCTCAGCTCTCTCAGCTCTCTCAGCTCCCTCAGCTCCCTCAGCTCCCTCAGCTCTCTCAGCTCTCTCAGCTCCCTCAGCTTCCTCAGCTCCCTCAGCTTCCTCAGCTCTTCAGCTGCTTTTCACCTTAAGTTGACACCAATGCACATCAGTGCATCCCTACAAAAGAAGGACGGCAATACCCCAAAAGGAATAGGGGAACACCGATCTAGGCGATCGCACTCTAGTTTTTAGAATATCTTTAGCACTCAAAATCAACGGCTAAAGATATTTTTATGCAACCAACTAATCCTAACCAATTTACAGAAAAAGCCTGGGAAGCGATCGCCCGTACCCCAGATATGGCGAAGGCGGCTCAGCAGCAGCAAATTGAGAGCGAACATTTGATGCAGGCACTGCTGGAGCAACAAGGACTAGCTACCAGTATTTTCAACAAAGCAGAAGTACCGGTACAGCAACTGCGACAAGCTACAGAAGATTTTATTCAAAGTAAGCCTAAGGTTTCCGGTAACGGTGAGTCGATCTATCTGGGACGTAGCCTTGATACCCTTTTAGATAGGGCTGAGTCCTATCGCAAAGACTACAAAGACGAATATATCTCGATCGAGCACCTGATTCTGGCATATCTTAAAGATAACCGCTTTGGCAAAGCTCTCTTCCAAGAATTTAAACTGAATGAACAGAGGCTCAAAAGCACGATTGCGCAGATTCGAGGGAACCAGAAAGTGACGGATCAAAATCCAGAAGGCAAGTACGAAGCACTAGAAAAATATGGACGGGACTTGACGCAAGCAGCCCGGGAAGGTAAGCTTGACCCGGTGATTGGACGGGATGATGAAATTCGCCGCACGATACAAATCCTCTCCCGCCGTACAAAAAACAACCCGATATTAATCGGAGAACCGGGAGTTGGGAAAACAGCGATCGCAGAAGGATTGGCACAACGAATTGTAGCTGGTGATGTACCCCAGTCTCTCAAAGATAGGTGTTTGATTGCTTTGGATATGGGGGCTTTGATTGCCGGAGCCAAGTTCCGGGGTGAATTTGAAGAACGCCTCAAAGCTGTACTCAAAGAAGTTACTGACTCCCAAGGTCAAATTATCCTCTTTATTGATGAAATTCACACTGTTGTTGGTGCTGGGGCAACCCAAGGCTCAATGGATGCCGGTAACCTCCTGAAACCAATGCTGGCGCGGGGTGAGTTGCGTTGTATCGGTGCTACTACCCTGGATGAATACCGCAAGTATGTGGAAAAAGATGCGGCTCTAGAGCGTAGATTCCAACAGGTTTATATTGACCAGCCCACGGTAGAAGATACCATATCCATTTTGCGGGGCCTCAAAGAGCGCTACGAAGTCCACCACGGGGTCAAGATTTCCGATAATTCCCTAGTCGCAGCGGCAACTTTATCTACTCGTTATATTAGCGATCGCTTTTTGCCAGACAAAGCCATTGACTTAGTAGATGAAGCAGCAGCAAGGCTGAAAATGGAGATTACTTCCAAACCCGAGGAACTCGATGAAATCGACCGCAAAATTCTCCAACTGGAGATGGAGAAGTTATCTTTACAGAAGGAAAGTAACCCTGCGTCCCTAGAAAGATTGGAAAGACGAGAAAAAGAACTCGCCGATCTTAAGGAAGAGCAAAGAACTTTGAGCGCCCAGTGGCAGTCAGAAAAAGGTGTAATTGACCGCATTCAGGGTATTAAAGAGGAGATTGACCGCATTAATATAGAAATTCAGCAAGCTGAGCGAGATTACGACCTTAACCGGCTAGCAGAGCTGAAACATGGTAAATTGGCACAGTTGCACAAATCACTACAAGCAACTGAATCCCAACTTAGTGCGACCCAAACTAGTGGCAAATCTTTACTGCGAGAGGAAGTTACTGAAGCCGACATTGCTGAAATTATCTCCAAATGGACAGGAATTCCCATTAGCAAGCTAGTGGAGTCGGAGAAAGAAAGACTGCTCAACTTAGAAGAAGAACTACACAAGCGGGTAGTCGGACAAAATGAAGCCGTTACTGCCGTTGCTGATGCCATTCAGCGATCGCGTGCTGGTTTAGCGGACCCCAATCGTCCCACCGCTAGCTTTATTTTCCTCGGTCCCACCGGTGTTGGCAAGACGGAACTAGCCAAAGCCCTTGCTACCTATCTCTTTGATACTGAAGATGCGATGGTGCGGATAGATATGTCTGAGTATATGGAAAAACACACCGTCTCCCGACTGATTGGTGCTCCTCCAGGATACGTCGGTTATGAAGAAGGAGGACAACTAACAGAAGCTATCCGTAGGCGACCCTATGCGGTGATACTCTTCGACGAAATTGAGAAAGCTCACGCAGATGTTTTTAATGTCATGCTGCAAATTCTGGATGATGGGCGTGTTACCGATGCTCAGGGTCATACAGTAGATTTCAAAAACAGTGTGATCATTATGACCAGCAACATCGGTTCCCAGTACATTCTAGATGTGGTTGGGGATGACTCTCAATACGACGAAATGCGGAATCGGGTAATGGAAGCTATGCGTACTAGTTTCCGTCCAGAGTTTCTGAACCGGATTGATGAGGTCATTATCTTCCACGCTTTACAAAGAGAGCAGTTGCAGTATATTGTCCAGCTGCAAACCCAACGTCTAGAAAAACGCTTAGCTGAGCGTAAGATGTCTCTGAAGCTTTCGGAAAGCGCGATCGAATTCCTGGCAGAACTAGGTTATGATCCAGTCTTCGGGGCACGTCCCCTCAAGCGAGCAATTCAGCGGGAACTAGAAACTCAAATTGCCAAGGGTATTCTCCGGAGTGAGTTTAATGATGGTGATACTATCTTTGTGGATGTTGAGAATGAGCGGCTTGCTTTTAAGCGCTTGCCAGCAGAGTTGTTGACTACCCAATCTTAGTTGGTAGGTGTTAGAACCCACCCCTAACCCCTCCAAGGAGGGGAACCGGTGGTAGGGAATTTTCTACGAAGGTGCTGAGCTAGAGTACCTCCAAGCTGCACCAAATTCAATTATCAACGTGAAATAGACCACGATCGCGAAAATTCTGATTACTTTTTGGTGTTATTAGCGAGCATTTAGTCACACTACCATTTTTTTGCTATTATTATGAATAATAAAAAAGGTGTGCACCTATAGATGTGCAATAGGGTGTTGCTGCGATTGCCTACGGCATCAAAAAAGCTGATAGCCAATAGTCAAGTTAGCCAGCCCAACCTTGCCTTTGGAGAGCCTTTACTAAGTCATCTTCTAGCGCTTTAAAAGCCCATAAAGTTCGCAGTGGAGAGAAATCATCAATTAGTTCAGCAACTCGCTGAATTTTTTCTCTTTCTCTGGCTTTGAATTTCTTCAAGTTTCTACCTGTTGCACCACTGGCTTGACGCAAAAGTTGGCAAAGATAGTTTTTTGGATCGGGCAGCTGTTCAACTTTAGCAAGCTTTGGTAACTGTAAAGTTTGTTTTTCCTGAAGATTTTCTGCGGCTTTTCGTATAGCAATTTCATCAAATAATAACCAAGCTTCCGTCATGCGAACTGGCACAACGCAAACAACAGGAACGGTAACAGATTTGCCAACTTCCTTAATTGCCCTAGAGATTTCAGAAACACGGTTCTCGCGAGGTTCCTTTTCTGCATCTCGATGTACAAACAGAATATCGCAGGGATAAAGCTCCAAGCTGAGTTTAATTTTTTCTGAGAGATTCTTTGGACGTCTACGCAATCGGTTAAGATCAGCCCATTCAGACTCAATAACGTAATCAACTAAATGCCATTCCAATAACCAAGTAAGAATAGGTAGAAGCGCCTTGTCCGAACTCCCATCGGTTAACAGAGTATATCGTAATCGTAGTTGATTCATACCCATTCTCTGGGGAAACCTGGAATCAAAGGTTGAATGTCTTCTCTATCCACAACTCGACGTTTTTTAGGCTGTGTACGTTGAGAAGATTGGCTGGCTTCCCAATTTCTGTTACTGTCTGTTTCTGATTCTTCAGTTAGTACTGGATTTAGGTAAGCGAGTAGTTTTCCCATAGAAACAGAACTTATTCCTTCAGGTGCTTTATGTCGCCAGGTGTCAGATAAACAACTAAAACATACTCGTTTAAACCTTTGACCTGAATCCATTTTTTCCTCCTTCAACTCAGCGACTAATAAGCTATCTTCAGGTACTTGCTGTACAACTGCTGGTGAGTGGGTATTGACAACAACTTGACGTAGGGGATTATCTCGCTCAACAGGTTCTTCAACATCAGTGGCGATGTCTTGAAGTAATCTGAGGATTTTGGGAATACGCTCTGGATGAATACCATTTTCCGGTTCTTCCAAACAAAGCAAACCTTGAGCTTCTGGGTCTAATTCCAGTACAGCCAATGCCAAAAAGCGCATCGTCCCATCGGAAAGCGATCGCGCTGGATGGATTGTACCATCTCTAGTTTTAACCATCAGAGTGAGAAGTTCCCGGCGATCATCACGATCTATTTCCACCTCATCAACATCATCTAGCAACTCTGCCAAACGACCTGCAACTTGAGCATAAACCTGTGTCTCAACTTCAGCCTCAGACTGTCGATTCATTTCCTGCTTTTTTTTCAACCGCGCTAGATGATATAGAGTTCCAGGAAGATGAGAGCCATCTGTTCCTAGTTGGGGAGTAGCAGTAAAAGGGTCAGGTTGTCGCAAGGATGAAGGTTCTAGTTGGAGTAACTGCCAAGATTGCATTTCCCGGCGTGCTAAAAGTGCTGTTGGACTTTCCGCTGCATTAGTCACCGAAAGCACGGTGCGGGGGAGATCCACTGCTGATCTAGCCAAGGCTCTGCCACTGATCCCCCCGTCTTGATGAAGCTTAATAATCCTATTTGTCCCTTCACCTGCTGTCGAGATAAAAAAAGGTGCTCTCCGTTGTCCTTTGACTGCTGATTTACGCCAAGTTTTCGCTTTGTGAGGAAATAGCAGTTGCTTAGGAGCCTCACCAAGTTTGATATGAACTAACTCTTCTTTGAGAAGCTCCAATGAACCTAGAGAACGAATGCTATCATCTTCGCGGTAAGCTAATTCCAATGAGTAGCGAAGAAAAGTAATGCTAGCTTGAGCCGTCTGTCCTAAATCATCAACGCCCTCCGCTGGCACAATCATTTCAGCGGTGAAGAACATTTTCGGATCATACTCATTGCCGACACGGTGAAACAGACTACGTATATCTCCTGTCCTCCCTCCCTCATCCCGGACAGATAAAGCAGCTTCAATCAGAGGAAGATCCGCTAGGGCACTCAAAAACCTAATGGCATCAAATAAATTAGATTTCCCTACACCATTTGCTCCTGCTACACATGTAAAGGCTCCAAAGCGAACATCGACATCAACAAGGTTCTTAAAACCAGAAACTTTTAACCTGGTTAACATGATCTCCCTCTACACAATTTTCTCTAAAGCTACTTTAAATTACTGATTACTTATTACTTCTCCAGCAATCCCTAACTAGATCATAGCAGCGCGATCGCACTTTTCAAGATTAATTTGACCTACCACCTAGCAGTTAATTTTATTTAAATCCTCAATAACTAAAGCTACTGACTGATATCTGTCAATGAAGTGGTAGCTTACCATCTTTTCCAAAATCTGAGCTAATTCTTCACTAACATTCGCCAAATTACGCCAGCTTAAGTCACCAGTCTCATCTGAAACCGATAGCTGGCTGGGGTGAATACCAGTGAGGGCTTGAATCCCAATCATCCCTAGAGCATAAATATCACTGCTCAATTTTGGCCGTCCAGCGTACTGTTCTGGTGGAGCATAGCCACTCGTACCAATGGCGATTGTTGAATCATTTTCTTGAATCTGTTCTTTGGATTGAAATTGTTTGACTGCACCAAAGTCAATTAGGACTAATTTACTGTCTAAGTCACGACGCATGATATTACCAGGCTTGATATCCCGATGAATAACTTGGTACTTGTGAACAAAACTCAGAATTTCTAAGACTCCCCTCAAAATTTCTACTACTTGGGCTTCTGGAAATCGCTTTTCCTTGGGCATTTCCTCACTTAGAGGGTGACCTTGAATATGTTCTTGGACTAAGTAGAATTCTCTATGTTCTTCAAAATAAGCTAGTAGCTGAGGAATCTGAGGATGAGTACCTAACTTTTCTAAGATTTCTGCCTCAGTTTCAAATAAACGTCTGGCAATTTTTAAGAATTTTTCATCTTGATGAGCGGGTTTCAATTGCTTGACTACACATTGGGGTTTACCTGGACGCTGGGTATCTGTTGCTAAATAGGTAAGACCAAACCCACCACAACCAATAGTACTTTTTATTTCATAGCGTTTTTTTAATAGGTCGGGTTCTGTTGATGTTGAAGTACTTTTACTTTCTTGCTTTTTATCTTGCTGATTCTTCCCTGGTGGATAAACTATAGTCTCGTCATCCTCAGTATTATTATCCTCCCAAGTGACAGTGGGTTCCTCATCAGGAGATATTTCTGTTTGAGGACTTAGTACTGTGGGGATCTCAGTTACTGGTATAGTAGTGCCTCTATCACTCAAAAGAGCTGAGAGCATTGCAATATTATCTTCTTGCTCTTGGACTAGTTCAGCAAAATGAGTGCGCTCTTGCAAAGCTTTGTAGGCACTGTAAGCAAGAACACCAACTCCAGCAGTCATCAATCCCAGGCTGGGAGCTACAACGGGAACCCATCCTGACCAGAAAAACAATCCCACGGATGTTCCTAGCAAGAGACTGAGGGCTACCCCTTCTGCCAGTACTAACTTCCCAGGATGCTGCAACACCAGCACCAGAAAACCACCAACAAACGACCAACCCCAAATCCACAACACCTCTCCCCATTCTGGCCAAAACCAGAACAAAGGCTGTTCATCTAGAACAGTACTCAAAATTTGACTTACCAGTTGACCATGTATCATCACTCCTGGCATTTGCTTAATCTTTTTTTGAGCAAAGCTGTAGGGAGTGTAGAAGTTATCTTTCAGACTAGGAGCACTAACTCCAATCAAAACAATGCGGTCTTTCACCCAGTTAGGGTCAATCTGATTATTCAGAACTTCTTTTAAGGTAACGTTACGAGCAGGAGAGTCAGGAGAGCGATAATTCAATAAAATTTGGTAACCTCCGGTATCCGCTTTTTGGTAGGCTCCGGAGTTAGGCAATAATGGTTTAAAGATTACTTGACCAAATTTGAGATACTCTTGCTCGTTTTGCTCGATTGTTTCTGGTTTAATTCCCTTTTGTTCTAGGTAACTTCTTGCTAGTTGAAAGCTGAAGGAAGAATAAGTAGTACAGCCGTCGGTGGTGTTATAGTCAAACAATAGACCTCGTCGAACTATCCCATTAGGATCAATTGTTAGGTCAGAAAGACCTACACGATCTTCTGGAACTACTGGAGGTTGGGGAGTGCCTCCTCCCTGCTCTCGGCTACAGATGGGAATGATGCGATCGCTATTTTTCAGTCGGTTAGATAACTTGTCGTGGCCTGGTGGTACTGGAATATCCCGAAAAATATCCACACCAATCACTGCTGGTTTCTGTTGTTCTAGCTTCCCTAACAGCTGATTCATCAGTTGGTCAGTCATTGGCCATTCTTCCAAAGACTGAACATCCTCCTCGGTAATTTCCACCACTAGGAGTCGTTCGTCTGGTGGTAGTGCGGGTCGCAGCTGTAGAAGCCGGTCATAAGCACTAAGTTCCAGAGGCTGGGGGAAGCCCATCTGACGACCTATTAGCAGTAGACTAGTAACAGTCAAACTTGCCACTAACGCCGGATGTTTAATCATGGAGCCACCTACACGTTTCAGGTGCGACCAAACGATAGAAAGTTTTGCCGGAGTCGTGACTTGACTCTCTTCCTGATTTGTGTATATCGCAGTTTCCTCTGATTGTGCTGAGTTTTGAGTTAACTCCCCACTCTTAGGTTTCACAAGCTAATTGCTCACAACTAATAACTTAAAATTAGCAGTAGATTACGCTCCATGGCGACTCAATTATTTTTGACTTATACATGTGTTCGCTGTTCACAACCTCTTTCGTCAACTTTTTCGATAATTTGAAAATGTAAATCAATAAAAATAGTCATCATTCTCAATAAAACAAAATTAACTTTTTCATCTATGATGGTGGTAAAGTTTTTCCATTGGGACTGCCTTCAAATCACTAAAACAACCCTTCCTGCTCAATGGTCTCAATCATTTGGAGAGCACGAGGATCACCTAATTTTAGCAGTGCAGCTTTGGCATCTTCCTGAACTCCCAAATCTTCATCTTCGGCAAAAGCTTCAATCATCCCGTCCACAGCCCCACCATAAATAGCATTGGAGGGTAGTTCTCTACACAGTTGCCCCAGAGACCAAGCGCAGTTACTCCGCACCGCTGCGATAGAATCTTGTTTGAGGGAAGTAATTAGGGGTGGAATACAGGCCACCATGTCCTCATATTCTAAATTAGCTATCTGTGCTAAAGAACTAGCAGCCCATAAACGTACTGCAGAAATATCAGTTTTTAGGGCATCAATCAAAGGAAAAAGTGCACGGCGATCGCAAGAGTTCCCTAAAGCCCAAACTACACCTTTACGCACATAGCCATTGAAGTCAAGGTTGAGCTGTTTAATTAATGGCTCTACAGCAGTAGCGCTAGGATTGCGTCCGAGGGCATAGGCCGCACTTACCCGCACTAGGGGACAGACATCTGTCAATAGGTGAATTAGATGAGGAATTGCCCGTTCATCCTCAATTTCGCAAAAAGCTCTAGCTGCCAGCATCCGTTGGGGCGTCTCTGGTGACGTCAATAATGCTAGCATTGCTTCTGGGTCAGGCTTTTGAGCTTCTAACTCGCTATCAACTGGCTCTAGATCATCTAGAGGGCTTTCTAGATCAGCCGCATCATCGAGTACACTCAGATCATCATCATACATATATGGCTATACTTGCCTAGCTCTGCATAGGTTTGTCGGAACGGTGGAGTGGCTTGATCATCCACAAGGATTGAGCTTGGTAGCCCAGTTTATGGTAAAGATGCAAAGCCGGTTGGTTCCTCTGAAAGACTTGAAGACCAATTTGGCGATCGCCTCTTGCCTTTGCCCAACTTTCAGCATACCGCATTAACGCTGAGCCAATGCCTTGGCGTCGGTATTTTGGCATCACGTAAAGTAAAAAAATATGAGCATGGCGATCACCTAGTATCTGATCAACTGCATTCCCTAACCATAGACAAGCGATTGGCTGTAACCAGGAAACAGTTGGTGAGTCTGAAGAAACAGCTGATTCAGCTAATTCTACCCACCACAAAGGTGTTTCTTGAGAAAAATACTTTTCCACAGTTACTGCGAGATGGGAAAATTCATCCTGCTCTGGGAAGAGTTCTTGGTAACTTAGCTGTATAAACTTCAGCAAAGTTGCCCGTTCCCGAACTAAGCCTGGACGTAGGTGGTAGCCCGGTAATATTTCCTCAAACACCAGTGCCTGCAAAAGGGTAAACAGATCTAGATAAAGTTCGCTTATCCACAGTGAGCAGACTAGCAATAGCATTGGCAGTTGGTGAATCCCAACTGACGGCATCAACCTCTTCAATCGGTGCAGGTGCGGCCATATCGTTGGGCAAAAAAATGCGAGAGCTGACTGCTAATAAAGCAACCAAAAAGACCAGTACGATTAAGAAAGGGGCAATGTACTGACGAAACAAAGTCATAGTGAACGTAATCAAATGTAGGAGTTGGCTAGAACTTTAGAGCGGGCTTCTCATTTTCTATTTTAACTACTCTTGAGAAACAATTTTAGATTTTAGATTTTAGATTTTAGATTAAATCAATACAAGCTTAAGGCTCCAAGGTTCTAAGGAAAGCTAACTTGTTTCTCATCTTTTACTGGGGGCGTGAAGCGCTCCTCATGAGCTCTTCAAAAACTAAAAATGAAAAGCGATGACCGAATCCTTTGATATGACTAGTTTCTGGCTTATTTTTAGGCAAGGAAAACTCTTCTTCCTCCTGCCTTCTAATGCTTATTACCCAAGTTGCAGCAGGTAGTATGGTGGAGAATGTGACAAGTGGCTGACAGTTCATGAGTAAGCGTGACAATCCAGTTGTATTAGTTTTGGCTTTAGTTGTTACTCTTGGTCTGATTGGAGGCGGTTTTTGGATATTGAGGGGGAGCTTACCAGGATTAGTTTCTGGAGGCTCTGACCAAACTGATACTTCTAGGGAGACCAAGCAATTAACCATCTTGGGAGATACTTTTAGTGGCTATAGTACCTTTCGTAGTCCTGAGTTTCAGGATGTGCTCCAGGAAGTAGGGTTGAGCCTCACCTATCAGGATGAATTTGATCAGGCGCAAAGAGCTCAACTTCTCAATCAAGGTAAAGCTGATTTATTTGTTACCACCCTAGACCAGTTTCTCAAACACCAGCCCCAAGGGAAGATAGTCGGGTTAATTGACCGCACAGTGGGGGCAGATGCGGTTGTCCTCAATACGAAAAAGTATCCCAGTCTGAAGTCACTGCTGGATTTAGGCAAACTGGTGCAGGAACAACAATCCCAAGGAAAGAGCCTCAGTATTGCCTATGCAGGAGATACTCCTAGCGAGTACTTAGCTTTGGTCTTAAGTACTAAGTTCGAGGCGTTGAATTTGTCAGATTTTGAAGTAAAAGAAGTGGCAGATGCTTCTGAGGCTTGGCAGATGTTACGAGATCCGAATGAGAATGTCGCAATTGCTGTAGTCTGGGAGCCTTTTGTTACCCAAGCGCGTCAGCAGGGCTATACTGTCGTCTTATCCAGTAAAGATGCCCCCAAAGCAATTGTGGATGTGATTGTTGCTTCTAACCAACTAATTCAGTCTCAACCTGCAAAAATTACCGAACTACTAGAAGCCTACTACCGCCGCATTGATGCCAATGTCCGCCAGCCTTCCCAGTTACAGAAGCAAATTGCTGAGGATGGTAATTTAGCTACCAAAGATGCTGCTACGGTTTTACAGGGTATTGACTTTTTTAGTGCTGTTGAAGCAAAAGATTGGATGAGCGATGGTACTCTCGAAAAAAGAATTGGTTCTACTGGAGCAGTATTGGTGCTGGCTGGGGAGATGAATCAGGTTCCCCAAAATCCCCCAGAGTTGTTTAGTTCCCAGTTCATTAACAAAGCGGCCAGCAACACCGAGACTCTCATTGAGTTGGTGCGTGCAGATAACCCGGAACTAGCAGACAGACTGGCAGGCAAAGGGAACACCATTGCGGCGACTCAGAAAGTGAATGCTAGCAAGGTGGCAAATGCTCCTGATATCGGTAACTTACAAGTGAGGGGAGAAGTGAAATTTGATAGTGGTTCTGCGGAGTTAACTAATGAAGGCAAACAAACCTTGGTTAAATTAGCCCAAGAGATTACAGAATTCAACCCACAAACAGTTGCAGTGCGTGTGATTGGGCATACTTCTAAAACTGGTATTCCTGAATTTAACCAAAAACTGAGCCAACAACGAGCACAGGTAGTGGTGAATGCTCTCCGTAATCAAGGTCTTCAGCACAATTTTGTGCCAGAGGGTAAGGGTTTTTCTCTACCAATGGCAGGGATTTCTCCAGAAGACCCTCGCCAACAACGCACAGAGATTCGCCTAGTTCGGATTAACTAGGGCTTTGCAATAACAAGTAGTAAGTAATAAGTAACAAGTAACAAGTGAAGAACAGTTTACTTTAGTTTTGAGTACTGGCTATCTTCGATTTTAATACTACATTCGTCAGGGAATACTATGAAAATTCGCAAATTACTACCTCTTTGTGTTGTCTTTGTACTCAGTTTGGTATTGACTATCAGTTGCAATCCAACAACAGATCCCGATGTTACCGATTCTCAGGGAAGTCTCGGCACAGGGGCATCTGCTAAAATAGTTATGGGGTATAGCAATTGGCCTGGGTGGTGGCCTTGGGCGATCGCCAAAGAAGCAGGTTTGTTTGCAGAAAATGGAGTCAATGTTGAACTCAAGTGGTTTGACGGCTATTTGGAATCGATGCAAGCTTTAGGTGCTGGACGATTAGATGCTAATTGCCAAACCTTAAACGATACCATCTCTTTTGCTGCTGATGCGATTCATGGAGAGGTAGCTGTTCTGGTTAATGATAATTCAGCTGGTAATGACAAAATTATTGTGGCAGAAGACATTAATAGCTTGGAAGACCTCAAAGGAAAAAAAGTAGCAGTGGAAGAGGGAGTGGTGGATGATTTTCTACTAACCCTAGCATTAGAAGAAAAGGGCATATCTAGGGATGAAGTTGAGATTGAGAATTTGGAAACAGGAGCTGCTGCCGCCGCCTTTGTCTCTGGAAAAGTTGATGCTGTTGGTGCTTTCCCTCCCCACTGGCTAACTGCTCTCAAACGAGAAGGAAGTAAGGAACTTATCAGTTCCAAGGATTTCCCTGGGGCAATTCCCGATTTACTGGTGGTTACCCAAAAGTTAATTGATGAACAGCCAGAGCAAGTAGAAGCTCTAGTTAATACTTGGTTTGCTACCTTAGATTTTATCGAAAAGAATCCCGATAAGGCAGATGAAATTATGGCCAAACGAGCTGATGTCAGTGTGGAAGAGTTCCAGCAATTTAAGGAAGGAACCAAAATTTTTACTCTGGAAGAAAACCTAGAAGCATTCAGTCCTGGTGACAGTATGAAGCATATGCCCTTCGCTGCAAAAAAAATGACCAAATTCATGCTGGATGTAGGCTTTATTGAAAAAGCACCTGATTTGGACAAGATACTTGATGACCAATTTGTTAAAGCTTATGCAGAATCACAAGGTAGTTAGGTTTTACTTTTTTTAAGTAATAAGTAATAAGTAATAAGTTTAATGAATGAATCCGTCGATAGTTCCCCACTCATTAATGCTGAAATATCTAGAAAAAACTTACCTCCAACAGTCTTCTGGCGTCTAGCTGAGGATATTCCCCAGTCCCTCAGCTGGAGTTTAATTGCCCTCTCCTTTGCCCTTCCTTACCTGGCTTGGTGGTTACTCTCCAACTTTGCTGGAATAGATGCTGTTTTTCTACCTTCCCCAAATCAAGTAGGGGAAGCTTTTGTCCGTCTTTGGGAAAAGGGTTTTCTTACCCAAGATACGGTTGCTAGTTTCCTGCGGGTCACTGGTGGCTTTGTATTAGCCGCAGTAATTTCAGTACCTTTAGGGATTTCAATGGGAGCATTTGCTAGTATCCGTGCCCTTACAGAACCCATTATCGGTCTCGTGCGCTACATGCCTGCTCCTGCTTTTATTCCTCTGTTGATTCTTTATCTGGGCATTAACGAGGAACCGAAAATTATCCTGATTTTCCTTGGTACTGTCTTCTACAATACTTTGATGATTATGGATGCAGTGAAGTTTGTTCCCAAGGATTTAATTGAAACTACTTATACTTTAGGAGGAGACCGAAGGCAGATTCTTTTACAAGTTATTACTCCTTATATTTTTCCTAATATTATTGATACTTTTCGCATCAATATCGCCACTTCCTGGAATTTGGTAATTGTGTCGGAACTTGTAGCCGCAGAGCAAGGTTTGGGCAAACGTATTTTATTGGCTCAAAAGTTCTTAAAGACTGATGAAATTTTTGCTTGTTTAATTATTCTAGGAGTTATCGGCTTTGCTCTTGATTTATGCTTTCGTTGGTTTTTAAAGATTAGCTGTAAATGGGCGGTTGATTAAGTAATAAGTAATAAGTAATAAGTAATGAGTAATGAGTAATGAGTTTAAATGCATTTAGAAGTTTCTAATCTTTATAAAGAATTCTCGACCAAACAAGGTTCTCTACTTGTTCTCAAAAATATTAACCTGTATGTAGACTCAGGAGAATTGGTTTGTGTAGTGGGAACCTCCGGTTCTGGTAAATCAACTATTCTGAGGCTGATTGCAGGACTGGATATGCCAACGGCAGGGAAAATTAAAGTTGATGGCGTACCAGTTACTGGACCAGGTTCTGATCGAGGTATGGTATTCCAGAAATACACTCTGTATCCTTGGATGAAGGTAGCAGAAAATGTTGAATTTGGTCTCAAGCTGCAAGGAGTGGCAAAGTCGAAACGTAGAGAGATTGCTTCCTATTATTTAGAAGTGGTAGGCTTGTCTGAATTTGCTAAATCTTATCCTAAAGAACTCTCAGGAGGTATGAAGCAGCGAGTCGCGATCGCACGAGCCCTGGCCTGCAAACCTAAAATCTTGTTGATGGATGAGCCTTTTGGTGCTTTGGATGTGCAAACTAAAGAGACGATGCAGCAATTTCTACTTCAGGTTTGGCAACATACTGGTACCACGATTTTGATGATTACTCACGATGTTGAAGAAGCAGTATTTCTCTCCCAACGGATTTATGTTTTGACGGCACGACCTGGTACCGTTGAGCGAGAACTACAGATTGAATTACCAAGTAGTGAGTTCGCGGATCCCTCTAACGTGCGCAACTATAAAATTAAGCGTCAACCTCAATTTCAAGATTATGTAGGAGAAATTAAGGATTTGCTTAGGTTGTTGAATTGTTAAATTTTCATTTTTGTAGAGCTGCTACTCTATATCTAGAGTATAGATCTAGAAATTAGTGCGGGAAGCCAGATTTATAGGGAACATCTATTTGTAGTACAGGCATCTTGCCTGTTTGCTTTCATTTTAGGGAGCAATATGCTCCCAATTCCCAATTCCCAATTCCCAATTCCCATTTAGGAGTGATTAATGAGCGTTGTTGCAGCCAGGAAATACCCCGATAAGTTAGTTTTTGCATCGGATAGCATCCGTGTTTCGGGATACCTCAAGGAAACTCACCGAGTTACTGGGGATGAACGGGGAAAGTTATTCGAGGTGAATAATATGATTATCGGCAGTGTAGGATATATCATGGAGCTGAGCTTCATGCAAATATTTGCCCGCAACCACAGTCCAGCATCTCCAACAGTGGAAGCGGTTTTAGACTTTATGGTTGAATTTTACAGTTGGGCAAAAGGAAAAGATGATTCCTTTGGTCGTAAGAATGAGTATTTGCTCGGTATTGAGGACGAAATTTTCCGCGTGTGTGATAGCTACCTAGTAGAGAAAATTAATGAGTTTGGCGCTATTGGTGCAGGAGAACATTTTGCTTTAACAGCAATGTACTTGGATAAAAGTCCCGAGGAAGCAATTGAAATTGCTAATAAGCTTTGTGTCTATTGCTCTGATCCTATTAATGTCATCACCAAGGAACTTGCTTAGACTTTTAAGAGGCAGGGGGCAGGAGGCAGGAGGCAGAGGGCAGGAGGAAAGAGGGTTTTGCTTGTTTTTTCATCCGTTGCGGATGTCCTCGTGTCCATTTGGAATATCACATATCCTTGTGAGTAAAGGGCTTAGCATCCTTACCAGCGTAAGTATCCACAATGTGACCCTTGCCAGTCATCTTATACTTATAAGTTACTAATCCCTCCAATCCTACTGGTCCACGGGGAGGCATTTTCTGCGTGCTGATACCAACTTCTGCACCGAAGCCGTAGCGGAAACCATCAGCAAAGCGAGTAGAACAGTTGTGAAAGACATTGGCAGCGTCTACTTGATTGAGGAAATTGTTGGCAACGGCTTGGTCTTCGGTAACAATGGCATCAGTGTGACCGGAACCGTAGGTATTGATGTGATTAATTGCTTCTTCCAGGGAGTCTACTACTTTGATCGAGAGCACTAAATCATTGTACTCCGTAGACCAATCCGCTGCTGTCGCTGCTGGGATGTCAATAATTTTCTTAGTTGCCTCATCCCCTAGCAATTTTACCTGACGCTTCTCCAAAGCAGCAGCAGCAAGAGGGAGGAAACTTGGCGCGATCGCAGCGTGAACTAGTAGTGTTTCAATAGCATTGCAGACGGCAGCATATTGAGTTTTAGCATCAATAGTAATATCCACTGCTTTCTGCAAGTCAGCGGCTTGATCTATGTAGAGATGACAAATACCATCAGCATGACCGAGTACTGGGATACGGGTATTCTCCTGTACATACCGTACAAAAGAGTTGGAACCTCTAGGAATAATCAAATCCACGTATTCATCTAGCTGCAACAGCGCCTTGATTTCTTCTCTCGTGGTTAAAAGCTGTACTGCTGCTGGGTCAACTACTGTGGTAGATAGTCCTTGATGAATAGCTTTTACTAAGGTTTCACAAGAGCGAATAGCTTCTTTGCCTCCTTTGAGGATGACGCCGTTACCAGATTTGATTGCTAGGGAGGTAATTTGAATTAAGGCATCGGGACGGGCTTCAAAAATGATACCGAGTACACCCAAGGGGCAGGTAACTCGCTTCAGGATTAATCCCTCATCTAGTTCTCGATGAATTTGTACTCCGCCCACCGGGTCTTCTAATTTACCTACATCTCTTACTCCCTCAATAGCCCCCTTGAGCTTAGTTTCATCTAACTTCAGTCGCTTATACAAAGCCTGGGGAATGCCCTCTGCCTCCGCTGCTTGGCAATCTGCTGCATTTGCCGCCAAAATTTCTGGGGCTGCTGCTTCCAAAGCTTGGGCGATAGCTTCAATTGCTTGGTTCTTCGCATCCGTTGGCAACACTGCCAGTTGCCTTGCTACTTGACGGGTGGCTTGGGCAATATGCAACAAATCATTACCGCGAGTGATCGCATTGAGGGAAAGGGGAAAATCAGTAGAAGCTGTCATCAAAACCTCACGGGAGGGGAATCGTTAATTAGGGTTCGCTGAAGTTTGTCCTAATTCTCGGTTGAAATAGGTGGTAGGTTATAGGTTGTAGGTAAGGTTCCTAATTTTATCCAGTAAGCCCTAATCAATACTAACCGGTAATGAGCCAGATTGGAAGCCCTGGTTAAGAATTAAGAATTAAGCATGGCTCTGGCTAAACCGATGATTGAAAACTAATTTTAAAGGTTGTACCGTTATTTCCATTAATTTCGCTATAACCTTGAATATCTTTGATCAAAAACTTGACTAAGCGCAAACCCAAAGACTGGCAGTTATTGAAGTCTATCTTTTCTGGCAAACCCACTCCATTATCGCCAACTATCAAGACTAATTTTCCATAACTGTTGTGCATTAACTTAATGAAAATTTCATTTTTTTTGTCTTTAGGGAAAGCATGTTTTAGGGAATTAGACAACAGTTCCGTAATAATTTGTCCACAAGCTATTGCAGTTTTGATACCAGCATCAACTCTATCCATCTGTAATTTGAGAACAACCTTCTTTGATTCCTGGTAGTAAGTCAGAAATAAATAATTAGCTAAATCTTGGATATATTCAGCCAGGTTGACCTTAGTTGAATCTGGGTAATGATACAATTTTTGGTGAAGAAGCCCCATAGTTTTGAGCCTACTTTGAATATCTCTCAATAGCTCCAGTAGTCGTCGGTCTTTGATTTCGCTGGATTGAAACTGGAGCAGAGAGTAAATTGACTGAAAATTATTCTTGATGCGGTGATGCAGTTCTTGTAGGCGAATTTCTTTTTCTGCGATCGCTGCTTCTATTTGCTGTTGAGTTTGTTTATACTCAGTAACATCTGTGCCTAGAAACACAGCTTCTCCTGGAGAGCCATACTGATAACCGACAAACAGATAATATCGGAGAGTGCCATCAATATTTAGCTTAACTTCTTGGGATGACTGCTCTATTGGACTGTGAAAAAAATTTTCTACGAATTTACGGAAATCAACAAAATTTTTTAGAGAGCCAACCTCTTCTCCAACAAAAGTTTCAGGAGGTAAACCCCAAGTACTAGCTAAATAGCGGTTAACTCCCAGAAACTGCAAATCTGCACTAATCCAAGCAACTGCTCCAGGGAGAGCATCCAACACCTCTGGAAGTCGTTTGTTAATCAATGGCGTCTTTTTCTCTATTTGCTGGGGGTAAACGAAATTGGGCGTAGGATTTCCATTCCATCCGTCCGGTGCGTCCCATGTCTGAAGTGCCTGTAACTCCTTTTTTCCCTCACTCGTTTGCTTACCTTGAAAAAATGCTGAGCAGATAATGTCTTGCCCTCTTGAGAGGAACTCGATAAAGTCACCCTCAGCATTAAATATTGCCCGGTGATGCCACTTTTGCCAGCGTATTTCTCCATTAGATAACTTCACACGATGCTCTATAGTTCCCAAAGAATTTCCTCGACTCAGGGAAGCTAAGTGCTTGAGTAGTGCCTCTTGTTCCGCCTCGAGAGCCATAGAAATCCAGTTTTGCCCAATCAACTCCTGAGGTTGCTTGCCGAAATAGTTAGCAAAAGTGGTGTTAACGAAGGTGATTGTTCCAATAGACTGGAAACGACAAACTAGTTCACCTTGAGCTCCCACTAGGGAGCCATAGTTCATTTGGCACTGTTGTAGTGCTGTCTCCCAAGTCAAATAGCTATAAGTCAATTCCTCGTTTTTGCTATGTAGCTCCTCTATACTCCCTTGCAACTCCTTCAAGTTGACAAAGAGTTCCTCTAGCAGTGTTGCGAAAAACTTTTCTTGGGGTAGAGGCAATTCATCCGCACGACGCAATAAGGCTGCTAGACATTGTTGAGCTGTTTCAATCTTCTCTTCCAAGGCATTTGCGTTCATTATTCTGCTTCCTGCTGAATGTTTTGCGGTTCTATAGCGGCTTTCTCGGTCTCTTCATCATCAAGCTGGATGCAGGCTCTGGAGCTTCCTGACAGAAAAGCTTACTGTACAAGTTTTATTCTCTTCTGAATTGAAAATAGATACGGGGAGATTGATTTTCATGCACGGTGGTGAAATTTGTCATTGGGACTGCCTTCTGCATTCTTGAACTAGTCATTTTTGGCCACTACCTGTTATGTAAAGAATTACCCTGTAGAAAACTTTAGAATTGTTTTAGAAAAATTTTAGCTTTTTTTTAGATTTACAGCATCAAGTTGAGCAATCATTCTCTTGGTTCTAAATAAAAATTTCTAATCCTTCAATGTATTGAGATTAATTATAGTAATTATTTCAGAAATATTCTACTAAAAAAGAATATTTTAAGCCTTAGAAAAACAATAGATTCCAGTCCCCGGCTAATCTGAAAATGGGAGCCAGGAGTTAGGAGAGAAAATTTTTAATCCCTTCGTTGCGAGTTTACCTGTTGCATAAAAAACTCTTCTAAGGACATATGGGCAAGATTGAGGCTAATCAGCTGAGCGTCCATCGATGGGAGACTAGCGAGAAACTCTTGAGGATTTCCTGGCAACTGACCATACCAGCGATTATCCTCATACACTAGTCCTTTTACCCAGGATTGAAGCAGCTCTCTATTGCCCCCTTTGCCTTGAACCTGGTAAGTCTTCGTCGTACCCAAAAGTTCGTCTAGGGAGCCGATACACAATAATTCCCCACCATATAGAATCGCAATGCGATCGCAAATCTTCTCTACGTCAGAAAGTACATGGCTATTGAAAAAGATCGTTTTACCTTGGTTCTTTAGTGAGAGAATAATCTCGCGAATTTGGTAACGTCCAATAGGGTCAAGCCCAGACATTGGTTCATCCAAAAATACCACTTCTGGATCATTAATAATTGCTTGGGCCACCCCAATGCGCTGAAGCATCCCTTTGGAATACTGTCGCAGCTGCTTTTTCTTGGCAGCTAATTTGGATAAACCCACTAACTCCAAGAGCATGGGAATACGCTTTCGCTGTACTTCACGAGGGATTTGGAACAGTCCAGCAGTAAATTGCAAAAATTCCCAACCGGTCAGATAATCATAGAAGTAGGCATTCTCTGGTAGGTAACCGATTTTCTGCTTAACAGTGCGATCGCCTAGAGGTTTTCCTAGCAAAAATCCTCGTCCAGAAGTAGGAGCCACAATACTCAACAACAGCTTCAAGAGAGTAGTCTTCCCTGCACCATTAGGACCAAGTAAGCCGAAGGTTTCCCCTTGATAGACTCTCAAGGAGCATTTTGTCAGGGATTTAATGGTTTGATTCATCCAGAAGCCAGTACGGTAGACTTTAGTCAAGTCAGAAGTCTCTACTACTGGCATCTGGTCAATAGTAGTCTGTTCAGCTGGTAAATCCGTAGTAGATTTCATATAGTGAAAGGCAGAAGGCTCCAAGGCAGAAGGCAGAAGGGAAAAGATTAGACAGGTAAAATTTTCAGCATTTAGCGTTGTCATAAGCGCAATGCGCTTAGCTATACCAATTGCTTGATGTATCCTTAATTTATCTATTCCCCGTTTGGCTGAATTTTGTATCAGCTGAGATTTCTGAGAATATTGTCTATTGCCCGTTGCCCGTTGCCTGTTGCCTATTGCCTACTCACAACAGAAATTCCGCTAAACCCAAATAGCGAATTCCTTCGGGGGTAATTTCAAAGCGGCAGGGTAAAACTTTGATACCTTGGGTAAGAGCATCACGCAATAGTTCACCGTAGACTGCATCGTAATTATCACCAGGAGCAAACTGAGAACAGTCACTACGATTAATGAAATAGAGCATTACTGCTTGGGCCTGGGGAAGTAGTGCGGTTAGTTCTCGCAGGTGCTTTTGTCCACGAGTGGTTACTGTATCAGGGAATAATGCCACCTTGTCCTCAGCTAAAGTCGCACTT
Organism: Symploca sp. SIO1C2; assembly: GCA_010672925.1. Lineage (GTDB taxonomy): Bacteria > Cyanobacteriota > Cyanobacteriia > Cyanobacteriales > Coleofasciculaceae > Caldora. The sequence goes on along the minus strand of JAAHFP010000001.1, from coordinate 406,979 downwards.
TTGACTTCCACATAGATGGGAGTATTTAAGGATTCGTCTTTAGTTTCCTTTAAAGACCGATCGCTACTCAAGAGAAAATCTACCCTACTTTTGTTGTTTTTGCCGTAGGGAACTTCGGTGCGGATCTTACTATAGCTATTGGCTAACTCCGGAATGAGGTGTTGTTCTAAAGCTAATTTAATTACCCGATTGGGTAAACCAGTGTTGACTCCCACCCAGGTTGGTTGGGTATCATTGACCTGGATCATCTCCCAGGTGTAGGCTAGCTTTCGCTTTGGGTTGTCACTACGGGAAATCTGGACTGGACTACCGGGAGCACAAAGACCAAGCATCGGACCAGTGTTGGGACAGTGAGCAGTGATTACTTCTCCTGATTGCAACTCAATATCAGCAAGAAAGCGTTTGTAGCGTTTGAGGAGAGTTCCAGCCTCTAGCGGTGGGTAGCGGTAAATCCAATCTGGCATAAGATAGATCAAGACTTAAAATTAAGCGTTCTTCCTGATATTACAGATAAGGATTCACCTGAGTTATGGCAGAAGAAACCAAACCCAACCCCGAAGAAGCGCAGACTCCCCCTGAGAAGCCAGCTGCTAAGGAAGCCAAAGCCAAGAAAGCAAAACCACCAGCAGTGGAAACTAAACCTTTTAATGAGTTTATCGAACAGCATTACTTACCGGCTTTGAAGACTGCTTTTGCCAAACAAGGAGTTAGTGATGTAGACGTGACTTTTGTCAAGGAAAAAATCCAGATTCCTGGCATGAGTCCCACTGATGATTGCTGGCAAGTGAAGGGTAACTGGAATCAGGGGCAGCGTCAATTCAACGTTTATTTTCCCGATGAAGATATCAAAAAGCGGAAGGCTTTCTCCTCTTCTGCCAATGGTGTCAAACCCAGTACTATAGAGTCTTTTATGATTGATGAGCGCAAAGTGACCTTGGATCTGATGGTGTTTTACGTCATCCAGCGGCTCAATGCTCAGAAGTGGTTAGCTTGGAATTGAGTGGGTTTGTTGTTTGTTGTTTGTTGTTTGTTATTGGTTGTTGGTTATTGGTTGTTGGTCATTGGTCTCAATTATCCATTATCCATTCTCCATTATCTATTCTCCATTCCTACAGTTCAACAAACTGATAAACGACAACACCACTGACGGGATGATTGTCTACACTGACATAACCGTTGTTGACCATTTCCTTTAAAGTGGCTTCCACTTCGGCAAAGCTAGCACCGGTGTCTAAAACAGCTTGGGTAACTGAGATTTGCCCTCCCCTACTATGAGCTGCCTTCAGCAACTGAACCATTAATTCTTCACGGTTTGGTGCGCTGGAGGCAGCTGTTGTCATTACTTGGTTATGTTGTTGTGGCTCATAAACTGTAGTTGCGATCGCTTGTTGTTCCAATGGGGCTCCAACTTCAGATAAACCCAGTTGTTGTTTGAGCTTGATGTTGTGCTCATCTACCATACTGGGAATCAATACCAAGTCAATCAACTGTCCAATACCGAGGAAGCCGAAAGTAAACATCCACAAAAAGCCACTGAAGAATTTTTTGTTATAGATACGGTGGATTCCGGCAAAGCCAAAAACACAAGCAAACCAAAAGAAATAGGTGGTGCCAAGGTTATTCATCTCTAGCTAAGGCTCAAGTAAGAGGTATCTAACTCAATGATAAATTTTTTGCCCATTGGTGTGTGGGGAGGTTGGGGAGGTGGGGAGACAAGGGGGACAAGGGGGAGATGGGAGATGGGGAGACAAGGGAGATGGGGAGACAAGGAAGCAATTCCCAAATAACCAATGACCAACAACAAACAACAAACAACCAACAACCAACAACCAACAACAAACAACAAACGACAAACAACCAACAACAAACAACCAACAACAAACAACAAATAACAATTCTTAACCTTAATTGGGTCTTGCACTCACCTAGACCTTGGTACACTCAGAAAACGGCTTCAGTATGGGCGTAAATAAAAAACAACTGCATATTGCCATACCAGACAACCTAAAAAATCGTAAGTAAAGATCAAGAGCCACTTGTGATATGGTAGATTCTCTGAAAAAACCAACTTTTGAAGAAATACGACCAGGGGTTAAAGCACCGGCGAAGGAAACTCTCTTGACGCCTCGCTTCTACACCACTGACTTTGAGGAAATGGCGCAGATGGATATCTCGCCCAATGAAGACGAGTTGCTGGCTATCCTCGAAGAGTTCCGTACTGACTACAATCGTCACCACTTTGTCCGGGATGAGGAGTTTAAGCAGTCTTGGGATCATATTGATGGGGAAACACGACGGTTATTTGTCGAGTTTCTGGAGCGCTCCTGTACGGCAGAATTTTCTGGTTTCTTACTCTACAAGGAACTAGGACGTCGTCTAAAGAACAAAAATGCAGTCTTGGCGGAGTGCTTTACCCTGATGTCTCGTGATGAGGCAAGGCACGCTGGTTTCCTGAATAAGGCAATGTCAGATTTCAATCTGGAACTGGATTTAGGATTCCTGACTAAGAGTAAAAACTACACCTTCTTTAAGCCGAAGTTTATCTTCTATGCTACTTATTTGTCAGAGAAGATTGGCTATTGGCGCTATATCACCATTTATCGACATTTGGAAGCTCATCCTGAAGACAGGATTTATCCGATTTTCCGCTTCTTTGAAAACTGGTGTCAGGATGAAAACCGCCACGGTGACTTCTTCGATGCCATCATGAGAGCCAAACCTAGCTGTTTGAATGACTGGCAGGCAAAACTCTGGTGTCGCTTCTTCTTACTGTCGGTGTTTGCTACAATGTATCTCAATGACATCCAGCGCTCTGATTTCTATGCTTCCATTGGTTTAAATGCTCGTGACTATGATAAATATGTGATCGAGAAGACCAATGAAACTTCTGGAAGGGTATTCCCTGTAGTTCTGGATGTAGAAAAGCCAGAGTTCTATGAGCGTTTGGAAGTCTGTGTCAAGAATAATGAGCAGTTGAGAGCGATCGTTTCTTCTAGCGCACCTAAGCCTTTAAAATTACTCCAGAAGTTGCCTCACTACGTCTCTAATGGTTGGCAGTTCTTGAAGTTGTACCTGATGAAGCCGATTGATATGACTGTTAAGCAAGGAACTGTTTACTAAGTTTCACTCCGCTAATTTTGATGTTGGACGGTTCTACTGGTTTGTGGAACCGTTTTTTTATGGGGAATGGGGAATTGAGAATTGAGAATTGAGAATTGAGAATTGAGAATTGAGAATGGGGAATTGAGAATGGAGAATTGGGAATGGAGAATTGGGAATTGGTGGAACAGGCTTCTAGCCTGTATTATTGAGTCGCGATCGCTTGATTGGCTCGATATTGCAATCGCCACGATTATTTGCTATTATTTTAAAATAATGGGAAAGGTGTGCGCTTATATATAACAGGTTTCTCTAATATCAATAACTTTGCGATCGCTTAATGCCTAATAGTAACCGGTTTGTGAAACAGGCTTCCAGCCTGTCTTACATAATTGAAATTAAAGGCGATCGCTTTTTTGATATCAAGGTTTATTAGATTAACTCTCTTCCTTGTATAGGATACTGCGGGTAGGAAATACGTCCCTTTTTGAGTTGTGTTAGCCGCGATTATTTGCTATTATTTTAAGATAATGGGGAAGGTGTGCGCTTATATATAACAGGTTTCTCTAATATCAATAACTTTGCGATCGCTTAATGCCCAATGGGAACCGGTTTGTGGAACAGGCTTCTAGCCTGTCTTACATAATTGAAATTAAAGGCGATCGCATTTTTGATATCAAGGTTTCTTAGATTAACTCTCTTCCTTGTATAGGATACTGCGGGTAGGAAATACGTCCCTTTTTGAGTTGTGTTAGCCACGATTATTTGCTAATATTTTAATATAATGGGAAAAGTATGCGCTTATATATAACAGATTTCTCTAATATCAATAACTTTGCGATCGCTTAATGCCTAATGGGAACTGCTTTGTGGAACAGGCTTCTAGCCTGTCTTACGCTACGCTAACACACCCTACAATTGAACTGGGATAAATGATTAGTTTCTGGCTTCTTTTTGGACTGAAGTCCTACTACTGCTTATTACTTCAAAACCCGAATCAATTGACTCGATGAGGCAAACCCTAATGATGAATAATACGACTGGCTCCTATCGATTCGATACTTTACATAAGGAATATAGGCATCAGGAATTGGATAGATTGGAGCGTAAAGCCGATTTTTTTATCGAACTAGAAAAAGCAAAATGGGTGAAGGCAGGATTAAAGTCAGGCATGAAGGCATTAGACCTGGGTTGTGGTGCGGGGTTTACCAGCTGCGAAATTGCTAAAATTACTTACCCCGGCACTGTGATTGGAGTTGATTTTAGTGAAGCCATGCTGGAGAAGGCAATAGAGGTGAAAAAGAGCAAAGGAATTAATAATTTAGACCTTGAGCTAGTCGATGTTTACCATTTAAATTTTCCAGATAATTATTTTGATTTTATCCATGCGCGATTTTTCTTCCAGCATCTGACTAACCCAATGGTCGCAATAGAGAATATATATCGAGTTCTCAAGCCGGGAGGAATTTTTTGTGTTTTTGATATAGATAATGATTGGTTTACTATCTATCCCAAACCAGAGTCTTTAACTAAATTAGCTCGCAAGATAGCCGCTATTCAGCAATCTCAAGGAGGAGATGCTTATGTGGGACGCAAGCTTTGGAGTTATTTTAGTAAAGCGGGCTTTATTAAAATAGATACTCAAGTAGAAGTAATAACTAGCGATAAATTTGGCCTCAAAACCATATTGAATCTTTTGTCCTTTGGCAGTCCTTATTACTCCCAGTATAAAGATTTAGCAATTTTTGCCGAACGAGCCAAAAAAGATACTTATTCACTTATAAACGTCGCCGAGGCTTGGGCTGGATTTGGCATATTTATGGTTACTGGTTGCAAACCCGATGAAGTTTTAATCAGGATTTAGGATAAAAGCTAATTTTGAATTTTGTTTGCGTAGCATGGTGAGCAAAGCGTTAGCGCAGCGGGACGGAGTCCGGCAAATTTTGAATTTTGCATTCAAAAAATGGTCAAGCACATCTTACAATTTTTCCGTGCACTACTGACGGATGTCCCATGAGCAATCTTCCCCATCACGACAACCAGCCTGAAACTGGCGGTGGAATACCTGTCATCAAATATTGGGCAGAAAAAACTCTCTCTCCTACAGGGCTCAAACTCTGGCAAACCCTAAATCATCACAGTGCTTGCCTGTCTTGTGCTTGGGGGACAGGAGGACAACAAGGAGGATTTGTTAATGAGACGGGGGAATATCTACAACGCTGTGCTAAAAGTGTAGAAGCGATCGCGGCGGAGTTACAAGCAGGTATTGAGGAAGCTGTTTTCGGGGGCACTTCTATCAAGGAATTACAACAACTATCTTCTAGAGAATGCGATGGCTTGGGTAGGTTACAATACCCAATGATTCTACGGGAAGGTTCAGATTATTATCAGCGCCTCAGTTGGGAGGAAGTGTATCAGATTGCTGCTAAGGCGTTTCGGCAATCTCCGGAAAGGGTTGCCAGTTATAGTTCAGGGCGCTCTTCTAATGAGGCGGCATATTTACTACAATTGATGATGCGTGCTTTGGGGAGTAATAATCTCGCCGATTGTTCGGACTTGTGTCATGCTCCCTCTGGGGTGGGATTAAAGCAAGTGTTTGGTTCTGGCACTTCTATGGTAAGTTTGGCCAGTCTCCAGCAGAGTGACTGTGTGGTCTTAATCGGTTCCAATGCCCCGGCAAATCATCCCCGTTTGATGAATGAGTTAATCCAATTGCGGGATCGTGGTGGACGGGTGATTATGATTAATCCCCAAATTGAGATTGGTTTAGTTAAATTTGCCTCCCCTGCCTTCCCGATTAAATCTCTACTCAAAGGAGGTTCTGAGATTTCGACCCTCTACCTGCAACCTATACCGGGGAGTGATACTGCCTTGCAGGTGGCGATTCAAAAATCTCTGCTAGAGCAAAATCTGGTCAACATGGATTATTTGCAGCAGTACACGGAAGGCTGGCAAGAGGTGCTGGAGTTTGCCAAAGCTACTGATTGGTCAACATTGACAGAGATTTGTGGCTTGTTCCAAGAGGAAATTGAAGAAGTTGCCTATGTTATTGGTACATCCTCAAAAGTTGTCTTTGCTTGGGCAATGGGTATTACTCAACATCAGAATGGCACAGATAATGTTAAAGCGATCGCTAATACGGCTTTGATAACGGGAAATGCCGGTAGAATAGGAACCGGAACTATGCCCATCCGAGGACATTCTAATGTCCAAGGCTTCGGATCTATGGCAGTGACAACTCGCTTACGGCAAGATATCCGTCAGGCGTTGGAGGTGTTGTTAAAGCGTCCTTTGGCACTGAATCAAGGTTATGATGCTCGCGGCTTGATGGATGCTGCTGATGCCTCAAAAATTGACACATTGCTCTGTTTAGGAGGCAATTTCTACGCTGCTAACCCGGATTTGCTCCAAGCTCAAAGGGCTCTTAGTAAAATTGATACGATTTTCTATGTTTCCACTAAGCCCAATCTGGGACATTTCCATGGTTTAGCTCGTCGTCAAACTCTGATTTTACCAGTGTTTAATCGCTTTGAAAATCCCCAGAAAACCACAACGGAATCGGGGAATAATTTTGTGCGCCTCAATAATCCCGGCACAACTCATCTTCAAGGGGATTTGATTTCTGAAGTGGAACTAATTACCGAAATTGCCTACCGACTCCACGGAGATCAGCCGATTAATTGGCGTAAATTACAAGATACCGCATATGTGCGATCGCTGATTGCTAAAACTATTCCTGGCTACAAACAAATTGGGGAAATTGACCGCACCCAGGAAGAATTCACTATTGACGGACGGATTTTCACTGAACCGAAATTTGCCACTCCTTCTGGTCGTGCACGGATGGATATAATTCCCTTACCGGAACTTTCCATACCTAGTTTAGCAAGCTTCCCAATTCCTAAGCATGTGACTGGTATGGTGGCTATTTTAGGTTCAGGGCGCAGCTACGGACAGCATAACACGGTGGTTTATCGAGAAGCAGATCAATATCGTGGTATGCCCCACCGCTACTGTATTCTGCTCAATGCTAGGGATATCAAAAATGCGGGATTCAAGGAACATCAACGGGTTACTGTCCAGGGCAATCGTAGCAAACTCGAAAACATTGAAATCATTGCTGGAGCCATTCGCGAAGGAGTCGCCTTTATGTTCTATCCAGAAGCCAATTGTCTTTTTAGTGCCACTATTGATGCCCAAAGTGGTACACCTGCATTTAAGCGAGTTCCTGTTGCTATTTATTTTTAAGGGAATTAGGAATTGGGAATTGGGAATTGGGAATTGGGAATTGGGAATTGGGAATTGGGAATAGAGAACCCCACAAAAAAGATTCTCCAAAAATGTAGGTTGGGTGTAACGCAGTGAAACCCAACGCAGCACACGAAAGTTTTGGGTTCTGCTATCGCTACGTCCAACCTACTTATTCCACTTTTGACATGTTTATTAAGGTTAGGAATAGAAATTTATACCTTACAAGCGCACACCTATTCCATTATTAAAATAATAGCAAAAAATCACGATAATTACAACTTTTATCCAAAAATAAGATAAGGCTATTCATCATCAGATAAAAAATGGTGACTTTCCAGGTGCTATGCGATCGCATATCCAGATTATCGGCATATCATATCGGTCGTAGGGGCGGGTTTAGTTAATGAATTGCCCTAAAATCGAGCAACTTTCCCATCAAAACCCGCCCTCGATATCTTAACCCCATTGTCTATAATTAAACCCAACATATCGATTATCGGTACAGATAAAGGGCGGGTTTTGTATTACAATTATTGCCGAATATGTTAACACCTGACCCTAAACCCGCCCCTACGAATCCGAAACCTACTACCTAACACCTCATTGGCTGCCTCTACTAATTTGTGGCGGTTGTATTATTGGAAGATTTGTAGAAATTTTTGATAGCGATCGTATTCCATATAATCAAACCGGACAATCTGATAAAATAATAGTTATGCTAGATAATTATAACCGTTAGAACTAATGCCAGTTGTTTCTCAATTTTATGGTATCCTGATTAGGATGTTCTACAACGACCACGTACCACCTCATTTTCATGCTGTTTACGGAGAATATGAATTAATTGTAACCATTTCTCCTATTACTATCCTGCAAGGAAAAGCACCAAATCGTGTACGTTCTATGGTTTTGGAATGGACAGCACTACATCAACAAGAACTATCAGACAACTGGAACCGTTGCCGTCAAGGTGAACCGCTATTGCGAATTGAACCCTTGGAATAAAGGAAAAAATTAATATGCTGTATCAAATCACAAAAGTGACCGTAGAAGAAGAGCGTAAATTGCGGATTTTTTACACTAATGAGAGTAGTATAATTGTCGATTTTCATCCCATAATTCAAAAAGGTGGCATACTAACAAAGCTGGCAGATCCAGAATTTTTTGCCCAAGTTTCGATAGGAGAGAGAGGTAGATACATTCAATGGCCAGGGGAAATAGAATTTTGTGCGGATGCTTTATGGTTTGAATCTCACCCAAAAGCTAATGATTTTCAACAGTTAGAGGAAAAATTGCTCAACTAACAAACCTAACACCATTACAAAATGATGGCTTTCCAGGTGCTATGCGATCGCATATCCAGATTATCGGCATATCATATCGGTTGTAGGGGCTGGTTTAGTTAATGAATTGCCCTAAAATCGAGCAACTTTCCCATCAAAACCCGCCCTCGATATCTCCCCCCATCGTCTATCAATAAACCCAACATATCGATTATGGGCACAGATAAAGGGCGGGTTTTGTATTTCAATTACTGCCAAATGTGTTAACGGCGACCCTAAACCCGCCCCTACGAAATATCGATTATCGGCACAGATAAAGGGCGGGTTTTGTATTTCAATTACTGCCGAATGTGTTAACGGCGACCCTAAATCCGCCCCTACAAAATATCGATTATCGGCACAGATAAAGGGCGGGTTTTGTATTACAATTATTGCCGAATGTGTTAACGGCGACCCTAAACCCGCCCCTACGAATCCGAAAACTACTATCTAACACCTATAGCAATTCTCCCATCCGTGAGGTACATTTCCCATTCCCTATTCCCCATTCCCTATTCCCAAAAATCAATAATGAATGTATCTCATCTAAATGAAAAACGCTATATGCCGCGATCGCGTCCAATTATTCTACCAATGTTTCAATATAAGACCTAATTAAGGGAACCTGAAACTCAATATTTCCCTGATTCTGACGGATGATTTCAGCTTGAACTAGTTTATTAATAATTAACTGATCTGGAGCATCTACTGTGCCCTGTTGGGCTAAGGTTCTTAAGATTATTCTCTCTCTCTCGGACAGGTATTGCCAGAATTCTACAAAATAGCCTTCACCTTGCTCAAGGACTGTAGAGACAACATCTCGTACATCTTGCCTTGTGGCTTTGCGGAAAATTTGACTTTGGCGTATATCTCGGTTGAGATGATCGATAATGCAGGAACAGATCAGCTGGATGAGATAGGGTTGTCCGTTGGTAAGATATACAATTTCCTCTACCGCATCGAGTTCGTAAATATCTCGAAAGTTGGTAACAGGTTGCTGAATCAGTTCCTGGGCTTCAGATTTGTTGAGGTAGGTTAGGTGTAGAGTGCGAGTGCCGATTAAACAATCACTCCAATAGGGCTTGAGTTCATTGAGTCGGTGAGAACCGCTAAAGAGTAAAATCCATTGAGGGCGATGCTGCATTACATGGCGCAGAAAATTGAGCAAAGTGCGGCTATTGGTACTTTCAATAACTTCTTCAAACCGTTCAAATTCATCGAGACAAAGCAAGAAGCGCTTATTGCTGATCTTTTTTTCCACCAGACTCATCCACTGTTGAAGTCCAGCAAAAGGGTCTTGGCTAATAGCATCGGCATTAGCATGGGGCAGCCTTAGATTACGGGCACTAAAGGCGCTAGCTTTGATTTGCTCTACTAGGGAATTGACAATATTTTCATAGCTGGTAAAACTGGCTATATTTTGCACGTCAACAAAAAGGGGAATTAAATCACTACCCACTTTTTGAGGTAAGTAGTTTAGTGCGGAGGTTTTACCGGATCTTCTCCTGCCGTATAGTAAAAATACCGGGGATTGAGCGGAGAGAGAAATGTCTTCAATTGCCCGAAAAATATCTTGGCGACCCTTGAAACGTTCTTTAGCATCATTAGGAAGGAGGGCGTTACCTGCTAGGTAAACGTTGGGGATTTCCGGAGAGTTGGCGGCTTCCTCTTCTAATGTCTTGCGGCTATCTTGGAGAATCTGTAACCATTGGTTGGTAATACTGCCCAATAAAGGGGCATCTTTGGCTAATTCCCTTGTTGCTAAATCCCGCTGTAGTTGGCTTAGTTCCGTAATGGGCTGTTCTAAGAGTTCTATTTTACGGTAGGGAGTAGTCCCATCGTAAGCGGCGCGAATGCTAGCGGCAATGTCTAGGAGACTAAGTAAGGCGGGACTTAAATCTTGGGAATTGCGGGGTATCCAGTGAAGATTGTCAACGGTGCTGGTAATATCGGTGACGTAGCGGCATCGGCTGAGGGTACTGATAGCAATTCCTGCCATAGCGCGGAGGGCAATTTTTTGCTGGTTGGTGAAGTTGATGAGATAGTCGATAGTGTTTTGGGCGGCGCTAGGATTGTTACGGTAGGCATTGATGATAAATTTATCGAGAAATGGTAGGGGGAGATGGATTATTTGGTCGAAGTAAGGTGGTAAACGGCGGAGAACAGAGGCTGCTTGGGTTGGGGGCGTGGCAAGATTGAGGATAAGAACCCACATCAATTCCGGTAGCCAAAAATATACCCGTAAAACTCCTAACACGTAGGTGACACCAAACGCGACACCTAACGCGACATCGAACATGACACCTAACGCGACACCTAGCGCGACACCTACCGCGACACTTCCCGTGATACCTACCGCAACACCTACCGGGACACCTCCCGTGACACCTCCCGTGACACCTAGCGCGACACCTACCGCGACACCTCCCGTGACACCTAGCGCGACACCTCCCGTGACACCTACCGCAACACCTACCGGGACACCTAGCGCGACACCTCCCGCAACGCCTAGCACGGCACCTCTCGCGACACCTAGCGCGATACCTAGCGCGACACCAAACGCGAATAAAAGACTGATCAAAAGGCGAGTTATACCAATTAATTCATGATTGTCATACTCAGCTAAGAGCTTTGGCGTGATTCCTGCATTAAAAAAAAATATTGCTGCTATCACCAGTAAAATAAACCACCAGGCATAGCGAATTAATCTTTTCGAGTTAAGAGTAGATAAGGATAGTCCTAAAATCCAACCAATGAGAAACAATCCATTGAGTAACCAATTAAACCCTTCATCATTAAATATTGAGATCAAAGGAGCGATAAAAATCGTAGTTATGATGGGCGTAACAACTATCAGGCACCACACCTGACCTGCATAGCGTTTCAGTGCTGGATTGCCAGGAAACTCAGCCTTGAGGGTAAAGGGATTAGTATTTGGTTTTAAATCTGGGTGAATTTCCTGTAACTTCTGCCGCAAAGTAAAGGGTTTAAAATAAATCCAGTACAGCAGTTGTCCAGATTCCCGAATATCTTGCCAAAGGCTGTCTGCTGTCATTCTTTATTGTCCTCTTCCTTGGTTTGAGCATTATCTAAAATCTCATTAAGACTCTGCTGCATAAAACCAGCAAAATCCTGCCATTTGACAATCCCAAGTAGCAATAGAGAGAAAGTCACCAGAGTGATCATTCCCTTGAGAAAATTCCCCCAATCGTCTGCTGTATCTCCTAAATTCTGTCCCCAAGAACCAATCCGCCCAATCGCCATAAAAATCATCCGCCCATAGTTACGAGATCTGAGCACTTGATGAGCATCTTCCTCAAACCGGCGCTTTGCCCACTCGTCCGATTGATTGTGCGTTTGTGCTTCCCATAAACACTTCCCGGCTAACTGTAAGAGGTAAGGTTGCCCTTCACCCCACTTAATTGCTAAATTCTGTCTTTCTTCACTCAATGCCGGATTGTTTACCCCAGGTAAACGAACTAAATCCATAGCTTTGGCGGGGCTAAAGCCTTGTAATCTCCAAGTCTGAGACACATTAAAAAAGCCGGAAGTTCGCCCACTTTGCCGACTAATGTAATCTTGCAGTTTCTTGCGGGAACCAATCACCAACATTAACTGACTGAGGTTCTCTAGCGATCGCAAATTATCATAAAACGGATCGTCAAAAGGACTATTTGCTTCTAAAAGTTCTTCAAAATCATCTAAACAAATCACCGGTAATACCTTTGCCTGCTTCCACTTCCCCATTGCCTGGGAAAAACTATGGACATCAAAGGGAGTCACCTGAAGCGGTTGTGATAAATCGAGATTGGCTTGTACACTAGCTCTACTAAGGAATTCTTGAGCAACTGCCTGGTAGAAATCCTCAGGTTTCCGGCAATTGGCACTTTTCAGGGACAGGTACACCACTACAAAGTCTTGTGGTTGTCTTCCGTAAGCGGGGACTCGCTCTTCGTAAGTCTGGTAGATATGATGGAGTAGGGAAGATTTGCCTATTTTGCGATCGCCCACAATATTAACGCTAGTCGGTTGGGCATTCGTCATATTCTGAATAATAAACCGAATTTCATCTTCTCGCCCAACAAAGAACATACGTTCCGTCAGCATCCCACCTGCTAAAAACGGGCAATTTGATGATGAAGCAGCAGCCATGTTTAGAATTTAGAATTTAGAATTTAGAATTTAGAATTAGGAGAAAATCCAGCAAGACTTGTAAGGGTGGGTTTAGGGATATCTTATCGCATTTAACGATAACAATAATACAAAATGCCCAATCGATGACCATCCTATCGATAATCATGCAGTTCCAAAACCATGCGCTCGCTAGGGGTGTATTTCCTAAAACTGATATCTATAGCAGAGACTCGGTGTTGGGTCTCGCTTTGCTGATGCAGTTGGGAAATATTTCGTAATATATATCAACTGCTGAATGCCCCCTAAATCCCCCAATTCTGGGGGACTTTGAGTCCGGACTCCCCCAGAATTGGGGGCTGGGGGGCTTCAAAAACTTTCGTTTTGTTGCAAATATTTCCAAATATTAATTTCGCCTACAGCATCTGCTTTGCTCTACCCAACCTACATTGGTTAATAAGCTTATTGAGGTTAGAAATAGAAATTTATACCTTACAAGCGCACACCTATTCTATTATTAAAATAATAGCAAAAAATCACGATGATTACAACTTTTATCCAAAAAATGCTGTTGTGGGAGTCAGTAGGAAATTTGTTACAATAGTTAAATTATCTCTAGAAAAGCGAAAGTTTATGCTGGATGTAAAAAAACAAATCGTCACTGACGAGGCAATGCGCCCAGTTGCTGTGTTAATCGATTATCAAGACTGGCAGAAAATTGAGAAGTTATTAGAAAATTCTGAATGGTCAGGCAAGGAAGAGTTCGATATAGCCAAATATGCTGGGGCGATTAAATTGGGAAAAGACCCTTTAGAGTATCAGCAAGAAATAAGGGGTGAATGGTAGTGGCAGAGGTATTAATTTTATTAGATACCAATGTAGTCTTGTACTACTTGGGCAATCGTTTAACAAGCACCTTACCCATTGGAAAATATTTGGTGTCTGTCATTACGGAGATGGAACTACTCTCTTATCCAAGCATGAGTGAAAGTGAAGAACTTATAGTTAGAGATTTTTTAGATAAAATTACAGTAGTCGGTCTCAACAACAAGATTAAAGAGTTAGCGATCGCTTTTCGTAAAAACTACAAGTTAAAGCTTCCCGATGCTATAGTGGCGGCAACGGCAAAGAGCCTAAATGCCAATTTGTTGACAAATGATCTTAAACTGACGAGGATAACAGAGATTAATACTCAATCAGTATCAATTTCTTGATTAGTGGTATTGCGTCCGCTGCTGATGGACGTAGCGATCGCATGAAAGGTTTTGACCTATAGCACATTCCCCTGTTGGGTTACGCTATCGCTACACCCAACCTACTTATTCCACTGTTAACATGTTTATTAAGATTAGGAACAGAAATTCATACTATACAGGCGTACACCTATTCTATTATCGAGATAATAGCAAACAATCACGATAATTACAACTTTTATCCAAAAACAAGATAACGCCATTCATCAGAAGTATAAATTTCCTTTGTGTTCTACCCTTCGGGAACTCCTTCGGAGAATGTGCCTTTGTTGTGAGTTCTTTTCACCAGCTTCTAAACGCACAGTTGTCCCACCAAAACTCTTCCGTCCAGAACCTAACTTTCTGACTCGTAGACTCTTTAAATCATATTCTGACCGTAGATTATCTTCCATCTCTAGTTCAACCCTTCTTTCAAACTCCTTAGACTAAGGCGATTTTTCAAAATGATTGTACCCAGAATTTGGTGCGTTACGCTGCGCTAACACACCCTACGATAGGTACATTTTTTCATAGAAATCACCTAATTACTTATTCGAGCATTGCGCCAAGCCTGCCAACCAACATAACTCAACAACATTGTCGCTGCTAAAGCATAGGCATAACCACTGGGAATCCCGGAAAAAGCTAGTGCCAAACTTCCTACCCAGAGAGTAAGAGCATAAATTAACAAAACTGTTAGCCGTTGGGATAAACCTGCCCTGAGAAGGCGGTGATGTAAATGGCGCTTATCAGCAACAAAGGGAGATTTGCCATTACTCAACCGGGAGACAATTACTGCTGACATATCCAACAGTGGTACAGCCAAAATCAGATAAGGGAGTACAACCGCAGTCACCACAGTAGTTTTCACTAGACCAATGACACCAACCCCAGCAAGGGTAAATCCTATAAAGTAAGAACCTCCATCCCCCATAAAGATTTCGGCAGGGTTAAAGTTGTAGCGCAAAAATCCTAATGTTCCCCCAGCAAGGGCTGCCGCAATTAGTGCCGCTGCCGATTGTTCCATAAACAAAGCCACAATCAGCATAACCACAGCCGCAATACCAGAAACTCCCGCAGCCAAGCCATCTAAACCATCAATCCAGTTAATCGCATTGGCCATCCCCACTAGCCAAATAATTGTGATGGGTAGACTTAGCCAAGGGTCAATTTCCACTAAACCATCAAAGGGAATTGAGAGAAAATCAATGCGGACTCCTACCCCCCAAGCAATACCAGCTACACTGCTTTGCATGATTAACCGGCCAAAAGCAGAGAGATTGAATAAGTCATCAAGAAGACCAATAATAAAAAAAGCGATACCTCCAAGGGTAACTCCCCAAACTTCCCATTCTTTGTCGAAGGGTAGTAAGCCAAATCCCCCTGTCCACCAGACAATTAATAAAGCTGTTAAAGTACCACCAAAAATCGAGATACCTCCTAAGCGCACCATCGGACGCTGGTGAATTTTCCGGTCATTTGGTCGATCAACATGCCCACTCTTAAGACCTATACTCTTAACAACTGGTGTACACCACAGGACAACGGTCATGGAAGCAAGAAATGCAATGAGATGATAAAGGTACAGCTGAGTAGGCATATCACCAAAGGTCTTTTAGCTTGATTCGCAATTAATCCCACGTCCTAGCCACAAGGGAGACATGGGATTGATCGCGGGTTGGCAATTTAAAGGTAAATATTTTTATCTTTGGTCATATTCTATGCTGAAAGTGTGGTACTTTTTTCTAAAACTTTTAAGAAATACTCTAGCTAATGGCTAATGGTTAATGGCTAATTGCTCTTCAGAAACAAGGGAACAGGGAATAGGGAACAGGGAACAGGAAAAGACCTTGTTTCTTCCATTTGTAGGGGGCGGTGCACCGCCCGTCGGGCGCTTTCAAGAAACACTAGGCTAGAAGGCAGAGGGAAAGAAGGTTCCAAGACTTTAAAGCTCTAAGGTAGGAGGAAAGAGGAAAAAACCTTGTTTCTTCCCGACCTAGCAGGTGGTACGCTCTAACCGGATTTATGTAAGAAGTCTATAATTATGCGATCAGCTTCGCTGGTGCTGAAAGCAATCGCTCGCTGATTTATGTGGCGATGGGTTGGATTGATTGGGGTAGCTTCAGGGCGGGTTTTGATATCAAGATTAGGGTCAAATGGCTTGAATTATCCCTAAACCATCGGTGTCAACTTAAGCCACAACCATTGCCAATTGATGCTTTAGAGACGTTCTACTTCAACTGAACCGGTAGTGTTACCCTACCTGATTAACAGTAAAAAGATCCAGCCGCAGGAGCATTCTTTTGCTCCCCCAGCTCCCTCAGCTTCCTCAGCTCCCTAACTTCAAGCGCTTTTCACCTTAAGTTGACACCAATGTCCCTAAACCCGCCCCTACATTGCATGTTGTAACTGAACAGACTTTATAGGCGCACAACTATCCCATTATAAAAATAATATCACCAAATCAAGGTTTGGGCAAGAAAGCGCGATCGCCTAATCTTGTAAGTTACTTTGAGGCAGCGAAACCCTTGTATCTACATTAAGGGGTTGGGCGTAGCATTTGGATTGATCTACTCGGGTCTGGAGTGGTTAAATTATTCCCCAAATGCTACGCCCCTACATATCTCTATCTCGATATGTCCCCACGTATCTCTACCTCAATCAGTTCTAGCAACGAGCGCTCGTGTGTTTACAGATTGACTGTGGTGAATAATCACCAAACCTTTATTTAACAGTACTTTCGATCCCCCTAACACCTAACACCTAATACCTAACACCTGCGCGAAGCGCTACAAATGAGGATATAAGGGAAAGCGATCGCATAATTTAGCGACTCGATCCCGACATGCAGTTGCCACCTTCTCGTCTTCTGGACTCAGTAACCTATCTGCAATAATTTCGGCAATTTCAGTAAATTCCTCTGTTCCCATACCCCTGGTGGTCATTGCCGGGGAACCTAACCGCAAGCCACTAGTGACAAAAGGCGACTCTGGATCAAAAGGAACAGTGTTCTTGTTGGTAGTAATATTAACACCGCTCATCAGTTGGTCCGCCTGCTTACCTGTCATACCAATAGAACGCAAATCCACCAGCATTACATGGTTCTCTGTACCACCAGAAACCATTTTGAAGCCTCTTTGTTGCAATCCCTTGGCCAAAGCTTGAGCATTAGCAATCACTTGCCCTGAGTAAGTTTTGAACTTTGGTTTCAACGCTTCACCAAATGCCACCGCCTTACCAGCAATCACATGTTCCAGAGGACCACCCTGGGAACCAGGAAAGACAGATTTGTTCAATTTCTTTCCTAATTCAGCATCACGGCAGAGAATCAAACCGCCTCTGGGACCTCGTAGGGTTTTATGGGTAGTGGTAGTGACTACATCACAGTGAGGAATAGGGTTAGGATGGTGACCCGTAGCAACCAAACCGGCAATGTGGGCAATATCTGCCATTAAGTAAGCATCTATCTCATCAGCAATGCTGCGGAATTTTTCAAAGTCAATGATTCGAGGATAAGCGGAATAGCCACAAATAATCAGCTTGGGACGCTCTTTCAGGGCTATCTCCCGAACTTGAGCATAATCGAGTTGTTCAGTTTCAGGACTGACACCGTAGTGACAAACCTTGAACCACTTACCTGAGACATTGACCGGTGAACCGTGAGTCAGGTGTCCTCCATGGGACAAATCCATACCCATAATCGTGTCACCAGGTTTGAGTAGGGTCAAGAACACCGCAAAGTTAGCTTGAGCACCAGAGTGAGGCTGTACATTGGCATGAGCAGCCCCAAATAATTCTTTAGCACGGTCAATTGCCAACTGCTCAACTTTGTCGGTAAACTCACAGCCACCGTAGTAGCGCTTACCGGGCAATCCTTCAGCATACTTGTTCGTAAGTACTGAGCTTTGAGCAGCCATCACCGCTGGTGAGGTGAAGTTTTCACTAGCAATTAACTCCAAGTGCTGCCGCTGCCGTTGGAGTTCTTGGTTGAGAAACTCAGCCACGGAAGGATCTGTTTGAACTAGAAAATCTAAGTTAGTTTGAGTCACTATTGATTTAATCCCTAGAGATGCTCTTCAGTCTTAACGTTATCTCAACTATTGTATTAGCAAATGTCACCCTCAATTGAGGAATATCAGGAAATCAAGGGGGTGAGGGAAAAAAAGTGTGGGGAGTGTGGGGAGTGTGGGAGGTGTGGGGAGATAGAGATAAAAAGGAAAACTTATGATTGATTTTTTGAACGCTTAGGCTATAAATTGCCACTTCATATTTAGTTCACCCAAATCAAAGGTCGCATTTACCTAAAAGTTAAGCTGTATGTTGAGTTATAATATTTTCCCCAGCTCTAAATTAAAATTAGAAGTAAGCTGCTTTAGGTATTAGCCAAAGGAGGTATTGTGTTAGTAATTCTTGCAGATGAACAAATACTTTCCCCTGCTCAAGTTTGTCAAGGCTGCTTACTAGCTGACAAAAGTGGTCAACCCCGTTGGCGTCAAGGTAGACTTGGCTGTGGTCATGTAGTAAGTAAGCCCGCCCCCAAGCAACCAGAGCAGTATGAATGTGAAATGGGCTTCCGGATTGCCCATGTCGAATAGTCATGATGAGAAGAGACAAGGATAACAAGGTAAATTAGAGAAGTGCGCTATCCTGGATTTAGTCAGAAAAATATCCATAAATGGAGCAAGTACCATGACTTGGCGAGGTTCAGCAGATGCTAAACACCGGATTTTCGCTTCTCTGCTTTATCTGATACCTTTATTTGATGCCATTCCGTTCGGCAGATTTCTGTTTAACCAATTTCCGTTTTTGAAGGTTATTTTAATACCACTAATACCAGTACAGATAATATATCAAACTGTACCTTATGCTGGCATAATCATTTTCTTTATCTTGTTCTTAGCAGTAGTAAGAAATGAAAAAGTTGCCCATTTTGTTCGCTTCAATGCTATGCAGTCAATCCTTATAGGAATTATTATCTTTTTGTGTTCTCTACTCTTGCCATGGTTGGGAATCAACTTGCTCACAGAAACTTTGTATAGCGTTGTTTTCCTCGGAACACTCGCTGCCTGTGGTTATTCGATTGTACAGTCTTGCCTAGGACTTTACGCAGAACTTCCAGGAATATCAGAAGCTGCTTATGTGCAAGTAAGGTGATATTAAGTTTTAGGTGGTAGGTTTTAGGTGGTAGGTGGTAGGTTTTAAGTATTGATGACAAGTGAAGGCAAAAATATCATTGTCAATGGAGCTGAGGAAGCTGGGAAAAAGCTACTCAACAAGCTTGATTACCTCCTGCCTCCTGCCTCCTGCCTCCTGCCTCCTGCCTCCTTGCACTAGGAACCAGACTCTAAACGTCGTTGCCATTCAGCATCAATTTGATCTTTTGCTTTTAAATCTTGATCGAGCAAGTCAGTTTCGCTGGTGTAGACTAAATCTTCTTCTGTAATGATGTTTTGAGTAGCAAACTGCTGAGCATAACTAATCTTCTTCTGTAAGCTATCCTCTGCTTGATTAAGCAAAACAGCTTGCTCTTGCCGTTGTTGGTTCCGCTGCTCAATCTTACTATTCTTCAACTGAATCCAGAAGTAACGAATCAGGGGTATGACCAAAAAGCCAATGCCGTAAACTAACAACAGCGGATAAATCACATTAACGAAGGCAACAAATCCTCCAATTTGTGCCGCTATTGCACCACCACTCAAGAGATTTCCCAGAATTAGGACACCAACAAAATTTATCGCCCCTAGTCCCATGGACACTATAAGTTGCCCACTACTAGCTTGGCTAAAGCGCCAAAGTCGCTCTCGTAGGTAAGCTTGCACCGACTTTGGCTGTGTAGCTTTGGCTGTGGTTTGTAATTGAGGGAAGTGGTAGACAATTTCCCCCTCAGGACTCACTTGAGGGAGTCCATCAAATCGGGTTAGTACCGGCAGCATATAGTCTTCTGACTCTTGTTGGTACTTTTCTCCAAGATCATCAAGATAAGGTGCAACCTGTTCCGCTGCTACAGCACCTCCTGAATTGCGAATAACAGTGCCAATTTCTTGCCAACGGCGCTCTTCCAAATCAGCATTAGGATTGCCATCACCAAACAAAAAGGAGAAAACTGCCTCTAAGAAATTCAGCTCACTGCTACGGGAAGCGGAGGTTCGTTGTCGCCGGGAACTACCTCCGTCATAGTAAGGATCAAAAAACCAAAAGATATCTGGTCCCCAGAAGCGCGGGAAGAAGAAAATGCCACCACCCCCTCCACGAGAACTACTACTGCCGCTGTCGGAGTCATCATTGCTGCTAGCTTGTAAGATAATCGCGATCGCAACCACAATTAGGACAATGGACAACAGTAAAATAATCCCAAAAGAAATCCGAATCAGGTAAAACAAAACACCCCAGATTTTGTCCCACCATTCCTGTAACTGTAGCCGCAGGAACTTGTTGCGGAGTACGGAACGAAAGTTTTTGGGAAACAAGTAAGCAATTTCCCCTGATTCGGCTACTTGTAAATGTCCTCCTGCATCAGAGGCAAGAGCGAGTAATCCTTGCTGTGCAAGATTAATATTCAAGCCAGCTTGGGTAGACACATCTCCCACGGTAACGCGGTAACCCAGCTGCTCGACAGCTTTCATTATTTGGGGATCGGGAGCCATAGTCAAAACCTCAAAGATTTCTTCTCTTTCTTTAAGTGTAGATCCCTGGCAAAAGTTAGCTCTCTTCTGTCAAACTGGGCGAGACTTTTCCCGTTTTAGCTACGTTTTTGGGTTTCTGACAGAAACTCAAAGTTCAAACCATTAGCTAGGAAGGCGTTCAGAGTTTGGCTTTGACTTTGTTTTCCCGATAGTGACAGCAGAGAGTTAGATTAAATTACCTACAACCTAACACCTATTCTGATACCCGAATTTGGGATTACCCATATATCAAAAAACAATAGAATCATCTAAAGGCTTAATTTCCGTTCCGGGATAGTAAAAACTCAGAATTTTCTCACTTGTCCAACCAAGGTTGGCTAAATTATAAGAACCGTATTGACTTAAACCAACCCCGTGTCCAAAACCACCTCCTACGAAGGCATAGCCAGTGAGAGTTTTATTGGCTCCATAGAGGGGTTCTAAGTAAAAGAAAGTACTGAGGGGAGGTCCAAAAGCACTGCGGGCTTCATTTTTCTGGAGTTCAATAACACCCTTGTCCGTGTTAACAGTCAGCTTGATCACCCTTCCTGCTGGAGAGCGTTCTACTACTTGCATCTGTTGGATTTTAGTAAACTCCGCCAGAGGGTGTTTGGTTCTTTTGAGGTACTTTTTTAAATGGGCTGTGATCTGCTCAAGGCTATTTTTCCTGTTCCAGCGGAAGACATCCCGATCAGATTCATTAAATCCCTCTTCTAAGTTAATAAACTCCCGGAAATTTTGTTCATTTGCTAAAGGTTTTTTCTCTAAATCCCAGATTGGATTAGGAGAGTCGATCAAAGTTTTGAGGTAAGGACGCTCTGAACCATTCCAAACATGACTGAAAGGAGCGGTAATACCACCAGTTGTGGAAGAATAGAGGGCGTCTACTAGCTCATTATCGTAAGTCAATACTAGACTTTCAGTTTCTGCGATCGCTTGGTCTGCACTCGCTACAGTACCGGTTAGTCCTCGGTAAACCTGACAGTGAGTATCAGCACAAAGTTGGTAGTTGTCAGCCTCAAATCGCCGCAGGTTTCTCAGAGCATAAGTTCTGGCAATAATGGTCTGAGCTTCCACTGCTTCATAGGGAGCTCCTGGTCCAATTTCGTGAGGTACAACACCTCGTAAATAGGTTTCTATTGGTACTTGATTTACCAGGGTGTAGGTACCGTAGGCATTGGGTTGGACTTGCAGTTTTCCACCATACAGACGGGTATTTTTTCCCTCTTTACCTCGAATCACTTCAATCAGGTTTTTTTCGGAGTTAATCTCCAAATTGAGACGATTGTAACGATAGCCATCGACAACAAATGAAATTCGTGGTATTTCTTTAACAATTGCTGTGTCAAGATAGGCAATTCTATCTCCTTGGGCTTTAATACTTTGCAGCAGTAAGCGTCTGATTAAAGGAGTCTGATAAATATCTCTTTTTGCCCAAACCTGCCACCTACCAGGTTGTACAACTTCCACTTCAATGCCACGCGATCGCCACTGATTAGCACTGTCTTCTGCTGTTTCAAAAGTACCGTGGTCACTGAGTACTAGACGCTCTTCTACTGTTGGAACTGGTAAGGGTTGCATTGCCACTTCCAGTTTCAATTTCTCGGTAGAGAGAGTTTGGGGTTGCATATCTCCTGACAAAAAGCCTAAAGTAAGGCGATCGCCAGCTGTTGCTTGCAAGGTTAGCTCATCTTTGGCTTCGGCTCCAAATCTTTGTACCACCCCAACTTTTAGCTCCATTTCTCCATCTTGCGGAACCGTTGCACTGAGAGCATTCAGCCCCCAAAACAAGCATGAAGTCTGAAGTACAAAGTAGGAAACTAGACTGCGCGATAACTTTACCATTTTCAATCCCTAACACCTAATACCTAACACCAAAAATCTAAAGCAGGAGGCAGAAACCCACCCCTAACCCCTCCAAGGAGGGGAACCGGAGGCAAGAGGCAGGAGGTGAGAGAAGGAAGTATGCATGTCAGGACTTTTAATTTTTTTATAAAACCTAAAACCTACCACCTAAAACCTAAAACCTACCACCTAAAACCTACCACCTACCACCTAACACTAAGCATTACTGCTAGCATCCAACAGTACTTCTCCATTAATCATTTCCTGAGCAGCTTCCAATAACACTTCCTCCAAATAGGGTTTAGTGAAGTAGCCACTAGCTCCTAACTGAACAGCCATTTGTCGGTGTCGGTCAGCCCCACGAGAAGTGAGCATAGAAATTGGTATATCTCGGAGATTTTCATCTTCTTGGAGCTTTTTGAGCAGTTCCATACCATTCATTCTTGGCATTTCAATATCACAGAAAATAATATCGCAAGGTAGACCAGACCGGAGTTTTTCCCAAGCTTCTTGACCATCACGGGCTTGTTCAACTCGATAACCAGCTTTAGAGAAAGTCATTTCCAGTAGGGAGCGCACTGTAATAGAATCATCCACAATCAGTACCATCGGTTCATGGGGAGCTTCTTCTACTGGAGTTTGACCTTCGGCCCTCGACCAAATGGGAGAGTCTGGACGATTCGGTCTTCTGGAGAGGTCAATAAGTTCCATCACATCAGCAATCGGCATAATGCGTCCATCTCCCAAAACCGTTGCTCCTGCAATACCTACTGGTTTGGGGGCTGGACCTTCGAGTTGCTTAATTACTATTTCCTGCTCACTGAGCACCTGGTCTACTTGGATGGAGAGGAAGTTGTTACTGGCACTACGCAACACCAAGACTGAGATCAGTCCATCTTCCCGTTTGCCACCATAGACAGAACCTCGACTAAGGTGACGATTGTACTTCAACAATTCAGTGAGAGGTTTGAAGGGTAGCCTGGTGTCTTTCCATTGGATAAAGCTTTGACCTTCTGAATCAGTGTGAACCCGGTCTGGGGGGATATCGAAAGTTTCTTCAACTCCATCCATTGGGAAAGCAATAGTTGCTCGCTCACTCAAACAGCAGAGTGCTTTACCAATACTTAGGGTTAGGGGTAGACGGATGGTAAAGGTTGTTCCTTTGCCTAGGGTCGAATCAGTATGGATTGTCCCGCGAATTTCATTTAATTTGGTACGGACAACATCCATACCAACACCACGACCTGAAAAATCATCAGCTTTTTCTTTGGTGGTAAAACCAGCATCGAAGAGAAATTCGTACAAATCCAAATTGCTTAGCTTCTTGGCTTCAGCTGGAGTAAGAAGTTTCTTCTCGATGATCTTGTTTCTGACTTTTTCAGGATTGATACCTGCCCCATCGTCGGAGATGGAAATAACTGCTTGGTTACCCTGATAGAAAGCCCGGACAGTAATTTTACCTGCGCTTGGCTTATTGGCTGCTTGGCGTACTTCTGGGGTCTCAATGCCGTGAGTAATCGCATTGTTGACAAGGTGAGTCATTGGTGCATTGAGATGTTCAATGATCATTTTGTCTATCAAGGTCTCCCTACCTTCAACCTGTAACTCAGCCTGCTTGCCTAACTTCAGAGAAATATCCCGCACTGCACGGGGCAAACGGTCAGCAGTTTGAGCAAAAGGTACCATGCGGGCTCGCGTTAGTCCTTCTTGCAGTTGAGTGGTTATTTGCCGCAATGTACGGGCTACCTGATCGGTTCCATCCGCCAAAAACACAATGTCAGATGCCGACTCTCGCACTCGAACTATTAGTTCGATCATTTCTTGGGAGAGGGTATGAAAGCCGGTAAATCGATCCATTTCTAAAGGATCGTACTCTGCATTGGCTTGACTATTCTCTGGGGGTGACTCTCCACCGAAGAAAGAGCGGTAGTTGTGGCGACTAGCTAACAAAGAACTTTCCAATAGCGATCGCTCATACAGGTCTTGCATCCTCGCACCAACATCATTTAGGGACAATACCTGATGATTTAAGTTATCCAAGAATTGCCTTAAGCGTTCTTGGTCTTGTTCCAAGCTATTGCGGTTAACTACTAATTCTCCCACCAAGTTGCTCAGGTCGTCTAGGCGTTTAATTTGTACCCGCATCGTCTGATCAAACATTCTGGGACGCATACGGCTTTGGGGTTTGTTTTGCCGCTGGTCAGTTTTAATGGTTGGCGGCCCTCCCATGGTTTTATCCGCCTGTTCCAGCATTATTTCTAAGTCCCCAAATTCGTCATCATCCTCCGCTTTCGCTTTAATCTTTTCTTGCTGGGGTGATTGTTCAGCTATCTTCGGTGTCTCCTCTTGGAGCATTGCTTCTAACTCATCAAACATAGCTGTGGTGCTAGAAGCAGTAGTTAAAGATGGTTCCTCATCGAGCATTGCTTCTAACTCATCGAACATAGCTGTGGTGCTAGAAGCAGTAGTTAAAGGTGCTTCCTCGTCAAGCATTGTCTCTAACTCATCGAACATAGCTGTGGTGCTGGAAACAGTAGTCAGAGATGCTTCTTCTTCGAGCATTGTTTCTAACTGATTGAATTCAAAAACTACCTCAGGCTCTCTATCTTCAACTGTTTCACTAACCCCTGGCCATTCTTGGGCATCTGTAACTCCATCTGCTTCAGCTGGAAGAAACTCTTGCCTATCTTCTGGTTCTAATACTTCTGTTATTTCCTCCTCTGGTAAATTGTCTATTTTTTGTTTGTCAGTTAACTCTAACTCCGGCTCTTCGTCTGGCACTTCTTCACTAAGGAGGGAAGCCAAATCATCTACTTCTGCCACCGTTGGTGCTGTAGTTTCCAAGATCTCAGCTGGTACTTCACTACCAAACAAATCAGTTGGCCAGTCTATTTCCTCCTCCTGGGTAGGCATGTCTTCACTGAGGAGGGAAGCCAAATCATCCACTTCCGCAGTCGTTGGTGCTGGAGTTTCTACTGTTTCAGTTGGTAATTCACTACCAAACAAATCGGTTTGCCAGTCTAATTCCTGTTTCTGGGTAGGTATATCTTCACTGAGGAGGGAAGCCAAATCGTCTACTTCTGCCGCCGTTGGTGCGGGAGTTTCCAAGATCTTAGCTGGTACTTCACTATCAAATAAATCCGTCTCCCAGTCTAATTCCTGTTCCTGGGTAGGCATATCTTCACCAAGGAGGGAAGCCAAATCGTCTACTTCCGCAGTCGTTGTTGCTGGAGTTTCTACTGTTTGAGTTGGTAATTCACTACCAAACAAATCTGTCTGCCAGTCTAATTCCTGTTCCTGGGTAGGCATGTCTTCACCGAGGAGGGAAGCCAAATCATCCACTTCCGCAGTCGTTGTTGCTGGAGTTTCTACTGTTTGAGTTGGTAATTCACTACCAAACA
>JAAHFP010000001.1:0-381026 GCA_010672925.1 Symploca sp. SIO1C2 | reverse complement strand
GTCTGCCAGTCTAATTCCTGTTCCTGGGTAGGCATGTCTTCACCGAGGAGGGAAGCCAAATCATCCACTTCCGCAGTCGTTGTTGCTGGAGTTTCTACTGTTTGAGTTGGTAATTCACTACCAAACAAATCTGTCTGCCAGTCTAATTCCTGTTCCTGGGTAGGCATGTCTTCACCGAGGAGGGAAGCCAAATCATCCACTTCCGCAGTCGTTGGTGCTGGAGTTTCTACTGTTTGAGTTGGTAATTCACTACCAAACAAATCCGTCTGCCAGTCTAATTCCTGTTCCTGGGTAGGCATGTCTTCACCGAGGAGGGAAGCCAAATCATCCACTTCCGCAGTCGTTGTTGCTGGAGTTTCTACTGTTTGAGTTGGTAATTCACTACCAAACAAATCTGTCTGCCAGTCTAATTCCTGTTCCTGGGTAGGCATGTCTTCACCGAGGAGGGAAGCCAAATCATCCACTTCCGCAGTCGTTGTTGCTGGAGTTTCTACTGCTTCAGTTGGTAATTCACTACCAAACAAATCCGTCTGCCAGTCTAATTCCTGTTCCTGGGTAGGCACAGCTTCACCGAGGAGGGAAGCCAAATCATCCACTTCCGCAGTCGTTGGTGCTGGAGTCTCCAAGATCTCCGGTGGTATCTCACTACCAAACAAATCGGCTTGCCAGTCTAATTCCTCTTGCTTTACTTCAGCTGGAGTAGACTCACCAAATAACCCTTCTAAGTCCAAAGTTTGTGAATTTTCCTTTAGTTCGACTGTTTGGGCAGTTATTTGCTCCCCAAGAGCAAATATTTCTTGCTCAGATTCCAACTGGCTCAAGTCTAAATTGTCATCATTAGTCAAATTAAAGTTTGCTAAGGACTCATCTAGTTCTAATTCAGCTAAGTCGAAATCATTGGCTTCGTCATCAATCATCAGTTTTTCTCCAAATTTTAAATCCTCCTGATGGTCGGTGGCAATTGCCAACAAGTCGCTAAAGTCTGATTCTGAATCTCTAAGGGCAGTTTCATCCCTCTGGCTTGCAGTAAAATTCAGGTTATCGAGTTCCTGTGAATAATCATCAAGAATCAGCTCATTACTCTCCGCTTCTCCTTCTCCTACAATTTCTGAGGTATCACCAAACAAATTGCTTAAGTTTTTAGCAAGACCAGTTTCCGCTGTTAAAAATTCTGGGCTCTCCTCTTCAAATAGCAAATCTGAAAATTCATCCGCACTATCTGAAGTCTCCCAACCATCGAGGTCACTGATTAAGTCAGACAAATCACTTTGGTCATCCCAATCCAAGGAGTAATTGAAGTCTGAGGCTAATTTAGACCCATCCCAGCTAATTATTTCCTCTTTTTCCCAGGTTTCATCTAATTCAGGAGTTTGACCTTCAAAAATATCAGCTAGGGTATCTAGTTCCGCTAGTCCCACCTCTGTTGTACGGCGGGGAGCAGCAGATTTGGCTTCTCCTATTGCTGCAGTCCCATCAGTTTTTTGTGCAGTGCTACTTATTTCTTCAGGGATTGGTTGCGCAAAGATAATCCCACTGTCCTCATCTATTTGTATAAGGGATGTATCGGGGTAAATTATCTGGGGACTATCCTCTTGGAACCCTTGTTCCCTAAAATCTGTTACCGACATAGAAGCAGCAACTTCAAATTCTTCTTGGGGAGACATCTCTAGAGAATGACCTGCTAAGACTAATTCTTGAGCATTAACCTCCGGAACATTAGTTGATGATTGCCGTAGATTTTTAATATGATTACTAAGTTCAGCCAAAACTGGCTCAGTATCTGCCATAATCTCGTCCGCCACTTCATCTATTAGTCCAGATGGTTCTTGGAGTTGCTCTACAAGATTCTGAAGGGTATCCAAAACTTTGACAAAGAGGGATTCTAGATACTGGTCTGTTTCAACGGGTGATTCTTTGAGGTCTTTGAAGCAGTCTTCTAGGTGATGGGCTGTTTTCCGAATACTCTCAAGTTCCAACATGGCTGCCCCTCCCTTGATGGAATGGGCGGCACGATATACTTCATTGAGAACTTCCTTGTCCTCCATAGTGCTGGGCAAATCTAGCAAAGCTTGCTCCATAGTACAGAGGTGTTCTTTGGTCTCCTCAATGAAGTAGCCCATTATTCGTTGTTTTTGTTCCGACTGCATCGTCTTTTTCCTCAAAGAGTCTTGATTGACACCCCGCTACATAATACACAACGTAGTACGGAATGTGAGAGTTATGCCTTGGAGTGCCCTAAATACATAGCAGCTTAGCTTTAATTTAGCTAATATCTGTTCAATCAACATCTGATTAGGTCTTATAGGGCTACGCGCTAGGCAATCATGCTAAAGGCAACAGTCAAAAGTAAGTAATAACTGGGTTTAGAGGGTTTAGGAATGTCCTAACCATAGCCCGTAGCACTATAGGTGTTAGATCCTAGACATTAGTACAAAGTCGGAGTTTCCTGTTCCCCTCCTTGGAGGGGTTAGGGGTGGGTTCTGCCTTCAAAGCACTAGTTAATGACTAATAACCCATAACCAATGACCAATTTATCGAAGAGAGTGAAGCTAAAATCTAAAGTTTTTAATATGGAGCTAAGCGGATTCGAACCGCTGACCCCCTCAATGCCATTGAGGTGCTCTACCAACTGAGCTATAACCCCGTCTCGCGTTTACTATAATGCCTTGATGTCGGCATTTAGTCAAGTTGTTGATATTGAATTTGCTGTGAGTTCTAATAAAATGGATTGGGAGATTGAGCCATTTGAGTGAGATAGCCCATGTAGCTACCCATGAGAAAGTAAACAACTAACATGGCTGCCGCAGACATGGCTACTAAGGTTCCCGCTAGCATCAGAGAAAACTCTTTGGTGTCAAAAGCTTCTTGCATTAGGTGCAATGCCCAGGCTACTAAGATAACATCTAATATGAGAATAGCGATTAACATGATTTACAAAATGTAACACTTGCCTTATTGTAGCAGCCGCATATATTGCGAATACTGCTTACTTTGTCATCTTACACAACAAAAGTTAATAATTCCGGACAGCGTAAATCTTCATTAGTTGGTTAATCGGACTGGAACCTGGCGTTGGTCTAGATAAGTTTTAATTTCTGATACAGTTAACTGCCCGTAATGTAGAAGAGAAGCAAGAAGTGCGGCTTCTGCTCTACCCTCGGTCAAAGCCTCGTGAATATGAGCACAGTTGCCAGCACCGCCGGAAGCAATTACAGGAATCTGCACTTGCTCAGTAATGGTACGGGTCAATTCTAAGTCATACCCGGCCTGGGTTCCGTCCGCATCCATACTGGTAATTAATAGTTCTCCGGCTCCTCTTCGTTCCATTTCTATTGCCCAAGAGACGGCATCTATACCCGTGTTTTCCCTTCCTCCACGGACGTAGACATCCCAGCCAGGATTCTCATAATCCTGGCGACGTCTGGCATCAATCGCCACAACAATGCACTGATCACCGAAGCGATCGCTAGCTTGATTAATAAAGTTAGGATTGCGTACAGCAGCGGAATTAATGCTGACTTTATCTGCTCCTGCCCTTAACAATAACTTAATGGTTTCTAAGGATTGGATACCACCACCCACAGTCAAAGGAATAAATACCTGTTCGGCTGTGCGGTAGACAACATCAACGATAATATTTCGGTCTTCATGGGTAGCAGTGATATCCAAAAACACCAGTTCATCAGCACCAGCATCGTTATAAGCTTGTGCTAACTCTACTGGATCACCAGCATCCTGAAGATTGACGAAGTTGATTCCTTTAACAACCCGTCCAGCATTCACATCCAAGCAAGGTAAAATTCTTTTGGCTAGCATTTGTTATTGGTTGTTTGTTGTTTGTTGTTTGTTGTTTGTTTTTGGTTATTGACCAACAATCAGGAGTATAGTTCATTATGACGGACTATATCCCCAATTAACCTTCCACCTGTCCAATTCGACCTTCGACCTTCCCAATTCTAAATTCTAAATTCTAAATTCTAAATTCTAAATCATGGCAATCGTTAGAGAACAGTTTCAACAGCCAAATAAACCACCCCAACCGAGTGGAAAAAAACAGCAAGGCAAGAAAAAAAAGAGCCGTCGAAATCAAAGTCAGACAGAAAATGATGCCGATTTGCTGCAAGCAACTGCTAATGCAGAGGAAACTGGTAATCAAGAAGAAGGGATCCGACCTCAGCGCTTAGCTGACTACATTGGTCAGAAAGAATTGAAGGGAGTCTTGGAAATTGCTATTCAGGCAGCTAAAGCCAGAAACGAAGCAATGGATCATCTGCTATTGTATGGTCCTCCAGGATTGGGCAAAACCACCATGTCTCTGATTTTAGCAACGGAGATGGAGGTCGATTGTAAAATTACAGCAGCACCAGCTTTGGAACGTCCACGAGATATTGTAGGCATTTTAGTTAATCTTAAACCCGGAGATATCTTATTCATTGACGAAATCCATCGCCTCTCCCGGATGACCGAGGAACTACTCTACCCAGCGATGGAAGACTATCGCTTGGATATTACTATCGGTAAAGGCCAAACTGCTCGGACTCGCAGTATCCCTCTACCTAAATTTACCCTAGTAGGAGCTACCACCAAAGTCGGTTCTTTGACTTCACCCTTACGCGATCGCTTTGGTTTAATTCAACGGTTGCGCTTCTATGAACCGGATGAATTGAGTTTAATTGTACAACGAACTGCGGAGTTGCTTCAAGTACCAATGAATGTAGATGGTGCGGAGGAAATTGCTCGTCGTTCCCGTGGCACTCCTCGGATTGCTAACCGACTACTAAAGCGAGTACGGGACTATGCTCAAGTAAAGGGATTGGCACCGATTAATCAAGAGATCGCAGCAGAAGCAATGGAAGTCTTCAATGTAGACCCCAAAGGTTTAGATTGGACAGACAGGCTAGTACTTAGTGTGATGATTGAACAGTTTAATGGAGGGCCTGTGGGTTTAGAAGCCGTAGCATCGGCGACAGGAGAAGATGCTCAAACGATTGAAGAGGTGTATGAGCCTTATCTACTACAGATTGGTTACCTACACCGAACGCCTCGTGGTCGGGTGGCGACGGAAGCGGCTCGAAAACATTTGGGATTATAGCTTTTAGATATCAGCTTTCAATCCATTATGAAAGACCAATTCAATCTAAAATCTAAAATCTAAAATCTAAAATTGCTTCTTAAGAGGTTTCTGTATGATTCGCTGGATTATAATTTTAATTTGTGTGCTTTTGGTTTGGTGCTCGACTGAGCCGGTAATG
This sequence comes from Symploca sp. SIO1C2, assembly GCA_010672925.1. Lineage (GTDB taxonomy): Bacteria > Cyanobacteriota > Cyanobacteriia > Cyanobacteriales > Coleofasciculaceae > Caldora. Next base: position 375,774 of record JAAHFP010000001.1, on the reverse strand, counting down.
GCGCAGGAAGTACAGACACAGAATTTTAGTAAGGCTCAAATTAAACAATTAAATAAGTTGAGACGAGAAGCATTTACTGCTACACAAAAAGGTAATTTTCCTCAGGCTGAAGATTATTGGACTCAGCTTATTGAACTTTTACCAGAAAATCCTGTAGGTTGGAGTAACCGGGGTAATTCTAGGGTAAGCCAGAATAAACTAGAAGCCGCGATCGCAGATTTTACTCAAGCAGTTGAATTAGCTCCAGAAGCAGCCGATCCTTACCTCAATCGTGGTACAGCTTACGAAGGACAACAAAGGTGGGAAAAAGCGATCGCAGATTACCAACGGGTACTAGAACTCAACCCCAAAGATGGAATGGCTTACAACAACTTGGGTAATGCTCTAGCAGGGATGGGAAAATGGGAAGAAGCGATCGCTAACTACCAAACTTCTGTTAAGTTAACTCCTACTTTGGCCTTTCCTCGTGCTAATTATGCTCTGGCACTCTATCAGATTGGTAAGCAGCAAGAAGCCATACGTACTATGCGTAATCTAGTTCGCAAATATCCCCAATTTCCGGATGTACGGGCAGCACTGACAGCCGCTTTGTGGGAAGAGGGAAAACTAGGTGAAGCTGAGAGCAATTGGGTCGCAGTTGTTGGTTTAGATAAGCGTTATCAGGATTTAGATTGGGTGAGCAATGTCCGTCGATGGCCACCTTTAATGGTTCATGCTTTGGAAAAATTCCTCAAGTTGAATTGAAGTTCTATGGAAAAACTAACTTATGACAACGAAGAATGAAAATTCCTCTCTCAGCGTCCGGTGCGTCCCGTGCGTCCCGTGCGTCTCTTTCAAGTTAGAAGGAGAGGCAGCAAGTAACAAGCAACAAACTTCATCAAATTAAATAACTGCATACACCAGAAGTTCTTATTATAGGCAATTAGGCGGATAGGACGAAACACCTATAACCTCAAACCTCAAATCTTTTATGTCTGATGACTGACCTACCCATTACCCTTGAGACTATTTTTGCTCTACCAGCTTTGCCCCTGGAGCACAGGGAACTACTACCAGAGATCCCAGGGCTGTATTTTGCCTATACATTGAATGATGAGCGTCAACTGCTTTATATCGGCAAAGCTCAAAATATTAGGCAACAGTGGTCACAACATCCTCGCATCAGAGACTTACAACTTGTTGCTAATGTAGTCTCTCAAATCAACCTAGCTTGGCTAGAGTTTTACGCTAATGAAGAAATTCTAACCCAGCAAGAGCATGTTTTGATTAAGCGGTTTCGACCAGCTATCAATGAGTTAAACCTTATTGATTATGAGCGGATGCGCACTGATAACCAACCAGGACATACTTCAGAGGAGTATAGTCCAGAAAATAGGTCAGTAGTAGGCAACCTACAAGGGTCACAGAGGTTGATTGAAGCCTTACCCGCTACAGATGAACCAGTTGATGCCCATCCAGACGAGGAAGTGCCCATTGATATTTTTCCTCAAACCATTTACCAGCCTCAGAAACAGCGAGATTTCTGGACTTTTTTAGTTTTCCTGGTGTTCATTGTGTTCGTTTTATGGGGCTCTTTCTTCTAGAGGGTAGATTCTGGTGTAAGCGACACCAAGCATTCTATGCGGTAGAAAATTTACTCAGACCTAAAGCCTCACCTACCACCTACCACCTATCCAAACCCTAAAATTACGACTTATTCTCCCAAGCCCTCTTACTTATTTACTTGTTACTTGTTACTTGTTACTTGTTACTTATTCTCCCAAGCCCTAGATAGTCTCTAGCTCCTCTTCACGGAAGTGGCACTTAAACTTCTTATTGAACTGGACGTGTACTGGTAAGTTAGCGCTTACTGGTCTTCCTTGGTACTCTGTCAGTATTTTAATAACTTCTCCTTCCGACCCTTTAGCATCAAAAGGTTTATTGCGCTGTTCAGGATTGTTGTAAACAATGATAGAGTCTTTAACTCGGACGCGATCGCCAACTTTCATATATCTGTTCTCGTATTCTTTCCCAGAGCCTGATTTTAACCAGGCGGCCTTAATTATTGTTACACAGCACTGTGCATTTCTTGCGATTCATTCTGGGGAAGTTGGAGATTCTGACTCAGAGTTCTTGAGTTGCTCCGGTTTGAAGAGGCGCTGGCGCATTTCCTGGAATCCTTCAGGATCTAATAGCCACTGAGCAGTTAATAAAGCAGTAGCAGAGGATACAAGGACTACCAAAACTCCCACAACCCCCAACATAACTTGGATCCAACGTCCCCTGGCGGTTAAGAATTCAGATGTGGCACTATTGGTTGACACTAGCGCACCAGTTGGTGCCTCTTCCGCAGGCTCAGCAGTTAACCCTTGCAAGTCTTCATTAGAGTCTGTTTGGTTGAAAGAAGTCGGAGCAAAGGTTTGGCTATCACTGAAATTAAGTCCATAGCCATCGCTTCCCTTCGTAATTTCTGCCAGATTCAGTACCACAGGACATTCGGGAGTAACGCGGCAGTAGGTAATAACCACGGAGGTGTTGTCATGACCATTTTTTTGATTAGCCAAATCGATTAAAGACTCAACCGCAGCTTCCAAAGACAGCTTTTCACTAAAGACATCTCGCGGGTAATCTTGATACAATTGCTCTAACCAATCGTTGTCGCTTAAACCATCGGAACACAGCAGCAGTAAACCATCTTCTTCCAAGATAAATCTTTGTACGGTGGGATGCAAAAACTCCCCATCCCTAGGTCCGACAGCTTGAGTTAGTGCTCCAGCATCGGAGCGCTCTAAAGCCTCTACTTTAAGGCTACGAGCCATTTTTACTTCCCTAGTTACCACATCATCATCCACCGTCAGTTGCTGACAGTAACGAGGTGTCATCCAATAAGCACGACTATCCCCAACACTAGCGATGTAGAGTTCGTGAGCATTACCCATGCCCTTCTTTGTCTGCACCTTCTGAGGTAGTTGGAGTGCCATAGTTATGGTAGTTCCCATGCGACGCCGGGATTCTCTGGCTTGTTGATCATTGCTAGAAGCAATCAAGTTATTAGCTACTCGGATAATTGCCTTTAGCTGCTGAGAGACTAATTCCGGTGTCATAATTTCTGGATCTTCTGCTAACTCAGCTAAGAGTCCCCGCACCTGAAGTTTGATGGACTCAACTAACATTTTGCTAGCAACTTCCCCTCCTTCATGGCCACCAATACCATCACAGATAACAGATAGATGAGGAATCAAAGGATCGCTGGATTGGTTAGTATCGGTGGGTAGATCTGCGGCGGTAGGATAGCAGTTATCTTCATTATGGCTTTGATTCGGCCCAGGATCAGTAGCACCAGCCACTTGCAAATTTAGAGGTTGCAAAGCAGCTTGTTCTAACAATAGTTGGTTGAGTTGAGCCGTGATCTCATCTAATGGTGGTTGCTCTGTTTGCAGCTGCTTGGCAATCTCCTGTAATGGCTCCGACAATGAACCTGAGGCTTTACGACACCAAATTCCCCAGCGCTCTCCTAATTGCTGGAGACTAGCTTTCACCGGGGGATTCATTACAGCGATACCTGCTTCCCCAGCAGTTGCTACTGTGTTGTTGGAGGAAGCGGCACTTTCTGTAGCTAAACGGGTAGATTCTTCCTGAGCAGGATCCATATAAAGTTGCAGCAGTCGTAGCCGCCAGCCTTCAACCCGCAAATTATCAGGTACTAAGAGGGAGGAAGCAACACCTAATTCCTCTAAAGGTTTCCACAATTCCCACATCTGCCATAGCCAATATATTTGGCGTACTGCCGATGCCTTTGACCAAGCAGACTCAATAGTAGGATACAATTCACCATTGGTCTGAATTGGTACATTTTCGAGTAGAATTACCTCCAAATCGGGTCCTAAATCTGGTAATTTACACACCCCGTAAACCTCTGGGATATGGAGACGGTAGGGATACAAGCGCAGATAGGGAAGAATTTTACCTTCGAGTTGCTCAGGAATATCTGGGGGTATTTCCGGTAGAGTGTCCTGCCAAATTTGGGGAGCAACCACCTGATATCTGTAGGCAACTTCTTCTCCTACTCCAATCTGGACAGTTGGTTCAGCGTCTGCCCACAGGTAGAAATTCGTTAGAGGCTCGGAACTGCTCATAACCGTTAAATGAACTTTTACTGCTTTGAGACCAAATCCCCTACCACTGAGATAGATTGGAATTATAGCCTGGGAATTTTTTAATATTCTCTCTCAATAGTGCATGGTTGTTTGAAGAAATTCAAATGGTAGGTGGTAGGTGGCGGGTGTTAGGTGTTAGGTATGAGGTGTTAGGTGGCAGGAGATGATGAAAAAATTGTCACCACCAGGTGATGAAAGTTGACAGATGAGCTGCTCCCTACTTTCAAGTCAGAAGGATCCAAGGGAATAAAGCTTACACAGTCAGCCTTATAACCTTTTTTCGCTGGTGGGTTATTTCCATGCCCGTTGCACTAGTAAGCTCTTTCTTGTTGCCTGTGGCCTATTCCCAATTCTTCATTCTAAATTCTAAATTCTAAATTCCCCATCCCCTATGCTAAGTTCTGCAATACTCTGGCTCCTAGCAGGCTCAATTCTTTGCCTAATGGAATTGTTCCTGCCAACCGCTTTTGTCGCTTTCATGATGGGACTCAGCGCCTTGGTAGTAGCGTTGGTAATGTATATTTGGCCCACGATGGCATTCAGCTTGCAAGTGGTACTGTGGCTGTTGCTGTCTACGGGAGCCGTATTTTTCACCCGTCGTTTCTTACCACCAGCCAGAGTAGCCAAAAGAATGGATTCGATGGAAGCCAAAACCTTGACAGCAATTCCCGCAGGAGAAACAGGGAGGGTACTTTACGAAGGAAATTCCTGGCGTGCTCGTTGTGAGGATTATGTAGAAGAAATTGCCCCTAACCAAAAAGTCTATGTAGTCAGACGGGAAGGTAACACTCTCGTAGTTGTACCCCAGTATTTGGTAGAAGGATGAGGAATGTGGGGAGATGGGGAGATGGGGAGCTGGGGGAGCTGGGGGAGCTGGGGGAGCTGGGGGAGCTGAGGGAGCTGAGGGAGCTGAGGGAGCTGGGGGAGATGGGGAGCTGGGGGAGCTGAGGTAGACAAGGAAGATGTTCTCAATTCCCGATTCCCAATTCCCAATTCCCAAACGACAAACAACAAACAACAAACAACAATTTAGGAGACTCAAGATGGAAAATGTATTTGCTTGGTTAATTGCTTTGCTTCTTGGCGGTTCAGGAATTGCCAGTTCCGTTAAGATTATTAATCAGGGGAATAAAGCATTGGTCGAGAGATTGGGGAAATATAGCGGGAAGGAACTTACTCCTGGTCTTAATTTTCTCGTCCCTGTCCTTGATAGAGTGGTATTCCAAGAAACCATTCGGGAAAAAGTTTTGGATATTCCAGCTCAGCAATGTATTACCCGCGATAACGTTTCTATTGGTGTTGACGCCGTAGTTTACTGGCGCATTATGGATATGGAAAAAGCCTATTACAAAGTAGAAAATTTGCGAGCGGCAATGCAAAATTTGGTGCTCACCCAAATTCGGTCAGAAATGGGTAAATTGGAGCTAGATCAAACCTTTACTGCTAGATCCGATATCAATGAAATCTTGTTGCGGGAATTAGATGAAGCTACAGATCCTTGGGGTGTTAAAGTAACACGGGTGGAGCTAAGGGATATTGTCCCTTCTAAAGCAGTGCAGGATTCAATGGAGTTGCAAATGTCAGCAGAGCGTCGCAAAAGAGCGGCGATTCTGACATCGGAAGGAGAAAGGGAATCGGCTGTCAATACTGCTAGAGGTAAAGCGGAAGCCCTAGAGTTGGATGCTCAAGCACGGAAAAAAGCCGCAGTTTTGGATGCGGAAGGACAACAACAGGCAATTGTACTCAGAGCTCAGGCAGAACGCCAGCAACAAGTCCTCAAAGCTCACGCTACTGCTGATGCTCTACAGGTAGTTAGCACTGCTTTGAAAAAAGACCCTACTGCTCGTGAAGCGCTGCAATTCTTAATTGCTCAAAATTATATAGATATGGGGATCAAGGTTGGTAGCAGTGACAGCAGCAAGGTGATGTTTATGGATCCTCGCACTATTCCAGCAACGATTGAGGGAATGCGCTCTATTGTTGGGGATGGGGACAATCTTGATTTTAAGCTAGGTGACATTAAGAAACGCTGAGCTATAGATATATGACATGTAGGGGCGCACTGATGTGTATTGGTATCAACTTAAGCTTAGACATAACTGCTAGCTGGATGACCTAACTCACCTTGGATTCAAATCCAAGGCTAATAGCTTAAGTCCATTGAAATGGACTAAATTTTTAGGATTCACCTTAAGTTGACACCAATGACTGATATCAATTCCGGCTACATTTGAATAATATTAGTGATGTAGGGGCGCAAAGCTTGCGCCCTCAAATATCTATGTTTTCTAACCAGAAAGCCAGATTTTTAATCATTCCGATGCAACCGGAATTGATATGACATGCACCCTATCTCCGCCGATAAATTGAAAATTAGTTCAATAATAAGCGATCGCATACAATTATTGTAGAAAGTTGTATCTTGGAGAAAAGAGCTTCCAAGTAATGCATAGCAGATTATGCATTTTATTTTTGGCACAGATGCCTGGGGAACTTGTCGATTCCTCATCTAGTCCTTGGGAGGGAGATTATTGATTGCTGGTTACATCGCCGTAAGATCGAGCATATGAAGTTTAAGTCTAGCTTGCACAGTGGCATGGCATCTCAACCTGCCCCAGACAAAAAGCACCGTTTTCTGAAAAAAGGTTTAACCCAAAAAATCCACCGCTTTCATCGCTACCGCTGTTTTATTGAACAAAGTACTCTGAGTGTCATTTGCCTTACTCTATGTTACTTCGCCGCACCAGCATCAGCAGCAGAACGTTTAACCCTACGCTTAGGACCATTGGAAAGCTCCGTTGCGATCGCGGAGATAGAAGAGTTTGCTCAGACTGGCGAGTTGTCCTCATCCCTAAAACCCTACCGTAAACTACTGACACCACAGTTACAACAGGCACTTAATAGGAAACTAGAGATTAACCCCAACCTGATAGAGAAATTTATCAATAACTTACTCGGTTCAGCAGATAGTCCCCAAATACTCGAACAACTTGGTTCAGCACTTCCTGATAGTAGCTTAGGGGAATTAAATCAAGCGCTATCTGTAGCAATCAGGGAAAAAGAAGGACTAAGCTTATTAGGTTTTTTAAGGGCTTACCCCCAAGAGAGTTTTACCGTCAATGCTAGTGCCGCAGTCACAATTGCTCTTCAGCTTAATGCCTCCCGCTTACAAGGCAAAGCTATTGGTCCGATCCTAGAACAGAAACTGAGTATTGAAGACCAAGGGAAGTTTGTCTCCAAGATTGATCCTACTGCTCCTGGCTCTCAATATGTCTGGGAGAAAACTTTAAGGTTAGAAGACCAACAACGGGAACGTACCATTAAGGTAGACTTGCACTGGGCACGTAATTCCCACGGTCCCTTGGTCGTTTTTTCTCACGGCTATGGTTCTGACCGCAAATTCTTAACCTATTTAGCCCGTCATCTAGCTTCCCACGGTATCTCCGTTGCTTCTGTAGAGCATCCCAACAGTAACTATACTTGGATTGACCGAAGCTCTGTCGGTGAGCAAATTGGAGATATACTACCAGCCTCAGAATTTATTGACCGTCCTCAGGATATCAGCTTTGCCCTAGACAGAATAACGCAAATTAGTCGCAAGTCCGCTTCCCTCAGAGGTAAATTTAATACTCAACAAGTTAGTGTTATTGGTCATTCTCTAGGAGGTTACACTGCTTTAGTCTTGGCTGGAGGAAAACTGGACTTAGAGGCATTACGGCAGTTTTGTAAAAACCGTAGTCCCTTCCTCCAGTCCCCAGCAGACTGGTTTCAATGTGCTGCTGCGGCTTTGCCTGATAATAAAGTAGAGTTACAGGATGAACGAGTAGTTCAGGTAATTGCTTTCAATACGGTAACAGGACACCTGTTTGGCAAAGATGGTTTAGCTCAAGTAACTACCCCAACCTTAATTTTTACTGGAACAGAAGACTTTATTACCCCATCCCTCAACCATCAGCTGCGAGCCTTTGCTCAGTTAGGTAGTTCTAAATATCTAGTTTCTGCTATCGGTGGTACTCACTTAAGTGTAACTGACCAAGGTAACCTCAATGATGCTCTTGCTCGCAGTACTCTAGTTAAGGAAGAAATTGGTTCAGAAGCTGAACCCCTGCGACAACTGGCAAGAAGTATCAGCTTAGCTTTTATCCAACAACTAACCCCAGAAGCCGAAATTTATCAACCCTTTTTAACCCCTGCTTACGTTCAATCTCTTTCCAACTCCACCATTTCCCTACGTCTGCATACAGAATTACCAACAGCCCTCAACGCTTGGTTAGAGATGTCACCGGTAGGCAGTCAGCCAGTGAGTCTACCTCCAGCAGAAAACTTTTCTTGGAATAAGATTAAATCCTCTCTATCTAATTCATTCAATCGTTGGCGAGAGTGGATTATTGCTTTAGGTAGTTGAACGCTATAGCAAAAGGCAGAGGGCAGAGGGCAGAAGGCAGAAGGCAGAAGGGAAAAGATTGACAGGTAAAGGTTTCAGCATTTGGCATTGTCCTAACTGCCCTGGCGGTTGCTATACTAGCTAAACAGTTGAGCGATTCCCGTAATATTGTCATTGCCATAACCTTTAGCGATCGCGTCTTGATAAATCTGATGAATGGCAGCCGATGTAGGAGTTTGAGCATTAACAGCTTGTGCCGTTTGCAGAATGTAGCGGAAATCTTTCTCTACTAAACCAATGGGAAACATCGGTGTCTGATTGTTGGCCAGTATCAGATTTCCTGCACCTTTGGCAGCAGGACTGATAATAGGCAAATTACCGAGACATTCCATTGCTTTGGCACTTGTTAGGCCATGCTTTGTCAGCATTCCTAGGACTTCTGCTAAAGCCGCCACCTGAATTCCAAACAGTGCATTAACAGCCAGTTTCATCGCCATCCCTTGGCTGAGGGAGCCGATGTGATGAACGGTTGCACCAATAGATAGCAGAATATCTTGAACTTTACTCAAAATTTCTGCTTTACCTCCCACCAGATAAATTAGTTTTCCGGCATCAGCTTGTGGACGAGAACCAACCACAGGTGCATCTAAAAATTCTGCTCCACGACCTTCAATTGCTGCGGCTAATTCTCTTGTCCAATTAACAGTTAACGTGCTTGACTCGATCGCGATCGCATTTTTGCTAAGTCCTAATATTGCTCCTGTTTCTGGATCAAGCCAGACTGCTCTTGATGCAAGATCATCAGTAACCATGCTAATCACAATGTCGGCTTGCTCCGCAGCTTCTCTGGGTTTGGCTGCATAAATAGCTCCCTGTTCAACCAATGGCTTTGCCTTATCTGCTGTACGATTGTACACAATTACTTGGTGATTTGTCTTGAGAAGTTTCTGGGCAATGCGAGAACCCATTGCTCCCATTCCTAAAACAGCAATTCTGCTCATATTTTACCTCTAAATAACTAACGTTTTAGGTTTTAGATTAAAAAACAATAATTAACCTATTGCTTCAAAATCATCTTGACGTAATTTTGCGGTACCATCTTTTTGCAAGACCCAAAGTTCTTGATGAATTACACCCTTAGCTTTATTCATTTTCCAGCTAGCAGTTAATATGGCACTTGTTTCATCAACTACCTTGATGGATGGTTCTAAGTATTCAACATCATAAAAACCATCATCGAGAATCTTTTGCCAAAATGCTTTAATTTCGGTAGTACCAGTAAAAGTACCAAAAGGCTTGGCTTGCATTACTGCATTTTCTTCATATTGGGCAGCACAACCAGCTGCATCCCCTGAATTAAAGGCGGATTTCCATTGCTCACTTGCCCTTTTTGTTGCCTCTAAAACAGCAGCTTTTTGTTCTTCGCTAGACATCTGTATTGTTCCTTTGCTTAATTTTGCTTCCTTTCCCCATATCAAAAGCATACTTGCTGCGAAAAGAACAATAAATATCAATTTAAGAATAACTCTCGTGCATTTATCGCATGAATCAATGATAGGCTAAAAATTTCTGAGCAGATTGAGTCATCTTTAGATGACTTCGGCTACTAGCAAGGAACTTCTTACTCCCCCTTCCCTTGCAGGGAAGGGGGTTGGGGGGTTAGGTTAAAAATGATGGACTTATCAGCGCTACAAATCTTTGTCGAAGTCATGATACAGAAAAGTTTTGCTGCTGTTGCACGCGATCGCAATATTGATCCTTCTTCTGTGTCACGAACTATTGCAGGTTTAGAGAAAGAATTGGGTGTTAGATTATTTCAGCGGACAACGCGCCGACTTTCACCAACTGAGGCGGGTACTGCTTATTTTGAGCGTATTGAGCCACTGATTGAGGAGATGCAACAGGCGATTAATGCCACGATAGATATTTCTGGACAACCCAAGGGAACCTTACGTGTAACTGCCTCTGTCTCTTTCGGACAAAAATGTATCGTTCCCCTCTTGCCTGACTTCGGAGCGATGTATCCTGAACTCACAGTTGATTTACTTCTCACTGATGCGATCGTTGATTTGTTTGCTGATCGGATTGATGTTGCAATTCGCTTGGGACTCCTGGCAGACTCGACCCTAATTGCCCAACAACTTCTACGAACCTACTATAGAGTTTGTGCTAGTCCCCAGTATTTGCAGAAGTTTGGTCATCCACAACAACCAAACGACATACAACAACATAACTGTCTTCTGTTTGCACTACCAGGCTTTCGTTCCAGGTGGATATTCAGGGACAGCAATGGGCTCACTAGCGAAGTACCTGTTAATGGACGTACTATTATCTCAAATGCGATCGCGCTAGAACAATGTGCAATCGCAGGAATGGGGTTAGCATTGCTCCCTAATTGGTTGATTGACAATGATTTACAGGCTGGTAGTCTTGTTGATGTGTTTCCCGATTATGAGGTAACAGCAACAGATTTCAACACAGCTGCTTGGTTGCTGTATCCTTCCCGAACTTACGTTCCACTTAAAGTTCGTGCATTTATCGAGTTTCTCAAGAACTCTATGCAGCAATTTTATAGCGCTACGCACTAGGGCATATCTTCAAGGTCAAAAATTTGATGTAGGGGCGTAAGCATTTGGGCGATAATTCATCGATAAAACCCAAATTGTACAATCCAAATGCTTCGCCCTCTGGCCTTCGCCCTCTGGCCTTCGCCCTCCGGCAGTTTAAAAACACACTCTAGTGTGATCTACCCTCCATGCCATCACTATCAACCCAACCTGAGTCAACTCAATTTCACTACATTCACTCTGCTAGTTTTCCAGAATTATTAGAGAAGCTGGGAATTTCCCTATTTGTCTCTACCTATCAGGCAGGAAAGTTGATGGTAGTCAGATCTGAGCAAGGATGCTTGAATACTTTGCTGCGTAACTTTGAATTGTTGATGGGGTTAGCTTTGTCACCCCAGCAACTAGCAATCGGCACCCGCAGACAGATTTGGTTTTTGCCTAATATTCCCGGAATCGCTGACAAGGTAGACCCCCCTAACCAGTATGAAGCTTGTTTTGTACCACGGTGGTCTCAAATTACTGGAGATATCCGCATCCATGAGTTGGCTTGGGTGGGAGAAGAGTTGTGGTTTGTTAACACTCGTTTCTCTTGTCTGTGTACCGTTAGTCCTGAATGTAATTTTGTACCTCGTTGGCAACCAAAGTTTATCAGTCAGTTGAAGGCAGAAGACCGCTGCCATTTAAATGGGTTGGCGGTGGTGGAGGGACAGCCAAAGTATGTCACAGTTTTGGGAGAGACGGATCTTCCCCAAGGCTGGCGGCAAAACAAAGCAACTGGTGGTTGTTTGATTGATGTACCCAGTGGGGAGATTGTAGCGCGGGGTTTCTCCATGCCTCATTCTCCTAGGGTTTATGCTGGATACCTCTGGCTGCTAGATTCCGGTAGAGGGCGTTTGGTGGTAGTAGATCCAGAAACTGGTAATAGTACAACAGTGGTAGAGTTACCAGGGTTTACCAGAGGATTAACTTTTTACAATCGCTATGCCTTTGTCGGTTTGTCACAGATTCGGGAGAAAAAGACTTTTGGGGGATTGCCCATTGAGGATAGTAATGAGGAATTGCAATGTGCTATTTGGGTAGTAGATATTCAGACTGGTGAGAGGGTAGCTTTTTTGCGGTTTCAAGCAGGTTGTACAGAATTGTTTGATTTACAACTATTACTCAATTGTCGTCAACCGACGGTAGTTGGGTTTCAGAAACCAACCATTAATAATATTTTTATTTTTTAGTGTTGATTTAGTGAAAAAAAGTCAAAAAGCTTACCGTACAATCTTTCTTCCTTCTGGGCTTCCTGTTCCCCTCCTTGGAGGGGTTAGGGGTGGGTTCCGTCTCCTGCCTTCTGCCTCCTTGCACTAAGTTAAGAAAAAAGAAGCTAAATACTGAATAAAATTCTATTTTGCTAATATTTGGAAGAAATCGGTCGTAGAGCAAAGGAAATACACTATGGCTCAGTACCCAGTTATCGTTCCCATATATCAATACCATGCGGAAGATCCCTGGAGGTATCAGTACTCGATTAGCCCAGATATCGGTTCAGGCTGGATGAGAGACGGTATTGGGTTCTTCGCATTGGGCAAAGATGAAGTAGGTGTTGTGCCTATATACGGGTATCATGCGGAGAATCCCTGGAGGTATCAGTACTCAACTGACCCAAATATCGGCTCAGGTTGGGTCAAGGAAGGGATTGCATTTTATGCCTTTCCCAATCCGGGAACCTATACTATCCCAGTATATGGGTATCATGCCAAAGATCCCTGGAGGTATCAGTACTCAACCGACCCAAACATAGGCTCAGGTTGGATTAATGATGGGATTGCATTTCATACCTTTGCAGCTATTCCAGGATAGTATTGACCATTTTTTGAATTCAAAATTCAAAATTTGCCGGACTCCGTCCCGCTGCGTAACGCTTTGCTCACCATGCTACGCTTTCCAAAATTCAAAATGTAGGAAAAGATAATTTTGAATTGATTAATTTTGGGTACAAGCCCTCACCATAATCTTTGATGTGGTGGTCTTCAATTAGCGGTGGGTACAAACCCCCACTAATTGTCTTTAATTTTGAATTGTTTTGACCGGGAGACACGGTGACACAGTGACGCGGGGAAGTTATTGTAAGGTTCCCACTACGACTACGCTACGCTAAAGTCGTGGGCTTTCTGTAGCCCTGAGTCTATCGGACAAGCCAATAAACTCGAGCCTCCAGGCTGCCTTACACTCAGCCCCACTAAAGCTATCATATATGAAGCATTAGTATCAGCATCCCCAAACCATCCACAAGCTTGATTACTACACCTAAAAGATTTATTATTTCTTCGTCCAATGTGCAGACAGCAATGGCAAGTAAGGCTTGTATATCTCGGAGAAACTGCGATGACTTCAACCCCTTCTTTAATTCCTTTGTATTCAAGAAATGTTCTTAACTGATAAAAAGCCCAAGAATTAGACCGTCTTCTCTGGGTTTTATTTCTAGGTTGTTGATTAGTTCTTTCTCGGATACCCGTCAAATCTTCAATAGCTATGAAGGATTGAGTTTGCTTAGCTTCATCAATAATAGCTTTAGAAATATTATGGTTTAACCACACTTGATATCTTCTTTCTTTTCCCGATAGCCGTTTCAAAATCTCACGACATCTACGCCGTGTTGCTCTTGTGCCTTGGGATGCTTTTTTCTGCAAAGAAGCTCTAACACGATTAAATTTATCTCTTTTTTCTTGAATCTCTCTTCCTGACCACGACTTATTTGTACTGGTAACTGCTATGTCTGTGCGTCCCAAATCGATACCGATTACCTTATCAGTTTTAGTAGGTTTAGAGACATCGGATTTTAATTGAATGTGTACATACCAATCACCATCTTTATGTTGACAAATTTATGCTGATGTCGGGTTTTGATTTTTGAGTTTTCCTAGATGGTAATTGCTTACTCTCATAGGAATTTTTGCCCGTTTTTCTGTTGTACTAATACTGGCCAAATAACCAGTTTTAATCAACCGAAATGTCCGAGCATCACAATCAAAACTGGTAGGTTTAAACTGTTTAACTTTTTTGCCTTTATGTTGAGCAGTTAAACGGTTAGCTGCGACCCTAGCACAGGCTCTGACAACATGGTTAGCTGTTAGTCCAAAACGTTCTTTAACATCTTGATAACATACGGTTTGAATCGAGTTTTTATTTGTCAAATTAGGTTTAACAGCCTCATTAATCCAGTTGCAAGCATCAGCAAACGCCTTAGCAGTATCGTCTAATAATTGACGATGCTCTGAGGTAGGTTGAAGCTTGACAACAAGCGTTAAGACTTGTTTCATGGACATGAAAAACTCACTGCATTATGAGAGTGTATCATAAGCTCTGTGAAAATGGCACGCCACCTAAAGGTGGTTGTCGTTCCTCCCACGCCTAAAGGACGCTACGCTCATGGGCTTCCCGACAAGACCTTCTGTGATTATGGGCAATTATGCCGACATGGTATATAACCTACCACCTGCCACCTACCACCTACTACCTCACTTCGTTCCATATAAGCGATCGCCAACATCACCCAATCCAGGTACGATGTAGCCATATTGATCCAATTTATCGTCAATTGATGCTGTATAAATTGCGACATCAGGATGATGCTCTTGGAAATTCTTAATGCCTTCTGGAGCAGCCAATAAGCATAAGAACTTCATCGACATCGGGCTGGCTTCCTTAATACGATAAACTGCCGCCACAGAAGAGTTGCCCGTTGCCAACATGGGATCAACCACCAAAACATCTCGTTGGTGAATGTCTTGAGGAAGTTTGCAATAGTACTCAATAGCAACATGAGTACCAGGGTCGCGATACAATCCGATATGACCAACACGAGCTGAAGGTATCAGTTCTAAGATTCCGTCTAAAAGACCTTGCCCTGCCCTGAGAATAGAAACAATCACCATCTTTTTATCTGGGGCAAGCATCGGAGCCACCATCGGAGCCAGCGGTGTTTTGATTTCTTCGTACTTAAGAGGCAAATCCCGCGTCACCTCGTAGGCCAACAGCATTCCAACTTCTCTCAGGAGTTGACGAAATTTGGCTGTACTGGTGTCAGCCTGACGCATCAGTGTCAGTTTGTGTTGTATTAAGGAGTGGTTGACTACGGTGACTTGAGCGGTCATTGGTTAGTTATTAGTGGTGATCATTTGCTTGGTATTCAGATCCCCGACTTCTTGAAGAAATCGGGGATCTAGCACTGTTGTCAGCAATTTAAGGTGTAGCAAAGTTAGCATACTTCAAGGAAGGCATAGCTCTGCCCTAGGGTCTGTTTTTGGGTTTTAGAGTTTAGTACTTATGTTATTACTACAACACGGTGAAAATAACCAACTAGTGAAAAAGCTTTTTCCACTGACGGTATAAACTTTCTTCCCTCGAAACCTCCTGTTCCCCTCCTTGGAGGGGTTAGGGGTGGGTTCCGCCTCCTGCCCTCCTCACTACTTCTTGTGAGCCAAATTACTTCTTCTAGGTGACGATTTTCACCAATTATTTTTTGTCAAGTCACCTTAACATAATTTAATAATCGTTACATTAGATTACATAAGGCAAACAATTTGTTGAGTTGAGAGGTTCAACTCCCAAATAGGAAAGGAGGTAACCCATGCAAGTACAAGGAAAAACAGCTCTGATTACAGGTGCATCTCGTGGCATTGGGCGTGCGATCGCTCTCGAACTAGCTCAACAAGGAGCAGCCTGCTTACTATTAGTATCACGGAATATTGAACGCCTCAAGGAAGTAGCATTAGAAGCACAACAATTGAATCCAGAAGTCCAAGTCATTCCCCTCGCTGTAGACTTGAGCCAAGCAGAAGCAGTAAGCGCTACTATCTCCCAAGCTTGGCAGGATTACGGTCCAATAGATCTTTTAGTTAACAATGCTGGAGTTGCTCACCAAACTTCTTTCCTGAGTTCAACACCTCGTCAAGCACAAGAAGAACTCAATGTTAATCTTTTAGGGATGTATGCCATTACCCGGGTCATCGCACGACGTATGGCAGCCAAACGAGATGGTGTAATTGTCAATGTCTCTAGCTTGATGGGGAAATTAGCAGCTCCCACTTTTGCTACCTACTCGGCTACTAAATTCGCTATCTTGGGTTTTACCCAAGCATTAAGGGTAGAATTAGCCCCCTATAATGTTCGAGTAGTGGCTTTATTACCTTCCCTCACGGAAACAGATATGGTGCGGGATACTCAAAAGTTTCGCTGGGTTTGGCCTACTACACCAGAAACAGTAGCGAAGGTGTTAGTTGCTCAACTTCCTAAAGGAACTCTAGAAATATTTGTTGGCTGGCAGAGTAAAGTTACGGCTTTGCTCAACCGCTTTCTACCTTGGTTGATGGAAAAGATTGTCCTACTATCAGCCCCCTTGTCTGAGGTTGAAAGAGTTGATGCCGGATTAACTTTTTGTGCTGCTGGGAATCAGGCTAACTGATACCAAATCCGGGTTTGTACCCGGTGTTTTGAGAAAGCTAGGGGAGAAAAACTTCATCGATGTACCGAAGTGGAAAATTTCCTAAAACCTAACACCTACCACCTACCACCTAACACCTATCTCAACCGAGAATTAGGACTTATTTTCCCAAGACCTAATTACCTCTTCAAATTCCTCTAATGCTTGAACATGTCCTACTTGCCAAGATCTTTCTACAGCAGCAGGAATAATCTGGGTGATGGGAATTTCTGGAAAAGTTGGACTGGTTTCAGATGTTATATACTTTCCTTCTCGGAGCAAATAAATTTTCAGCTTTCCCCTGTCATAAACCCAGATTTCCGGAACACCAATAACTCGATAAGCATCCAATTTGGTTTTAGAGGTGAGGTCTGACTGAATTGCTAAATCAGGAGGTGGATCATTAGGTTCAAGTCGGCGACGTCCAATCATCTGTTGACAATGTTGAATGTAGAAACAGGCATCCGGTTCAACTCCTGCTGTACCTTCTTGTCTAAATGTGGTTGAACCAAAGGGCTGGTAGCGGATGCCTTTTGCTTTCAGTAATGCTTTGACAAAATCAGAAATTAACTCTTTCGGAATTTCATGTTCAGGTAAAGGAACCATAATTTCTAAAGTACCCTGACTGTAAGCAATGCGTGCAGCACGTCTTTCTCCCAATTCTGCCATAATGGACTCAAATTCTTGCCAGTTGATATTGGGAATAGTGACAGTACTGCCAGGTTCTAGACTCATCTGGCTAACAGGTTTAAGAATGGGAGTAATAACAGTCATAACAGGAATTACAACAAAATTTTGAGTTTTTGATTTGTAGGGCAGGTTTAGCTAATATGCTTGCTATCTATAGCAATTGCTAAGGCGATTAAGACAACGCCAAATGCTGAAACTTTTACCTGTAAATCTTTTCCCTTCTGCCTTCTGCCCTCTGCCTTCTGCCTTTTACCATCATAGCTTAATTCCTTCAATACCCGCTTTGCCTATTTTCTGCAAAATTGGCTCAATCTCTTCTCGAAAATTTTGCCAAGCAGACAATGCTGTAGACTCAGAAGTAACTCCTTGCTTGAGCAACATGACTCCATCTCGAAAGTCAATTATGCCATAATTGCCCTGAGCGAGTATCTGTTCGATCGCGGGAACTAGCTTACGTAAACGCTCACGATCATCATCAAAGGCTACCTCATACTGTTGAAATTGCCACAAATCTGCGATCGCATAATCTACACTAATCTCTTGTCTGGCATCATTAATCAACCGCAGTGAGGGAAAACCTAGTATTTCTCGACGGTTAGATAGATGAGGAACAATATGTGTGGTGGCAGAAACACTGGCAGTTGAGGGAATTTGTTCTAACAAAGAGCGAATTTGCCCTGCATGTTGCCATTGACGAGGTACGGAGATATATATCAAAGGGTCGATAGAGGTAGGGAAAAGAAAAGACCAAGCGCGATGGGGATTGGAGGTAAAGGTAAACACCAGTGACAGACTCAGACAGAATATCCAAAAGCGTCGGAATCCGGCTTTGAGAGTAAATCCGCTTTTAAAACCCTCCTGCCTCCGGTTCCCCTCCTGGGAGGGGTTAGGGGTGGGTTCCTCCTGGGAGGGGTTAGGGGTGGGTTCCTCCTGGGAGGGGTTAGGGGTGGGTTCCTCCTGGGAGGGGTTAGGGGTGGGTTCCTCCTGGGTAGGTTCTGTTCCCCTGGTAAAAACCCCAGGATGCTGAGACCACCAGATGATTGCACCGTAAAATATTCCTGGAACTACATTGATTGCAAAGCGCATATTAACCGACAATGCCCAATAATCCTGCCGCATCAAAGCTGTGAGTAAGGGAAATGCGGCTACCATCCAGGCAGTAGGAGAAATGGCTGGTATAAATGCGAGGGGTAGCCAATAAGCCAGTAAATATTGTATTGTCCGTCCAAAGGGGGTGAAAATTTCCTTGATCAGTAGCCAGGGATTACTCAGAAGTGCCCAAATCACATCAAGAGTAGAAGCTTCACTACCTTCTATATAGCCACCAAATTGCTCTATCATAAACCGGCGAGAAATATCGTCGGAAAATAGAGGCATAATCAGGTTAGTCAGCACCAGCATATAGCCGAAGCTGAGGGTACACAGGATCAAACCTATACGGGGATAGCGCCTACTTAACACCAAATAGAACCCCACACTAAACAGGAGAATCCCCGAATCTTCCCTGACTCCTAGCAGCAAAACTGCTAAGCCAGCAAATAACCACCACCAGCGTTTTTCTAAAGCTAGTAGTAAGCCAAACATATATAGAGGCAGTTGGCAGGAGTCGTGGAAGTTAGCTAAAGTTGGTCCAATTACCACATTGGCAGCGTAGAAGCTGACGGTAATCATGGTTGACAACTGGGGACTGAGGTAAACCCTCGCCAAGGCATAAAGCACTAACCCCGCAGCTGTCATCAGCGCTGCTTGCAATACCAGCAAAGTCGGAGATGAGGGAGACAGAGCATAAATAGGTAACCAGAGCAACAAAGCTGGGGTAAAATGCTGTCCCAAGCGATGGTAGAATACCGTCGGAAGATTGCCATCATGGAGTACAGCAGAAGAAAGGTAAGAAGAAAGGGAACTCTGAAAGAACCTACCGTGGATACCGTTCCAAAAAACTTGATTAAAAATCCCTTGATCGAAGGAACTGTAGGAGTGGTAAAAGCTGTAGAACCTATGGAGCATAAACCCTGAGGTTAAAACAAAAAAAATGACCGCCGCTGCGATGGCACTTCTGGTAATGTCAATTCTTAGCCTTTTCCTCATCTGTGCTATTTATCAAGGGACTGTAGATTGGGTAATTTTAGAACTGTAGGGCGGGTACTGCAAATCGGACTTTGTACTAAGTAGGGTTTGCTGTATAAGTGTTGAAGCTTTGCCAGACAAAGGGTTCAGTCCAATTGACAGCCAAACTAGTCCAAAGTTTTTGTATTTTTTGGCTCAATTTTCTTGCACCTTAATGGGAAATTCCTGGGTAACTTTCTTCTTCTCCCTTATCTCCCTTGTCTTCCTTGTCCCCCTTGTCCCCCTTGTGTGACTTATTCAGCAAGCCCTAACTATGTTACATTCCCCCTTGGCCATGCCCATCTCAGGAACTTGCTACCAGATAGGAGATCAAGAAATTGCCGGAAACAAATCAAACTAACCAACAAGTTTATATATCCCAAGTAGAGTTGAGTTGTGGTTTAAAACTAGCTCTACCGCCATATGCCGAAATTGATCATCTATATCGGGAAATTATAGTAGAAGACTGCTATCGCATAAATCCTCAAAGCCAGTGGACTAAGACTTGGGAGGAGCAAGTCACTATAATCGATATTGGAGCTCATGCTGGATTACTGTCTTGTTTGGCAGCTTATTTCTACCCCCAAGGGAAAGTATTCGCTTTTGAGGCTCACCCCACCAACCATGAGGTTCTGCAACAGAACATTAAAGTCAATCAATTGGAAAACCAAGTAACCGGTTACCATCTCGCTTTGGCAGGAGAAAACGGTACTCGTCAGATCTTTTCTGCACCGACTCCAGAATGTAATAGCACCATTATGCCAGAGGGGGAGTTTTACCAAGATAGACTGACGATGTCGGGGGAAGTCCGCTGCATCTCCTTTGATGAAGCCTTAAGCTTAGTTGGAGACGAAGGTGATATAGATTTGCTCAAAATTGATTGCGAAGGAGCGGAAGGAGAAATGTTTAATGCAGCTTCTGATGCCGCATTTGACAGAATCAAGAGAATTGGGATGGAGTATCATGATGATATCAGTATTCTATCATCCCAAGATTTAATCCATCTGTTTAAAGAAAAAGGTTTTGAAACCGAAATTATCCCCCACGAAGTGTGGGAGTATCGAGGGATGATTTATGCTTCTAAGTAATCTGTAGTTATTAAGCGATCGCTCGAAAATTGTCGAAAATTGTAGGGTGCGTTAGGCAGCGCCGTAACGCACCATTATTCACCCCTATAGACTAGGATGTCGGGTTAGTTAAATGAAACACACCCTAAAGCTCTACAGTGCGATCGCTTTATTTTGGGAATATGAGTATTGGTTGTAATTACGATTATTTTTTGCTATTATTATTTAATAATGGAATAGGTGTGCGCCTGTAATATATGAAGTCCTACTATTGCTGGGTATCTGCTCTCCTCGCTCACCGTTAAACCAGATTTTGATGATAAAGGAACAGTCTGATGGACACTGAGGTGTGGTGATAACATGACACAAGTTGAACATATTCAGGCTGAAATCGAAGCTCTTGCTCCAGAAGACTTTGTTCGTTTGCGAAAGTGGTTCGCTGACAAAGATTGGCAAAGTTGGGATGAACAACTTGAGACTGATATTGCAGAGGGTAAACTTGATTTCTTACTGGAAGAGGCAATGACAGCAAAGCATCAGGGTAAACTACAGGAGTTGTAAGTGCTAAGATTGGTCATTCTTTTATAAGCAATAATAAAATTGTAGGGTGTGTTAGGCAATGCCGTAACGCACCGTTATTCACATGAATATATTACTAAAAACGAAAGAAAATATTATCAAGGATAAAGAAATGAAACAGGAATACGAGCTTTCTACAATGAACAGCCGTCCTAATCCCTTTGCTAAACAACTGAAACAACAAGTAACTTTACCTTTGGGGATAGATGTCATTGAATATTTTGAGGCAATAGCTCAAGAAAAAGGTATGTCTTGCCAAGAGTTAATCATTTTATACCTTCAAGATTGTGTTGTAAGCAAACGTAAACTATCTTTTGAGTAGCAAGCAATATCCTTTGTGGAACTAGCATCTTGCCAGTGGCAGCAATTTGGGCGTATGCAATACGCCCCTACCGTAAAATTTGTAATGATAGCGATCAGCTTCGCTGGTGTCGTTGGCGTAGCCTCTCGTAGAGAAGGCAACCGCGCCATAATTAAACAGTTTTTGATATTATACTGGCTTGAATCTCACTAATTTTCTCAGCGCAGACTAATTTAATCCAATCTTGACGATCAAGATTTTCTCGCTGACATTCTGTATCAATACTTTGTAGTAACTCTAATAGCAAGGCAATATTAATCTGGAGCATCTCAGTTTTGCACAAATACCAATGGTGAGGAGTTTTAACCCTTTATATTCTGTTATCCAGATAGACGATTTACAAAGGTGAGATGCTCCCTATTAATCTGTTGCTTTGCTTGAAAATTACCGGTGAAATGCTCAGAAATATCTGCTCCTAAGTGAGCTTGTTGAGCAATTTCTTCAATATCTTTAATCTCAGTAGACTTGCTGCTCATAGCTTCTGTGACGTCTGGTTTAGGGCGCACATCGGTCATTGGTGCCAATTTAAGGTGAAACCCTTACCCCACCTGGAACTTAAGTTCCAGGCTAATAGCTCAAGTCATCTAAAGATGACTAAACTTAAAGTAAAACCGAAGAATTTAGTCCATTTTAATGGACTTAAGCTATTAGCCTTGGATTTGAATCCAAGGTGAGTTAGGCAATCCAGTGAGTCAGTTATGTCTAGGCTTAAGTTGACACCAACGCACGTCGGTGCACCCCTACATTCTACGCTATAACCCTTTACCGCCAGTCTCCTATTAGAATAAAAGATGCCCAGTGACTGGGATTTTGATAATTTATAGAAGTGAGAGCAGTTAACTGAGCACGACGGAGGGCTTCAGCTTTGGTAACGTTTAGTTGAGTGAATTCTTGGTAAAACTGAACTATCAACTCAGTAGTACCTTGGTCGTTAACATCTGTTAAAGTGCTAAGAATACTGCGTACTTTAGACTTTAATGCTAATCCTGCTAATCCAAAAGGTATTTGACCATCCCCTTCAGCGGTATTACAAGTACTGAGAACGAGTAATTCAATAGGGTTAAATTTGTCGTGTTTCCTTGGACGCAGTAGCTGCTCAAATTCCTTGGCTTTAATTTTTTTATCCCAAGCAAGTATATATGAGTCATTTGTATTAGAACCTACAAAATTTCCATGACTTGCCAAGTGAACTATAGGGAAGTAAGAAGAATTAAGCGCATTTTCCAGAGCTGTACTAGTGAAGCTCTGATTGAGTAGAACTAAACTAGGTATCATTGAGCTAATTTGTTCTACCTCCAATGCAACACCAGGTAATGGAGAATAAGAGTCACCTAGGTGAGTCCTACTTTCAGAAATTCCAGCAATTAAAGCTCTTAAAGGTCTTTGTACCTGAGGCTGAGGCTCTAATATTTGTAAAGCAGGGATGGAAGCGATCGCATATTTTTCTACTAAAAACTGTTCACCGTCATAGAGAGCTGCCATGGGAATATTTCCCAGAGGACTATTTGATACAAATACTAGGGTCTTGACTCTGCTTTTAGCTAATTCAGCTTCAGCTGGTTTAATAAGCAATTCATAAAGTGATTCTGCTTCTTGCAGAATAGAACTCGTATCCCTCCTCGGTAAACTATTCTTAAGATTACCCAGCAAATTATGCAGTTTGTTGTTAGATATAATTGTTGAATAGTAGTGTAGTGGTTGACCGGCTAAATGAAGAATTACTTCCAAGCGGTCTGGTAGAATAATAGGGTAGATTACTGCTGCTTGTGAATCAATCTGGTCAATCCTTACTAAATTTGTATCCAAAAGCTCTATCTTGTGAAAATTGTTAAGTTCAGTCAAATAGAGGGATTCAACAACCTGACGAACTTTTATGAAATTTTGCTGGTTATAGTCAGTTCCTTTTGAATCCAACAGTGAACCGATAAACCCTTGATAAACATTCTCGACGATTTCTCTAAAAGAAATTTGTATGGCTGGATTTAGTGCCGTAACATTACCTTCAAAAGACTGGAGAATATCAAACGCTTGAGTATGAGCAGACAGTGAGCCTGGAGTATCTCCTTCCTCTGCCAGTAAATGACCTTTTGTATTTAAAGCTTGAGCAAGAATAACTGAGTCGTCTGGAGAATTTTTCGTATCTGCATTGGCTAATTTGTTTAAACTCTCTGAGATTACCTTTGTTGCCTCGTCAAACCTCTCAAGTTGCTGATAAGCAATGGAAATATTACTCAACAGCATGGCTTGTTTTAGTTCATAGTCTTGCATCTCAAAGGACAGAGCAGCCTGTTGCCATGCTCTTTCTGCCTCAGGGAGCTTATCTTCTCTGTGAAGTTCTCCAGCTAGTTCAGATAATAGCGAGACATTTTGAACTTCTTGCTTGGCTTGATCTAGCTCTATTTTGGCGGAATCAACTTCCTGATTAGCTTGCTGAACTCTTTGTTCAGCAAGCTCAACTCTTTGATTAGCAGCTTGAGCATTTTGCTGTGCTTTGTCTAGTTTCTCTGTAGACGATACCAGCTTATTGTTAATTTTTTGGATTGCTTGTGTTGCTTTTAGTTCTCTGTCCTCTGCTGCGTTGGCCTTTATTTGAATCTGTTTTTGTTGTTGTTCTAGAGCAAGCAGTTCGCTGTTGGCTAGATTTAATGCTTCGGACTTATTTATGTGCTGTTGTTCTAAATCCTGTACTCTTTGTTCTATATTTTCTCTCTCGCCTTGAACTAAGGCTAAATCGTTTTGTGCTTGTTGAGCTTTCTTCTGTTCTTCAAATACTTTTTGCTGTGTTTGGGATAATTCATAGTTAGCTTTCTCAACCTTGGTACTGGCTTCCTTAACCTTGGTGTTGGCTTCCTGAAACTTAGAATTAGCTTCCTTAGCTTTAGAATTGGCTTCTTGAACCTGAGAATTAGCTTCCAGTACCTTGTTTCCTGCCAATACTCCGGAAACAACTGCTCCCAATACAGCAACAATTAGCACCACTCCACCTATCTGTATCCGCCGTTGAGCTTTTCGATTTGCTTCAGTCAATACCCAATTTCTCTTCTCTATGGCCTCCCGATCCTTCCTCTCCCTCTCCAATTCCGCATCTCGAATTTGCTCCTCAATAACCTTCTTCTCACTAGCTGCTAAAAACTGCTGATCCTGGTAACTTAAATTCTTACCCTTCGCCCAAGCTTGAGCATTCCGCAGAGTTTTACCTCGCAACAACCGTGACTCATCCTCACAACCGGAAGCAACCCAAGCCCTAAACGCTTCTGAATAAGGGCGCAATGCAGCTAATTCTTGCTCAATCCAGTCCTGATTAAAGACTTCATAGTAGATGCGGTTGTAAACTTTAAGAGCTGGAAAGCTTCCTACTCTCTGCTTTACCACTAACCCAGATAACTGTAACTTCCCTTCTTCAAAACTGTTATTAGCAACCACCTCCTCCTGCTGCCACACTTGTTGATACAATTCCAATAAATAGGCAGCTCGTTGCTCATTAGCCAGAATGCGATCGCGTATTGTCTTCAAATGCTCTGGCTCATCAGCAGCTTCCCAGTTAGAAATAATATGCGATCGCGCCAACTTTTCAATCAACTGAGCTTCATTGCCAGCAGGTATAGTAAACCCAGCATCACATACCAATTTACACAGTTTTTGGGTCAGAAACGGCTGTCCTCCTGTCCAAGCTAATATTTTCTGGAGAACAACCTGCGGATTGCTGGCATATTCTGACAATCCTTTAGCTAAGGGTTCAACCTCATGTAGTTGAAAACCATACAACTCAACCCCACGTCCAATATTAAACGGTGTCCTATCTTTATCCTCAATCAAATCCCCTGGTGTTGCCACCCCCAACAGCACGAAAGAGAGGCGGTTGTAGACTTTATTTACTGCTCGTTGGTTGTAACAAGCTCGAATAAGGGCAAAAAAGTCATCCTTGAAGCTTAATTGTAGAACACTATCGATTTCATCAATAAAGATAACAATCGGTTCGGCAATAGAGACAAACAGTACCTCCTGGATAAACTTACCAAAGCACTGCACCGGAGAAAGATGTTGGTGTTGTGCTAACCAACGATATTCATCAAACCTATCGTAAAGTTCCCACTCAGACACCAAACCACTAATCAAGCTACCGTACCATTCCCGTGGAGAAATCTCTTGGGAACCCAGTAGGGTAATATCAATAGATGCACAGCAAATACCCTCCTGTTGCAACCGTTTTACCGTTTGCACCTTCAGAGAAGACTTCCCCATCTGGCGAGAATTTAAAACATAACAAAATTCCCCCGCCTTTAAATAGCGATACAACTCCTCATCTGCTTGACGCTTCACATAACTGTCAGCATCAATCGGTAACGCGCCACCAACCTGGTAAGTCTCCATACTATTTCGTCAATTAGTGTGGATAAATTCTCTCTGTGCTCTCTGTGTCTCTGTGGTAAATTTCCTTCATATCGCACTACGAAGTCTGAAACCTAATCATGGCCTATTTTTGAATTTTGAATTTTGAATTTTGAATTTTGAATTGCGCATAGCGCTATATCATGAAATCGCTCTCGAAAATACTCCCGATACAACCGACAACGGAGAGTTACCTCATTTCCCTGTAAATGCACCAATCCCATACTGTGCAGTTTGTAAGCCAACAGAGATTCTAAACGAATCGAACCATTCGCCTCCACTACTTCCTGCAAAGCATCAACCAAAGTTGGCTGATGTTGCAGCATTTGCCACAGGTGTCGTAAATGATTGCGATAAATCCCCGCTTCTGTGGCAGCATCCTGCAAGACTTTCTCCCAAGAACCACTGCCATTAAACTTAAGATAGTTAAAACATTCCCCAACTAAATAAGGATGTCCCCCGACCAACTCCTGCAACTGTTCAACCTCAGAAGCGGTACAATCGAGTTTGTATCGTTGGGCTAACTCTTTAATTTGCTCTGGGGTAAACTCCGGTAGCTCAATCGGCACTCCTACATTAAAAGGAGATTGATTGACATTGAGGGGAATATAAACTTCTGTGGAATGAACGACCACTAATCGCAGCCGTTGTAAGATTTTACCCATCTTGGCTTTTTCATGCCAAGCCCGTAACATGCCCAGAAATTCCGAGGCTACCTCACGATGGGGAAAAACTCGGTCAACCTCATCTAAACATAACACCACTGGGGTGTTAATCTGCCGTAGCAAATACCGTTCAAAGTAGTTGGTACAAGCCATTTTACTGTTAGCTAATCCTTCATACCAATAATCAGCTAATCGATTGGGCAATCCTAAACTTTCACTCACACATAAGCCAAACCATTGGAGCAAAGAGTTAATATTAGCAAGCTCATCGTGGTTAGCAAGATGCAAGTTCAAGTACACAGTTTGATACCCCTGCTGAGCAACCCTATCCAATACTCTAGACATCAGTAAAGTCTTCCCCATCAGCGTCGGGGCTTTAACCCGGAGGAGCGCAGTAGAACGTAAAAGGGCTTCATAGCAGGATTGTTCAATGGGAGGACGTTCTATATAGAGGAAAGAGTCTGCTTCTGAAGCCTCAGTTAAGCAACCGGGTTTATTGGAGAAACATGCTAAGCTTTCCTTATCTTCACTGTTGCTATTATTATCCTCAAAAACAGCAATCTCTTGCCAGTCTTGTCCCAATCGCTGACTAATTTCTTGAAAATTCAGGACATCTACAGCTCTACCATTAAGGTAGTTATTGAGAGTTGATAGAGATATCCATAACTCCTCAGCTAAATCTTTCTGACGAGGATAACCATTGCGCCTAAGGGCTGACTTGACTTTTGGGATATAATCTGTGTGGACTCTGAGGGAACGGGACATGAGTAGTATTGCCAAAGCTACTACTAAAATACCCCTCTTTTACCGCTAGAGAGGCCAACTTAAGTACAAGTCGGGTACAAGTCAGTTATGATTTTAAATCGGGGTTAAACTTTTAAGAAACAAGGCAGAAGGCAGAGGGCAGAAGGCAGAAGGAAAGAAGGTTCCAAGGCTCTAAGGTTCTAATTTCACCAGTACAAAAATACTCAATAACGTAAGTGAAAACAATCAATTTCAGCACTAAAACAAGCAAAACCCTCTTCCCTTATTCCTTTCTTTGCCCGTTGCCTGTTGCCAGATGAGCTGTTGCCTTGTTTTTTAATAGACATGGGTTTAGATTTATTGAATCTAAAATCTAAAATCTAAAATCTAAAATTTCAAGCCCTATTTCTTAAAAGTTAAACACCAAGAGAAGATCTTAATTGTCCACAAGCTGCATCTTTTTCCAAACCACGAGAACGACGTACACTAACAGCAATATTATGTTGCTTTAAGGCATCGACAAAAGCTTGAATCCGCTGAGAACTAGGACGCTGATAGTCTACTTCACTAATGGGATTGTAGGGGATGAGATTAACATGACTCTGGAAACCCCGCAAATGTTTGGCTAATTCAAGAGCATGTTCTGGCAAATCATTTAATCCAGCCAGAAGGATATACTCAAAGGTTACCCGACGATTCGTTAATTGGACATATTCCCGGCAATCGGCTAACAAAGCTTTTAGGGAATAATGTTTAGCACTAGGGATTAGTTGTTCTCGTAGCTTTTGATTCGAGGCATGGAGACTGATAGCAAAGGTAGCTTGCAGCTGATGTTCCGCAAGTTGGCGGATCCGATGAGGGACGCCTACAGTGGAAATAGTAAGCGATCGCATACCAATTCCCACATCTTGATTAATGGATTTCACTGCTCTGACAACAGCATCTAGATTCAGCAAAGGCTCTCCCATACCCATAAATACTACATTACTTACCCGCTGTCCAAAATCTTCCTGAACCGTCAACACCTGATCAACAATTTCATGATGTGCTAGATTGCGGGTAAATCCCCCCTTACCAGTAGCACAGAAATCACAAGCCATCGGACAACCAACTTGGGAAGATACACATACAGTAAGACGTTTAGCTGTCGGTATTCCTACAGTTTCGATAATCTGATCATCTGCCAACCGCAATAGGTACTTTACCGTACCATCTGCTGCTTCTAAACGATAGTGTAGACTGGAACGACCAAGGGACACATCTGCCACCGCTTCCCGCCACTGTTTAGGCAAAACGGAAATTTCCTTCAAAGATCGTGCACCTTTTTGATAAATCCAACTATGTAACTGACGTCCTCGATAAGCCGGTTGTCCTTGCTGTTGAACCCATTGAGTTAATTGAGCCAAGGAAGCTCCCAACAGGGGTGGGATTGATGTTGTCAGGGATTGGTCTGAATGACTAGTGCTTTCCGAAGGAATCCGATCCAGATGGGAAGTAGCAGACATGAGAGATGATTTTAAGGTAATTTTCAGTATTGTAGACAACAATGAGGAATGTAGAATTAAGAATTAAGAATTAAGAATGATTGATTTTAAATTCTACATTCTACATTCTACATTCTTAATTTCCCTAGGGTGACATTACCAACTCAATATTTATTCTACACCGTGATTAATTATATCTGTGTAAACAAAATCTAATGTCATCTCCTATTTTAAAGTTATTTGATTCATTTCAAGCTCGTTTATCTCGAAATATTACTCTTTGGATATTTGCTAGCCTTGTTGTTATTGAAGCAATTATTTTAGTTCCTTCATACTATAAAGAAAAACAGGATTTACTTAATGATTTAGAAGAAGTTTCTGAAGCAGTAGTCAACTCTTCAACACGCTGGCATGACGAGAGTATGTCGGAGGTAGAACTCACTAGAAAATTGAAAAATATTATTAGTGAGCCGGTAATTAAAGGAGTAGCAATTTACAAACCAGATGGACAATCTTTGCTTATGGAAGGTGAATTTCCTGCTATTGAAATATCGGAGATTGAGAATATTAAAGATTGCCAACTATGTAGGCGTCGGTTAGTTGGTAATCGCTATGACGTTGCTTGGTCAACTCATAAACAAGGAGTGGAAAAAATTATTGTTATTCGTCATGACGCCTCAGAAATTCAACCTCAATTGAACCGATATATTATCAGTATAGCTGGTCTAGTTTTAATTATCTCTGTTTTTGTGACTGCGACCACCATGATTGTGTTGGGTGTTACGGTTATTTACCCGATTTTACGACTCCGGGATGACCTGATGGCAGTAGGGGAAACCCTGAATAATAATGGCCAACAGCATCCTAACTTTTACGCTATGTCTGTGCAGCGCCGGGATGAGTTAGGAGAAGTTTTACAAGCGTTTAATTTGATGTTTAAACGGGTTTCATGGGAAATTACCGAACGTAAGCGAGCCGAAAATAAAGTTCGGGCGGAACAGGAAAAGTCTGACCGCTTGTTGCTCAATATTTTACCAGAGCCCATTGCCAAGCAACTAAAAGAGGGTAAGAGCAACATTGCTGATGGTTTTACTGAGGTAACAATTCTGTTTGCCGATATCGTTGGCTTTACCAAGCTCTCGGAAAAGATTTCTCCCCAAGAAATTGTTACGTTACTTAACGAAATTTTTACAGGATTTGACCAACTTAGTGAGGAACATGGCTTAGAAAAAATTAAAACTATTGGAGATGCCTATATGGTGGCTAGTGGTCTTCCTATGCCGAGGCAGGATCATGCTGAAGCAATTGCTGAAATGGCTTTGGACATGCAGCAGGAAGTCGCCCACTTTAATGCTAAACACCAAGCTAACCTGAGCATCCGCATTGGTATTAATACTGGTCCGGTGGTGGCGGGGGTAATTGGTACGAAAAAGTTTATTTACGACCTCTGGGGAGATGCGGTGAATACTGCCAGCCGCATGGAGTCTCACGGAATTCCTGATTGCATCCAGGTTACTGAATCCACTTATAAGCATTTACAATCTCAATATCAGTTTGAAGAGCGGGGTAAGATTCAGGTTAAAGGCAAAGGAGAGATGACTACTTATCTGTTAACCCAGAGAAAAGGTATTAGGTGTTAGGTAAGGTTAAATGGTGTCAGGTGTTCAAGAATTTGCTACGAAGATACAGTAATTGGTGCATCCGACCCTACATTGAATGTTTGACGAATGAAAGCACAATCTAGGGGTACTCAAAAAACCATCCACCTAACACCTAACACCTAACACCTAACACCTAAGCTCAAATGTGGCTCAAACTCAAGATTCAAATTTGGCAGTGGCGGGGAGTACTGATTATTGCTTCCAGCATAGCAGGATTGGCCATTGTCGCCAGTTCAGCCGGATTGTTTCAACTCCTGGAATGGGCTAGTTTTGACCTATTTTTTCGCCTGCGCTCTCCTGAAGCAATGGACTCACGCTTTGTTATTGTCACCATTGATGAGTCAGATATTCAGCAAGTTGGGCAATGGCCAATTCCCGACGGCACTCTAGCACAGGTCATCAAAAACCTGAGGGTACAGCAGCCTAGGGCCATAGGAATGGATCTTTATCGAGATTTACCGGTGGAACCTGGTCACCAGGAACTAGTTCAGGTGTTCGAGTCTACACCAAACCTCATTGGTATTGAGAAAGCCGCTGGTAGTCGAGTTCTCCCGCCACCCACGTTGAGCGAATTAGGGCAAGTAGCTGTGGCAGATTTAATACTCGATAGCGATGGTAAGGTGCGTCGAAGTTTACTTTCCCTGAGATCAGAAGCTGGTTCTACTCAACTTAGTTTAGGAGCTAAACTAGCTCTGATGTATCTCGAAGCCGAGAATATTTACCTGAAGCCCATAGCTGCTCCCAAATTGGGGTTAGGTAAAGCGGTATTTGTCCCCTTTAAGGGAAACGATGGTGGCTATATTCGTGGGGATGATGGTGGTTACCAAATTTTGTTGAATTTTCGGGGTGCAATACAAGATTTCCGTACTATATCCCTAACAGAGGTTCTAGAAAACCAACTACCACCGGATTTAGTCCGTAACCGCATTGTCTTGATTGGTTCCACTGCCGAAAGCCTCAAGGATAATTTTCAGACTTCTTACACTACTCAGTTAATGCCTGGTGTGGTAATTCATGCTAATTTAGCCAGCCAGATTGTCAGTGCCGCAATGGAAGGACGCCCCTTGCTTAAGGTGTGGAGAGAACCGGGGGAGTGGCTATGGACTATAATTTGTTCATTTGTTGGTGCTACAGGGTGTTGGCTTTTGCTCCAGAGTAACCAGTTAAACCAGCAGCTGTGGCTGAAATGGACAGTTTTGGTCTTGAGCATTACTTTAGGAGAGGGCATTCTGATTACTGGCAGCTATGTCGCTTTTTTAGCAAGCTGGTGGCTCCCTGTAGTTTCTCCTTTAGTGGCTTTTACTGGTTCTGCTGTTCTGATCATTTTTTACCACAGTTTCTGGTTGCAACAGGAAAAAGCGGATCTGGAAATCTTGCTGGAAACGACAACGGAACATTTCCATTCAGTTGAGGCGGTGCTGCAAGATCAAACAGAGGAGGCGATACGTGCAGGAGAAAAGCGGCTAATTCAATTTTTAGAGGCTGTACCAGTAGGTGTGGCAGTGATTGATGCTAATGGCAAACCCTATTACCTTAATCATAAAGCCCAGGAGTTATTTGGTAAGGGGGTTGAAACCTCAACTAGTTCTGAGGAATTTGCTGAGGTATATCAAAACTATGTTGCAGGAACTGATCAACTTTATCCTGTAGACAACTTGCCTCTGATGCGGGCACTTAGGGGTGAAAGTAGTGCTGTTGATGATATAGATATCCACCAAGGTGACAAGATTATTCCTATAGAAGCTTGGGGAACTCCTATCTACGATGAAGAAGGCAATATTCGTTATGCGATCGTTGCTTTTCAAGATATCACTGAACGCAAACGAGCAGAAGCTGAACGCATGAGGTTCACCAATGAGCTGTATCAACTCAACCAAGCTAATGCACGGTTTGTACCTCGTCAATTCCTCCAGTTGTTGAATAAACAGAGCATTGTTGATGTCAAATTAGGTGAAGCAGTGCAGAAGGAGATGTCGATTTTGTTTGCAGATATCCGCTCCTTTACTACCCTATCGGAACGGATGAGCATCGAAGACAACTTCAAATTTATTAATGCTTACCTGTCTCGTATGGAACCAGCTATTGCTGAAAATTATGGCTTTATTGATAAATACATTGGTGATGCGATTATGGCTCTGTTTAGTGGCTGTGCCGATGATGCCGTGAAAGCTGCGATCGCTATGTTAAGGCGGCTGTCGGAGTATAATCTTCTACGGCAAGCAGAAGAGCGTTCCACTATCCATATTGGCGTCGGTATCAATACTGGTTCTTTGATGCTGGGAACAGTAGGAGGACCGAACCGCATGGATGGTACTGTGATTAGTGATGCGGTTAATTTAGCTGCACGCTTAGAAACTCTGACGAAAGATTATGGGGTGTCGTTGCTCATTTCTCACCACACATTTTTGCAGTTAAACCATCCTGTTGAGTATGCCTTTCGTGCCATTGACCGGGTAACGGTTAAAGGTAAGTCAGAAATGGTGTTTGTATTTGAAGTCTTTGAGGTAGACCCTCCAGAACTCCGTAAGGGTAAATTAGCTACAAAATCAACTTTTGAACAAGCTTTGTGGCGCTATCATCAAGATTGTTTCCAGGAAGCAGCGGAACTGCTGCAGGATTGTTTAAAAATTAACCCGGCTGATCGAGCAGCTCAAATTTATTTGGAACGCTGTCAGGCAAAATGCGAAAATAATCGAGAATGGAGAATGGAGAATGGAGAATGGAAAATGGAGAATGGATAATTGGTAAAAAAAATACCCTAGAGTCGAACTCTAGGGCTTAACCAGGGTGCATCTACCATTCAATCTTTCTGAAGAGATAGGGATTATCCGGAACTTTTTTGGTAAGTTGCTCTATTTTTTTTGAACTAATCTGAGAATCCGGGTAACGATTCCCGTTTTTGTGACGAAAGTTCACCGAAGCACAAGGCTCCCAGTCAGTAGGAAAAAAGATTTATACCCAAAAGGGGATTACGAATGCGGATTTGCTATAATTCTCTGTTCAAGCTTTAGTACACCAAGCTAGCTTGCGTCTGCTCTGCTACCATAAAAGACTACATATATCATGTCTGACTCAACTGAGTTGATTACTCTGGAAAACCCTTCATCTACTTTGGCACCAGCTGTCTATATCCTGGGAGCAGGACCTGGAGACCCGGATTTATTGACGGTTAAAGCAGTTAAAATTCTCCAACAAGCGGATGTAATTGTCTTTGCTGATTCCCTTGTACCCAAGCAGATTTTAGAAAATGTCCGTTCCGATGCGGAAATTGTCCGCACTGGCAATAAAACCTTAGAAGAGATTGTACCCCTAATGATTGAACGGGTGCGATCGCAAAAATCTGTGGTACGTCTCCACTCAGGGGATCTCAGTCTCTACAGCGCCATCCACGAGCAAATGCAAGCCCTCTCAGAAGCGGAAATTCCCTTTGAAGTTATCCCTGGTATCAGTGCTTACCAAGCAGCAGCAGCTAAATTAGGTGTGGAACTTACAGTACCAGGACTAGTACAAACGATTATCCTCACCCGCATCAGTGGTCGTGCTTCCGCAGTACCCGAAGCAGAAGAGTTGGCATCCTTGGCGGCTCATCAAGCCAGTCTCTGCCTCTATCTGAGTGCTCGTCATATTGAAGAAGCTCAAGAGAAACTATTAGCATATTATCCGGCAGATACACCGGTAGCAATCTGTTTCCGTATTGGTTGGCCTGATGAAAAAATCTGGCTAGCTACCCTTGACAAAATAGCAGAAGTTAGCAATAGGGAAAATCTCCTGCGGACAACTCTTTATCTGATAAGTCCGGCACTAGGAAGAGTAGGTAAACAGCCTTGGCAAGATTTTACTACAGCTCGTTCCCGTCTCTATCACCCCGAACATAATCACTTGTTTCGCCCTTTAGCAAGGCAGGATTAGGTGGTAGGTGGTAGGTGGTAGGTGGTAGGTAGGGTTTGCTGAATAAGGGCACATCAGCATCCGTTATGAAAGACTGATTCAATTCTAAAATCTAAAATCTAAAATCTAAAATCTAAAATTGTTTCTCAAAAGCAATGAACTTAAATTTAGAGAGATTTTTTGATGCTTGTAACCCTGGCACTACCATAGATATGGGCAATGCTGAGGACCGGAGGTACTATATTGATTTTGCGACTGTGCGTAGTGGTAAAGTGATTGAGGCTCTCAAGCGGACTATCAGCCGGATATCTCCCCATAAATATACCTGTCAGCTATTTACCGGACATATTGGCTGTGGTAAGTCTACGGAATTGTTGCGGCTGAAGGCGGAATTGGAGGAGGTGGGGTTTCATGTAGTTTGCTTTGAAGCTACAGAAGACTTGGATGTAGCAGATGTGGATCTTACGGATATTCTCTTAGCAATTGCTCATCAGGTTAGTGAAAGTTTAGAGAAGAGTAAGGTCAAGCTGCAACCTAGGGGTTTTCAGGCTTTCTTGAAAAAAACTGGAGAGGTATTGCTTACTCCTATCGAATTGAGTGCTGAAGCGGAGTTAGTAGGAGTTGGGATTAAAGGCAATACGGAGGAGGGGGTAGAATTTTCCCTACCTGCGGGTATTGGTACAATTACCGCTAAAGCGAAAAACAGTCCCCAGACACGCTCTAAACTCCGGCAGTACCTGGAACCCCAAACTACTCAGATTCTGAAATATATCAACGAGGAAATTCTCAAAGTTGCCACAGAGCAGTTAAAGCAGCAGGGTAAGAAAGGGTTAGTGGTGATTGTGGATAACCTCGATCGC
The DNA here is from genome assembly GCA_010672925.1 of Symploca sp. SIO1C2. Lineage (GTDB taxonomy): Bacteria > Cyanobacteriota > Cyanobacteriia > Cyanobacteriales > Coleofasciculaceae > Caldora. The sequence continues at coordinate 340,723 of JAAHFP010000001.1, read as the reverse complement.
ATCGAAAATAAACTAGGTTCATCCTCAAGTAAGTTATTACCAGAATACCTCTTTGTTGACCGGGGAGAGCAGCTGAGCCAATTAAACTGCCATGTGGTTTATACCATACCTCTATCTTTGGTTTTTTCCAATGAGCGGGAAGCCCTCAAAAATCGTCTAGGACGTGGTGAAAGTCCGATGATGCTGCCGATGGTACCGGTACAATTAAGAAATGGTGAGCAATGTGTTGAGGGTATGGCTTTGTTGCGGCAAATGGTTTTAGCCAGAGCTTTCCCCGATGCCCAGCCAGAAGAGCGCCTGGGCTATGTAACAGAAGTTTTTGATAGTTTGGAAACCTTAGACCGATTATGCCAGATTAGTGGTGGTCATGTGCGGAATTTGCTGGGGATGCTCTTCGGCTGTCTGCGAGAAGAAGATCCACCTATTTCTCGATCCGTGCTCGAAAGAGTGATTCGGCGGGAACGGGATGGCTTACTCTTAGCAATAGATGATCAAGAGTGGCAGTTGCTGTTTCAGGTAGTCCAAGAGCAACGAGTTAAAGGGGATAGAGAATACCAAACCTTATTGCGCAGTCTGTTTGTCTTTGAATATCTTGATGATCAGGGAAGCTGGTTTTATCTCAATCCCCTGTTATTGGAAACGGAAAAATATAAATCTTGGAGAATTGAGAATTGAGAATTGAGAATTGAGAATTAATTTAGAACTTATAGCAGTCGCCAAGGCGATAAAGACAACGCCAAATGTTGAAACTTTTACCTGTTAATCTCTTCCCTTCTGCCTTCTGCCTTCTGCCCTCTGCCTTTTGCTATAAATTCCCTTTGTGCTCTTTGTGTCTTTGTGGTTCCTTATCCTTATGCCCAACCCAAATACAGAAAACGATCGCACGCTCCAAACCTTAACGCGATCGCTTACCCAAAGTCCAGGACGCTTTTCCTTAATTCTGGTACGGTGCAACTATACTAGTTTGCGCGATCGCATCTTAACCCAGTTGTGTGAGCAATGCAGCATTGAGATTCGACAGTTAACCCTGTCACCCTCTGCCAAGACTCTGTATACTACTATCGTTAACGAGTTTGGAGAGCAGCCTACGGATGCTGTAATGGTATTGGGTTTGGAGTCGGTGATGGCTCTAGATGACTTACTGGGAGCTACTAATAAGGTACGAGATCAATTTCGCAGTTTCCCTTTCCCGGTAGTCTTGTGGGTAACGGATCGGGTATTGCGACAACTGATGCGGGTAGCGCCGGATTTTAAGAGTTGGGCAGGTCCACCCCTTGAGTTTAAACTTCCTGATGAGGAGTTAATGGGTTTATTGCCTCAACAGGCAGAGCAAATCTTTGTCGAGGAACCGGACTTTATAATAGAAGGGGATGAACTCGAAGCTATTGAGCAGGATTTGCAAAGTAGTGGACAAGAATTAGAACCGGAGTTGAAGGCTAGTTTAGCTCTAATGAAGGGTTTGATCCAGTATAGAGATAACCAGCTTGATACTGCTTTGGATTATTATCAGCAAAGTTTAGCTTTTTTTGAACCACCCCCAAAAGCATCTCAAAGCCAAAATCCTCAAAATCATAATGTAGGGGATGTAGGGGATGTAGGGGAGAAGCATTTGAGCGATAACTCATCGGCGAAACCTGAATTGAACAATCCAAATGCTTCGCCCTCCTCCGACAGCTTTAACCCACCCCCGGATAACCCACCCCCCAACCCCCTCCAAGGAGGGGGAGTAAGAGTGCAAGGGGAAGGAGCAAGAGTGCAAGGGGAAGGAGAAAGAGTACAAAGAGGGGGAGTAAGAGTACAAAGAGGGGGAGTAAGAGTACAGCAGGGTATAGTTTTACTACAGCTAGGCTTAACTTACTACAGTAAAGGAGAACAATATTGGCTCGAAAGTAGGAATTATCTCCAGCAATGTTTGGATAAGTTTGAGGAAGCGCAACGGCAAGATTTAGTTGCCAAACATATTAATCAACTCTGTCAAGTACAGCAAGGTTTAGAAGATTGGGAATCTCTGGAAAACCGGGCACAACAAGCCCTGGAATTGCACCAAAATCATGGTAATTCAGGTAGGTTGGCGGAAGATTATAGCTTTTTAGCAGAAGTTGCCCTCAAAAAAGAGCAGTGGCAAGAAGCAAAGCAATGGGCACAAAAAGCTTTAGCAATTCGAGAAGGCAGGAGGCAGGAGGCAGGAGGCAGGAGGGAGTATTTAACTCTAACTGAATCGAAGTCAATTAATTGCGCTTTATACTACTTGATTTTAGCCAAGTCAGAGCAAGGATTAGGTGAAATTACCAAGGCTATCCGTAATTTAGAACAAGCCAGGGATAAAACTCAACCTCAGCATCAGCTTAGTCTTTATCTTGAGATACTACAAGAGTTGCGATCGCTTTATTTTGAGCAAGGTCAGTATCGAGAAGCATTTTACCTGAAACTGGAACAAAGGGAAGTAGAGAGCCGGTATGGATTGCGGGCTTTTGTTGGTGCAGGGCGTTTGCAGCCACCGGTTTTGAGGAGGGAAGAGGGGAGTCAGGTAACTGTTGCTGAGCAAGTAGAAGATATTGTAGCAGCTTCTGGGCGGCAGCAAGATGTGGAGCGTCTGATTGAACGAGTTAACCGTGCTGATTGTAAGCTGACGGTAATTCATGGGCAGTCGGGGGTGGGGAAAAGTTCGATTTTGCAGGCAGGATTAGTACCAGCGCTGGAGGTTAGTTATTTTGAGGGAAGGGAAGCTATACCTATCTTTGTTGATGTCTATACCGATTGGCTTGGGGAATTAGCTAAGGGATTGTCCATTGATAACGAATCCCGCCGTGGCATTAATCGCCCCCCTATCCCCCCAATTCTGGGGAGGACTGGATTTACTACTCCCAATGTTGATACTACTGGGGAATCTAACATTATTGAATACTCAAGCCCCCCAGCCCCCAATTCTGAGGGAGCCCAGACTTCAAGCCCCCCAGTTGCTAATTCCAAAAGAGCTCAAACTCAAAGTCCCCCAGAATTGGGGGATTTAGGGGGTTCTCAGCAATCTAGCAATATTACGAAATATTTTGCTAGCGATATCAAAGGATTGGAGGGGCAAAACCTGCAAACAATTCTGGAACAATTGCGACAAAATGGACAGCGCCATCGGTTGACAGTGCTGATTTTTGACCAATTTGAAGAATTTTTCTTTGTTTACAAAGACCAAGCTAGTAGGCGACCCTTTTATGAGTTTTTGCGCCACTGTTTAGAAATTCCTTATCTCAAGATTATCCTATCTCTGCGGGAAGACTATCTCCATTATTTGCTGGAGTTAACTCGTACCACGAATTTTGAAGGATTTGATGAAAATTACAAGCACCTCCTCTACTATTTGGGCAACTTTTCCCCAGAAGATGCTAAATCTGTTATCCAGAAATTAACACAACGCTCTCAATTTTACTTAGAACCTGACTTGGTAGAGGAACTAGTTAGGGAGTTGTCAGGGGAAGTGGGAGAAGTTCGCCCGATTGAATTGCAGATAGTGGGGGCGCAGCTGCAAGCAGATAATATTACTACCCTGGAGCAATTTCAGGCAAGGGGCACTAAAGACGAACTGGTAAAGCAATTTTTAGCAGATGTTGTTAAAGATTGTGGTGTGGGGAATGAGCAGATTGCTAACTTGGTCTTGTATTTACTTACTGATGAAAATAATACTCGTCCCTCCAAAACTCGTGAAGATTTGGAATTGGAGTTAGAGGTACAAGCCGAGAAACTGGACTCAGTTTTAGAAATCTTAGTGAAATCCGGGATCGTGCTGAGAGTGCCAGGATTTCCAGCTAATCGTTATCAACTGGTTCATGATTATCTGGTAACTTTCATTCGTACACAAAACCCAGAATCAGCGCGATTAATTGCTGAATTAGAGAGGGAGAGGGAGCAGCGCAAAATTAGCGAAGAGAAAATGAATGAAGTTTTGCGAGAGAAACTGCTCAATTCGGAACTTATTAATCTCGTTTTATCCTCAAGACAGAATAGAGAGCTTGATCGATTATTATCAGCTCTCAAAGCCGCAATAAAACTGAAGGAGTCAATTGAAGAAATACCCGAAGAAACTCAACTAAGTGTTGTGACTGAGTTAAATAATGCGGTTTACGGGGTAAGAGAACTTAATCGATTAGAAGGACACAATGGTAGTGTCACTAGTGTTAGCTTCAGCCCCGATGGTAAGTTGCTTGCTTCAGCAAGTGAGGATAAAACTGTCAGAGTTTGGAATCTTGATGGCAGCTTACTAGTAACTTTAGAAGGGCATAATGGTAGTGTTACGAGTGTGAGCTTTAGCCCCGATGGTAAGCTACTTGCTTCAGGGAGTAAAGATAAAACCATTAAACTTTGGAGTCTTGGTGGAAGTTTAATCAAAACTCTAGAAAGACACACAGGTAGTGTCACAAGTGTTATCTTTACCCCCAATAGCAAGCTAATAGCTTCAGCGAGTGAAGACAAAACAGTTAGACTTTGGAGCATTGATGGCAATTTAATTAAAACTCTTATAGATCACAATAGCAGTGTAGAAAACATTAGTTTCAGTCGAGACAATCAACTGCTAGCTTCAGCTGGTAAAGATGGCACAGTTATACTCTGGAATAATAAGGGCGACAAACTCATAGCCATCGATGGATATGGTGTTATTAGTCTAAGGTTAGCAGCTGATAATCAGAATATTGTTCTCGCCAATAAATATGGATCGCTGAAGTTTTTTGATATTAATGGTAATTTAATTAAAAATAAGTATTTATCTTCAAGATACTATCGTTCAAATATTGCTAATATTGATTTTGTTAGTGATACAAATTTAGTGTCTTTTAATGAAATTGCACCTTATCTTGCAATAGAAAAAACGATAATAATAAATAAAGCTAAAAAACTAGTATTAAAACCCCATGATTACAGTTCAAAAGAGTTAGATGTGCACAGTGACAGTGTAACTTGTCTAAGTTTTAATCCCGATGGTAAGCTGCTAGCTTCAGCGAGCAAGGATAATACAGTAAAAATTTGGAACATCTACAATAGGCTTGTTTTGTCTGCTGTAAATAATGAGAATATTTTCAGAAAAGTGAAGTTCAGTCCTGATGGTGAGACTATTGCAACTAGCAATTATCAAGAAGTTCAACTATTGAGTCGTGAAGGAACTTTGCTAAGAACTATTGAGGGAAATGTTTCGGTTATAAGTTGGAGTCCTGACGGTAAAACTGTTGTCACTGACAGTGCTGATAATGATAATATCGTAAAGGTATGGAATGCTGATAGCGGAGAAGTCAAAACTTTGCCAGAAGTTAGCAGTAGTGTTGACAGGATTAGGGTTAGCCCTGACGGTAAGACTATTGCTACTACTGATAGGGACAACATAGTACGACTCTGGAAAACTGACTGCACTCTAATCAAAACCTTAGAAGGTTATACTGAAAAAATCAAAAGCCTCACTTTCAGTCCCGACAGCTCAATTATTGCTGCTATTAGTGATGATAATGAAGTAAAACTCTGGAACATTGATAGTAATTTAAACAAAAATTTGGTTGGGCATACTGACGAGATTAAAAGCCTAACTTTCAGTCCCGATAGCTCAATTATTGCCACCATTGGTAATGATAACTTAGTCAAACTTTGGAAGAATGACGGAACCATCATTAAAAACTTGACTGGGCATACTGAGAGCTGCCAATCCCTTACTTTTAGTCCTGACAGCTCAATTATTGCCACTATTGGTGATGATAACTTAGTCAAACTCTGGAAGAGTGATGGTACTCTTGTCAAAATTCTGACTGGACACAACGACAGGGTAGAAAGTGTCATATGTAGCTTGGATAGTAGAATTATTGCTTCTGTTAGTACTCAGCAATTTCGTGAAGCAAAAAACAGCGAAATAAAACTTTGGCGAAAAAATGGCATTCTAATCAAAACCATAGATTGCTACAATATCAAAGAAATTTGTTTTAGCCCTGATAGTAGGATAGTAGTTTCTATCAGTGCAACCAATACTGTAACACTCTGGAGTATTCAGGGGGAACTACTAGCAACCCTTAAAGGACACAATAATCAAGTCAATGACGTAAGCTTTAGTACTGATGGCGAAACCATTGCTACTGCTAGTGATGACAATACAGTGAAACTATGGAGCAAAGACGGTACTCTAAGGAAAACTCTTCGGGAGCATAGCGATAAAGTCACAAGCGTTAATTTTAGTGATGATAATCAGACTATTGCTTCTGTTAGTTATGATAAAACCGTGAAAATTTGGAGTAAAAATGGTAAGATGCTCAAAACCCTTCATGGGCTTAACAGTAAAAGTAGATTCCCTAGATTCAGTTTTAGTTCTGATGGTAAAATAATTAGCTGTGTAGGTGATGATCAAGTAATACTTTGGAATCGTAATGGTAAGGAACTCAAAGTACTCGAAGAGCAAAGTCTTGGTATAGTCAGTTTCAGTCTTGATCGTAAAACAGTTGCCTTTAGCGTGGGAGATCACAATAATTCCCTGAAACTCTGGAGTATGGATGGAACTTTGCAGGCAACTTTCAAAGGCCATAGTGATGAAGTCAATAGCGTTAGTTTCAGTCCGGATGGTCAAACCATTGCCTCTGCTAGTGACGACAAAACCGTGAAGCTCTGGAACCGAGACGGCACTCTACTCCAAACTCTTGAAGGACATAGTGATGAAGTCAATAGCGTTAGTTTCAGTCCGGATGGTCAAACCATTGCCTCTGCTAGTGACGACAAAACCGTGAAGCTCTGGAACCGAGACGGTACTCTACTCCAAACTCTTGAGGGACATAGTGATGAGGTTAATAGCGTCAGTTTCAGCCCAGATGGTCAAACCATTGCCTCTGCTAGTGATGACGACATTCTTAAACTCTGGAGTGGGGATGGTACTCTGCTTCAAAACCTCAAATTAGAGAGTTTTAATGGCAGTATGAACTTCAGTCCTGATTCCAAAATACTCGCCGGGGCTACTTGGAAAGGTATTACCCTCTATATACTTAACGGTACTTGGTTCAAAGAAACTAGGCTTGACAGTATTGAGCGTGTGTGGGATTTTAGTTTCAGCCCCGACGGTAAAGCAATAGCCGTTGCTACTGATGAAGGAGTGGCAGTCTTGAGTTTGGATTTAGATGAGTTACTAGAGCGCGGTTGCAATTGGGCGCGGGATTATCTGAAGAATAATCCCTCGGTAGAAAAGAAGGATAGAAAGCTTTGTGATGATATCGTTACTCAAGAATGAGGTGTTGTTGAAATGGTGAATTGCCTAGATCAACGATCTATAGGGGTGTTGGAATTACTTGGGATGAGGTTAAATTGTGCGAATCGCTTACAGCAACAGGTTAGGTTGAAGATACTTTATATATAAGCGCACACATTTCCTATTATGAAATAATAATAGCACAAATAGGACTGGCAAGATGCCAGTTCCACAATTTTTACAAAGCTTCGATCTCTTCCCTAGACAGTTTGGTTATGGCCATAATCGTCTCGATATCTAAACCTTGTTGCTTACATGAGCGTGCGATCACTATTGTATTTTGCTGGATACCTTTTTGGATACCTTCAGCCTCGACTTCCTGATAAAACCTAGTTTGTTTCCATTCTGTAAGTCCAAACATCGCTTCTAGTTCCCTCCAAGGACGATCAGGAAATTTATACACCAAAGCTTGCTCTACTAATTCTATCGCATTTCTTTGCTGCTGCACTGGCAGAGCTCGCACAGATGTTTCGAGTTGTCTGACTCGGTTTTCAATATTGCTTGTTGGTTCTATTACTAATCGTACCAATCCCAAGGCAATGGAGTTTGCAGTGTTTGGAGTATCTTCAAGGTAAAATACTTTTAAATTTCCTGCTTTCACTTGCGCATCGTAACACTGAGGAATCCCCGGATCTAAACTGCGCTTAGCCCAAAATACCACCGCTTGCCAACCATATTTCCAACGATTTTGTCCCAAAAAGACAAATACATCTTGCATTAGACGGTAGTACAAGTGTTCATCGGGTTGAAACTGGACTTCCACAAAATAAATGGGGTCACCGTCTCTCTTGGGAAAGAATACCCCATCAGTACGTTTGGCAACTTCTTTGAGTTCTATGGATTGGAACGTATAATTTTGTGCTGGTGTTGTGTCTTCTCCGAGGAGTTCAAACAGAGTACCAGGGAAGGTTTGGAAGACATTGTAAAAGAGGCTGTCAGTATGAGTACGTTTGGCAACTTCTTTGAGTTCGATAGATTTGAAAGTATAGTTTTGTGCTAGGGTAATGTCTTCTCCGAGGAGTTCAAACATAGCACCAGGAAAGGTTTGGAAAACTTTGTAAAAGAGGGTGTCAGTGCGCATTCAATTGCATGGCCAGAAACTGAGTTGGTTAACTTCTCATTGGGAAGATTTGGCCAATAGTATCATGGGACAAGGGTTTAATCCATATGAGGTGAGGTTAAATTGTGCTATCAGTTTGGCTGGTGCTGTAAGCAATCGCTAATAGCTTAACTTGAGGAGACTTTATATATAAGCGCACACTTTTTCCATTATGAAATAATAATAGCACAAATAAGACTGGCAGGATGCTAGTTCCACAATTGATGCTTTAAAGATAGACTGGCAGGATGCCAGTTCCACGGAGATATCTTCACTATTGCCTGCTCCCTGGTAAGAAACTTACAAAGCTTCGATATCTTCCCTAGACAGTTTAGTGATGGCCATAATCGTCTCTGTATCTAAACCTTGTTCTTTACACGAGCGTGCAATCTCTATTGTTTTTTGTTGAAGACCTTCTTCTCGACCTTCTTCTCGACCTTCTTCCCGACCTTTTTGAAGACCTTCTTCCCTAGCTCTCGTTTTAGTCTCCTCAATCTGTTCGATTTGCCATTGTGCCTCAAACTCTTGGGTACTCCTGATACTTGCTTCGTAACTCTTGTTATCCATATAACGGTTATATGCCGCTCTTTCAGAGTCTGATAGATTATTGACTCTTAGGGTTTCCTTCGCTTCTACCATTCCCTTGGCAGCAAATTCATCTTTGATCTCGCTGTTTCTCAGAAAATAGATCCATTCCTGTAAGGTAGTCTCTGCTGCTCCTTTAAAATTCCTTACTTTCAGTAGGTAGTATTCTGGGAAGATATCTGCTACTTTTTTTACACTAAACTTTCTTTCTTGAGCTGGGGACAGTTCTAGGGTATTTTTCGTATTTACCCCAATAAACTCTGATTTCAGACGATAAATATAGTCATCTCCCTTGCCCAGGTTAAAGTAGACGATATTCACCGAGTAGATTTTCCTAATTTCGCCGTACTCTTGTCCTTTTTCGAGATATTCGGTGACTAATTTGGACACACCGTAGAGCATACGATGAAAATAATCTAGTTGAGAGTTGTTTTGTACTTCGATGAGGACCAACTCCGAATCGGCGGTTTCAGCAAGAATATCAACTTGGTTGTTTTTATCATCTTGAGTTTGTTGATTGCTTTCACTTTCGAGAAGGGTCTTGATGGTGATATCAGTATTTAATAACTCGCTTAAAAAACCTTCCAAGATTACATAGTTAGCCTTATTCCGCAGTAATCTTTTCATTGCCCAATCAAAGCGAATATGTCTCGAAGGCATGGTCAGTGTACTGGTTTTACTACTGATATTTTAGCTAATTTGAGAATAGAATTTTCCTACCATAAAATGATAGTAGCACAGATATGACTAGCAAGATGCCAGTTCTACAATATGTGTTGGATACCTGAGGAACTCAGTGGTCTTCCTTATCCAGATTAAATTAATCGATACTTTCTAGGGGAATTTCACTACTGGGAGGATAGAATTATACAATACCCAAAGCCTTTCTTGATTGCAGCGGAAGCAGTCTAAGCATTGACGCTTTTAAGCTCGGCAATGTTTACTTCTTTTGTTGCAATATTTTACCAAAAAACTGGTAAAATATCAAGCTAGAGTTTACCAGTCATTTTAAAGACTGGCAGTGGAGCAAGAACAGGATTTATTCCGACAGTAAGTAAAAGCAACTTCTTAGCACTTAGAACATTAACTATGACTGCTTCTCCTCAATCAGTACTTAGATTCAATGGAACCAGCGATTATATTTCTGTTCCTGATAGCGAGAGTTTACAACTTTCCGCTTATACCGTAGAAGTTTGGCTCAAGCCCAGCGGTAAACCGAACCAAGTTTGGAAAGGCATTGTAGGCAAACCAGGTCGGAATTACAATATCTGGATACATAACACTGGATATGTACACCACCGTTTCCATACCAAGGGAAGCACTAATTCAGGAGCGCCTAATACAGCTAAGAGGTCGCTAAAATGGAATCAATGGAGTCATATAGCGATTACCAACGATGGCAGTACTGCTAAAACTTACATCAATGGTCAGCTGAAGAAAGAAGGACCAACAGGAGGAGCTTTAATTGCTGATAAAACTCCCTTCTTATTAGCTCGTAACCTAGATGACAAAAGCGATAATTATTTTAAAGGTCAGCTAGCAGATATTCGGATTTGGAATCAAGTTCACTCCCCAGATGAAATTAAAAATTTGATGGGGCAACGGCTTAAGGGAGATGAAGCAGGACTGGTTGCTTATTGGCCTTTAAATGAAGGAAGTGGTGCGATTGCCAAGGATCAGACTAGCAATGGCAACCAAGGAACTATTCACGGAGGAACTTGGGAAGAAGAGGAACTCAACTTTATTACCCCAGCCCTTCCTACAGAAACCCTTCCAGAGACTGAGGTGATAGCGCTCCAAGCTGATAATGGTCAGTACGTATGTACGGAAAAAGGAGGCGGCGGCTCTGTTGTTGCCAATCGAGATAAGATTGGCCCTTGGGAGACCCTTACTTTGCACCAATTAGGAGATGGTAAGGTAGCCATCCAAGCCGAGAATGGTCAGTATATTTGTGCTGAAGGAGGGGGAGGCAGCTCTGTTGTGGCCAATCGAGATAAAATTGGCCCTTGGGAAACTTTTACTTTGCACCAATTAGGAGATAGTAAAGTAGCCATCCAAGCTGAGAATGGTAAGTATCTCTGTGCTGAAGGAGGGGGAGGCAGCTCTGTTGTGGCCAATCGAGATAAAATTGGCCCTTGGGAAACTTTTGTCTACCATACAATAGCAGCAACTACTCCCCAATCTCCCCAATCGGTAGCTACCTTTGATGGTAAAGATGATTATATTGAAGTTCCTTACAAACCAGAACTTAATCCAACCCAGTTTACCCTATCCTGCTGGGCAAAAGTAGAAGGAGGACAGGGACAATGGCGCTCGCCGGTCACCTGCCGCACCGATGGACCTCAAGGAGGATACATAATATATGCCGGATCCAACAATAAGTGGCAGTTTTGGACAGGAAATGGCCAGACTTGGGTAGACCTCACTGGCCCAGATGTAGTGCTCAATAGTTGGACTCATGTCGCAGCTACCTATGATGGCAGCACCATGAAGCTCTATATCAATGGCGAACTAGTAGGTGCTCCATTACCATCAAAGATTAAGCTCAATACCAGCCATCCTTTACGTATTGGAGCAGGAAGAACTGAAGGAAATCCAGACTATTTATTTAATGGTGACATCACTGAAGTACGTTTGTGGGATCAAGCCCGTTCCCCAGAAGAAATCAAGCAATTGATGAACCAACGACTCAAGGGAGATGAAGCAGGATTAGTCGGTTACTGGCCTCTTAATGAAGGTAGTGGTAACACCGCAGGGGACAAAACTAGTAATGAGAATTCAGGAACCCTTCATGGAGCAACGTGGAAACAGGAAGAGCTAGATATTATAGAACCAGCAGCAGTTATTAAAGAGGAGACAGAGAAAGAGCCACAAGAACTTCAGTCTGTCTTTACCTTTGACGGCAAAGATGACTATATCGTCATTCCTCTGAACGAACCAGAAACTGAAGTAACTCACGAATTTTGGTTTAAAACAGATGCTCCCAATTGTGGTTTCTTTTCTGTGGTAATTGGTAACAATGGGGGATATAACGATCGCCATCTCTATTTGAATAGTGGTAATATCAAAACTCGCATTTGGAGCAACGAAGTTATCTCTAGCTCCAATCTGAACCTAGCTGATAATCAATGGCATCACTTAGCCCACGTTTTTGGTGCATCTGTCGGTGGTCAAAAAATTTACATTGATGGTGAATTAGTTGCTAGTGGCTCGAAACACACATCTGACGCTAACAAGCAAGACACAATCTGGATCGGCTACTCCGTTGATGCTCGGAAGAAGTATTGTAAAGGTCAAATTACTGAAGTCCGTATTTGGCAAATTGCTCGCTCTCCAGAAGAAATTAAGCAATCAATGAACCATCGACTCAGGGGAGATGAGGAAGGATTACTAGGTTATTGGCCTCTCAATGAAGGTAGTGGTTCAACAGCGACAGATCAGACTAGTAATGGCAACCAAGGTACCATTTACGGAGCAGGTACATGGAAGAAAGAGGGAGGAGGTACATGGGAGCAGGAAAAACTCGATTTTATTTCACCAGCTCCCTCCAAAGAACAACCCCCAGAAACAACTTCCGAAGGTGAAAGTGAGCAGCCGGAGAAACCCGAAGAGGCAGGAGAACTACTCAAACAAGGACCAACAGGTAGTTCAATGGGAACATCTTTTGATATTAAACCCAGACCGAAAGAACGGGTGCCCCAAGCAAGGATTACCCATATCAGTGTCTGGCACGCTTGGGCAATCGATAATATTGAAGTCAAGATTCAATCAGGTAATGTCGGTTCAGTTTTACGATGTAAACAACTTCCTAACCAATCTGGGGATAAATTTAGTCTAGAGGCAGGAGATTATTTGACTAAAATTTCAGGAACTTGGGGAAGGCAAGCTCCTGATTATCCCAAAGAAGAAATTATCACGCTTCAGTTCCATACTCACAAAGGAGTCACCTCTAAGGTTTTTGGAGGAGGAAGTGGCAAGCAAGAAGTCGAACCCTTTTCCTTGGAAGCACCTGAGGGTCAGGAAATTGTTGGCATCTTCGGTCATCATGGGGGTCGCCAAAATCTCTTAACTTCCATAGGAATTTACCTCAAACCGGTTGAAGAACCTGTACCAGTTCCAGAAGAACCAACAGAATCTTCCTCAAACTTGTCCACCGCCCTTACCTTTGATGGTAAGAAAGATTATGTAGACATTCCACCGGATTCAGTCCTAGATCTGACCAACGACTTTACCATCGAAGCCTGGATTAAACCAGAAGTATTAGGAAAGCGAATAGTTGATAAGGGTATAGGGGGTAAAAGTGAAGGCTTTACCTTCGATACCCACCCCAAAAACCTGCGTTTTATCAACAAAGGAGTATACCTAACCAGTCGCAATCAGTTAAAAACCAAGACTTGGCAACATGTAGCCGCAACCTTCAAACATGAAGCCGATGGAGCCAAACTCTATATCAATGGAGAAGAAGAAAATACCGCTACCCCCAATCAGGTGGGTTCAATAACCAAATTACCCGTGCGTATAGCGTCCCAAGCTGATGCTCTTGGAAACTTATTCAAAGGTGACATAGCAGAAGTGCGGATGTGGAACCGAGTCCGTTCCCAAGACGAAATCAAACAATCCATGAATCATCGACTCAGGGGAGATGAAGAAGGATTAGTTGGTTATTGGCCTCTCAATGAAGGTAGTGGTACAACAATTGCTGACAAAACCAGCAACGAAAATCCAGGAACCCTTCATGGAGGAACTTGGAAACAGGATGCATTGGACTTTATTCAACCAGCTCCCCCCAAAGAAGAAACTGCTACGGAAGAAGAACCAACTACTACCGACAAAGAAGAACCAACTACTGCTGAACAAGAGCAAACTACTACCAACAAAGAAGAACCAACTACTGCTGAACAAGAGCAAACTACTACCGACAAAGAAGAATCAACTACTGCTGAACAAGAGCAAACTACTACCAACAAAGAAGAACCAACTACTGCTGAACAAGAGCAAACTACTACCGACAAAGAAGAACCAACTACTGCTGAACAAGAGCAAACTACTACCGACAAAGAAGAACCAACTACTGCTGAACAAGAGCAAACTACTACCGACAAAGAAGAATCAACTACTGCTGAACAAGAGCAAACTACTACCGACAAAGAAGAACCAACTACTGCTGAACAAGAAAAACTTCCTTCCGTCCTTACCTTTGACGGCAAAGATGATTTTATTGACTGCGGTAGTGGCATCAATCTCACCAACACCAGCTTTACTATCGAGTTTTGGGCAAAACGTCAAACCGTCGGTAAATGGCATATGATTGTATTCCAAGGTGAGCAGCAAAAACATCAAGGCTTACATATTGGATTTCGTAACAGTGATGTCTTTACCCTAGCTTTCTATGGTGATGACCTCAATACAGGTCAGTATACCGATAGTGATTGGCATCACTGGAGTTGTGTTTACAATCATGAGCGCCAACAGCAAATCATTTACTGTGATGGAGAATTAGAAGCCTGCCGTCAGCCAGCAAATTATCAAGGAACCGGGAATCTTTATATCGGTGCTCTCAAAGGAACCAGCGCCTTTTTTGAAGGACAATTAGCCGATTTAAGAATTTGGCAAGGGGTTCGCACTCCCCAAGAAATTCAAGATGCCATGAACTCCCGCCTGACTGGAAATGAGTCAGGATTGCTGGCCTATTGGCCTTTAGATGAAGGGAAAGGCACTACCATCACAGACAAGACCGGTAATGGCAACGACGGTAAGATTACTGGAGCAGTTTGGGAAAAAATGGAGATACCCTTTGAGGATGCAGCATCTTCCTTAAACAAGCCTATAGAAATTACCGTTAATGGTGAGAAGGAATATATAGATATTCCATCCTATTCAGCTCTAAATCTAATCGATGACTTTTACATCAGGTTTAAATGGGGGGTAGCTAAAATCGAAAAAGACGACATCAAGATTAACATGAAGATCCGCAGATCTTAACAAAAGCAAAAACCCTGTAGAGACGTTGCATGCAACGTCTCTACAGAGCATTGGAAATTTTCATCAATGAGGACTTCTTCTCAAATCATTTTAAATCTAACCAACGTTGGCTTGAGTGATGAGCAATTTTACTGGCTCTGCCAAGTCAATCAAGATTGGCAACTAGAAAGAACTGCCAAAGGAGAATTAGTTATTATGCCTCCCGTCGGTGGAGTTAGTGGCAATCGAGAAGCAGATTTCATTACAGACTTAAATCTGTGGAATCGTCAAACTAAACTGGGCAAAGTTTTTAGCTCTTCTACCATATTTCGGTTACCTAATGGTGGAGATCGTTCTCCCGATGCTGCTTGGGTGAATAATCAACGTTGGGAATCATTAACCCCAGAAGAACAAGAAAAATTTCCCCCCTTATGTCCTGATTTTGTCATTGAATTGCGATCGCGTACTGATTCCCTGAGAGAGTTACAGGAAAAAATGCAGGAATATCTCAATAGTGGCTTGCAGTTAGGTTGGTTGATTAATCCCCAAGCGCAACAAGTAGAAATTTATCGCCCCCATCAGCCTGTTGAGATTATCCAGTTACCTACGAGTTTATCAGGAGAGAAGATTTTACCTGGATTTATGTTAAATTTGCCTGTTTTTTGAGGGTAATGATCAATTATTACTTTAGCTTGCGATCGCCTTGACAAGGAATTAGCGATCGCCTAATCTAATGACCTTATTCTTATAATCGGTATCTTTTGTCACAAAATGATACCCTGTTGCCTTATTTAATATCCTATGCCTGAAGCTCCTCAGATTAACCAAACGAACTCTCAATCTCTGCCACTCCATGAATTGCTCTCTCGGCTTTTGGAGTCAGAGAAAGTATCCCATCGACATCCCCTCCCGATTATGGGAACTCTGCAAGACTTCAATCAATCCCTAGAGCGTCGTCCGTTGTTGGATTTCCTTAATGCGAGTTTACGGGGTATTGGTCAAGTAGCGTTTGCCAATAATCCGATTAGTGGACTACTAATCATCCTAGCAGTTTTCATTCAGTCGCCTTGGGCCGCCTTGATGATGATGGTTGGAGTTGTGGCAGCGACAGTAACAGCCTATAGGATGCATATTGATCGTCCCAGCATTCGTAACGGCATTTTTGGCTTCAATGGAACATTAATTGGACTAGCATTAGGCACCTTTGGTAGCTGGGGAAATGGCAGTGGCAATCTGCTTTGGGTATTGGCAATCGCGATTTGTGCTGCCCTGAGTACGGTGCTGATGAAGCATTTAGGGTTGTGGATGGCGGTGCATCTGAAGCTACCGTCGATGGGAGTACCGTTTATCCTCATTACCCTGTTATTTTTGGCAAGTGCCACCTACATTCCTCAACCCTTCTTTGAACTGGGGACACCACCACCATTTCCTAACCCTGCTGAGTCTCTAGATGGGGTAAGGATTATATCAGCTTTAGTTACTGGAATAGGTCAAGTCTTTTTTTCCGGTAGCATGGTGTCTGCAGTTTTGATTATCATTGCTATAACATTGTGCAGTCCCATGGGAGCTGTGGTTGCGGTTCTCGGCTGTGCCATCGGATTGCTCACGGGCATCCTGCTAGGGGTAGATTTGAATGTACTGTACGCTGGACTATGGGGCTATAACTCAACCTTAACAGCGATCGCTATTGGCGGTATATTCTACACACCGAACCGACGAAGCCTTGCAGCAGGCTGTGCTGGAGCTTTAGTGGCAGCGTTGCTAGCTTGGTTGCTGAGTTTGGTGATGACGACCTTAGGCTTACCAATCCTATCGGTTCCCTTTCAGCTAGCCGTATATGGATGTTTTTTGGTGTTGCGGCGCTCCCTCTCTTCCCTAGTCCCCGTTGCTCCCTACTCTATCGCTAATCCTGAAGAACATCGATTTCGCTACCTCACCGCTAAAGAGGTGATTTCTGCCTTTCGTCGTCGGTTGCGGGGAGCCATGGAAGGAGAGCACCACAAGGTTTTATTTGACCGAGCACCACAGGAGCTTAAGGGGGATTTGCGCTATATTTTTAATGCTATTGACCAAGACCAAAGCGGCAGCTTATCCCTGCAAGAACTCCGCTATCACTTCCAGCAAGCAGGACATCCCCTCAGTGAGGAGGAACTTAACTTTGCCTTTTCCAGCATGGATTTCGATAACAGCGGCGAAATTGACTTTGAGGAATTCGGTGAATTATTGCTGCGCCATCGTCGTTTGATGTCGCGACTAGATGAGTTTTCCACCTATTTCATTCCCATTGATACTGACGGCAATGGGGTACTTGATCCAGAGGAAATGAATGTAGTATTGACCAGTGTCAATGAGCCTCTCCTTACCCAGGAAGAAGTGAGCTTTTTACGGCAGAGAATCGGGAACAAAGACTTGACTTGGGAACGTTTTATCGAATTGTTACTTGTGATTTAGACAAATTAATTTTTGCTGAAGTTTGATATCATGTCTGCCTAAACAGTTATCATATCCTTCTACCTTATAACTTTTTCCTTCCCTTGGAGCCTTATTTACACCAAAGTGTAAGTATTCAACCGGACTTGATATTAAACAATTATGACCATAAGCCAAACTCCGCCCCTGTATCTACCCAGACCTAGAGAAGCGGTGGGAACCTATCTGAGAATCATCTCGATTAATGATGTTTATGATATTAAGAATTATCCCTATATCGAAACAGTCATTAAATCATTGAAGCAGACAGCAGAAGATGCGAAAATCATTGCCTCTTTGAACGGTGATTTTCTCTCTCCCTGTTTGATTACCTCCCTCGATGGGGGTAAAGCCATGCTCGATGTACTCAAGATAGTTGATATTGACTATCTTTGCTTTGGCAACCATGAATTTGACGTGAGCATGGATGTCCTATGCGATCGCTTCAAAACCTACGAAGGTAAATGTTTGAATAGCAACATCTTGGACTTACCGATTGTCGATGCTAGTGGTCAGCCGCTGCCGAAATATGATATTGTTGACGTTGGTTCTCATCGAGTTGCCTTTGCTGGATTTTGTACGAACGACACTAATATTTTTAGACCGGGAACAGACTTAAACATTCAGCCGATTTTTGAGGCTCTCAAGGAAACCTGGTCTAAGTGTTCCGAGCAAGCAACGATGCTAATTCCCTTAACTCATCAGACGATTGCTGAAGACCGGGAACTAGTAAAGCAGATTGAGCAAGATGACCAACTCCGTGGTCAGGTTCCCGTGATTCTTGGGGGACACGAGCATGAAATTTATATTGAGAAAATTGAGCAGAGCCTGATTGTGAAAGCCGGTGTTGATGCCACCAATGTCGTTGTGGTTGATGTTTGGTGGGATTCTAAAGGAGAGCGACACAGTGCTGTGCATTTGTTGCCCGCCAGCCATTTTGATGCAGACCCCAGCGCCCAAACTTTTGTCGAAATTACCCAAAATTTTTTAGGCTCCCTGATGGAAGTAGAAATTTTTGAGGTGAAAGAATCTATGTCCTCTAAGCGGACAAGATTTAAACCGGAAAAAGTTGCTTCCACCTTATGCTCTTACATCAAAAAAAGCTTGAAAAATGTTGATCTAGTAATGCTCCAGGGAGGAGGCGTTCGAGGAAATCAAGACTATGAACAGGGAGCATCTTTCACCTATGGAGATTTGCTAGAGGAACTACCATTTGATACCGAAATTGCCCTAATTCAAGTGCCTGGATCTGTCTTACAAAAGGCAATTACCGAAAGTCGTAGTACTCCAGAGCAAGAAGCTCCTAATTTTTTACATGCTGATTTAGATGTAGTGATTGAAGACTATCCCAGTCTAAAAATTACCAGCATTAACCATGCTCCCTTCGACCCCCAAAAGCTTTACAATGTCGGCATCTATCAGTTTTTGCTGACAGGCATGAATGAAATTAAATCGTTGCTATATTATGTCAATGCCAACGGTGGTGCGCCACCTTTAGAGCAATGTCTACCTGCAAAAAACTTAATCATGGAAAGCTGCATGAAGGATGCTTGGCGAGTCATAGTTAATTATGATGAATGGGATAGCAACGACGATGGGCAAATCTCTAAAGAAGAATTGGGAAAGGCTCTCAAAAAATCCTTTGCCTTTCTTGATAAAAACCAGGATGGACAAATTTCTCCGGAAGAACTACAGAGTGCCTTGGCACAACGAACCGGTCGCAACAACAAAGGTTTGGTTAGTATGATGTTTGAGACACTAGATGCGGATGGTGATGGTATGGTGTCTATGGATGAATTAGCTTCGTTGGCAATGTGAGCAGGCAGGAGGCAGGAGGCAGAAACCCACCCCTAACCCCTCCAAGGAGGGGAACCGGAGGAGAAGCCCCTCCAAGGAGGGGAACCGGAGGAGAGGAACCAAGGGAAGCTGATTTGTTTGTTATCTTCTTTGCAATGAGGAATTGGATACAATTCTGCATTCCCTGCGTAGTAAGACATCTAATAACTTTATAACTGGCAAGATGTCAGTTTCACAAGGAGAAGAAAAAATGGCTAATTCCTCAAGTTTTCCGATGATTATTGACACTGATGGTGGTGTTGATGATGCCTTGGCGCTTATTTTGGCACTGAACTGTCAACAAATTGACCTCAAAGCAGTGACTGTGTTGGCAGGTAATATTGATGTTAATCAGGCTGCTAATAATGTATTACGGGTTATTGATATAGTCCAACCAAAGCAACCTCCTCTAGTAGCAAAAGGATGCGAAAAGCCCTTGGTGCGTCCTCCCTTCAATGCAGCAGGTATCCACGGAGCAGATGGATTGGGAGAATTGCATCAATTTACCAATACCGATGGCAGTCCTTGCTATCCTCAACTTACCACGGAGCCATCTTCTGAAGCTGCGGTTGAGGTCTTGTTGAAGGCAGCTCAAGAGTATGGTAGTGATTTAACCATTGTAGCGTTAGGACCTTTGACCAATATTGCTACAGCCCTACAGCGCGATCGCACCACCTTACAAAAAGTAGGTCGTATTGTCATTATGGGGGGAGCAGTCAAAGTTCCAGGCAATATTTCAGCGGCAGCCGAGTTCAACTTCTTTGTTGATCCCGATGCGGCACAAGTAGTGATGGAATCCGGTATCCCCCTAACCCTAGTGGGACTGGATGTCGCCATGAAAGCACCACTTCTCCGTAAAGATATAGAAGATTTTGCCCAGAAACATCCCTCAGCAGTATCTCAATTTATTGCTGATTGTACAGGGGTTTATATGGCTTTCTATCGAGACAACGAAGACTTCCATGGTTGCTATCTACATGACCCTTTGGCAGTTGGTGTGGCAATCGACCCCAGTTTAGTCTCAACAGAATCAGTCTATATGGTAGTGGAAACGGAAGGAAGGTTTACCTCCGGTATGTCCCTGGCAGATTTGCGCGATCGCAGAGATGAATCCACCTTTCCCCCAAATATAGATGTCTGTTTAGAAGTAGATACAGAGCGCTTTATGAAGCTATTTTATTCTGAAATTATTTGACAAAAACTTCAGCACTAAGCTATAATTCGAGCCAATTATGTAATCGACACGCCTCTACTGATCCTTAAAAACAGCATAATTTTGTTGAAGTGTTTCGATGCTTTACCAGTAAAGGTTTACAGAAGCCCTATTCTGGTAAATGCTCCAGAAGATAGCTTTTGATAAATAAATTCCCCCAAACGGGGATGGAAACCTAACAAACAGTTCGCTCACTTTGGGCTTTGGCTAGTTTTCCCAAACTCCCCTTCAACGGGGATGCGTGAGACTATCAGATTATTTCCCTTGTTATTTCTGGAAGGGGAAGATACAAAAGGCGGGCTTTGCCTGAAGATTATTGGTGACCCCAAACTATGGCAGTTGCCAGGGTAATTAAGACATTCTCAGATAAGGCAAGTTAACAAGGGGCTTAAGCCCCTTGTCCTAATCGGAGCATTTTTGTAAGTAACAAGTAACAAGTTTTGAGTTAATCTCAACGAAAAAGCCAGGTTTTCAAACGCCAAGATATCATTCTGGCACCTCTCCCTAGAATTAGCTTATCCATAGATAAAATACATAGTTACTATCTTAATTCCCATAGATAAGTAGATTTTACTAGTACAGTACAACAAAAATAACCCACTAGTTAAAAAAGGTGAAAAAGCTTCCCTTCCAAGCTTTCTTATACCAAAAATTAAAAGTCCTGACATACATACTTCCTTCTCTCACCTCCTGCCTCCTGCCTTCTGCCTCCTGCCTCCTGCCTCCTGCCTCCTGCCTCCTGCCTTCTACCTCCGGGCTCCTGCCTTCAAAGCACCATCATTGAGTAATTTAATTTAATCTTTATTTTTTGACCCATTAACCACTATACTGTAATAAAACATTAACAAAACTTAATTTATTACTTTCTCTATTAAGGTCGAATGGCTATTCAACCTTAATGTGCCCCTTTTGTCTGCTAAATATCTGATGGCTCAAATCTTCCTAGAAACAGCTTGGTTGATACCTTGCTACCCCTTAATTGGTTCAATTTTAGCGATACCTTGGTCTCCTAGCATTATCTATCGCACAGGGCCAAGACCCGCAGGTTACATCAATACTTTGATGAGTTTGGTGGCATTTTTACACGGTGTAATTGCTCTATCCGCAACTTGGAATCAACCCAAACAAGAAATATTAATTCCTTGGTTACAAACCATTGATCTTAATCTGACCATTCCCCTAGAATTTTCTGCGATTACCATTAGTGCAACCCTGGTGATTACCGGCATCAATTTGCTGGCGCAAATCTACGCCATTGGTTACATGGAAATGGATTGGGGTTGGGCTCGTTTCTACTCCTTGCTAGCCTTTTTTGAAGCTGGCATGTGTGCTTTGGTTCTCTGCAACTCCTTGTTTTTCAGTTACATTATCCTGGAAATTCTCACCCTAGGAACTTATCTCTTAGTGGGGTTTTGGTTTAATCAATCTTTGGTGGTTACCGGTGCTAGAGATGCTTTTTTAACCAAACGGGTAGGAGACTTGTTTCTCTTAATGGGAGTTATTGCTATCTATCCCCTAGCAAAAACCTGGAATTTTACTGAACTGACAACCTGGGCAAGCACAGCTCACATTGACCCTACAGTTGCTGCATTATTAGGGTTAGCCTTAATCGCTGGACCAATGGGCAAATGTGCACAATTTCCTCTACATTTGTGGCTAGATTTAGCCATGGAAGGTCCTGTTCCTAGCACTATTTTACGCAATGCGGTAGTTGTTTGTACCGGTGCTTGGGTATTAATTAAAGTACAACCCATCATTGAGCTTTCCCCCTTAGCTGCCTTAGTCACCCTAATAATTGGTGCGGTAACGGCATTAGGCGGTACGATGGTAGCGATCGCTCAAGTTGATATTAAGCGTACTCTGTCTTTCCTCGTCAGTGCTTACATGGGTTTGGTGTTTATCGCTGTGGGTACTGACCAAACCCAAACCGCTTTAAGCTTAATGTTAATCTACGCCGTAGCCATGGCTTTGTTAGTCATGAGTACCGGTACAATTATCTGGAATAGCGTCACCCAAGATTTAACCCAATTAGGGGGACTCTGGGGTAAAAGACCAGCTTCTGGCATTTCTTACCTAGTTGGTGCAGCCGGTTTAGTCGCCATCCCTCCCCTCGGTGGCTTTTGGGCTTTATTACAGTTAGGGGAGCATCTTTACCAGACTCGCCCTTGGCTATTTGCTGTATTACTCATAGTCAATACCCTAGCTAGCTTAAGCGTCATCCGAGTGTTTGGCTTAATCTTCGGTGGCAAACCCAAGCAAATGAGTGAGCGATCACCGGAAGTGCACTGGCCGATGATTTTCCCTATGTTACTGCTAATGGGGTTTGTCTTACACGTACCCCTGATCTTAATGCAATGGCAACTGATACCGGAATGGTCTGCTGTTAACCTTACTGTAGCGGGCTTATTGCTCTTATCAAGTGCAATCGGCGGTGGTATCGGAGCATTTATCTATCTGAATAACAGCTATACCAAACCCGTGAGTTTTGGCAATCAATCCCTACAAAACTTGTTTGCCTACGATTTTTACACCCAAAAACTCTACCGCATCACCATTGTATCTGTTGTTGGTCTAGTATCCCAAGCCATTGCTTGGTCAGACCGCTATATTGTGGATGGCCTAGTCAATTTTGTAGGCATGGCAACCATGTTTGGGGGACAAAGTTTGAAGTACAATGTCTCCGGTCAAAGTCAGTTTTATGCCCTAACCATTCTCCTGGGAATAGCCTTGTTTGGCATAATTATCAGTTGGCCATTCTTATCAAAAATTTCTTTCATTATCGGCGGCTAGCTGAAGGACTGTTGGGAGATGGGGATATTGGGTGGGGAGACAAGGGAGATATTGAAACTCACTAATTCCCAATTCCCGATTCCTTTTGCGGAGCATGGTGAGCAACGCGAGGCCAAACAACAAACAACAAACAACAAACAACAAACAACAAATAATGCTTAGTACCTTAATCTTGTTACCTGTATTAGGTGCTGCCCTGGTCGGGTTTATCCCCGGGAACCTTACAGGTGCGCGAATACGTTCCGTGGCTCTAGCCATTGCAACAGCTATCTTACTAATTACTATCTGGCTTGGTTTACAGTTTGATATAACCAATCCAGGAATGCAGTTTCCAGAATCTTTACCTTGGATTCCTCAAATCGGCTTAAACTATAAACTAGGTGTTGATGGGCTATCCTTTCCCTTACTAGCTCTGAGCAACTTTCTGACGGTTATTGTTCTATTGAGCGGTAGGAATAATGTAGAGCGTCCCCGTCTCAAATACGCCCTAATTTTACTAGTTAATGCTGGGGTTGCTGGTTCTTTTCTGGCTCAGAATTTATTGCTCTTCGTCATCTTCTACGAAGTAATCTTAATTCCCCTTTACCTGCTAATTGCTATTTGGGGAGGGGAAAAGCGGGAATATGCAGCGATGAAGTTTCTTCTGTATACAGCAGTATCCGGAATTCTGATTCTAGGTGCATTCCTGGGAATAACTTGGTTTTCCCATGCCAGCAGCTTCGACTACGGAGCAATTAGCACTCAAAACCTATCCTTAACCACTCAACTAATTCTCCTGACAGCTATCTTAATCGGCTTTGGTATCAAAATCCCCCTAGTCCCAGTACATACTTGGATGCCAGATGCTTATGTTGCTGCATCTCCGGTAGTAGCGATTATTTTAGGTGGCATGGTTGCTAAGTTGGGAACCTATGGTTTAGTCAGGTTTGGTTTGCAACTATTCCCCGAAACCTGGGCATTTGTTGCTCCGGGATTATCAATTATCGGTGTAGTGAGTGTGATGTATGGCGCATTGAGTGCGATCGCGCAAAAAGATATCAAGCGCATGGTAGCCTATAGTTCCATTGGTCACATGGGCTACATCGTGGTTGCCGCTGCTGCACTTACTCCCTTAAGCCTCCTGGGTGCCGTTTCTCAGATGGTAAGTCACGGTTTAATCCTGGCAATTCTATTTTATCTAGTGGGAATCATTGAAACCAAGGTAGGGACTCGGGATTTGGATGTCCTCAATGGATTAATGAATCCTCTAAGAGGTTTACCCTTAGTAAGTGCCCTTCTGATTTTAAGTGGCATGGCGAGTGCTGGCATTCCTGGTTTAGTCGGTTTTATTGCAGAATTTCTGGTCTTTCAAGGTAGTTATGCCGTATTCCCTTGGCAAACCCTCCTCTGTATCCTCGCTTCTGGCTTAACCGCTGTTTACTTTGTAATTCTCCTGAACCGCACCTGCTTTGGCAAACTCGACAGCAATAGAGCCTACTATCCCAAAGTTGTCTTCTCAGAACAAGTTCCAGCTTTTGTTTTAGCCTTCCTTATCCTGCTACTGGGAGTACAACCTAGCTACCTAGTGCGTTGGATGGAACCAACTACTACAGCAATGGTGGCGATTACTCCCCCTGTTAATCATCAACAGGTTGCCATAGATGTTAAGGAATTAAGAATTAAGAATTAAGAATTAAGAATGGGGGATTGGTTAGTTTAAATATCTCCCTTGTCTCTGTATTCCCAATTCCCAATTCCCCTATTACATTAAAACCATGACTACAACCTTAGATAAAACTCCAGAAACTCAACCAAAATTACCTCCTTCTCAGCATGAGTTTGCTGAGATTGTGCATCGCCTCGAAGCAGGAGGAGCAATGATACCCGACACTCCAGAAAATCTTATGCAAATTGTCGGTATCTGGAAAGCTTATGCCGTGCCAATGGATTTCTACTGGCGTGACTTGCTCTATATTGCTGAACGAGTCTTTTTAAATCCCTTCCCTTTCTTTAAATACTTCCTCCCTAAGGAATATTTAGAGCTGCATAATCATTATGCAGGAGATGATGCTGATTTAAGAATTTGGCGTGGTGAAGCAACGGCTCATCCGGAACTTTTAGCCTTTATTGAGAAAGGTGAAACGAACAAAATGCCCAAGTTGCTCCATCACTTGTGGCATGACCGGATTAATATGGAATTTGCTGAGGCTTGTATGCGGGCAATGCTCTGGCATCGTCATATGTATGCACCGGTGAATCAATTTGATGCTTACTTGGACTCCGATGAGTACAAAGCTAATGCCGATAGAGCCATTAAAGCTTACTTTAAAAATAACCCCTTAATGCTGGCACTGCATAAGCTGTTCCCAGAAATGTTTATTGAGCAATGTCGTCAAGCATCTTACTACAGCAACTTGGGGTTATTTTGGGAAGTAATGGCTCCAGTTTTCTTTGAAGTCTCTGACTTGTATGATGAGGGTAAGATTACCACAGTTCCAGAGGCAATGAACTTTTTGGTAAATGGCATATTTGCGATCGCGGGACGTCCCATTTACCATCATGTATATGTGGGAGATGAATGTTACGAAGTTATCCCCAAGTCTAAAGGCTTCACCTGGTTGTATGAAGCAGCACTTCCTTACGTAGAAGCAGTTTTCTATCGCACCGCACCCTTTCGGGGAACGAAATCTTATAATGCTCAAGCAGGGGAAGTGCCTAGTGACCAAAAAGACTTCCACTATGGAGTACTCTATGCCGATAAATTCCCCGTTGGTTCAGCCGGGATTCCACCCACACTACTGATGCAGGATATGTATCACTTCCTGCCACCTTATCTTCAGGAGTTTTATACCCAGAGATGTCGGGGTGAGGATGATATCTTAAACCAAATTGGGGTAACTTTCCAACGCTCAATGTATTGTGTTACCTCTGCGGTATTTCAAGCCTTAAGGACTGCCCTTTGTTATCCTCTAGATGACCCCAATCCCAGGCATTTACAGGCAAATCGGGCATTCTTTGAAGCCCAATTGGATAGGTTCTGTCATCCTGAATATGGGATGAAGGATGCAGCGCGTTTGCGGAATATTCAGACACCGAATTATCGGTAGTTATACAAAAAACCCTGTAGAGACGTTGCATGCAACGTCTCTACACTAATACCAAAACTTGACACCTAATTTAGGCTCTTCTCTTCCCACACTCCTCCCTCTCCCCACACTCTCCTTCCCGCACTCCCAATACCCTGAAATTGCTGTATAATCAGCGGAAAAATTTGCAATGGGAGCGAAGTGATTGACTCGATTTATCCATGATCAATTTGCCAAAGATTACCTTGAAGAACTACTAACTCCTTACGGTGAAGTCAAAGCACCGCGACGAGTTTCAGGGGAAGTGCGAGAAATCGATGTCTGGTTTGACCCTAACTTCGATAGTCCACCAAGCAATCTTCGCAGCCTGGGATTATTAGGGCGCATGGCTCAAACTCCTGCACTGATAGAACCCTTCCGCAATGCCGCCACCGCTGACGAAATCTGCGATTGTCTACTAAAATTATTTGTAGTTCGGGGAGAGTTACAACGGGAAGCTCATCGCAATCAGCTGAAACTCTCTCGTGCCAAACTACCCAAGTTGTGGATACTCACCCCAACTGCCTCGGCAACCCTATTAGGAGGCTTGAATGCCAAAGTAGATCAGCAGTGGTTGCCAGGGGTATACTTTATGGCAAAGATTCTCAGAACAGTTATTGTTGTCATCCATCGGTTACCCCGTAGCCAAGAAACCCTTTGGTTAAGAGTGTTGGGTAGGGGAAAAGTGCAACAGCAAGCAATTGATGAACTAGAGGCACTGCCAGCAAATAATCCCCTACGTTTCCATACTCTGAGGTTACTGTATAACTTGCGGAAAAATTTGGAATTCAGGCAAGATTTAGATGAAGGAGATAGGAAGTTAATTATGCATTTAGCACCACTGTATCAACAGGAGCGGGAACAAGTGCTTCAACAGGGAGTTCAACAGGGAGAGCGCTTGGTGGTTAACAACTTGCTACAAGTGCGCTTTGGTGATGTGGATGAGGAACTAGGGGCAATTATTGAGCCCTTATTAGCCCTACCGCCAGAGGAATTTACCCCCATGCTCTTACAATTATCCCGTGAGGAGTTATTGGCTCGTTTTCGGAAGTCTAATTGAGATTTTTCTATAGTGCAGCAAAGCGATCGCACTTATGCGATCGCTTCATGTCCAGTAATATCAAGTTCGGATAATCACAAATAATTCCCCTTCTACCTTATTATCTGAAATGACTATATGTCTAGAAAAGAAAGATTTTTTCAACCAGACTGGAAGGCTCGTGTTGCCGACAATCTAACTGTTGTTAAGGGTGACATGTTTTGTTCTCGGATGCAAACCTTAACTATAACTGTTAATTGTGTCGGAGTTATGGGTAAGGGGTTGGCTTTAACTGCTAAGGATAGATTTCCTGATATTTACGTTAGATATCAGGATTTGTGCAAGAAAAAGCAAATCACACCAGGTAAACCTTGTTTGTACAAGAGAGAATCGTCGGTTTTTGACGAACTTGATGATGAAGATCTCCCAATAGAAGCTGCTGCAGATCAGTTTCAAACTTGGTTTTTGTTCTTCCCTACTAAAAACCATTGGAGAAATAAGTCTAATATTGGTGATATTGAAAGAGGTTTGCAGTGGTTGGTGGAAAATTATCAAGTCCAGGGGATACAATCCCTAGCAGTTCCTGCTCTTGGATGTGGCTTAGGAGGTTTAGACTGGTTTAGAGTGGGTCCTTTAATGTGTAAGTACTTGGTTTTGATGAAAGACATTCAAGTGGTTATCTATCTGCCTATTGAACGAGAGATACCGAGTGAGCATCTTACGCCAGAGTTTCTACTCTCATAGATTGATTTTTAGAAGCCCTCAACTTCGCTAAGACGTATTGATATTCTACACGCCACACCCTAAAATCCTATTGTCACACTTCAAGGTGGGGAATATGAGATATAGCAATTCTCGCATCCGTGAGGTACATCTCCCATTCCCAATTCCCCATTCCCAATTCCCCATTCCAATAGCGAATGTACATCACAAGTATGAGAAACGCGATAGAGTGAGTGGTTACTAAAAGTAAACTGGTTGACTTTAGTGATTAGTCTGATTATCTTAAATTTAAGTCAGTAGTAACTGTCAAGTAATTGAAGATTAAAGATTTATTCCCTAAATAAATTTAGGGGCTTGTGACCTTTGTAATCCTTCAAATCTAAAATCTAAAATCTAAAATCTAAAATTTCTCTGGTCATTCCATGCTATCGACATTCAAATACTACGACGAAGGTCGCCATGCTACCTGGTTAGAACTATTCTTCGACCTGGTGTTTGTTGCCAGCATTAGCGTCATTACCCATCACCTGGCTCATGTTCATCATGGGTATCTCGAAGGTAAGCAGGTGATATTGTATCTCACTGAGTTTATCCCCGTGTGGTGGATTTGGGCAAGCCACACCCTCTACGCCAATCGGTTCGATACCGACAGCCGCACCCATCGGGTTGCCAGCCTGGTGATTATGTTTCTGATGATGACTCTCTCGGCGTTTTTAGGGGTAGGGCTTCTGGAAGACTCGACCCGATTTATTCTCTACTACGGAGGAACTAGGGTGGTGCTGGGAGCTATGTATCTTATCACCGGCTACCGATTCGAGCAAACTCAGCCTTATACTCAAAGGATGGGAGTGATGATTTTTGTTGGAGTTGCGATCGCTCTTTGTTCTCTCCTCTTTGGCTCCCCTTTACGACAAGTGATCTTTCTCGGTAGTATTGGCTTGGAGATGATTGCAACAGCATATCTGAGTACAAGTAAGGAATTAAAACTCGTCCATCGTGAACATCTAGTTGAGCGGATTGGACTCCTCTCGATTATCTTGTTAGGGGAATCGGTGATTAGCTTGGTAGGGGGACTTAGTGATCTTCAATGGGACCAGTTTGATCTCGTAGCAGCTATCACTGGCTTCTTAATGATTGGGGCAATTTGGTGGATTTATTTTGATGGCTTCCCCTTGCTAGAGAAGGCCAAGGGGATTAAATATGGCTTTCCCCTTCTCTATTCCCATGTGTTGCTGTTGTTAGGTATGGGAATTCTCTCTAGTCTGATTCAGCATACTATTCTGAATGATATCGCAATCAGGGATTTTAGGTGGTTAGCGATCGCGGGCATGACTTTGTTCTATTTGGGTAAACAGATCAGCTACTATTTAGCATTTCCCATAGCCCGTACTATTATCACTATTAATACTGTTGTCTGTATCAGTGTGACAGTATTCTCTACGTTTTTACCTCGCCCAGAATACATGCTGATTGGCATAACTTTGGGTATGTTGTTCTATGTCTATTCTAATTTCCGGTGGACTTTAACAAAAGATTTTTCTGAGTATCTGGCAGAATAGTAAGCATTGAGGGTGCACGTTGGTCATTCGTGTCAACTTAAGCCTAGACATAACTGGCTAGTTGGATGACCTAACTCACCTTGGATTCAAATCCAAGGCTAATAGCTCAAGTCCATTAAAATGGACTAAATTGTTCCGATTCACCTTAAGTTAGTCATCTTTAGATGACTTGAGCTATTAGCCTGTCGTTTAAACGACAGGCGGGGCAAGGATTTCACTTTAAGTTGACACCAATGCACGTCGGTGCGCCCCTACTGTTAATATCGGAAGAGGATACATTAATAGGTCTAAGCTTATCTAATTACGCTATATACCCAACTTTGATGTTCGCCGGGGAGGGTGTGTAGTTTTTTTTGCTTCTCCCAATCCCAAATTTTGATAGTACCATCCCCACTACCAGAGGCAAGGAGTTTGCCATCGGGGCTAAAACTCACACTGAAGACCTCATATTGATGTCCAGAGAGGGTAAGAAGTTCTCCTCCTTCCTCCAAATCCCAAATTTTGATGGTGTTGTCACTACTACCAGAAGCAAGACGCTTGCCGTCGGGGCTAAAACTCACACTGAAGACCTCATATTGATGTCCAGAGAGGGTAAGGAGTTCTCCTCCCTCCTCCAAATCCCAAATTTTGATGGTGTTGTCACTACTACCAGAAGCAAGGAGCTTGCCATCGGGGCTGAAACTCACGCTGGGTACTGAAGCCGGATGTGCTTCCCAGCGGTTGCGTTCTCTAACATCATACATAGCTTGCTGGAGGGCAACTTTGGTCTGAAGTTCAATGGAGTGGAGATCAGTCTTAGTTTGGGGCGTAGTTTGAGCCTTTTCTAGAAGTAATTGCATTTGGTTGGCTGCCTTCAATGCGATGAGCAAGGCATCAAAATTTCTACCATCAAACCGCAAGGCTTTTGACTCTAATACTTGGACTTTTAGTCTTGTCGCTTCCAAGTCAAATTGGCCTAACTTGACAAAATAATAGCTAACTCCACCTGTCACTACTAGAAAAATTGAGGAAATTGCCAATGAAATTGTTCTCAGTCGCTTGGCTTGCTTTTCTGCTTCAGCCAAAATTTGATTAGCTCCAGCCAAAATTTGATTCTTATTCCTCTCCGTCTCCAAAGCCTTCTCTTGGCTAGCAGTTAAAAAATCATCATCCTCCTCACTCAACCTTCTACCCGCTTTCCACAGCAATGCTTCCTGCAATGCTTCTCCCTGCAACAGACGAGACTGATCCTGACGTTGGGACTTTAACCAAGCTGCGATCGCTCTTTCATAGGGACGCAAACTACCTAATGTCTGTTTTACCCAATCTTGGTTAAAAACTTGCTGATAAATCCGATTGTAAACCCTTAACTTACCCTGTTGCTGAACTACCAAACCCGATAACCGCAATTCCGTTTGCTCCGGAGAACCATCAGCAGCTATTCCTGGTTGAGAAGGAGCAAAGGACAATATTTGCTGATATAGTCCTAACAGTACTCCCGCACGCTGCTCATTTTGAAGAATGCGATCGCGTATCGTTTTCAAATGCTCCGGTTCATCTTGAGCTTCCCAATTTTCAATGATACGGGATATCACTATCTGCTCAACGAATGGTAAGGCAGTCATTAACTTCTCCCCGTCTCCCCGTCTCCCCGTCCCCCCGTCTCTTTGCAATTCCTGTACTACTAAATTACACAACTTTTGGGTTAAAAAAGGTTGTCCTCCAGTCCAAGCCAAAATTTCCTTAAGAACTTCCTGAGGATGATTTACCTTCCCTTCCAATCCCTGAACCAAAGGCTGCACTTCCTGCAACTGAAAACCTGGCAAATCAATCGCTTTACCAACATTAAACGGGGTGCGGTTCTTATCCTGAATCAAATCCGAAGGTGTCGCTACCCCTAACAGAGCAAAAGTGAGGCGTCGGTATTCTGGATTTTCCGCTCGTTGGTTATAGCTAGCTCGAATTAAAGCAAAAAAATCGTCTTTGAAACCCAACTTGAGAATGCTATCGATTTCGTCAATAAAGACAATTATCTTCTGCTCAATCTTTCCTAGTAGTTCTTCTTCAATAAACTCACTCAAGCGATCGACTGGAGAACCCTGGTGTTCACTCCACCACTTCTGTACTTCCTTAGTCTTTTTTACCCTTAAACTCCGCGCCAGTCTACGAACAAAACTAAGATACCACTGTGCTGGAGTAATGTCATGGCTACCAATGGAGGTAATATCAATCACACCACAGGCAAAACCCTCAGCCTGTAACCGTTGCATCACTCTTACCCGCAGACTCGACTTCCCCATCTGCCGGGAATTGAGAACATAGCAGAATTCCCCAGCTTTCAAAGCTTGATAAAATTCCTCATCAGCCTGCCGCACCACATAACTGGCTCTCCCGTACTAATGTTGATAAAATTTATTTATATAAGCCAAAAAATTCCTTGACTTTAGTCTTGGCTCGGAGCGCTAGCGGAGAGTCAAGACTACACTAGTCAGTACTCTTAACGCTTTGACANAAGCTTATCCCTGGATGCAACAACCCAGGTCTGTATTGCGACAAGTATAAGGGCTACCTAATTTATTTACTTGTGGGCATAACCCTTATACTTGTCTCAGGCGAGGCGCTTATCTTAGTGCCATTCGGCTGCCATCCCCTTGTTAACTTGCTTACCTGAGAATGTCTTAACCACCCTGGCAACTGCTATATATTACAAAGCACCAGCTGCTGTCTGATCCAACACTCCCCCAGATAAGTGAGTAGTGATATTCATCGCTTGCAATATCGGTAGTTTATCCCCTCCTTTGGGATAATCAATCACACTAACAGCTCCATTGCCCTGCTTAATACCCCAGAAGGACTCTGAACCTAAACCCAATATGTAACAGAGAATGACCTTATTAATCGCATCGTGAGCTACAACTAAACCAGTTTTCAGTTCAGTAGACGGGTCTACTGCTGATTTAACCATCTCATCCCAACAGGCAACTGCTCGCTCCCACACCTGCTGTAAATTTTCCCCCTCCGGCATCTGTACTGTTTCCGGTGCTTCTTTCCACCGAAGCAGCAAATCTGCATACTCCTCGTTAATTTCTGCCTCTAATTTCCCTTCCCAAAGTCCATGACTAATTTCCTTGAGAGCGTCTTGCAGTTCTAAGGGAACATTAGAATGAGGCTGGAGAATAATTTCAGCAGTTTCCTTGGGGCGCTGCATCGTACTACTAACGGCAAAATCGATCGGCACTTCCTTGAGAAACTCTGCTGCTTTTGCCCCCTGTTGGCGACCATTCTCATTAAGAGGAATATCAATTTGTCCTTGGAAGCGGGAAGCACGATTCCACTCTGTTTCTCCGTGGCGTACTAGTAGTAAGCGTAACCCTTTTTGTCCTGCTCGCAATGTCGGCAAGGCATATCCTAAGTGAGATGTTTGATTAAGGGACTCTAACTGTACCTGCTCACCCCAACTGCCTGTAAAATTAAGTACATTGATGCAACAGTTAGATTGCCGGATTGAATGGTAACGAGCCGGGGGAATGCCAATAGCAGTACTAATCAAACAACGATTGATACCATTGTGAGCAACAATTAAAATAGTCTTTCCTTGATGACGAGGGAGAATTTCTTGCCAAAACTGCTGAGCTTGTTGGTGGAGCGCCAAAACAGGGAAATGTTCCCTGGAACCCTCTGTTGTAGGAACAACCATGTGAAACTCGTGAGGGCGATCTTTCCAGCGACGGTAGTCCTCTGGGAATTTTTCCACCACATCCGACTTGCGCAGCTTCTCCCATAGGGGTAAATCAATCTCCATGAGGTTATCTGCTAGCTGCAATTCTACAGAATAGGGCAAATAGGAACAAATAACCTCAGCTGTCTGCTTTGCTCGCTGGAGAGGAGAGCAGTAGACAGCATCAAATTCCAGCTTACTAAGGGTAGCTCCGACTTTGTTAGCCTCAGCCAAACCAGTTTCCGTTAGCACTGACTCATCGCAACGTCCTTGAATTATTTGCTGAGTATTGTAGACACTCTGGCCGTGACGCACGATAATGACACGAGTAGCCAATCTTTTAATCCTCCGTTACCAACTAGGTGAGCCGTTTAGAGTATATTAGACTCGCTTTTGGTCAGCAAATTAAAATGGAGAAAGGAATTGTAAAAGAAAGGAGCCAACAGATACTGCAGCTTGCCCAATCTTGAAGAGAGCTGAATTACCTCCTCCTGGTTCTTTTTGATCTCTTTCTTGAAGATGTTCAACAACATCCACTAGATATTTTGCTCTCTGATAGTTTCCGGTATCTCCTTGTTCTTCAAAAAGTGCTAAGGCTATTTGGGCATCTTGAGCAGCACCTGACTCATCTCCTAGCTCAAAGCGGGCTACTCCACGTCCGAGGAATGCCGGAGCAAAGTCTGGCTTAAGAGACAATGAGCGATTATAATTGGCGATCGCTACATTGTGGTTACCTCTTTGGGCTTCAACTGCCCCCCAAGCATAGAAGTCCTTATGAGTTCCAGCGTAATGAGGGATACCAACCGCTCCTCGCACATTAGCAGCTTGGAGGTTGACTCCGAATAATTGAGCACCTCCTAGATAAGCATCCCTAAGATCTGTACCATTGAGAGAAGCTCCATTGAGAGAAGCACCAGTCAAATTCGCTCCATTGAGAGAAGCACCAGTCAAATTCGCACCGGTGAGGTCTGCTCCACTTAAGTTAGCACGACTGAGATTGGCATGAGTCAGATCTGCTCCACTTAAGTTAGCACCGGCTAAATCCGTCAAAGTGAGACCGGCATCTCTGAGATCACATTCTGCACAGTCTTTAGTGTTGAGTAACTGTTGGACATGCTGCAAATTTTCAGCACTGGCGCTGCTACCCAGGCTGATGGTAGTTAGCCAAGCAGTTGTCGCAATAATCGTTAGTTTTAGACTCATAGTACTACTACGGGAATGAAGAGGCTACAGGTTGATGATGCTGAGGTATAGTTACTAGAACACATCTATTCCCTATAAGATTAGCGATAATCGCCAAAAGAATCATCCACCTAATTTACATCCCTGATCATTTCTCCATTCTCCATTCTTAATTCTCCATTCCCTATTCCCCACTCTCAACAAAATCCGATTCCTCTTCAGATGCTGAAGGTTCTGTAGGTATTATCGGATCCGTTACTGGTTCAAGCACTGCTAACTGAGCTGAATTACCCTGCCATTGATCTAAAACATCCTTAATAAAGGCTTCTTCAATCCAAGTTTTGACAACTACCGTCAGGGGTAGTGCTAGCACCAACCCCAAAAAACCGAAGAAACTGGCAAAAAAGAGCTGAGCACTCAGAGTCACCCCAGGCAGTAGGGAGACCTGCTTTTGCATCACCATCGGACCAAACCAGTAACTTTCTAGATTTTGGATGAATAGATAGAGAAGGATAATACCAAGAGCCTTCCAGGGAGAGTCTGCAACTAGCAAGGGAAACACCACACTCAAAGCCGGACCAATATTGGGAACTAAGTTGAATACCCCTGCCAAGAGTGCATGAGCCAGTACAAACGGGACGCGCACCAAAAAAAACAAACCCATGCCACTTAAGGTGGCAATAAATACAGAGTTAAGGAGAATGCCTCCCATCCAATTGATCAGGGCAATTTCGCACTCCGAGAAAATTATCTCAGCTCGTCGCCGATAGAAGGAAGGAAATAATCGTACTACTAATTGTCGGTAAGCTAGGGGATTTACCAACAACATGATGGTTAATACAATTACTAGCAACAGCTGTAGTACAGTTGTCAGAGAGTCAGAGAAAAAGGCGAAAAAGTTCCCTAGCAGATTTTGGGCTAAAGGTCCTATTTGCTGGGTTAATTCAGAAAGACTGGGTAGTCGTAAATCCTGTTCTGAAAACCATTCAGGGGGATTTTCGATTTGTTGACGAACCCAATTATATAAGTCTTCAAACTCTAATTGACCTTGTTTAATTAATTCTTGAAACTGTCCGATAAAAGGTGGCATTACCAAGCCAACAAACAAAATACCGAACACTAGCAGCAAAGTGAGAACTAAGAAGACAGCCCAATTTCGTCGGATACGGAACCTCTGTGTTAGCCTTCGTACCAAATCATTAAGAGCAGTTGCCAGAACAACTGCCGTAAAAATCAGTAGCAGTATCTGTCGGAACTGCCACATGATAAATAAAGCAATAATCAAGCAGAGAAAGCCAATCCAATCAGCTAGTTTCACTGTGCTAACTCCTTTTATCCGATCTCCGCAAATTTGTTTCCCTGTCAATCAGATTAAGATATTACCACGAAGTAAATCGTGTCTATCCTATGGGACGACAGGGACACTCTAGCTTCTCTATATACCGGATAAAGGAGCCCCGCTAAGTTGAGGCTATAGCAGTGGAAGTGCCTCACCTAGAGCTCAATTGCTGAATTTGGCTCTGCAAAAGGAGTAGCTTCTCCTCTAAGTCAGCATTTTTTTGTGTTTTGAGAATACGATGGAGGCGATCGCTCATTAAGTAATGTTGCTTTAAGGTTGTTTCTCGATCTGCTGCTAAACCCTGGGAACGGTAATTAATTTTGGTTTCCGGCAAGCAAAAGAAAACGCCTCCATCAGTGTACTGGATACTGTTTTCTAACAAATCAAAAATACGAGCATTACCAGTAATTGATTCCTGAATTTCCTGACAACCATAAACATGGAGACTCAAAAAAGGTTTATTTCCAGGATTACCCATCTGATGGATTAGGTTATCATCAACAGCATATACCATGCCAGGAAGATAGTGAGCCGGTTTTAAAGGTTCTAACATTCCCTTAGCGAAACTATAAATGTAATGCTCCGCTGCTCCAAAACATTGAACTGCTCCCCATTCGGTAGCACCGTGATCGTGAATGGCACTAAAATCTCCTGGCAACCAAGACATGGCCATAATCTCAAAATGCCCACCGTCAAATACTAGTTTACGACCATAGCTATCGGTTACTGGGTGCTGGAAATCTGCCCAAGGCATTAAATCTTCCTGAGAAATACTGGCTTCGATGACAAATTCTTTGACTTGAGCTGGTGTGAGGTCAGTCGTTTTCTGTAGTTTGCTAATCAGTTTTTGAAGACTTACAGGATAGGTTTCAATTGGGTTAATGTTTGTAGCTTCTAAAAGTGCTTGCATCATTATTAAAAACCTCACATTATAATCTAGATCTACAATCAGAACCCTGCTAATATCGATAAACTAAAATAACATTTACCAAATGTTCTTAATCTCTCTGAAGATAGGGTGTCTATAATCAATACCATAATTTTCTAAACTGAGAATTTATTAAGAATCAACTAAATTTTTCTGAAGTGCAGATGAGGAAGAGGTGGTAGGTGGTAGGTGGTAGGTGTTAGTTAAACTCATTCCACGATTGACCAATGACCAATGACCAATGACCAATGACCAATGACCAATAACAAATGACTAACCACCTAAGAGACATTGCATAATCACAACATCATGCCAAGTTCCATTAACAAATCCAATTTCTTTTTGAATGCCTACGACCTCAAAGCCAAATTTTTGATGGAATCGAATACTGCCTTGATTAGCGGCTAAAATCTTTGCTACGATATGATGGTAGCCATAGTCAGCAACTTTTTCCATCAGCACTGTTTGTAGAGCTTTGCCATAACCTTGACCAGTTGCGGAAAACGTGAGATAAATGGAAGTCTCACAGCAGACCTGATATCCCAGGCGATCGCTATAGCGTTTAATAATTCCCCATCCTATTGTCTTTTGGGCAATTTCTGCTATGAATAGCGCTTCTCGGGAATCCATTTTTTGGACAATCCTCTGAATATTCTCTGCTGTGTAGGCCTGACTGTCCATGGTGATGCCACCATAAGCTATCGCTTCATTATAAATCGATGCGATCGCGCCATAATCTTTTTGTTCTGCTGGACGAATATTTAAGGGAGACATTTTAAAAATAAGTAATAAGTAATAAGCAGTAGTAGGACTTCAGTCCAAAAAGAAGCCAGAAACAAAAAACAAAAAACTAATTCCCTGGAGAACGCTGGGCATATTCAATTAACCAGCAAACAAGGCGATCCATTATAGGTTGTCCTGTCAAAAATTCTAAACGGGCAAACCCACCAATATTTCCTGCATTGATTTCACTAATAATCCAAGTTCCATCATCATCTAATAAAAAATCATAGCCCAAAGTATGCAGTCCCATTGTCTGATAATGACCGACTGTATGTTCGATGGCTTCTACTTCTTCTTTAGTAATATCTGCGAGGGTACATTCTCCATCAAAGCCAACATTGTTGATCCAATGGCCACTTTTTGAGCGCCGCAGATAGGCACCATAGATTTCGCCGCCTACGACAACAATGCGTTTATCCCCTGCATCAGTGCGACGGAGATAACGAAAGAATTGTATGGGAGTAATTTGTCCCTCTTGGAGATAGCTCATCACCTCAGAAAACTGTGTAAATGCTCGTGTCCCCTTCAAAAAGTTATCCACCTGGAAGACACCGTTTTGATACCAAATTTTGAACACTCCCCTGCCACCACAGCTATTGGCCTGTTTCGCTACCACTATCTGAAACTGCTCGAAAAATTCTAAAGCTTGTGTCCATTCATTAGTAATAAGTGCTTCTGGAATATACTCCTTGGCTACCTTGAATAAAAAATCAGGTTTGATTTGCTCTTTTTTTTGGGATGGGCAGTTGGCAAAGCGAGTAAACTTCTCCCATGTAGCTAATTGGTCTAGGTAGCCGGTCGGAAATGGTTTCAATGTTCGACAAAATACCAGATCAATGTTTTCTAAATCGATCCAGTCTTCAGCCGCATTACTCAAGACCAAAAATTCTTCGTAGGTTAACTTTTCCTCTACAGACTTTACCTGAACTTTGGGCAACTGCTCAGCAAAAACCAGGGACGTTGGCATATGGTAAAATTCAACTCTGGGGTCAAGGGCAAGCCGTTGATAGAAAATCGGTATTTCTGATGATGGACTACCATATTGAGTTGGTTCACAAATACTCAGAAGTTTCATAGCAGGAATTAATAATTAATAATTAATAATGAGTAATTACCTTAATTCACGTATAGATTATTCTAAAAAAATAATTTTAATTATCGATAAAACTTTTGAAAATAACTTGAAAATTCATTATCTAACACCTAACACATCTTAAGTCGCATTTGCCGTACTCTCTCCCTTAACAGCCAGTTCTTGAGTAGCCATGTCTTTTTCTTCAGGTTTCAGAGGCATCTGTTTACCCAAAGTGGTAATCCAAATACCAATCATAATCACCACAAATGCTATAACCTGAATCTCATTAGGACGTTCTCCATTCAGGAAAAAGGCAAAAATAACACCAAAAATAGGAGTAGCAGAAGTCCATTTACCTACCACCCTCGAATCTAAGCGACCCAAGGCAGCATACCAGAGAAACTGACCCAGTACGATTAGAATTAGGGCATAAATAGACATAACAATCCATAGCTGTCCGGCAAAGGTTTCCGAAAAATGCTCTGGACCAAAGACAATACTTGCGATCGCAAAGAAAATGATCGAAGAAACAAAATTACGAGTAAAGACCACGGTTCGCAACGGCGTATCTTTAGCCAGCATCAATTTACCGATGATTGATGTAATGGCATACACGAAGCTAGATGCCAAAATCAACAAGTCACCACGATTAAATTGAAAGTTAGTACTGATTAACAGAATTGCTAAAATTCCCACACCAATCAAGGAGAAGCCAAGCCACTCCCACTTCCGGATCACCTTCCCAAAGATTAAGGCTCCAGCTAAAGCGTAGAGGATCGGACCAAGGCGTGCCAATAGCACGGCATTGGTGACCATTGTGTAATTCAAGCCAACAAAAATCAGAGCTGACAGCAGTGATGCTAGGCAACCATTGATAAACAACCCGATTAAAATTTTCGGGGGGGTTTGGCGCAAGTCTTGGATAATTGATGATACGCCAAACCAGGACAACACTACTAAAGCTGCACAGAGGTTGCCTACAAAGAGGACATTGCAAAAAGAGATAGGGGTATCCATTCCGCCGCTGAGTATTTGGGCATTGGCAATTAAAAAAGCAATTAGGGAGGGACGGAGAGCTACCATTGCTCGTGAGACTACGAGCATCAATTTGGGATTAATTCGCGATCCGAGAGAACTTGCATTCATGGGACTAGTACCGCTACGCGGAATTCAAAATTCAAAATTTGCTTCGCTTTGCTCACCATGCTACGCAAACAAAATTCAAAATGTTTATAGAGTAGGCTTTCTATTGCTCTCAAATGGGTGGTTATTTTGGCCTTGCTTAGCCTTTACACACGTTCGTAGCTAGAAGGGTCTGCCTGTATAACAAACATGTCGTCATATTGGATTACTTTCCCTGTAATCCGAATCGGATCGGCAACTAAGTTGAGAATGCGATCGTTTACAGCTTGCCCCTGTTCGTCTGCTAGTAGAAAATACATCAAATCGTTACGGTTATTCTCTACTCGAAAGACCGCAGGCACTCCTCCACTAATGCAACGAATGGCACAGGCTCGATGGGTTTTAGACTGTCCCGGCTTCATCACACCAGGGTAACATTTGCCGTCAAGGATCTCACCGGTTAGGGAATATTCTCCTAGAGAAGTTCCAGCATTGGGGGTAAGAGTTACATCATTCGGTGGAGTGATCGCTTCTGCTGAACGCACTGCAATCACTGAAAGGTGATTACGGGATACCACTGAGCCGCTGAGTTTGACCCATTTACCTATCTGTTCTAACACAGCTGGCTTAGGAGAAGTCTTACCAAGTCCGGACAAGAGATACCGGGAAAAAGGAACGCTAGAGGTTAGGTCACCAGAGCGGGGTACAATTAGATGCGGTACAGGTTCCCCGACTAGCAAGCCTTCTAACTCTACGGATCCGTTAATTTTGCCCGCGTTGAACTGGTCATGTACCTTGGGTAAAATCAGAGCAAATGCAATTACCCCCAACACTAGTAGTGGAATAAACTTGATTAAAAAGCGCCGATAGCTAGATGGTACAGAAGCATAGTTGATGTAAAACTCATCCATGAGATTTTAGATTTTAGATTTTAGATTTTAGATTGAATTCATACCAGCCCAAGTCTTTAAAGAAACAAGGCATAAGGTAGAACCCACCCCTAACCCCTCCAAGGAGGGGGAACTTCGAGACAGTCACAATTGAAAAATTCACCACCATGCATGAAAATTAATTTCTCCGCGTCTGGAGCGTCTATTTTCAACTCTAGGAAATAACCGCAGGATCAACTGGCGTACCAGCAGGATGGGGAATTGCTCGTACAAAAATGCGATCGCCTACTACTTTCACATCAAAAGTCGGCACTTGTTCGTGGAAAGGAGGTGGAGATGCTCCAGAATCAGGAAAGTACTGATAGCCATGCCAGGGACAGGTGATACAACCATCAAGGATTTTGCCTTCCCCTAATGGTCCATTTTGGTGCTGACAGACATTGGAAACCGCTGAGATTTTGCCGTCATACTTAAATACTGCCACTCGTTCACCGCTAATAGTAACCACCTTGGCGCGGTATTCGGGGATCTCTTGTACAGTGCCGATATCTACAAAGCCGTCAGCGGTAGGGTTGAAGGTTTGCTTGTCTTTCTGGAATTCCCGATAACCTGCGATTAAGTGTAAAGTCAAGAGCCACACCATCCCGACTAAAACAGTAATACTTAAAAAGGGATGTTTATTAGTTTGCAATGCTCCCAAGACTACATGGCCTACCAATAGTCCATAGGCGAGATAAACTCCCATATGAAGGGCTTTCCAAACTGGAGCAGTGAGATTCGCTAACCAAAAGTCGTGACTTGTCGCTGCCATTAAAAAGAATATGACTAAAGCGATCGCGCCCAAAATTTCAAAGGGAAAGAGAATAAAGCTACCGTAGTGGCTATTGCCCACAAATAAGCTAACCAAGGGGTCGAGGTTGCCGTAGTCGTGATACCAAGTAAGAGCACCCACAAAGTTCCAGAAGGGTAGAGACCAATTGGCGATTTTGGGCTCAAACCCCACTACATGAATGAGGGCGAGAAAAAACATGGTGACCCCCATGTGCCGTCGATTAAACAGCAAGGGATAAAATTTGGGGCTTAGCCGACTCAACGGACCAATGGAAAGGATGACATGGAGTAATAAAAAAGCTGCTGATCCATAGGCGCGAATTCTGACGCCGCGAATCTCTAAATCACCACTGATGGCTTGGCTTATAGCCATAAAGCCATAGATATATAAACCAACCGTCGTCAGTAAAATAATGTCGTAAATAATTTTTTGTCGATTCCACTGAATCGCTTTGTAACCAACGCTCATGGAGAATTAAGAATTAAGAATTAAGAATGTAGAATTGGTAATTGAAAATTGGGAATTGATTGTAGGGGTTAAGCATTGGCGCTGGCATATTGCTTATTAAACCAAGGTTTTTATCCGTCAATGCTTAACCCTTCCGGGATTTACGCAAGAGGTTTAATCGGCCTGCAAAACCCGCCCAATCTAAATTATTCATTCAGAACTACGGAAATAAGTTAGAAGGTAAAGGGGTAGAGCCAATTGCCTGAGCTTGACCGTGACTATAAAATAGAAGATGCCCAGACTGCTTCTGCATTGCGGAGGACACTGGAAAACGTCGGCGACTACTGCCTGAAAGCTGCCCTAACAAAATTGCATTCTCATCTACAGTCTCAGGAGCCGATTCCCCTGGTCTCCAATACACTAGTATGTTGGAGAATTGTAATGCTTCGGTGGGCTCAAGTTCTAGAAATATTGCTCCTTTAGTAGACTTGGATGTTGCAGCTAATACCTCAATGCTATTGACTGAGAGGGTTTCTGAGGCAATAACGCTAGTGGCATTTTCCTGAGATAAGAAATTAGCAGCAACAAACAGCTCATCAGTAGTTTCATCCACAGTTGGAATTGAGGGTCGCCACAGTAGACTAGCGAAGAAGACTAAGGGCAAAACACCAGATAAAATAGCAACTGTGTAAAAATGGGCTTTGCGACGAGATAAAATCATGGTGCTCGGTTCCTAGGGGTTGGGAGTTTGGGCGGCAGCAATACGATGGGCATTGCGTTCTACAGGTGTACGTTTTCCTCGGAACCACCGAACAGCAAACATCGGCCAAAACACACAGAGTCCAGGTATAATAACGAGTCGAAACCCAATATTTTTCCAGCCTTTAGCATCGGGGTCAATCTTTCCAATCCCAAACAGATGAAATACTAGAGAAAAGACCAGTCCACCATAAATGTAGGCTTGGACTACTTTGATCAACCATTCAACTACAGCAACACCAATACCATCCATAATAATCACACCTTAATCAAAAGCAAGCTTCAAGAGCAGTAAATTTTGAGATTGATTTTATCCAAAATTAATTGACAAAACAGTTTTATTTTCTACAAGCTGAAATCATGATAAGTAGGTAGGTAGAAATAAACTGAACTATGTTACAAAACGTAAATAAGGCTTGAACCCTTACAAATGACCAATGACGACTTTCACCAGTTAACTTTTAACATTGCCGATCTACTTACTTGATATTTTCTCATGATATGGCTTGCTGGCAATCTTC
This sequence comes from Symploca sp. SIO1C2, assembly GCA_010672925.1. Classification (GTDB taxonomy): domain Bacteria; phylum Cyanobacteriota; class Cyanobacteriia; order Cyanobacteriales; family Coleofasciculaceae; genus Caldora. Next base: position 297,518 of record JAAHFP010000001.1, on the reverse strand, counting down.
TGAGTAAATGTGAAATGTGTGACCTGTTTCAAGGCAGGTGACTCGATGGATAAAGTTATCATACCTTCCCATCTCCCCTAGGAACCAAGTTGTATCAGATGGATAAAAGAGCTGAGTATCTTGTAACTGCAAGCTATCGGTTGTATAACTAAAGAGCTCCATTTTAAACAAGCCACTAATAACATAGTAGAAGGAAAAAGCTGGATGACCGTGAATCGGAGTTTGTACTTGCTCATCCCATCGCATAATCAAGGCTTGAAAACCTTGCTTGGTATCTGTATTTTCCTTCGCCATGCAGCTGCGAGTATAGGTTGCAGTTTTAAACGGCAGATGATTTAGCTCCGGGAACGAACAACCTGTAACCTGGTGTTTTAACCATGGACCTAGGGTAGACAAATCTGCACTGCGATCGCGATAATGAAGAAGCTGCTGAAACAAAGATGTTACACTAATTTTTTCCATATAAGTGTTATTGGTTATTGGTTATTTGCTGTTGGTTGTTTGTTAAGAAAAATTAATAAAATATGACAAATAACAAATAACAAACAACCCCTTCAAAGGACTTTAGTATTGACACTTATCAATCCTTTGTGGCAACACCCAACGGCACATTAAATTTTTCGCACCAAACCCAAATTTCATTATATTTACTGGGATCGATATCCTCAGAAATAACATATACTTGAGCACCTGTATTAGACTGGAGATGACTAAACTTTGTGGATGGATCGTATCCATCTTTGCCAAAACCTAGTTTCGGATCTGGAGCTCCATCTAGAAAAAAGTCTGATTCTAAAACGACGATTGTGCCAGCATCGGTTTTGAGCACTGTAACACCACCGGTTGTAGTATGGTCAGTTCTTCCTTCAAATGTGCCATTAAAGACAATCTCACTTTCGGCATTGGCGGCAAGAGGTAAACCGAGACAACAGAGGGTTAGTGAACCAACTATAACAGCAGATTTAATTAATGAACGAATCATCGTAACACTCTCCTTCTTGAGCAACTTGATTTAAATTTAAAGTCCTCAGGTGAGAAAGAAATGAGGAAACTTATAAAAAACCATGAGTGTATCGATTATTCGCAGAATCCGATAAATCTACCTATCTTAACGAGCGCTATTTTATCAATGAGTGTCGCATTTTTCTAATACGATATTGATATCGGGTCTATTGATAGTGTCTATAACTTCACGCGGAATATGGGCTTTGGTTCCTCAGATATTGCACTAGCCCTGTAGAGACGTTGCAGGCAACGTCTCTACAATATTGAACTCTTGACTAGGAGACTACTTTTTCTCGAAAGTAATACAATACAGCCATCTGTCTGCTATAAGTTCTGACCGAAAAAAAACAAGGATACAAGCCCCCGGATTTATCCGTGGAAAAAACAAAGATTTTATCATTATTCCAAGCCCCTGGCTTTAGACATGGGGTCAATCTAAAATCTAAAATCTAAAATCTAAAATTGATTGACTATGGATTCCCTCAAAGTTCTATTTATTAACTGCACCTTAAAAAAATCTCCAGAAATCAGTAATACCGAAGCTCTGTGGCATACTGTTGCTACCCTGTATCACCAGAAAGGCTGCCAGACGAACCAATTACGAGTTATAGATTTTCAGCTTCTGTCAGGGACAACCTGGGATGAAGGCTCAGGAGATGAGTTTCCTCAATTGTTCGAGTCCATTCAAGCCGCAGATATTTTAGTTGTAGGAACTCCTGTGATTTCCGGGATGCGGTCTTCCCAATGCCAGAAACTTATTGAACGTTTACAAGGAACTCACCATATCCAGATTGACCCGGAAACGGGACAATTCCCACTTTATAATAAGGTGTTTGGCCTATTATTGCTGGGGAATGCCACGGGGGGCAACCATTGCCTCGCTCAAACCTGTTACGACTTTAGCCAATTAGGTTGTACTAATCCACCTCATAACACAGTGGCTTGGTTTCAGGGGATGGACAACAAAGAGGGTTTTATTGAAGCTAGGGGAAAAGATAGTATCACCGTAAATCGGAATGCACAACTCTTGGTAGAAAATTCGGTTGCCCTAGCTAAAATGCTACGTCATACTCCTTTAAAAACTAGCTTGCAAGATGCGATGAATCAGGCGAGGGCAATCGCTAAAGCTGCCAAGGTTGATACTATCATAGCGATCGCTCCCCAACCAATTCGCACCAATGATACTGAAGCAGAGGGCATCGACTACCATCGTCTGAGAAAGCGTGTTTGGCTCATTATGCAAGAAGGGATGCGACGGGGATTTCAATTTAAAGTCCTTGATCTCGAAGAAAGAATCTTTCAAGCTGAACGAGAAGGCAAAGGCTTTATCTACAGAATTTATCCTGGAGACTTATCCTTTCGCAGACAATATCAAGATTATGATTATGAGCAGTCCAAATCTCGCAAATTAGAGCTGCTAGGGAAATATGGACTACCTGTTCCACTGTCCTCTGGAATCTTCAAAACCCTTGCCGAAATCTCTTTTGCTCATCTAAAGTTTCCCTTAGTAGCTAAACCCAATTCTGGTTACCTGAGCAGAAACGTTTTTCCCAATTTACAGACTGTCGAGCAACTAAAGCAAGCTGTTAGTGTGATCGAAGCCAATGGAGATATTATTAAGCTGGAATCTCACATTTGCGGGCACGACTATCGAGTCTTAATTGTTAATCATCAGTATGTGGGTTGTGTGGAACGAAGGTCTGCTAATGTCGTTGGTGATGGAAAACATACGATTTTGCAGCTATTCAATTTACGAAATCAAGAACCGGGAAGAGGCGATCGCTACGAAATCCATGCTACTATCCATCAACTAGTCTTCGACCGCACGAGTCGCCGACTATTGCAGGAAGCCGGTTACACCCTAGAAACAGTCTTGCCAGAAGGAGAACTTTTCTACTTACAAGAGAAAATCACTGCCTCCACAGGGGCAGACTATGTAGACTATACTGAGCAACTGCATCCGAGTATTATCCAAAGCTGTATTGATTTTTCCCATCAATTTTCCAACCTGACTTTAGGCTTTGATCTGATTACCCCAGATATTTCCCGTCCCCTCGCCGATACAGGGGGGGCATTCAATGAGTACAACTTTTTGCCTTATGTGGATTTGCATGAAAACTGCAATATAGGTCAAAAGCGTCCAGTATCTCGTTTGATTTGGGACTATATTGAAGCTCATGCAGATCGGATTGTTACTTCTGAATTTAATATTTTTTGACAAGTTCCACCCTATAGAGACATTGCAGACAACGTCTCTACATCTTCAAATACAAAAAACCCACCCCCATTAAATTTATAGGCAAGGGTGGGCTTGACTGAGTTTTATTTTGTATTCCTAGTTCTGTGACCCAGCTAAAATGATGCAATAGTTAGGTTGGGTATAGCAGTAGCGAACCCAACATCTGAGTAAATCGCGTTGGGTTTCACGGCACTAGACTTGATGCTAATCATCCTAGAAAGTGAAAGTTGTTCTGAGAGTACCAATTACAGCATCAGCCTCAGTTTGGTTGGGGTTAAGTAACCAAATTACCCCAGGAGTAACAGAAATATTATCGGATACCTGGTACTTGTAGAAGGCTTCAATATGGTAGGGTACATCATCTACCCGGAAGGATGCTGCATTGTTGAAGACATCAATACTACCAGCATAGGGTTGGGCTCCTCCGAAGATACCCAAAACATTACCTTCTTTACCGGCATTAGCGAAGGCAATACCACCTCCGTAAGTCCAGATTTCTGCTTCCCCTTGCTCAATTAAGATGGCATCGGTATAGGTACCAAAGCCACTAATGGAAATATTTTCACTCAAGCGTAGGGCAATTGACCCACCGTAGGAGTTGGTTACTGTGGGAGCAGCGTTTGCACCAACAGCTAGTCCCAAGAGTCCTGGGTTGTTGGCGGCAAAGCTACCGACTACACCACCGCTAAATCCGGCATCGGCACGACCACCACCTAGGTCAAAGATGGGGCTGCGAGCCCTGTGATAGGCATGGTTGTAGGTCAGACCAATGCCGATGCGATCGCCTAGATTGAAGCTTAACTGACCCAAGGCGGAGTATTCACCGTTGGCTATACCGTTACCATTGGTGGGGTTAGCTGCATCTGGACCTGCTAAATAACCCAAGGTTAAAGCGGCGTTTGGACCCAGAATACTTTCTAAGGGGCCAACACCCAAGGTGATTGCTCCACCAGCACCACCACCAATCCGGTAGATGGGGTTCTCGGAAGCGAAGGTACTCAGTGCACCATTACCACCGTCGAAGTCTTCAAAGTAGGGGTTGAAGGTATTGGCAACATAGTCGCTGTGAATACCTCCGAAAGCAGCAACATACAAAGATGAAGCTTCCCAGTTGAAGTAATAGGCTAACCAGTCTACGACAACGTCGTTACCGCCAGTATCACCAAGGTTAAAGGTTTGGAATGTCTCACCTGTGTTTAGGGTACCAGGACCATTGATGTCAAAAGCACCAAGGTTACCAGCTGCCAAACGAGTGATCAGGCTATCAGTGCCAGTAAAACTGGTGTTGAGTACTAAACGAACCCTGTCTCCAAAGATAGTTTCTGTATCGTTATCAACGGTTATATTGCCAGCAGCATCTGCACCTAAAGCAGCAGCGGCAACTGGATTCAAGGCAAAGACATCTTGGAGAGCGAAAGTTTCCTGATCATCTGGAAAGCTATCGGTCAGAGCAAAAATAACTTCCCCTTGCAGTTTGGTGGTTGTGGAGAACTGATGGTCTTCCAAAAACGCTACCCGTGCATCCAGGTTATCTACCCGTGTTCCCAATACTGCCAATTCTGCGTCAAACTGCTGAATCAGAGTCCTGAGTTTCTCTAAGTCCTCTTCGGTAACCACACCACCGGCGGCAATCAGTTCCTGAATCCGGTCTAAACAAGCTCTCAAACCAGCAGCAAATTCGTAACGGCTGGTGGGTCGGTTGCCCCGGAAGGTACGGTCAGGATATCCGACAATACACTTGTAATCTTCAACCAGCTCTCGCAGAGCGTCGTAAGCCCAGTCCCCTGGGGAAACATCAGTAAGCTCAGTGATGCTAGTTAATTGGGATTCGCTTTTCCCTTCACGGCTGTACTGGTCAAGTTGATTTAAAATTTCGGTTTCGTTACTCGGTGTTGCGGGAGTAACTTGGGCAAGTTCGGTTGCTGGCGCTAATGCTTCTGGTAATTCGCTCAGCTGGTTTTCGTTAACTTGAGCCTCAGCTGCTGAAGCCGGTTCTTCTGGCAATTCACTCAGCTGGTTTTCGGTAACTTGAACCTCATTAACTTCTGTTATCGCTAGAGTTTCGGCGAGGTTTGGGTTAGTGCTTTCTGTTGCACGTACCTCACCACCGGAAGATACTAGAGCTGCCCCTAAGACTACGGGACTAACTAGAAGAGATTTCCACAGTAACTTAGACATCTTTTTTCGTCCTCACACCTTTGTAGAAAGAATTTTTTTGGTCTTTCTGAAACTAATGGTACACCGTTTGGCTGCTAACGGCTAAACAATAAAATTTTGTTTTTGATGCTCTCCGTTTAGTACAAGGCAGGAGATTCTTATTCCAAAGAGCTATCCGCTCTCACGGAAAGTGTTTTGGAATTAATCACACTTAAAATGAGAGCGGTCTAGTGGGTCAGTTGAATTGAAACCAGACTGCCGAGAGGAACTCTAAGCTAGCCCAGCTGGTTAACAAGTGTATTCTCCTAGGGAGAACCGAGCTAACGGCTAGAGAACAGCCCCGGCACACAGCCGGCTAATCTCAATCAAGTGACCCATGTACATACTACTATCTATCATGGGCATCACCTCCTGCACCTATCATAAGCAATTTTTGCTGAGTTGTGAATAAATTTGTAGGAGAATTTTGGAGATGGGAATTTTGGAGATGGGGAGATGGGGGAGCTGAGGAAGCTGAGGGAGCTGGGGAAGATGGGAGAGAATAGGCGAATTTATTACATACAAAATCCGGTTTTCAAAAGAAGATAAGAAATACCTCTGCTTACTAGCAGAGGTAAACAATTTTTGTTATGTTATTTTGACCTTTATCGATAATTCTTTTTACAAATAACCAAGGACAAAGGACTAACAACCAATTTACAGAGCGTTACCGCGAGGAAGAACTTCTTCAGGGAACTCGAAGTGCTCATGGGGTTGATCCTGAGGAGACATCCATGCCCTCACACCCTCATTGAGCAGAATATTTTTGGTGTAGAAGGTCTCAAACTCTGGGTCTTCTGCCGCACGGATTTCCTGAGATACAAAGTCATATGCTCTGAGGTTCAGTGCTAAGCCGACAATACCTACTGCGCTCATCCACAAGCCAGTTACTGGTACAAACAGCATGAAGAAGTGCAACCAGCGCTTGTTGGAAAAAGCAATACCGAATATCTGTGACCAGAAACGGTTAGCAGTTACCATCGAGTAGGTCTCTTCCGCTTGGGTTGGGCTAAACGCGCCAAAGGTGTTCGACTTGTCTCCATCTTGGTACAAGGTATTTTCTACCGTTGCTCCGTGGATGGCACACAACAATGCTCCTCCTAAGACACCAGCTACTCCCATCATGTGGAAGGGATTGAGCGTCCAGTTGTGGAATCCTTGCAGGAACAACAGGAAGCGGAAAATCGCCGCTACCCCAAAACTGGGTGCAAAGAACCAGCTTGACTGTCCCAAGGGATACATCAAGAAGACACTGACGAATACCGCAATGGGAGCGGAGAAGGCGATGGCATTGTAAGGACGTAGTCCAATCAAACGGGCGATTTCAAACTGTCGGAGCATGAAACCGATTAAGCCAAATGCCCCGTGGAGAGCGACGAAGCTCCACAGACCACCGAGTTGGCACCAACGGGTGAAGTTCCCTTGAGCCTCAGGACCCCAGAGGAACAGTAGGGAGTGACCCATGCTGTCAGCAGGACTAGAGACAGCCACGGTGAGGAAGTTACAACCTTCCAGGTAGGAAGAAGCCAAACCGTGGGTGTACCAAGAGGTAACAAAGGTGGTACCGGTGAGCCAGCCACCCAATGCCAAGAAGGCACAGGGGAAAAGTAGCACACCAGACCAACCGACGAATACGAAGCGGTCTCGTTTGAGCCAGTCGTCGAGGACGTCGAACCATCCTCTCTGACTTGGTGCTCTTCCTAGTGCTATGGTCATAGCAATTTTCTCCAAGTATTTATTAAGTGCTAAAGACAAGCTGTCTTTCCTGCCAATATACTGGCCTAGCCAAAAAATTTTATAGTTGGCGCGATTATGAGGAAAGTTTACTTTTCTTTACTATATTTAGTTATGTTAAGCTAAAATCTCCAAAATTGCTACTATCTGCTAAAGAGTCCCTGACAATAAGGGTAACAGGCAACAGGATTTGACTCGCTCATCCATAATAGTAAAGATAAATAGATCTATAGAAGGCTTACTGCTTGAGACCGCATGTTCACCATTGACTTAACTTTGAAAAATACCTCTGTCTCCCTGTCTGTCCAACGAAAGTCAGCAGAAGACGCCGAAGCACTCTACCAAGAAATTGTCACAGCCATGCGCTCTGAGAGCAATCAATTACTGGAATTCACCTGTGATCACCAGTCGGAGAAAAAAGTTGGTGTTCTCAGCAACCAGATCTGTGCAGTCGTGATTTCTCAGAAATCCGGTGCCGCAGGAACAGGGCGTACACCCGGTTTCTTGGCTATGGCGGAGTGAATAAAGGGGCAGCGGCAATGACTCAAGCAGCAATTCAGGTGCGAGATTTGTGCTTCCAGTGGCCTACAGGAGCATCTGTTTTGCAATTTTGCTCCCTGGATGTCCCCAAGGGTGAGTTTTGGATGCTTTTGGGAACCAACGGTAGTGGTAAATCTACTTTACTCAGATTGCTAGCGGGGTTATTGCAGCCCCAATCAGGAGAGATTAAGATTTCTGGACAGGTAGGCTTTGTCTTCCAAAATCCAGATCATCAACTAGTAATGCCTACAGTAGGTGCAGATGTCGCTTTTGGTTTAGTAGAAGAAAAACTCTCCCTTGCCCAAATACAGGCACGGGTTCATGAGGCTCTAACAGCAGTGAATCTGCAACTTTTACAGCGACGCCCAATTTATGCCCTAAGTGGTGGACAAAAGCAGCGTATTGCAATTGCTGGTGCAATCGCCCGCCAGTGCGAAATCTTACTTTTGGATGAACCTACTGCCCTACTAGATCCAGATACTCAATTAGACTTAGTAGCACAAGTACGCAATTTAGTTAAAAGTCGTGGTTTAACAGCATTATGGGTGACCCATCGTTTTGACGAGTTGAATTACTGTGACGGAGCTTTCTTACTCGAACAAGGTCGGGTGGTTGATCGGGGCGCTCCAGAACATTTAAAACAAAGACTTATGCAATAGTCATTTGTTGTTGGTCATTTGTTGTTGGTCATTTGTCATTTGTTGTTTGGAACAATGGGGCAACAAAACTGTGGGTAGGTGTTAGATATTAGGTGTTAGTTTAATTTGCTCTTGCCTGGTTATCTATACCCGAATTTCTCGAATCTGTGAGGTACATCTCCAATTCTCAATTCTCAATTCTCAATTCCCCATTCCCCATTCCCTTTGCGTAGCATGGTGAGCAACGCGAGGCAAAAAAACAAGGACTCTGTACCTCATTTAAATGAGAAACGCTATAGATAATATATAGTCTGATTAGGGAAACGTACCCGACGGGAGGCAATCTCATTGAACAATTTACCTGAGCGGCGCATCAATCTCTCTTTATCTAACCTGCTGCTAATTGTTGCTACTAGCTTACTGCTGGTAATGCTGTGGCAACTTAAGGGTTTGCTGGTAATCCTGATGATTGCGATTGTACTAGCTTCTACCCTAGCACCAACCATTGATACAGCTCAACAGTCAGGGATTCCCCGTTGGTTAGCGGTTATCTTGGTGTACTTAGGTTTGCTGATACTTTTAACTGGAGTAGGGTTACTGATTGGTCCGACAGTCGTGGAGCAAATTCAGCGCCTATGGCGAAAATTACCAGGTTATTTAGATGTTTTAGAGTCCCTAGCACAAGAGATGGTAATGCGCTTTGGGTTAACTGAACCGGAAACCTTAAATCAAATTAGTAAACTTTTTGATACTCAAGCCCTAGTAGCTTGGGCTTTTCGTTCCAGTCAGCAGCTGCTAGTACGTTCTTATGGCGTGACACGAGGTATTCTCGGTGGTGTCTTTAGTTTGATTCTGGCATTGTTGTTTTCTGGTTATATGCTTTCTGGTTCTGAGGAATTGCTCAAGGGGATTGTCAGCTTGTTTCCTCACCCTTGGAATGAGCGCTTAGCAGCCCAAGTAAAGCCAGTTAGTCAACGGATGGGAAGTTATATTCAGGGACGACTGTTGGTTTCTGGGATTTTAGCTGTGGCAATTAGCATGGGTTTAATTTTTTTAGGTATCTCAGAGTTTGCCCTCAGTTTAGGAGTAATTGCTGGAGTAACCAACTTAATTCCTTTTTTTGGTCCTGTATTAGGGGCAATTCCCGCCTTAATTGTCGCGATTGCTAAAGGAGGTTGGGTGTTTTTGTGGGTTTTACTGCTGTTTGTAATTATTCAAAATGTGGAAACCTATGTCCTTGATCCTCTGTTGGTAGGTGCTAATGTCAAAGTTCACCCTTTATATCAGCTGTTGGCAGTTTTGGGAGGTGCTTGGGTTTTAGGCATTATTGGTGCATTGATTGTCCCTCCTTGGGTAGCTGGTGCTTCAGTTTTGTTAGAAAATCTTTACTTACAACCCAAAATATTGGCGGAACAACAAACAGCAGCGATCGCGTCTTTGTCTGAGGATCAGGTATAGTTTTAATCTATGAATTCCCGCTTACGCTACCAATCTTTATTTCGACAATTTGCTCGGATTGTCTTGGTAGCTCTGGCAATTAGCTATCTGCTCTCAGTTACCCCAGTTTTTGCCCAAGAAAATACCACTGCACCAATTATCCTTGATGGGCGTATTCTGTTTGAAGTTAATCAATCTGGAGAATACACCGCCAAAAATCGCGCAGATGATGCCAATACTGTTCTGAGGGAGCAAGTCACTAAACCTGAGCCTCCTGTGGAGGTGAAGATTGAGCGTCGTGAAGGCTTGCCTGTGATTTTCATTAATGACAAATATTTATTGTCAGTTACCTCTGCAGATGCTCTGAATATAGAGCTTAAAGCTGAGCAGTGGAAAAAAAAGCTGCAAAGAGAAATTGAAAAGGCACAATACCAACGAAGTAATGCCTATATCCGCAACGCTATATTTCTCTCCCTTGGCTCCATACTACTGGCAATTATTTGTATTTATGGATTGAACAGAGTTTGGCGTCGTTGGTTAAAACCTTTACTTCCGGCTGAAATGATGGATCTGCCGCGAGATAGCCGCAGACGCTTGATCCTTCAAATGGGAGTCAAGATTCTTACCAATGTAATTAAAATAACTCCCTGGTTGCTGTGCACCATCTACATTACTGATTTATTTCCCCAAACAAGGGAGTTAAGCCATAACATCACCAATACGATCATTAATACGCTCATTGGTAGCTTGACAGGAGAACTAATTCCCTTAGGAGATAAATCCTACTCAATTATCGGCATACTAATTTTCTTAGGACTGTTTGCTGGTCTAATTTTTCTAGCAAGAACTGCTAAAAAGCTATTTCGATCTCGCCTGCTGAATTTGACTGGCTTGAATAGAGGTACTCAGGAAACCGTAGCCCAAATCGCTAACTATGCTCTAATCTTTTTTGGTACAATAGTACTATTGCAATTGGCAGGACTTGATTTGAGTTCTCTAACCATCTTTGCCAGTGTTATTGGTGTTGGTATTGGTTTAGGATTGCAAGGAATTGCCAAGGAATTTATTAGTGGCTTGGTGTTGATTTTTGAGCGTCCAATTCAAGTAGGGGATTTTGTCAATATCGAAGGTCTAATGGGAACAGTAGAGCGGATTAGTGTCCGCAGCACGGAAATTCGGACTATGGATGCAATTTCTGTCATTGTTCCCAATTCCCGTTTTCTGGAATCAGAAGTAATCAACTGGACTCACCAAAACCCTGTTTCGCGGTTAACATTACCAGTAGGTGTAGCTTATGGGATAAACTTGCATATGGTACGGGAAGCTCTGATTCAGGCAGCAAAAGAGCATCTCGATGTTCTACCACAACCGGAACCACAAGTCCTATTTAAGGGTTTTGGTGATAATTCCCTTGATTTTGATTTGCTAGTTTGGATTGCTAATCCCCCTCAGCAGTTTAAGATTAAGAGCGATCTCTACTTTCGTATTGAGGAAGTTCTCCGCGATCGCTCTCTAGAAATTCCTTTTCCTCAAAGGGATCTCCATATTCGTTCTGGTAGTGTACCTTTAGAAATTTCCCCCCAGCTCTCAGAGTCTCTCACTCAGCTATCAGCTAGTCTCACTACATGGTTGGAGTTCCAGTCAAATACCAATAATTGGCACAAAAACAACAGCAGTATTGATAGTCAGGAAAGCTCTTGAACGACCCAAAGCTGATTAAGAAAGGATATTGTGCAGGATTCATTGCTCCCCAAACCCCTCATCTTAAATCCGGTTTAATAACTATATTTTTCTCAAGTAATCTGGGGAGCTGGGGATGTTGGGGGAGTAAATGGAGAAGTATTTTGATTTAACAACCAGTTTTATGCTCAATTATCCGGATTTGTTATCGCAAGTTAGCTTAGCCCTATCCCTAAAAAGCTAGTCAACCCAGATTTGGTATTATAAATGCAGCTATAACCATAACAATGGACTGTCAGGGTATGCCATTTTTCAAGCTCAGTTCATGTCCGACAGGATATCAGGAGTTACTGAGAGAACTGCGCTTTACCATTAGGTCAGCCTCAAGAGTATGTCACTAAGGCTTTATCAACATTTGATTCTAACACCAAATCCTCTTAAAAACTATAGTTGCATCAGGAGAAAACATCATGGATAAAAGCGATCAAAGCGAAATTTACTTGAATGGATTCAGAGCAGGATATTCTGATCTTTGGTCTCAAAAATGGGCTGAAGACAGAAATACACTCCCCCCAGAAGAACTCTCACCAGCAGACAAAGAAGAATGGGAACGAGGATATAACCACGGCTGGAGTAAAGGATATACAGATTACTCTAGTTACGCCGACGTTGTCGGAATTTCAGCTAATAATTTAATTTTTGATTCATTTTTGTAAGATTGCCACTTGCTTAGGTGGTTTCTAGGAAAAAATGTACCTATCTTAGGGTGTGTATACCCTTTGGGATGCTCCGCTTAGAGCGCAGTGTAACGCACCAAATCCTGGGTACAATCATTTTTAAAAATCGCCTTAAAGGAAGCTCCAAGCCCAAGCAAAACTCTGCCGTTGGATTGGAGCTTTATACGGATGATTGCCGCCTTCTCTTTAGAATCCCCATCTTTTTCAAGCGGGGAGAACTCAACTAATTGACTCCTCCGATATTTTCTTGATCGTTTGCCTTAACTGAAGATTTTCCTGACTTGGGAGGTGAAGCAGAAATATGCTGTTTAGCGGCTGGTTGATTAGACTGATTTACAGGTAATGCTGGTGCTTGAGCATTTTTGCGTGCAGTTTTAGATGAAGATTGGGGTTGACTCAAAGTTCTTGGGGTATCTACAGAAGAACTGTTGTTATTGCGCATTAACTGTTTGACTTGACTCAACACAGTTCCTAGTTTACCCTCATCCAACAAAGTATTAATTAAGGATAAGCCACTGGTGGAAAGTAGTAGTTTGTTAATGTCACCAGCACTGCTAGCACCATTACCATTGTTACCATTAGCACCAGGGAAGGAGTAAATCCGGGTATCTCCCAAAACCCCAGGTTGAGGAGCTAAAGCTTTGACAATTTCTGGCAGTTTATCGGACAATTGAGGCCATATAGTGGTAATGAGTTGTGCTGTTAGTTTGGAGTCACTCAAGGCATTTTCTGCTTCAATTAAAGCTTGTTTACCTTCTGCTTCGGCTAAAGCTTTATCTCGGTTAGCATCTGCTAGGGTACGGATAGATTGAGCTTCTAGTTCCGCTGCTTGCCGAGCAATTTCTGCTTGACGACGGCGACGGAAAACATCAATTTCCACTACGTTTTGCTCGGCAATCTTACGTTGCTGTGCCTCTTGCTCCGCAGCAATAATCGATAGGCGCTGTTCCCGTTCTGCTTTTTCGATCTCGGTAGCAGTCATAACAGCAGCTTCAGCTTGAGCTTTGTTAGCTTCGGCATTAAAGCGATCGCGTTCTTTATCAGCAATGTCGATTGCTGCTTCTTGTTGAGCGATTTTTGACTCTCGCTCTGCTTCTGCCACTGCTACCTGTGCTTTGAGGCGAGAAGAATTGATAATTTTCTGACGGTTAACTTCGGCAATTTCTGCTTCTTGTTTTTGCAGAGTTTGGGTTACTTTCAGTTGTTTATTACGCTCTTCTAGGGTAATATCTGCCTCAATTTGGCTTTGCTGAACTGCCAGTTTTTTACGAATTTCTTCTTCTTCTACAGACTTATTCTGTAAAATCTTAGTCCGCTGTATCGTTGCTGCTTCTTTGTCCCTCGCTTCTTGAATTTCTCGATCTCGTTGGGCTTTGAGTGCTTCTACCTCTAGCCGTTGTGCTAGGTTGGCATCTTCTTTTTCCTGGGCAATACGTAGTGACTGCTTTTCGGCGTTAAGTTCTTTTTGTTCAATGGCAACTTGGGTACTGAGTTCAACTTCAGTTTTTTGCTGAATTGAGCGTTGAATAGTTTCAGTCCGCAGGCGCACTCCTTGGGCATCAAAGAAGTTGTTAGTATCGTAGGTATCGCTCTCTTCAATCTCTGAAATAGCAATATTGTTGAGGGTTAAGCCTACTTTTTTCAGGTCTTGCTGGATTAAGTTCAAAACTTCATCAGCAAATCCTAGTTTATCAGAATCAATTTCTGCTAAACTCTTCTTCTTTGCAGCTGCTCTAATTGCGTCATCAGCCCGTTTTTCTAGGGCATCTTTAATATCCTCTCCGGAAATTTTACCTTGCTTAGAAAGTCGTGCAGCGGCAGTCAAAACATCTTGTTCATCAGCATTGATGCAGACATAAAAGGTAACCCGCATATTGGCTCTGAGATAGTCTTGAGTGCGAACAGCAAGTTTACCGGTACGCTCAACATCAATGGAAATTTCCCTTAAAGGAACACGGGTTAGTTCATGGAATCCTGGTAGTACAACACAACCACCGTTGAGAATTACTGATTTTTTCTTGAGAAAGACACCGCCAGTTCTGACAAAGGCTTCGTTATTAGGCGTAATCACATAAACCCGTGTATACGCCCAAACACTTAATAGCAGTAAAAAAACTAGTCCCCCGATTAGTCCAGGGAAAAAGAGTATACCTGTAGGTAACTGAGCCAGGTTGGATGGGGCTGGAACTACCTCAATGGTTGAAGAGTTAGAAGTTTGTGACATGGTAATCTAATTGGTCATTGCTTATTGATCATTGCTTATGAGTCATTAGTCATGATTACAACGGTATCTCTGACTAATAAGAAAGAATGTGGAAATGAACTGACATTTTGTACTTCACACCTCATAACTAATAGACAAGATTGCAAATATTCGGTTTTAGCTTCCCTGATTCCCAACTAGGAGCAAGAAGTCTCGTAAAGATCAGTCTCTGGTTCGGTTATAATTAGTTAGCCACTGCTGTTCATCTGCACTGTCCTTCACCACCACTAAATAACTTTGAGGGTGTTGCTCAATCACTAAAACTTGGGTTCCACGCTGGGGAACAAGAGTGGCCCAAGTAGGTAAGGCGGCATTAATCGTAACCAGATTGCGAGCCGAATCAAGAACATCAACTTGACCAATTTTGCCCTGTTTTTCCTTTGGCAGTGAACCGGAACTAACAGTGCCATAGCAGCCAATTAAGCGATCGCTACTGGCATCTTCTCCAAAAGAGGCAAAAATTTTCCCCAAAGGTCGAGAAATTAATCCTCCCGTAAACAAACTAATAAACAAGGACAGTACAGATACTACACCCGCCAACAACCCGGTGGGAATACTACCAGTAAGGCTACCAATTGCTACGTTAAACATCCATCCCAAGACACCAATGAGGCTGAAGTCCGTTGCCAATAACAAAATTAGGGGAGCCCTACCAATGCCAAACCAACCCAAAAATTGTCCCATGCTGAACTCAGCATCAACATCGGTATCTGTATCAATATCCAAAGGGTTGACTTCGGCATCAACATCCAAATCAACATCCACATCGGCATCTACATCTAAATCTAGATCATCGTCTCCCCCACCGGAAACAATGACTACTAGAAATAGTAGGACTCCCATGGCGAGGAAAATCCAGTAAGGTAGGTTGGCAAGGTTAAATAGCATGGAGCTAAGCGATCGCAATCGATGAAGGTGAGTTGTTAACTATATATAAACCACATTTATTTAGTCACTGATTCCAGAAATCTAGGAAATTGATAAAATTCTTAATTTCCTTAGAGCTTAACGAATATTACTTGTACGTGAACCAAGAAGTAGGGAGTTGAGCAGCTCACAAGAAGAAACATTCCCTAATTACGCAACTTATGTAATTTGGTGTAACTTCCTCTTTCACTAAGATGGGGTTAGCAGCAAATTGGGGTAGGTAGCTGATTACCGCAAATGCCTACCTAACTTCCTTGACATGGACAATCAAAAACCAAATCAAGAACCAATGACACCCAGCCCAGCAGGACAATACATCTTAATTGTGGATGATAATCCCACCAATTTAAACTTTCTCTCTACAACTTTGAATAATGCTGGCTGGGAAATCGCTATAGCGACCAATGGAGACATGGCAATGCAACAGGTGAAGAATAACCCACCTGCACTAGTCTTGTTGGATATAATCCTCCCAGGGAGTGATAGCTTGGCAACTTACCAAAAACTCAAAGCTAGTCCCGAAAGCCAAGATATTCCTATTATTGTTACCTTGTTGTCCGAAACAGTTGCTCAAGTAAAAAGTCTATCTCTGGAGGTAGTAGACTATATCACTAAACCATTTCAGTCAACAGAGCTGTTGGCTAAGGTTCGAGTCCACTTACAAGTACATTACTTAAAGAAAACTCTTGAAGAGAAAAATCAGCAACTGTGTGCTACTAGAGAACAGCTACAGGCAGCACAAAAGCAGATGATTGCTCAAGAAAAACTCGCCACGATTGGAGCTTTAACGGCTGGAGTAATCCATGAACTCAAGAATGCCCTCAACTTTGTCAACAATTATGCTCAATACTCAGTGGAGTTAAGTGATGAATTACTCCAGGAAGTTGAGCAGCAATCCCAATATCTTGAAACTAAAGCGGTTGACTACATGAAAGAGAATTTAAATGACCTCAGAGAGAATGTAGTGGTAATCAACCAACAGGGTCAGAGAGCTGAGAGCATTATTCAAAATATGCTAATGCAGGCACGGACTGACGATAATCAATCCCAATTAACTGACCTCAATAGTTTGTTAGACCAGGCAGTGAGGTTAGTTTATCAGAGTAGACGGGCTCAAGACAATTGTTTTAATATAAAACTTAACACTGATTATGATGACTCTATTGAACCACTAGAGTTAATATCTGCTGAATTGAGCCGTGCTTTTATTAATATTATTGATAATGCCTGCTATGCTCTCCTGGAAAAGCAGAAGCATTACCAAGTACAGACGGAGCACAATATCTCCGAATTTATGCCCAAACTGTGGTTGACAACTAAAAATCTGGGAAAATTTGTCGAAATCCGTATTCGTGATAATGGCATAGGAATACCACCAGAAGCTCAGGAAAAAATTTTCCAACCATTCTACACTACCAAGCCCACTGGAGA
Source organism: Symploca sp. SIO1C2 (assembly GCA_010672925.1). Classification (GTDB taxonomy): domain Bacteria; phylum Cyanobacteriota; class Cyanobacteriia; order Cyanobacteriales; family Coleofasciculaceae; genus Caldora. Next base: position 280,691 of record JAAHFP010000001.1, on the reverse strand, counting down.
AGGAACTGGTTTAGGTTTACCTTTGACTTATGAGATTATCGTCGAGCAACACGGAGGGATGCTGAAACTGGAAAGTAAATTGGGAGTTTATACAGAATTTATTATTATTCTTTCGGCTGTAAGTTAGTTAGTTATTTGTTATTTGTTATTTGTTATTTGTTATTTTGCCCAGCCTTGCTCACTATGCTCTACAAAGATGATGGGAAATGGAGAATTTTCTCCCCATTTCCCTTATCTCCCTACACTCCTTCAGTTCGGGTGAACAAAATTGTCGTGGGATTTCATTTCTCCGCGTCTGCTCGGGCTTAGAAACTATAGCCCACACCGGCTTGTAAACTTACTGCTTCAGCTGGACTATTTTCGTAAGCATTGATACCAACTTTGACATCAGTGTAGCCAACAATATTATGAGCAAATTCGGTTTCAGCACCAGCTGTCAATACGACTGAATCACGGTTACCTAAAGGTGAAGGTTTGCCATCTTCTTCAACAAAAGAATAGCCACCACCAACATAAACATTAGTATTTTTAGTAACACCAACATCATAAGAAAGTATGGGCATAATAGCAGTAGTTTCTTCCCCAGCAAGCACTGCACCACGTAAAGAAACTGGTGCTTGAGGAGTAGTTAAACGACCCTGAATATTGATACCGAGATTGGCTGCATCTCCATCTTGTCCACCATTAGTAATACCTGCTGCTACACCACCACCAATATAGTTAGCATCCGTCCCTCTTGTATGAGCTTGCTCTGCAATTACTCTTGTTTCAGCTGAAGCATTACCAGCAGAAACTACAACTGGAATAATCATCGTAGCAGCTAAAGCAGAAATAGCATAGATAGACTTCCTTGAATACTTCATGGTTAACTCCATTAATGGATAAACGTCATTTTTGCTTTGTTACTATAACCAGTCGTTGTGGAGCAACTAGAGGTTCCAAAGAATTGTTTTTAGTAGACTCTTTTTAAACTGGCATATCAATAAAAGGTGTTAGGTGTCATATCAAGTTCGGATAAACAATTATAATTACCTTCTACCTTGCAACTTTCTTCCTTTCCTTGGATCCTTCTGCCCTCTGCCCTCTGCCCTCTGCCTTATTTTTAACACCTCTACTGGAGAATTAGTGGAAAAAATGCCAAGATAGACTCATTAACTTCCATCCCCAACTTCCATGACTCTGCAATCTCTGTTTCTCTGGTTTACAGAGCATCGCAATGAACTTGTGTTGACTTTCCTTATTGCTCCCTGGCTTGCTTGGTCAATTTGCCTTGCGGTTCCCGGAAAAAAGGAAGAACCTTACGTTTTATCAATCAATATGAGCTTGGCATTGCTAAGTCTACTGTTGTGGATTGGATACCTAGCATATGCCAATAGTACAGGGGGTTGGTCAAAAATTGTTGAGGAAGCAGATTTTTTACTACTGCTAGTTCCTCCCTATTACGTAGGAGCATCCATATGGCTAACGCGCACCAGATTAGCTTTATCTCAAATTTATGGTTTCCGCCTGCTGCAGGGATTAGCAGTATTGGGGTTAGTATATCTGGTATTAGGATGGTTTGCTTCAAAAGTTAGCTTCTTGTTCTTTTCCTATATACCCTCCTGGTTCTTTTTAATCGCTTTATTAGTTTTGTTAGGGTTGGGTTATTGGAGCTTTCTCCAAATTATTGGTAGTCCTAATAAAACTGCCTCGGAAAGCCAACCGACAACAGGGACATCATGGAGTGATGACATTGAAAGGGAACTAGAGCAATTACGTCAGGAATCCCGCAGATCTCAGTATCAATCACAAGTTGGGAATCCTAATTCTGTATCGGCAAGAGATAACAGGAGACAGCAGATGTTATTGTCCTTGCTAATGATTACTATAGTAATCATTTTCTGGGGAGTAGTGTACATACTGGGATTTGACAGACAGTCCCCTGCTCCAGTTCCCAGTAGCCCATCACCAGTAGCTGCTCCACAAGCGCAACAAGCTCCATTTAACCAAGCCGTTAATCAAGCTATGGAAGCTGCTAATCTAACTCAGACTGCCGAAACAGCTCAAGAGTGGGAAGCTGTCGCGTCTTTGTGGCTTAAAGCTGCTGAGAATATGGAAGCAGTTCCAGAGTCTAGTCCCAAATATCAGGTAGCCCAGCAAAAAGCTGTACAATACCGGGAAGGCTTGGCATATGCTCAGAAAAATGCTCAAAGATAATATTTGGGCGATTTCATCTAGAACCTTAATGATAGTGTGCTATACAATTCTGATGTAACCGGATTTGATATCACTCAATCATCAATTGATTTTTCAGAATCAGAGTCTTCTGATGCTGGCTGTTGGGTAGCCTTTTCCTCAGAATCAGAATCTTCTGATGTTGGCTGTTGGGTAGCCTTTTCCTCAGAATCAGAATCTTCTAATGTTGGCTGTTGGGTAGCCTTTTCCTCAGAATCAGAATCTTCTAATGTTGGCTGTTGGGTAGCCTTTTCCTCAGAATCAGAATCTTCTGATGTTGGCTGTTGGGTAGCCTTTTCCTCAGAATCAGAATCTTCTGATGTTGATTGCTGAGTAGTCTTTTTCTCAGAATCAGCTCCTTCTGATGTTGACTGTTGAGTGGTTGATTCTTCAGGACTAGTAGTATCTTCTGGAGTTGACTTTTTGGAGCCCCTCGAAAAAGGACAAATATCTTTGTTGTACTCAAAGTTGACGTTTACACGGTAGAACTTAGACTCCCCAGTTTTATTTTCAAAACTGCGAGACTGAATATCTTGTTGTGCCTGCTCATCAAAAAGGGGGTAACCTGCGCTTTGAATCAACTGCTGTTGAGTCGCTTTACCATCAGAACCAACCAAAACCCCAACGACACTAGTACCTTCTAATTTCTTATAGCAAGCAAGTGTTGGATAGCTACCCAGAACAGATGCTTGTGTTGCGGCAGATTCATCCTGGTTCCATTCTTCCTGCAACTTCTTAATATTTTCTTCAGCTTCCTCAGGACTAGTGTTTTCTTCATTAGGGGTTATGCTAGCCCGCATTCTCTTTATTTTTTCCTCAGGGCTTCCCGGACGCTGGGGGACCAATGCTGTCTCATTATTCGGTTGTTCTGTTGAAGGAGGTGGATTATCGTTGGTCTGCTCTGGTGAAGGAGGTGGATTATCATTGGTCTGCTCCGGTGGCAAGAATGAACCCTCATTTAGTTGCTGTGGTGTCAAGAATGTATTATTATTTGGTTGCTCTGGTGTAAAAAATGTGCTATTGTCGAACGGTTTTGATGTCAAGAATGTATTGTTGTTCGGCTGCTGTGGTGTCAAGAATGTATTATTATTCGGCTGCTCCGGTGGAAAAAATGTACTACTTCTCAACCCTCCTGGAATAATACTTGGCGTAGTTGTAATATTTGGTCTAGTGGCAATATTCGGTCTAGTTGTCAGCGCAGCAAGATCTTCACGCCTAAACTTACGAGGTTGAACCCCTTGACTCTCAAGTTCTGGTATCTTGACATTTTTGCCAGTAAAACCCGGTCTGATTAAAACAGCATTCCTTTTACGGTTCAATTGTTTGTTAGGTGATTGGGTTCTGTTCCTGCGCACAACTGGTTGACGAGGAGTAGTCAATAGCTTCTCAAGATCCTTATTTTGAGCCGGTTTCTGAGAGGAAGTGGAAGGAGGTTGGGATGGTGCTAGCAATACTGGTTCCGGCGGCTTGGGAGGGGGTGGAAGGCGGCTTGCCATTTCTGGTGTTAACTCAACTAGTTCTACTTCCCGTAACTCATTTGCTTGTTCACTGGAAAAAACAGGCCAATAGGGTAAAGTTATTGCTACTAATGAATGGACAACGACAGAAGCCATCACAGCAATACCGGTAGGCTGGGCTAGTTTGTCAGGGAAGTGTTTCAGAAAAGAAGAGTAGGACATAGTAGTTAGAGTTTACGAGCCTTGACCGATTGAAAGAACCACACCAATCCCACCAGGGCACAAAGGAAGAATATTAGGTAATTTTGTGCTGAGGAAGGAGTAATTTTTACTAGTTTAACTAAATGGATTGGGTAACCTTCACAATTAGTAAAGAAAAATAGGGCAATTTTAGAGTGGGGCGATCGCGTAAATCAGCATAAATTACTTCCTCCGGTAAGGTTGCTCTTTCTACAACAACAGCATTTTCCAGCAGTTGACGCCTCTGGAGTACTTTCCACACTTGGGGATAAACTGAACTTATTTTCATTAAAACTACGACGTCTGCCCAATCTAAAATTGTTTCGAGTTCTTCTACATTGTAGAGAGCAGGCAGTATAGCAAGGCGATCAGAGCGCACTGTTAAAGGTTCTCCCTTTGCTGAAGCAGCAGCGAAGGGAGAAGAGACTCCTGGTATCCTCTCTACAAGACTCTGAGGATGTACCTGTTGTAATGTTTTAGCTAAATAAGTAAAGGTGCTGTAAAAACTAATATCCCCTTCACAGACAAAAGCGACATCTTGACCTAAATCTAGATATTGCCAGACTTGCTCTGCTGCTTGTTGCCATGCTTGATTCAAGGTAACCTGATCCTGAACATAAGGAAAATTTAATGGCAGTTGTATTTGATGCTTGTTGAGCCATTGCTCGACAATTAACTGAGCAATCCCCGGTTTACCCTTGCTTCCAGCTGGGAATGCTACTACTGGTGATTTTTTGAGGACACGCAATCCTTTGAGGGTGATTAATTCGGGGTCACCTGGCCCTACACTAATACCATAGAGTGTACCTAGTTGCACAACTATCCAAAATTTAGAGTTTAAATTAACAATGTCGCTACCAACTGTGATCTTACCGGGTTATTTTGCCAGTGCCCGTGAATACAGTTCTTTAGAAGAATCTCTACAAAAATTGGGATATCCTACTGTCACTGTTCCACTAAGACAAAGAGATTGGTTCCCTACTCTCGGTGGTCGTTCGATGGTGCCGATATTGAGTAAACTCAACCAAACAATCAAACAACAACTGGAAAAATACCATACTACTAAAGTTAACCTGATTGGTCATTCTGCTGGTGGCTGGATTGCTCGGATTTACCTAGGGGAAAAACCCTATACCATTCATGGAGATGTCTCAGATTCAGCTAGAGGTTTGTGGAATGCTCGCGTCTACATTGCAACTTTGATTACTTTGGGAACCCCCCACTTATCCCAAGAACGTTGGACAAAAAGGAATCTAGATTTTGTCAATATTAATTATCCCGGTGCTTTTTACCAGGATGTTCATTATGTTTGTGTTGCCGGGAAATCAATCTATGGCAAACGCCGACTAGGCAGTTGGTTAGCTTACAACAGTTATGAACTGACTTGCGGACAGGGAAACTGTTGGGGAGATGGTATCACCCCGATTGCAGCAGCTCATTTAGTTGGTGCAACTAACCTCACTTTGGAAGAGGTGTTGCATTCACCGAGGAGGGAGGGACTGTGGTATGGTTCACCAAAGACCATGGAAGCTTGGGTGCAATATTTAAATTAATGTTTGTTGTTTGTAGCCTTTTGTTGCTTTCCATATATGTATAGGGTTTTTTGACCCCCCAAAAGCCATATATAGGAGTTGACAAAATGCAAGACACTTCAACTTGTCACCAATGATCAATAACCAATGACTAATGACTAATGACCAATGACCAACTTAACTTGAAGCAGGAGGCTGCACAACTTGCTCATCAGAAGATTTAACGATCTCCTCAATGACAGCCCCTGAAACGGGAGCAGAAATGGGAATTTCTTCAACTTCTTGCAACTTCTCTACCGCCAATCTAGAGGAAGAGTTGCCACCAGATAAGCGTTTCAATAGTTTGGGTCTTGGATCGTGCAACAGGTAAATAATTTGGTCTCCAGTTTGCCATTTTTCCATCGCACCCGCTACTTTAAATTTACCCTCCCGTTCCCAAAGTAAAGGAACCAACTCTCCAGCACGAATTAAAGCTTGTAAATGAGCTCGCTGAAATTCAACCCCTGGTTCCCTTAATGACGTTGAGCCAAGCTTCACTTGACCATCACTAAGGTACTGATTCCAAGATTTGATCGGAAGTTGTGGGACAAAAGCCTGAGTGACTTTGGTTTTATTAGTTGAATTACTGGCTTGACGATCACGAGGAAAAACTGCCAGCACTCGCGGTGGTTCAAACTCCTCAGCAGCCCGTTGAGCTAAAACAACATTAACTTCACCATTATGAGTCATGGCCAGGAATGTCCCCATTGATTCAAGTCCCGCCTCCTCTAAAACGTCAATATCCAAACCACTGCTTTGGAAAACTCGCAGATTTTCTTCTTCTGCTTTTTGGCAGGCTTCTGGATCGGTATCAATGAGTACAACAGATTGTCCCCTTTCTTGGAACAAACGGGCTATCAAGCGGCTCAGAGGATTACAACCAATAATTACTGCACCCGTTGCTTTCTCTTCTGGGTTGAGCTGTAACCATTTGGCAACCCAACGAGCTGTCAGTCCTTGTAAAAAGACTGTCACCATAATAGTAAGGAAAACTAAGGCTTTAATCGAGTCACCACCATTAATCCCCCTTTCTGTCAAGATAATTGCAAATAAGGAAGCAACTGAGGCACTAACAATACCTTTGGGACAAATCCAAGACAAAAATATTTTCTGTCGCCATTTGAGATCACTGTTCCAGGTACACAAAGCAACACTAATGGGGCGTACCACAAACATCAGCACAAAGACGGTAAACAGGCTACCCCAACCCAAGGCAAAGACACTGGCAATGGACAGATCAGCTGATAAGAGAATGAACAGCACTGAAACACCAAGAACTGTCAATTGTCCTTTAAATCTTCGCAACAAGCGCTCTTCCGGAAGTTCAGAAGCTCCCAGAACAATGCCAGCTAGCACAGTTGCCATTAACCCTGATTCCGAACGAATCATCTGTGCCAAGCCAAATAAGCCCCACATGCTGGCCAAAACTACTAAACTTTTGAGGTTGTCTGAGATAAAGTCAGCGCGTTTGAGAAACAAGCTCAATAACCAACCACCCATACCACCGATAAGAGCACCAATACCAAGGCGCAGGCTCAAACCAATAAGTGCTTCTGCTGGACCAGCATCACTGTTGACAATTGTGTCTAGTACAGCAACCGCAAGGATAGCTCCTACTGGGTCAATCAATACACCTTCCCCTTCGAGGATAGTTGCTACTCGTCGCTCCACTTTCACTTGTTTAAGCAGAGGACCAATAACAGTCGGACCAGTAACAACTACAAGAGATGCATAGAGAAAAGCTATAGTCCAGGGAAATTCTGCCAGCCAGTGAGCTGCCATTCCTCCCCCTACCAAAGTGAGCAGTGTTCCTAGGGTCACCAAGTTTCTAAGACTACCGGAAACTTTACCCAAGGCTCGCAGCTCAAGGTTGAGCCCTCCCTCGAAAAGAATAACTGCTACTGCAAGAGCAACAATTACTTCTAAACCGACTCCGAGTGCCTGTGGGTGCAGCAAACCAAAGCCATCTGGTCCTAGTAAGACGCCAAACATGAGTAGAAAGACGATACTAGGGACTTTGAAGTATTCTGCTATTACCTGGGCACTAATCCCAGCGAAGATGGCAATAACCATCTGTAGGGTTAGTTCAAATGATCCTTCCATATGCGTAACTGTCGCAAGCGATCAACTCAGGTCTCAATGTCTGATGTTCTACGTTGACAAGCATTAGTTTGGTTGGGCAATAACTTCAGGGTAAGTTGATAAGTATGGTAATTGCAAATCAGCAAAAGGTCTGATCTTTAAATTAAAACTAAAAAAATTGGCTATTGCTCCTCTTTAATAAAAAATGCATTTGATCATCAACCCTGACCCATGATATATGCTCTTGTCTCAAAAATTCGCCCTTAGTGATTGGCAGTTGGCTTGATAGACTGGTTATAGTTGAGTAATTTCTCATTTTGGCAAATTTGATGTTTTTTTGAAAAGAAAAGTTAAATTATGATTCATTGCGGATATCTTAGCACCTAGCTGGGACTAAGGCAGTGTTCTCGCTCCGACTTAGCCCCCAATTCTTGCTTGAAGCAACAGTTGATAGTGATAGACTGATAAAGATTAATCAATGTGCTTGAGGTTACCAGAGTGTATTGTTTTAGCATCAGTCAGTCGCGATCACTGTCATAATTGCCCACCTAACCTTGGTAGTGAGAGTTTCTCGTTACATAATTGAAAAGAGTCACCTAAATGAGATGCCTATTGCTGCCGTGAAAAACAAGCGAGAGATCAGCAAGTCGGATTGTCAATAAGGACGGAGACTGACAACGAGCAGCAATCTGAATTGTTGGTTAAAGATGAATCATCAAACTTTTACTTGGGATCGCTCAGGAAACAAAATTCGCAAAACTGAACGCTGGCTTGAGGGACTATGGATTTTGGTACTACTCCTAGCAGCACTACTGCTATTGTTAATCAATCTTGATAGTCTGCCACTAACAGATGCAGGAGGAAAAACGGTTGCCCAGATTGCTGAGCAAATACCACGAACATCAGTAAAATTTTCACAATGGCTTGACCCAGCGGGTGGTATTACAACAAATCCAGTTCAATCTCCTCTACCTCATTGGTTAATTACTGCTGCTTATCAAATTGGTGGCAATAGTTTATGGATGGCACGTCTGCCTGGTGCACTCCTAACTGCCTTTTCTGTACCGCTACTGTATGGCATTGGTAGAGAAATTTTTCCCTCCCGTCAAACAGCAATTTTCTCTAGCTTAATTTATTTAACTTTATTACCTGTTATCCATCATGGACGCTTGGCACTAACAGATGGAATAGTATTGTGTCTTATTGTTCTGATGATTTGGTGTGTGTTGCGATCGCGTCGTGACTTACGTTGGTCTTTTGCTGTAGGGATTGGCTTAGGTTTAATTTGCCTAACTAAAGGTTTATTTCTAGGACTTTTACTCTTGACAGTTGCCCTCTTATTTCTAGGATGGGACACCCCAAGACTACTAACCTCTGTTTATTGGTGGAATGGCTTACTCCTTGGTATTGCCCCAACAACAGCTTGGTATGCTGTTAGATTACTAGAACTAGGTCTACTTCCTAAAGATATATTTAGCCTACTCCAAGGGCTACTTTGGGCATCAGTTGAGACAAATCTCATTAACTTTCCCTGGTATAACCTGATACTGAGGGAAATATTTGCAGTACCCTGGATACTTTTTTGGCCTTACGGGTTGTATCTTGCCTGGAATAATTACAACTGGAGTTGGGCTAAGCTGGTGCTGGTTTGGACTGGTTTATATTTAGGTGCGGTTGCCTTATATTTAGGGTTGATTGCCGTAATATTTAAAGAACTACCTGGAGATTTTGGAGATTTTTTGCCTATCTACCCAGCCTTAGCCCTTGCTGAAGGAGCGCTGCTTACTGAAGTGTGGAATTGGCCTCGTAATAAAAATTTTCCTCGTTTTTGGAGTATTGGTCTCAGCCTAATGGCCATAGCAGCGAGTATTCTTAGCGTTCACTTTAGTCGCCTAGATCTGGTTAATTGGTCTTTAGCATTGTTTTTTGCTTCAGTAGCTTTAACCATGACTATCGCGGCAATTTTGATAGTTCGCAGAGACTTGCAATTTATTGTGGTTCTGTTTTGGGGCAGCTATTTCTCGCTGTTGCTTTTTGTTACTTCTCCCTATTGGATTGGCTGCCAGCCTAAGGGAGGACATTTTAGCTGTGATCAGGCATTAGAGGTTAAGTCTGAGGTGCTAGGTTACCAAAGAGCGAACAAGGTCGTAAGTGACCCATAGTACAGGATTTGGTGTAATATCAGGTTTGGATAATCACTTATAATTTCCTTCTCCCTTGCAACTTTTGTTTCTTCCCTTGGAGCCCTCTGCCTAGCCTGTGTCTTCTGCTTGCAGTACAACCCTAGACTTTGTTGCAACCAAAGTGTAAGTAGGGTTTGGGAGAATAAGTAACAAGTAACAACTAATAACTAATAAGTAATTAAGTTAAATCACTCCAATAATGAAGGTTGGGCAAATCCTCCAGATAGCTCTTAAAGAGGTGTTTTGCCCAAACTGGTACTCCTGAAGGCTGATTATAATCTGGTAGCCAGTCGTGTACTTTTCTAACCTTCAGGGTAGCGAACTCTAGTTAAGAATCTAGGTCATTTATAGCTCTATCATGAGCCTAGGTCATTAATTCAGGATGCCTCGGCAACTTCTTCCTCACTGTCTTCAATTTGTTTAAGGTGAATATGTTTGCGTCCCAGGGTGATTTCAAATTCCTCCCCTGGTTTTAAGTTCATCTGTTTAGTATAAGCAGAACCAATCAGCAAATTGCCGTTGGACTGCACAGAGATACGAAAACTGGCACTACGTCCTCCACGTCCATTACCATTGGCTTTACTATCTAACTCAATTCCCTCGGCATCAATCAGAGCGTTGAGGAACTTCATCATATTGACTCGCTCTACTCCGTTTTTGGTCACGGTGTAGTAGCCACATTCTCTAGCTTTTTCTTCCTTGGTGAGATTACCTAGTTCTTTGACTTTTAGGACTAATTCTTCACCTACTAAGGGTTCTGGTTTCTTCTTTTTAGCCATCAGTTTTAATCTAAAAACTAACGAATTAAGTGGTATTCAGGGTTTTTACTGTACTGATACTCAACTAAGACAACAAAATCTTAGGCTTATAGCAGTACATATGATTATATTACACAAAAATGGTTAATTACATTAGCTATATTTTTTTTGCTCGAGTTTGGTGAATTTTACTCACCCTCCACCAGCTAGGTTGTGAACAAATAGTCCTTCTCGATCATGTTATTTTTTCTAGCCATCGTGTCTCTATACAATCAACAACAGCTTGCTAAGTACTCCTCGATTGCAGCATTAATCAATCTGGGGATAAAGACATCAGGTTATGGTTGAGAGGGCAGCCTTAGTTATACACTGCCTAAAAAACAACTCAAAAAATTAACATCTGCAACTTCATGCTAAGACTCACAAGCAAGAGCAGCCTGAGTTAGTAGACATTACCCAAGCAAGCTAATGAAGTACAAAAACTTGTACCCTATTTCAAAGATTGAATCATTATGAAGCTCACCACTCGTGGACACTATAGTGTCAAAGCACTACTAGATTTGAGCTTACAACCTGCTTATGGGCCAACCTCTGTTAAACAGATAGCCCATCGGCAAGAGCTCCCAGCTCCTTATTTAGAGAAACTGCTGATGGAAATGCGGCGTGCCGGTTTGGTTAACTCAATACGCGGTGCTCAAGGTGGTTATCAATTAGCCCGTGAGCCTGCCAAAATTTCTCTTGGTCATATCTTAGAAGCAGTTGGTGAAACCATAGAACCACTTCCTCGTCATACACCAGACGTAGGCCAAGCTGAAGACTGGGTAACTTTTACTCTTTGGCACAGACTGCACCTAAAGCTTAAAGAAGCATTGTACAGCATAACCTTGGCAGATCTTTACTATGATGCTCGTAGCTGGCAAGCTGCTCAAGGAGAAGAAACAAGTTTTGTTGTTTAAATATGTCAAAAGCTTTTTAACCTTTGTGAAAATTTTTAGGGAAGCTTATGAGGTTTAGAGAGGAGAGAAGCATTAGGTTTTGGTAACTTCTAATACAGCTGCTATCGTTTTATTACTGGCTGCAAGTCTGGACTACCTTATTGGCGATCCTGGGAATTGGCCTCACCCAGTGCGGGTTATGGGTTGGCTGATTTCTCGGCTTACTCAGTCAGCCATTAAATATTTGCATCAAAAATGGCAGACTCGCTTAGCAGGAATTGGTCTAGGTGTTGGACTAATAATTGGCAGTGGAGCAGTTGGATGGTTACTTGTTCAAGGTGCAAGCTGGATTAATTCAGGATTAGGTGTAGCTCTAGAGAGTATTTTACTAGCTAGTTGTTTTGCTGGTAGAAGTTTGCGGGCAGCAGCAGTAGATGTTTTACAACCATTAACAAATGGACAGTTAGAGGAAGCCCGTTCTAGATTGGCTCAATATGTCGGTAGAGATACAGAAAAACTTGGCTTACCAGAAATCCTCCGTGCAGTTTTGGAGACAGTAGCGGAAAATGCCACAGATGGGGTGATGGCTCCTCTGTTTTATGCCATAGTTGGGGCATTTGTACCCGGAGTGGGTAGTGTTCCTTTTGCTTTAGCTTATAAAGCTGCGAGTACTCTAGATTCTATGATTGGTTATCGCCAAGAACCTTACACTGATGTAGGTTGGTTCAGTGCCCGGTTGGAAGATATTCTCACCTGGTTACCTTGTCGATTAACAGTAGTTACCTTAGCACTTTTGTCTGGCAAACCCTTTGCAGTTTGGCATCTCTGTTACCGCGATGCCCCCCAAGATCCTAGCCCCAATTCCGGTTGGAGTGAGTGCACTTACGCAGCTATTTTGGGCGTCCAGCTGGGAGGAAAGAACTGGTATCAGGGAATCGCTAAACACAAACCCCTTCTCGGTGAGCCAGTTTACCCGATTACAACTGATAAGATAACCCATGCCCTGCAACTAACGAGATATTGCTTCTTGGTTTGGTTGGCCATTGCGATCGCTCCTTGGGTGATAGTAAAAATAGGTACAATTATCTAACATAATTACTACTAAAAACGATGGAAACACTAGCATCTATTCAATTATCTGCTAACTACGACGAATCCCTCAGCTTAGAGGCGAATGTTTGTGAACTAAAGTTATTGGAGGGAATAATTTGGAAAAAATTTGCTAGCTCTGCTTGGATTAGTTTGGTCTCCCTAGTCCTTGCCATGGCTATTCTGAGTGCAGCTGCTAGTACTATGGCTGCTGGGCTTATTTCTGGTCGAGTCCGTACTGATGGTAGATTCCTTAATATTCGCTCTCGTCCTGATGGTTTGGTTGTCGGTGGGTTAGCTAATGGTGCCCAGGTAACCCTGACAGGTCGTAATGTCAATGGCTGGTTAGAGCTTAGTGATGGGAACTATGTATCAGCTAGGTGGATCGTCAAGGAAGTTTCTAATGGTGGCACAGGAGGCAATTCATCCAGTCGTGTAGGTTATGTGAAGACCAAAGGCAGTCCCCTTAATGTCCGCTCTTGTCCTGGTGGTTCTATTGTCAGTAGCTTAAAAAATGGGAGTCGAGTTAGCTTGACAGGTCGTAGTCTTGACGGTTGGTCACAACTTGCTAATGGCAAATATGTATCTTCTAAGTACATATCCTATGAGCAATCTACTCAATATAGACCCGTTAATAATGGTAATCGTTTTCCCTCATCAGTAAAGGCTCTACGGCGGGGTAGCAGAAGTCAAACTGTAGTTACTCTTCAACAAAATTTGAAAAATCGAGGTATTTACAATGGTCCAATAACGGGATACTATGGAAGTTTAACTGAAGCTGCAGTTATCAAATTCCAGAGGGCGCAAAGTATAACAGTAGATGGAATTACTGGACCTCAGACTTGGAAGTTTTTAGAGGGAAATCGGCTATTGGCAAGGAATCAGAATCCTAATCCTATTAGAGATTATGTCCTACCAAGACGTAGGGCGGTAAGTCAGCTGTAAAACTCATCGAAGTTATTAGTTGTTGGTGTTTTTTAAAGCAGTGAGACAAAGTTCGGCATTATGGCGGACAGCTATCCCTCCCATTCCTTATAGGGATGGACTAACCGTCACTTTCTGTGAAAAACCTCTGGTTAAACAAAGTATCGCAGTCGCCAGGGTGGTTAAGACATTCTCAGGTAAAGCAAGTTAACAAGGGGCTTAAGCCCCCTGTCATAATCTCCTTGGCTGTTGATATAACTAAGGATTTTTACCTATTATTGCTGGTTCACAAATTTTCTTAATATTTCTTATCAATACTCTACCCAAGACAAATCTCAGTTAATACTGCTAGACTTAGATCTTTCAGATTAGGCATCGTGCTTTTAAATTTTTTAGCATTACCTGACCAGGTAAATTAAGGTTTCAGACAATTATGTTTGTCATGAGCCGAAATTTAACAGTGGCCTACGTCTACAGCAGTACTCAAACAACAGCTGTAGCAGCGAAAATATAGTTGTTTGCTTAATGCCCTCGCATACTAAACCAATGGAATTCTTCAGCTGAGGAGTGTCTCAAATTATGATAAAACACCCCATCAGGATGCATACTCAAATTGTTGAAATTCTCTCAGCGGAAGAACTACGCCGCACAATCACCCGGTTAGCATCTCAGGTGATTGAACAAACTGGGGATTTGACCAAATTGGTGCTGATAGGTATTTATACCAGAGGAGCAACTTTAGCCCAGCAGCTGGGGTATCAAATTGAATTGCTAGAGCAAGTTTCTGTACCTGTAGGGGCAATAGATGTGACCTTTTACCGAGATGATTTGGATCAAATTGGTGTTCGCACACCAGCCAAGACTCGTATTCCCTGCGATCTTTCTGGCAAAACAGTAATATTAGTCGATGATGTCATTTATAAAGGGCGTACTATTCGTGCGGCTTTGAATGCAGTGACTGAATACGGTAGACCCGAAGTAATTCGCTTATTAGTTTTAGTAGATAGGGGACATCGTGAATTGCCAATTCGTCCAGACTTTACCGGTAAGCAACTACCAACTGCTACAGAAGAGCAGGTTAAGGTATATTTACAGGATGTTGATGGACATGATGCTGTAGAGTTGATTAAGGTTCTGACTTCTGATTCTTGAAGTAGGGAAGGGAGAATTTAATTGGTAGTTGTAGATTGAGAAATTATTAAAACTACAAAGCTCAGTGTCTTTTCCTGAAAAGGTACTGTAGTATACAGCGAATTATCTATCCTGATGAAGCCAAAATTTAAGGACATTGTTAGCTGGCAACAAGCCGAAATGTTAATGCAACCAACTTTGATTCGTATTCTCGATCAAGTTCGCAAGCAGCTTGAGGATACTAGTTGGCAGGCAAGTTATAAAGATGTTCAGACTCCTATCCCTGGTCATGAACTATGCTTGAAAAAAAATGAGCATTCGGTATGTGTAAATTTGTGGGAGCTTTGTTTCCAAGTCTGCTTTTGTAACTATACTCCAACCCACAGTGAATTAGAGAGCCAAGAAGTGGAGATTGACACTAGCCTAATTGATGAAGCCGGTGAGGTTGATTGGCAATGTCTTGATGGCAAGGCACAAACGTTAGTAGCACAACTATTGGCAGGTTTACCATCTTAGGGAAAATGAAGAATGGAGAATGGAGAATGGAGAATGGAAAATTGAGCATTAATCCCAAAGGGGCTTTCCTATAATGATAAGATGCTGGATTTAACGAAAATTGCAAGACAAATTCCTGGTATTAGTCAGCACCTCAAAGGGGAGGCAGTTGCGAGTCGTCAACGCTTAGAACTTGCTCAAAAACTACTACGACAAACCCACTCGCGACAGGAGGAACTGGTACAAGCTCACCAACAATGGCGTGATCGCTTTAATTTTACCGCAGCAGTACCAGTGGAAACCCTTGATAGTCGCTTTGAGCTGAATGGGGCTCCAGAAAGCCATACGGTGTTTGCCACCGATGGTTCACAAATTTCCCCTTCTCACCACGAGATTGCTTACTGCTATCTGATCAATGTTGGTCGGGTGATGCTGCACTATGGACAAAGTTTATATCCTTTGTTAGATAGCTTACCAGAAGTATTTTATCGACCGGAAGACTTGTATGTTTCTCGTCAGTGGGGCATTAGTACAGAAGAGTGGATGGGACACCGACGCACTGCTTCAGAAGTCTCTATGCTGGCAGAAATGGCCTGTCGTTGGGTTCAGCCACCAGGGTCTCACTTTCACATTCCCAATCTGGCGATGGTGGATGGTTCTCTAATCTACTGGTTTCTCGATAAGCTTCCAGGGGAGGCACGCGATCGCATTTTGCCCCCAATCCTAGCAGCTTGGGAACAGTTACGTTCAGTTAATGTGCCCCTAGTTGGTTACCTTAGCGCTTCTCGCAGCACTGAGGCTCTCAATTTTCTGCGGTTACAAGCCTGTACTCAGCAGAACCATGATTGCATGACTCATTGTAGTAGTATCAAAGACAAATTACCCTGCCAGGTAGTTGATCCTCTGCGAGATCGTCTATTGTGGGGCAATCTGTTAGAACCAGGACAGCGTAGTCCTCTGTTTCGTTCTTCTGTTAAGATTCTTGACTTGTACGAAGACCATCGTATCTATTTTTGCTATGTCCATGTGGGAAGCGAAATTGCCCGGATTGAAGTACCAGAATGGGTAGCCCAAAGCTCATCCTTACTGAATCAAGCCTTGAGTTTAACCCTGACTCAGGTAAACAAAGGTTATGGTTATCCGATTGCCTTGGCAGAAGCTCATAATCAGGCAGTTGTCCGAGGAGGGGATCGCACTCGTTTTTTTGCCCTGTTAGAACAACAAATGATTCGTGCTGGTTTAAGAAATGTCGGTATATCCTATAAAGAAGCTCGCAAGCGTGGCAGTATTGGTTAAAAATTGTAGCACTACGCTCTGGGAGGTTAATAGGGAATGGGCAATGGGGAATAGGAACAGTACAGAAACAACTATTTACACAAGTCAGCTAATTTATCAGATAACTATCTAAAATGACTAATCCAGTACGAATTTTCTTTACAAGAAACACCGTAATTAAGCAAAAACCGATTCAATCGAGCCAACTGCCCAGTTATTTGAAGCAAAATATTCCCGCAGGTACTCTTTTGGTTCTTCAGTCCTATGGTATTGAAGGTGACCATATCAAATTCAGTCTTAAGGATCTTGAATTTAAAGGCTATAGGAGTAACTGGTATGCCTATGAGCCCCATATCGCCATAATTAAAGAACCCCTTAGATACGTCAAAACTGTTGGTGAAACCGTTCCTGCTCCCTATGACAACAATTCCCTTACCCTTACCGTTAATTGGGGGAATATTTGGTATCAACAAGGTTTAGTCAAGCTGATTGCTAATAGAGATACAGTAATTAAGCAAAAACCAATAGATTCTCGCTGGCTCGACGAAAGTTACAAGCAGGACATACCAGCAGGGACGGAGTTAGTACTGTTGACCAATAAGCCAGATTTCTATAATCGGGTTACTTTCTCTCTTGAAGACTGGCATGTGAAATTTGCCCTAAAAGATATTGAATTCAAGGGTTTTGGTTGGAATTGGTATGCTTATGTAGAACATGTGGGGATTTTACCAATAACTTAGGTAATTTGTCCTAAAAAATGTACCTATGCCATAATCATGCTAATCTCTCTCCATTGGTAACTGGCATATTGGGCTCAATTAGAACTGTCCCGTTATCTTTGCATACGATTGCCAATACTAGTACTTCCGATTTCACACCTGCGACTCTTCTAGGCGGAAAATTTACTACTGCACAAATCTGCTTGCCAATCAAATCATCAGCAGAATAATTTTCAGTTAACTGAGCGGAGCTTTTCTTATGACCTAAAACAACACCAAAGTCTATATCCATTTCATATGCAGGAACCCTTGCCTTCGGATTTAATTTTGCGAACAAAACAGTCCCGACACGTATATCAACTGTTAGGAAGTCTTCAAAGTCAATTTGAGCATTAGTTAGGGTATTCTCAGCCAATTTTATCCCCTCTACTTAACCCATATTGAATTTGACAAATCAAGTGAATTATATCTGTCATTGTGATACGTATAGTCATCATATCAGACAAGTGCTTAACATCAGCAATAGACTGAGCTTTTCACGCTTTTCTTAACTATTCCATATTCTTTATTAAAATTAGAATAATTGTCCGAATTGGCTCCAGAAAGCCAGTTGTTGACAATATCTACTACTTCTTCTATTGTCTCTACCGTAATGCGAGCAATTGCATTATCCCATTCATTCTCATCCTGCCAGTCTTCCAAATCAATTACTATTCCAGCGCCATCTGTATCAATCCAAATATGCCTTTCTGGATAATTCAGGCTCTGGAAAGATAAGGTAGATAAACCAGCTTCAGCACGAGGGGTTTCTTCTACTGCTGGTATTTTCTCCCCAATTATTTGCCTAACCTTTTCAGTAAGCTGATCCTTTGGCTCAGTTCTCAAAGTCATCACTTTACCTCATTTTTGGAACTTTTCTCTATTATCTGTCAGTAACTTACGAATGTTTATCTGTGCAACTCTTCCAGCCTGAAGAGCTTCTTCAACAGTCATGGTTTTTGCTTCTTCAGGAAGAACCTGATTAATTTTGCCTCTTCGGAATCTAGCAATATACTCTTGGACAGTCAGAAAGCGATATTCATAAAGCTGACTAGTTGTAGGTGAGTTAAGATTACCAAGCTTACATTGTTTAGCCCAATCCTCAAATGCTTTGTCTGGTTGTTCAACTGCCACGGAGTAAAGATGAATACCGAAGTATGCTGTATCAACACCTTTCATATATGGGCGTATATTTTCCCATTATAAAATAAAGATAGCAAAAAATAATAGCAAATGCAACCAACATCTACACAAATGACAAACAACCAATGATTAATGACTAAGCGATCGCACCCTCAGCTGCATTTAACCCCATACCCGACGCAAATTTAACCGAAAACCAGGTAGCACTTCCTCTCCCGATAACTCAATAGGATTGGATAATACCTCCACTTCTGACCCCAGCCGATAAACTTCCACTTTTCTATTTTTCGGGTCGATTAACCAGCCTAAAACAGCACCATTGTCCAGATATTCCTGCATTTTTTCTTGTAAGGACTTTAGGGTATCTGAAGCTGATCGCAACTCTATTACAAAATCGGGACAAATATGAGCAAAGGTTTCCTTTTGTTCAGGAGTCAGTGCATTCCAACGTTTTTGACTCACCCAAGAAGCATCGGGAGAACGAGTTGCACCGTTGGGTAAAATAAATCCTGTCGATGAGTCAAAAACCTCTCCCAAGTTTTCATTTTCTTCATTCCAGCGATCCAGTTGTCCGTTAATCCTGCTATTTCGTTTTCCCGTTTCCCAACCTGTTGGTGGATTCACAATTAACTCTCCTCCTGCACTTCTTTCCAGTTGTAACTCTCTATTGCTAGCGGCTAAGGTAGCAAACTGTTCTTGGGTGACATAGAGTTTAAGGTTTTTGGGTAACCCGAGTAATAATGTTTCGGTTTCTGGTTGAGTCGGTGTTTGTACCATTTTGACCTCTGGGATTATCCAAATTGCTAGAGGAGAGGAGACTTTACCCAATTTGTTAACTTATTGTAACCGATCACATATTGGCGATCGCTGGCCGTTGGGTTCCACTTGAAGAACGAGCGAAGCCTGACGTGATGAGTGCTTGTTGGCTTCCGCACTGCTTCACTTACTTTCACACTTTCACCACAATAACTACAAACTTCTCCACAGAATCAAGAAAATTCTGTAAGTTTTGCTACTTTTTATCACATTTTTTGGTAAAAATGGCTACATTTTCTCATCTTTTCCCTAGAATAATTTTGTGCAAGGTTCGGGAAATGGACTAAATCGCCGAAATTGCACACCTAAGACCAACGCAACAACTGTTGGAAAGCAATTTTAAGGATAAAGCCATGAAAACACATGAATTTGGAAGCCAAGGACAATCTCACGGTTCTGTAAATAACGCGATCACTTGGGCAACTCACAACGGTGCTTCAATCAAAATGATTCTCCTAGTTGCTGTCGGCTCCTTGGTTATGGGATTAATGCCTATCCTGTATGGTTCAACTGTGGCGCAAAATCAAGATGTTTCACCAACAGCTCTTGGTGAGGCAGGTGTTTGGAATACTTTGGCAGAGAGGGATTAGAATTGGGAATGGAGAAGGTCGAATGGAGAATGGAGAATTGGCAAGTGTAAATATCTCCCTTGTCTCCCTTGTCTCCCAATTTCCCCTCTTTTTTCCCTACACCCTACACCCCACACCCTGCCTACTTTTTAAGTCGCTTGTTACCCTGTGAGTTAGGACACACCGACAGGAGTGGGTGTGGATTGGACTTCGGAGATGTTAGATTGAGCCGTAACTGGTGTTAGTTGCACAGCACAGGCTTTTAATTCTGGTTGTAAGGAATCAGGACACGATTGGGGGTGAGTCAGAGCGTTAGCTTCTGCATTATCTGCCCAAAGTGCCCCCCAGTGCATTGGTACAAAAACAGTACCAGGAGAAATCGCCTTGGTGACTTTGGCTCGAAGCTGACACCTACCACGACGCGATCGCACTTCTACCCAGTTATCATCTTTAATTCCCAAGGTTTTAGCATCGCGAGGATGAATTTCCAGGAAGGGATGGGGATGCATCTTATTGATTTTCTCAATCCTTCCTGTACGGGTTAGGGTGTGCCAGTGACCATAGAGTCTTCCTGTTGTCAAGACAAAAGGATAATTCTCATCTGCTGGTTCTGCTAGTCCCTTTGAATGGAAGGCAGCAAATCTTGCTCGTCCATCAGGGGTATTAAATTTGAAGTCGGTATATAGTCGCTTGGCTGTTTGTCTTTCCCTTTCCTGTTCTCCTTCAGGACAAGGCCACTGAATCGGTCCTTCTTGCTGTAGCCTTTCATAGCTAAGTCCTGTCATATCACAAGGGCGTCCTTGGGTGAATTGGATAAATTCGGCATGGACAGCTGCGGAATTGGCAAAGTTGAACTGTTCTGTAAAGCCTAAGCGACGTCCTACTTCAGCAAAAATTTCCCAGTCGGCTCTAGCTTCACCTGGGGCGTGGCGGAAGCTGGGACACAAATTCACAACCCGCTCGGAATTAGTCATTGTACCAGTTTTCTCACTCCACTGAGCTGCTGGTAGCAGGACATGAGCATAGGCAGCGGTTTCAGTAGGATAATAAGCATCCTGATAGACAGTGAAAGAAGACTTCCGCAAAGCTGTCTTAGTACGTTCGATATCAGGCATACTTACAGCGGGATTGGTGGCAGCAATCCACAAGAAACCAACGTCTCCCGTTTCCAAACCAGTAATCATTCTCCAAGCATCTAAGCCAGGAGTTGGTGAAATTTTTCCTGGTTCAAGTCCCCACAACTGTTCTACTTCCGCTCGATGTTGGGGATTTTTCACTACCCGATAACCTGGTAGGATATGGGCTAGTCCCCCTGCCTCCCTGCCTCCCATCGCATTGGGTTGACCAGTGAGGGAAAATGGTCCTGCTCCAGGTTTTCCAATATTGCCAGTCATCAAATGTAAGTTGATCAGAGTACGTACTTTAGCTGTACCTTCTGAAGACTGGTTAACTCCCATTGACCAGAGAGACAAAACTCGTTTGGATTCACCCCAGTAGCGAGCAGCTTTTTCTAGTTCGTTAATAGAAATACCACAATTACGGGCTACTATTTCTGGTGGATAATGCTCAATTATCTCGGCGTAGTTGGGGAAGTTTTGAGTACATTCGTCAATAAAGAAGGCGTCTAGTTTACCCCAACGCATCAGCAGGTGAGCAATACCGTTGAGTAAATCAATATCTGTACCAGGTTTAATCGCTAAATGTAGATCAGCTTTTTCTGCGGTAGGAGTCCGGCGGGGATCTACCACAATCATCTTAACGTGGCGATTTTTCTTATGGTGTTTGGCTAAACGATTAAAAATAATTGGATGACATTCTGCGGTATTAGTACCAATTAAAAAAGCACAGTCCGTCAGGTCTAAATCTTCGTAACAGCAGGGAGGGCCATCAGAACCAAAGCTTTGAATATAGCCAGCCACCGCTGAGGACATACAGAGGCGAGAGTTAGCATCAAAGTTGTTAGTGCCAAGGCAACCTTTGAGCAATTTTTGGGCAAGGTAATAATCCTCTGTTTGGAATTGTCCAGAACCATACATACAAATTGCCTCTGGACCTTGGGTAAAGCGGACAGTTTGTAATTGATTGGCGACCCTTTCCAGCGCTTCGTCCCAACTCACCCGACGGAATGGTTCATCTAAGGTATCCCGCATCATGGGATACTTGAGACGGTCTTTTTCCAAGGACTCACTAATAGTTGCACCTTTAACACATACCATACCCTTGCTAGAGGGATGAGTGCGATCGCCTCTGACTTGCCAGATGGGATTTCCTTGACTATCTCGATTGGTTGCCTTTCCTGGTTGAGCTGGAGGTAGTACCTCAAGACCACAGCCGACACCACAGTAAGGACATAATGTTTTTGTAGATTCTGTCATCCCTTTCCTCCCATGTAATGATGCAAATTTAAGGGAACTTATTTTGTTTGTTATTTGTTGTTTGTTATTTGTTGTTTGGGAATTGGGAATCGGTAAGTGTAAATATCTTCCTTATCTCCCTCATCTCTCCCCATTTCTATAAATCGGGGTACGGTATACCGTACCCCTACTCAGAATGGCGATAGCGCCTGATTACATTCCTGAGTTAACTGATGAACTTTCTGGTTGCATACTTGGAGCAACGTAATCTTCTTCACCTTCATGATGTTCAGCAAAGGAGCCCTTGGGTTCCTTAAGAACAAACCAGCAGAGGAAGGCAACAATCATGGCTGCACTCCCTAGGACTTGGAAGAAAATCCGGTTACCCACGTCTCCTTCTGGTAACAAGCTGAAGATTGTCAGGTAAGCTACAGCTCCCACATTACCGTAAGCACCAACGTTACCAGCAATCTGACCGGTTACCCGACGCTTAATCAGAGGCACAATAGCGAAGGTAGAACCTTCTGATGCTTGCACAAAAAAGGAGCAGCACATCGTTAGAAGCACAGCAGCTGGTAAGAACCAATTACCTCTAACAGTACTCATCATCAGATAGCCAATTCCCATACCAGCAGTCAGTATTGCCATCGTATTTTTGCGGCTACCTAGCTTGTCAGAGATTAAGCCACCTCCAGGACGAGAGACCAGGTTCATGAAAGCATAACTAGCAGCAATCATCCCGGCAGCCTGCTTACTCAAGCCAAAGGTTAGTTCAAAGAAGGCAGGTAGCATGGAAACAACGGCTAGCTCAGAACCGAAGTTTACAATGTAGGTTAATTCGAGGATGGCAACCTGGCTAAAGTTGTAACGTTCTTCAGGGGGATAGCGCTTATTTCCAAGTAATAGGTCTTTGTTAACCTGCCAACAACCGTAAGCTTGGAATAAATACAGACCTACCAAACAAGCCCATACAATGTAGAGTTGAGTTTGGTCAAGGAAACCAACTTTGCTCAAGCGCCAAGCCAGGACGCAGAGAATACCAATTAGGGGAACGTTCATTAGCATCAGGAACCAGAAATCTTTCTTAGTAGTGACTTCGATTCCAGAGGTTCTTGGTGGTTTTTGATAAACCTTGCCAGGAGGCGTATCTTGGACGCTAAAGAAGTAAATTACTCCATAAACAGCTGCAATAATTCCCGTCAGAGCGATCGAAAGGCGCCAGTTGATTATGCTACCTCCGCTAAAAGCAAGGATGGCGGCAACTGTAGGTAAGGTAAAGGCGGAAGCTGCTGAACCAAAGTTACCCCAGCCACCGTATATCCCTTCCGCTAAACCAATATCCTTGGGTGGAAACCACTCAGCAACCATGCGGATGCCAATAACAAAACCAGCACCAACGATACTCAACGCTAAGCGGCTCATCACCAACTGGCTGAAGTTTTGTGCCAGGGCGAAGCCAATACAGGGAATTGCCGCATACATTAGCAGCAATGAGTAAGTAATTCTAGGTCCATACTTATCCAACAGCATACCGATGATAATTCGGGCTGGTACTGTTAGAGCAACGTTACAAATAGCGATTGTTCTGACTTGTCCTATTTCTAGACCAAAGTCTTCCTTTACTGCCGTGGCAAGGGGTGCAAAGTTAAACCACACCACGAAGGAGAGGAAGAAGGCAAACCAGGTCAGATGTAAGATACGGTATCTACCGTGAAATGATATTAATTCTTTGAGCATCTGTTCCTTTCCTGAGGGAAAAACTTGATCGACTGGAGCTTACAACTTCATTAGGTAAAATTTTGTTTGTGCCAAGCAATTTTTTAGCAAATTGCTATTGCCTCATTACCGCTACTTTTAGTGAATTTAGAGTAATCCCTGAATAAATATCGCCAAACTGCTCAGCTGAATTCAATCTGACTTTATTGCCGATATGCTTACACACAAACATTAATTTTTGAGTTAAATCTAGCCGATTCTTTCTTAGGTTCAGCCATAAGAATCGCATCTCTCTCTTGGATGATTAGTATATTTTGTTACAAAATATTTCTTTTTATGAATTTAATGCATACTTTGAATGCTTTATTTGCATCAAAGAGGGTATAAGAAAAAATTCTGTTATCTACTGACGACAGTAGATAGACAGTAAATCAAGGGAACTAGGTTCTTAAATGTAAATATTTATCAAATCAATACTAAAGACTGATGACTAATCTAGGATAGGTGTTAAGTGTTAGGTATTAGGAAATTTTTACATTCTTTTCTTTGTCCGGTGTCCCTAGTGTGTCTGGTGCGTCAGTGCAAACCTTTTCCCTTGAAGCTTCTGAGCCTATCAACCTAATGCGAAGATTTGGGGACGGTTAGCTCGCATATCAAAGCTGTTGAGATATTTAACAGGCTGACTAGGGTCAAATTGACGTTTGTCGATAAATACCTCAGCTGGTTCTACCTTCATGCGCTCACTGGGAAGCTCAATGTTCAGTGCCTGGGCAACATCTTCGTAGATTTTGACAGGATAAATCTTGTCGATTAGTTTATCAGCATCTTTGGGATATTCCTGCTGTTCACCCTGACGCCAACGAATCATTTGGGTTAACAACCAAACTCCATGAGAGCGCCAGGGATAGTTAGCATGATTGGGTGGCTCCAGATAATCAGTATCTTTGAAGTGGAATAAGGTAAAATCTGGAATCTCTACAACTCGGTCTTTCTCATCAAAGCTACCGTAGTCATAATTACCGACTAGAGATGCTCCGATAGACTTGACATTGGTATTGAGATATTTTTTTTGGGAAATAATCTGCGATACCAATGGATGGCTTTCTGGTTGCTCACAAAATTGGCAAGCTTCCAGTACCGCAGCAACCAGGGCTCTAGCAGTTTTAGGATTTTCTTTAACCCATGGTTCCATAGTTGCCAACACCTTTCCGGGATGACCCTGCCAAATATCCCGACTCACAAAAGGAGTAAATCCAGCTTTTTCTACAACTGCTTCCAGGTTCCAGGGGGCTGTGACACCATAGCCATCTATCATCCCTGCCTGGATTTTGTAAATCATTTGCGAGGGACTAATCTCCACCAACTCGATATCTTTTTCGGGATTAATCCCCATCACTGATAGCCAGTAACGGCAGGTGTAGTTATCTATCGAAGCAGGCTCTAAAGCAAACTGGGGTGGTTCATCAAATCCTTTGATATATTTTCTGTAGGAGTCAGCAAATTCCTGAAATTGGATATATTCTGTGGAAGGACGGATACCAGCCTTCCAAGCTTTTGGGGAAAGGGTAATACTACTACCATTGAGGTTGAGTACCATCAAAGAAATCATGGGAGCATCTGTGGAAGCAAGCTGAGCCTGCATTGGCATTCCCACTAAAGCAGCAGAGGCATCGAAACGATTTTCTCGCAAACTCTCCTCAATAGCTTGCCAGTCATCTTGCTTCGAGAGACTAACTTTGAGACCATAGCGCTCAAAGAACCCTTGTTCTTTGGCAATTATCAAGGGAGCACAGTCAGTTGTAGGAACAAAGCCAATTGTTAAGTAGGTTTTCTCTAATTTACCAAAGTCAACTGCAGAGTCTTCGTTGTCTGAGGAAGAGCCACTGCGGTTGGAGAAATTGAACATATTATTCTCGCCACAAGCACTAAAGCTAAATCCAGCCGCTGCTAGACTGAGGTACTTGAGAAAATGCCGCCGTTCCATACACAATAGGAAAAATGGGGAAGGGGAAGTGATGGACAATCATACCATTAAACTAGGTGTTAGGTTTTAAGCCAAAAAGTTTGACTATTTGTCTTTTGACCCAGATAAAAGACCAGACTAAGGTAATTCCTGATTTTTAATCTTTGCTTCCTTTGATAAGAGGTCTAGTCTGTTGAATTGGAATTGCTGCCGAATTAGTCTAATCACAGTGGGAATGTTCTTGAGTTGTTCAGCAACAACCAAAGCTGAGGTCGTAGAATATGCTGTCACCCCAAAGAAGTCAGTACCTTTGCAGGATTTATCGGTAATTACTACTACCGGTTTTTCCGCAGAAGTACTCGAACCAATTAATGCGATCGCAATCGATCAAACTCCAGTACCTGAACTGAATAATCCTGAGTTAGTTGCTCAACCCTCACAGGCTACTTCTAATGTTGATACTAATACAGAAGAGCTTGACTGGCATCCTGCCAGTTCCACAACTTTACCAATACAGCAGGATGAGCTTGACAGGCAAGATGCCAGTGCTACAGGAGTGTTTTTTCTGAGTGATAGTGATGATGGAAGTCTCTCCTCCAACGGTGAACTACAATGGACTTCTGCTCGACCTGATGGCCATGCTCCTATTAGTGTAATGGGAGAGCATACTCATCAAGCGGGGGAGTTTATGTTCTCCTACCGTTATATGTTGATGAGGATGGATGGTAACCGGGATGGTACTGATGATCTCAGTGATCAGGAAGTGTTGCAACAGTTTCCTGTAACTCCGACTAACATGGACATGGAAATGCACATGTTTGGGGGAATGTATGCTCCCACGGATGATCTGACTCTGATGGTAATGATTCCTTATGTATTGAAGGAAATGGATCATGTTACCCGTACAGGGGTGAACTTTACTACCAATTCAGAGGGATTTGGTGATCTTCAGCTCACAGGACTCTACAATGTCTTGCGCCAAAACCGACAGCGCGTACATTTTAACTTAGGATTTAGTTTTCCTACTGGCTCGATTGACGAACGAGATGATACACCAGCAGGTAACAATCTCAGGTTACCCTACCCGATGCAAATTGGCTCTGGTACTTTTGACTTGAAACCTGGAGTTACTTATTTAGGTCAAGCAGATAAATTCTCTTGGGGAGCCCAGGCAAATACCGTACTCCGCTTGGGAGAAAATAGCAATGATTATCGACTCGGCAATCAATTTAACCTTACAGGCTGGGTTGCTAGCAAATGGGTAGATTGGTTGAGTACTTCCCTGCGGCTGGATTTTAAAACTTTGGGTAATATCAGTGGAGCCGATCCTCTCCTTAACCCAATGATGATTCCCACTGCTGACCCAGACCGACGGGGTGGTGAACGGTTAGACTTAGGCTTAGGGTTGAACCTCTATGCTCCTAGTGGCGCTCTCAAAGGAACTCGCTTAGGAGTTGAGTTTGTCTTACCTATGGTTCAATCCTTGGATGGTCCTCAACTAGAAACTGATTGGCAGTTGACTATTGGTGTACAAGCATCATTTTGATGAGTTGACCTCCCACTGATTTTAAGGCGTGGGATTCTTGCTTGACTCGTCGTTAAACAGCAGACTTGCGCCACTTTTATTGTCACAAGAAACCCGGTTTATAGAAATACTGAAATTGGGAACTGTGACTTCATCCCATACAGCAGGGGGAAGCAAGATCTGCTGATAGAGCTGGGGTAAAAGTTCTAGCTGTTCAATAATGGCTAGAGAAATTAGCGGACTGCTATCGGCAATGATGGCGGCATTACTCATCGCGTAACTCGTCAGCAATTTGGTCATCATGCAAGTTGATTACCGGAACTTGTAACTGTCCGAGTTCGTACATAAATTGTAGTTTGTTCATACGGCAAAGGTCAGCAGCTTTACCTAAAGACAATCGGCGCAACTCGAATAATTTGACAGCGAGCAAAAAAGTTAGTTCTGCTTCTAAGGCTTGGGGTGATTTGCCTGAGGTAACCAGTAAATCGTCTGGGTAAGGAAGGGACAAGGTAGGCATGGTTGTCTCGGTGCTTGATACACAACTTAATGTTATCAATAGCGTTGCTCCCAGAGCTGAGATAGTTCTGGGAGAAGCAATTAAAATTCAATTTGCGATAGCGAATCGCTGCTACAAACAGATCGCTATTTGAATGACTATAATGACAAATTACCAGATTTGTGAGTTATTTTGACTCAGAAGAATTAGAGTTACGACGGAGACTCTCCAAAAACTGCCGCGATTCCTGAGATGGCACAAGTATGATGTTACTGAGCTCTTGATTGTCACTTTTCTGTAAGGTAGAAATTAATCCCTCAAGAGGTACTACTTCTATAGTAATGTTGTCAGCTTGATTGGGTTGTTGCCCTTTATAGCGATCTACCATTCTCTGTAGCTGTTGTTTTTCAAAAAAGAAAGGAATTAACTGCACACCATCTTGTGGTTGGATAGTCAAATATCCCTGATTTTGACCTGCTTTAGCCACAAACAAAGGTACTCCCTGAAATTCTCCATTGTCTTGAGCATTTGAGTTCTGTTGTCTCCAAACTGGCTGTGCCAACTGTACCTGTTCCTGCTTGGGTATAAAAGCAAAATCTAAATCTTGGCTCTGACTATTTTTCTCTAGTTCGTATACTTCTGCCAAAGAAACAGGAACTACTTGTACACTGTTGCCCAAATCAGGATTTTGTGTCTTCAAGCGCTCCAGAAAAGCATTAGCATCCTGCTGGCTCATAAAGACTCCTGCTACATTTGCTGTTTCGCTATCTCCCTCTTTCAAAGGAACAGTCGTAACCAGGGGAGCTCCTTGAGCATCTGTAAGGGTAAATACAGGAATAGGCTGCAACCGAGCAGCAACCTCTTGGTCTGGCAGTGCTAGTGCTTTCAGATTAGCGGTAAAGAAAGAACCTAACAGGGTGCTTCCGACTAGACTTAGGGTTGTGCCCCAGCGAACCAATGATTTCATCACAATGACCTCAAATTAAATAGGGTTTGGGAGCAATTTGTCACAATTATCGGTTGGAATAGGTGGTAGGTGGTAGGTATTAGGTATTTTTTCACTTTCGGTACAAGAGTTTTAAGCATCTAGTCGAGACTGTTTTTAAACTCGATAAGCTAAGGCAAAACGGTCAATGCCTGCTAAATCTGGAAAAATTTTAATTTGACTGTAACTACCTTGTTGATGTAATAGTTCTACCACCGTTGCTGCTTGTCCCGCCATCATTTCAATTAACCAGATGCCCCCCGGTTGTAAATAGTCAGCAGAAGTGGTGATTAGTTTCCGGATGCAGTCCAAGCCATCATTGCCTCCGTCAAGAGCTAAATGAGGTTCATGGTTTACCACCTCAGGCTGCAACTGTGGTAGCAAATTGCTGGGGATGTAAGGTGGATTAGCTACCATGCCACTGAAAGTACCTTTGAGATCTTCGAGGGGCTCCCACCAAGAACCCTGGTAAAATTGAATTCTTTGGGAGTAACTCAGCCTTTGAGTATTCTGCTGTGCAATCGCTAGAGCAGATTGGCTACAATCTACTGCATAAATTGAAGCATTTGTCAATGCCTCTGCTAATCCCAAAGCGATCGCGCCACTGCCAGTTCCTAAATCTGCCCAATGTCCAAAATCCAATTGGGGAGTTGGGCTGTTGTTCACTGCCTCTAACGCTAAGTCAATCAAGCATTCGGTTTCTGGGCGAGGAATCAAAACTGCGGGAGCAACGGTAAGAGCAAAATGACGCCAGTGGGTTACCCCTGTTAGATACTGCACCGGCAATCGTTCCTGTAGGCGTCGCTCCCATAGCTGAGATAGTTCTTGGAGAGGTAATTGCAATTCAATTTGCGATAGCGAAGCGCTGCTGCAAGCAGATCGTTCTTTGAATGACTCTAAACGTATCGTTAGTGGGTCAAGTCCAGCTACTTCTTGTAAGAGCCAATCTACTTCCTCCAGGGGAATACCAGCTTCCAACGCCGCCTTACCAGCAGCTAGACGCCACTGCCAGAGTTCTAGTCCTGATACTAATGACAACTTACCAAATTTGTGAGTTATTTTGACTCAGAAGAATTAGATTTGGAACGGAGACTCCGCAAAAACTCTAGAGACTCCCGGGATGGCATAAGTGTAATTTTATTTAGATCCGGATTGTCCTCCCTCTGTAGGGCAGTAATTAATCCTGCAAGAGGTATAACCTCGATAACAACGTTGTTAGCCTGACTTGGTTGTTGCTGTTTATAGCGGTCTACCATTTCCTGTAGCAGGCTTTTTTCAAAAAAGAAAGGAATTGACTGCTCACCATTCTCTAATTGAATAGTCAGATATCCCTGATCTGGACCAGCTTTCGCTGCAAACAGGGGTACACCCTGAAATTCTTTACTTCTTTGTCCTTGATTTGGGTTCTGACGTTCCCATGCTTCTATTTGTGCTTGCCAAAGTGGCTGTGCTAACTGCACTTGTTCTTGTTTGGGTATCAAGGCAAAATCTAAATTTTCCGTTTGGTTCCGACTATTTTTCTCTAGTTCATATACTTCTGCCAAAGAAACAGGTACTACTTGTACGCTGTTGCCCAAGTCAGGATCCTTTGACTTCAAGTTGGCTAGAAAGGTATTAGCATCCTGTCGGCTCAAAAAGACTCTTGCTACGTCTACAGTTTTGCTCTCTTGCTCTGCTGTTTGGTTATTGTTTGGAACAGTAACAGACTGAACTAATGGTGCTCCTTGGGCATCCGTAACTGTAAACACAGGAATAGGTTGTAACCTTTTGGTAATTTCTTCCTCTGGTAGTGCTAGTGCTTGGATATTAGCTGTAAAGAAGGAACCTAACAAGGTACTTCCAACTAAACCTAGGGTTGCGCCCCAGCGGACCAATGATTTCATCACAATTACCTCAAAAATATGATCTTATCTAAACAACTTGTACAACTAGCATCAAGATCTAACTTAAGGATGACCTATTTCTAGGATATCTGTTGATGCTGATTTTGCCCTCTTGATTTTTCTACTTAATTCTAATTCGTATTATTTAGTTTCCTCCTGGAGTAATTGCATCACTCTCATTCAATACTGATTTTCCTGACTCTGTGCCATTTCTAATAGTTCCATCCACAGTTGCGCCAGAATCATTGCTTCATCAATTTTGATACTAAGCTATATCACTTTTATATTTTATTGTCAACATATTTATCGAGGCGTACCAAGATGCACCCTCAAAAGTACACAAATAGAGTTGAATCGGGATGACAGGATTTGAACCTGCGACATCCTGCTCCCAAAGCAGGCGCGCTACCAAGCTGCGCTACATCCCGAAGATTACTCAACTAGTATAACTCGCTTTTGGCTTTCTTACCATCAAGATTGTTTTCTTTACCAAAATTTAATCAGGATACCAGAACATACCTTTGATGCCTTCTGGGTCAGGCATAAATCCCATTCTCCGATAAAAATTGACCACCTGAGGGTCAGCGAATAAGGTGATATTGCTAATATCCTCGTTCCGAAGTTTCTTGATCATATACTTCATCAGGGCTTTACCTAGTCCCTGGTTTTGAAAATCTGGGTGTACCACCACATCCCAAATAGTAGCATTGAAAGCATGATCGGAAGTTGCCCGGGCAAAACCAATTAAACGCCTACTGCTACCTCGCTGTTGCCACATACAAGCAACTAGGAAACTGTGTTGAATAGCCTTTTTGACTTTACGTAGGGGACGTCGAGACCAGCCAACGGCATCACACAATTCTTCCAAGTCGTAAAGGTCAACTTCCCGGTCTGTGCTAAAAAATATGCGAGTGTTACTATCGGTGCGATTGATCGTACCTTCTAATATATCTCCCTCATACTGCTTCTGGGGCAAGACAGTATCAGGGCTGCTAAAAAAGCTTTTCCAAAAACCCATGCAGATGTTGCCGTGGCATTTTTCTAATTTCTTACCCAAAGTTCGGCAGAATGTCTTTCCTGACGGATTAGACTTACTGCTTGATTGAGACCAGATTTAATAATAGCAGCTATCGTAACATACTCCTATACTACCAGACTTGATGTAAAGCTTTCGGTACAATCTTCCTTATATGAGAGTTGACAAAAGGCGCGACTCTTTCTCCAAAGCACTATAGTGATCACCAGAGCACAAGGAGAACAAAAAAAAAGCTAAACCGGAAGTCGTCAGATAAATTAGCATCTAATATAGACTAAAGCCACCGGGCAGAATTTTTGAGAGACTAACCAGATATATGCTGATTCTTCCTCAAATGATACCTAGCTGCTTCTGGTCACCGAGCCAAGCTTGGTGAAAGTAGCGAAGCATACCACCCCTAATTATGACTGCGGGTTTGAAATCATCCACACGAGAACTTCTGAAGCGCTTCAATAAAGCGTTTCCTAAGTTTTATGAGCAATTTGTCAATAGTGAGATACAGTTACAAAACCTCAGATTTGCCTATCGACTTTACAAAACTAAGCGTGCAGTAATTGAGATCAAATCGGAGAGCTCCAAAAGTGCACTACATTTTGCTTACCGCAATCAGTCTTTTCTCCTAAGCGACATTTTTGGTGTTTTGGCTGCCTATGGACTAACTATCCATAACCTTAGTCTCTACGGTCAAATCAAGACACCAATGCTGGTATTTATCAAGTTAATTGTTTCCCGTGGCAAAAAAGCTCTGACGGAGCAGACGGCAGAAAATGTCTGTCGCGCTATTCAAGAAGCTTTGGCCGGGAGCTTTGAAGTTGAAGAGATGCTGGCAGTAGAATTCAATCTTGATGCTGGCTTAGAACGGGTAGAAACAGAATTCTATGTAGACCCGGTTTTCCATCTACCAGCATTATTGATTGAGGCAGACAATCAGCCAGGTCTATTTTACAAAGTGATGTCGGCGATCTGGCAAGAAGATTTACTGGTAGTCAATGCAAATTTGTTGGTGTGGCGTGGACGAACTAGGATAATCTTATACTTGTTGGGACCTAACGAAGGCTTGATCCCAGAATATTTGGGGCACAAAATTGCCGAGGGTGTGCGGCAAAGATTACTGGGTAGCTGCTCTCAGCAGGATAGTAGCAGGTTTTGAGGGCGCACTTCGGTCATTGGTGTCAACTTAAGCCACAACCCTTGCCAATTGATGCTTCCGAGAAGTTCTACTTCAACTGAGTGGGTAGCCTTACCCTAGCGGATTAACAGAAGAAAGAGTCAGCGACAGCAGCATTCTCTTGCTCCTCCGTTCCTCTGCTCCCCAGCTTTAAGCACTTTTATCCTTAAGTTGTCACCAATGCACTTCAGTGCGCCCCTACTTTAATCCTCTGATGTGCCAATTAGACCATCGTACCAGCTATCAATATAATCGCTTTCATCTTGAACATTGGGCTCAGAATGCTTGGCCTGGTGACTTTCTGGTGATGTGGATGCTTGTTGGTTATGGTTAGTGCTGACAGTATGTCGATTTATTTCTTCTAGTAAAGTTTGCTCAAGTAATGTTTGTCTGTCGTTATACATTTATATACTCTCCAGATTAAATAAAGAGTTGATCATCAAACCTTTACTTATTTCCTCCTGATTGGGAAACGATCAGGAATTGTTGTTTGTTGTTTGGGAATAGAGAATATCCTCCTTTATCTCCCCACACTCCCCACACCTACCATCTGGTAAAGTAGTGTAGCTGCCTAAGTCCTGTTGGAATTTGATGAGCTACTACATTTCTCCCCACTTTCTCGATAAACTAGCAATCCACATCACCAAAAATTACCTTGAACTTCCTCATGTCCGCGTACCCCTGATTCTTGGTATTCATGGACGAAAGGGAGAAGGTAAATCTTTTCAGTGTGAGCTAGTCTTTGAGCGCATGGGTATTGAGGCAGTGCGGATGTCAGCTGGGGAGCTAGAAAGTCCAGATGCTGGGGATCCAGGGCGATTGATCCGTCTGCGCTATCGAGAAGCAGCGGAGATGGTGAAGGTGCGGGGGAAAATGTTTGTGCTGATCATCAATGACTTAGATATCGGAGCAGGAAGGATTGATCGCGGTACTCAATATACGGTGAATACTCAATTAGTGAATGGCACATTGATGAATATTGCCGATAGTCCTACTGATGTGCAGCTCCCTGGCAGTTATGACTCCAACCCCCTACAGCGTATTCCTATCATTGTCACAGGCAATGACTTTTCCACCCTGTATGCACCGTTGATTCGGGATGGTAGGATGGAAAAGTTTTACTGGGAACCTAACAGAGAAGACCGTATTGGCATTGTCGGTGGTATCTTTGCTGAAGATGGACTGACTAGTGCTGACATAGAAGAGTTAGTAGATAGCTTTCCCCAGCAAGCAATTGACTTTTTTAGTGCTTTGCGATCGCGGATTTATGATGAACAAATCCGTGAGTTTATCCACCAAATTGGGGTTGACAAAATTTCTTCCCGTGTAATTAACAGTGTCGAAGGCCCACCACAATTTCCCAAACCAAATTTTACCTTGTCTCGCTTAGTGGAATTTGGGGAAATGATGAGGAGTGAACAAGAACAGGTGGAGACCCTGAAACTTGCAAAAGAGTACAATAAGGTCTTGGGAGAGACACGGAGACACGGA
Source organism: Symploca sp. SIO1C2 (assembly GCA_010672925.1). Lineage (GTDB taxonomy): Bacteria > Cyanobacteriota > Cyanobacteriia > Cyanobacteriales > Coleofasciculaceae > Caldora. The sequence continues at coordinate 246,434 of JAAHFP010000001.1, read as the reverse complement.
GACACGGAGACCCGGAGACATGGAGACGAGTCGAATGGAAATTCCGTGCAAAATCTCTCTCACCCCTCTAGAAAACTGATTGCTCTAGATACCCAAAAACAAATCCGTGAGTTTTTAGCCCAAGGTTATCGCCTCAGTCTAGAACATGCTAATGAACGTCGAGTGCGAAATAATGCTTGGCAATCTGGTATCAATTTTCCTAGTAATGAAGCATCGGAAGTAATTATGGCTTTAGATGAATTTCTAGAAGAGTATCAGGGAGAATATGTGCGCCTGATTGGTATTGATCCCAAAGCTAAGCGGCGGGTTCTGGAAAAAATTATTCAAAGACCAAGTTAAGAATTGGGAATTGGGAATTGGAGAATAAAAATAAAATTATGTGTTATTTCTTACTCCTTTTTCTGCAATTTTCATCAATTTTGAATTTTGAATTTTGTTTGCGTAGCATGGTGAGCAAAGCGAGGCAAATTTTGCATTCCCCCTTAGGCGCTTATTAAAATGAAGTTGAAGCGATCAAAAAACCTAGTAGGAAGCCTAAAATAGTTGAAAAAGAAACAGAACCACCTCCTAGCTCATAGGCTTCTGGCATCATCGTACTAGCCAACATTGCCAGAATTGCCCCGCCAGCAACAGCCTGAGCTAAGCTAACAAATAATTCAGATGTATTATTTTTTAAAGAGTAGCCAACCGCAGCACACAAACCACACAAGATGACCACTCCCATCCACAAACCCAAAATTTGCATGGTTTTAGTTCCTGCCTGTTTCATGCCTACTGCACTGGATAAAGCCTCTGGGAAATTGGAAATAAATACAGCTAGCAAAAATGACCAACTGAAATGACTCTCCCCCACATTCATTCCAATCACTGCTGATTCGGGAATATTATCAATTAAAGTACCAACAACAATGGCTAAAGGAGCAGAACGTTGGAGCAGTCCTTCTAATGTAGTAGAATCTTCCCGAAGCAACAGGTCTAATTCCACCTGATCGATCAAACTTTGCCGCCAACGGTCTAAATTATGTTCTACGGCAACCCTGGAGTCAGTAGCAAATCGCAGTCGCCGAGCTAAAGAACGACTGATTGCCCATGCCATATGAGGAGATAAAGCAAGTACACTGTTAAAGTCTTCTTGGTTAATCTGGTACAGCTCCATGGGAGTGCGAGCAGTTACTGTAGCAGAACGAGGTTCTCCTGTCAATAGTGACATTTCGCCGAATACTTCCCCCGGTTTCATCGTGTTAACCAATTTCCGGTCTTTGATCACTTCGGCTTCACCATTGACAACCATATAAAAGTGATCTCCTGGCTCTCCCTCTTGACAAATTATGTCTCCGGGTTGAGCAAAAACTGGCTTGAGGAAGGGCACAATTGCCTGTTTCTCTCCCTCTGAAAGGTTTTGTATGACTTCAATGTGAGCAATGCGGTTGAGAATATCTGAGGTTTGTTCCTGACGATGTTCAAACAGGTAACGGCGACTAGAGGCAGGCTTGCGCAAAAATCCACCATGCTGGTCAATATATTCTGTTAAACCAGTAAAGAGGATACCACCAAGTAGAAACCCCAGGAAGAGAGGCAAAAAACCACTATTTTGATATGCCGGTAGAGTAATTTCAAAAGCGATCGCACAGAGCAATGTCCCACTCCCAAACGCCATAATAGCAGCAGAAATAGTTCGGTTCGGTTGCCAAAAAACACCGACGCAGGCTCCTAAGACTAAACTTGAAGCTCCTAAGACCCCTTGTAACAAGGCTGTAGTTGATGTAGTTGACATAGGCAAACTAAAAGCAAGTGGTAGTTGGGCAGAAAATTTGTACAGTAAGCTTTTTCAACCTTTTTTCACGCTTTGGGCTATTTCCGCCAGTTAATTATGGTAATGACTTCTACTCCCTTACTATCCATATAAACTTAGAAAGTAGAAATTGATGAAATGAAGTAGATCACTAAAGAGGCAGAGGGTGTCACTGGGGACATAAACCTGGTACATTTACCGAGTATTGGCAAGCACAGTTTATGGTATTGAGCAAGATATGACACAGACAGAGTCAGAGACAGCTAAACAGACACAGGCAGAAACAGCACAAGAAAACAAGCCACAGAGAGTTCTGGTAGTAGGCGGTGACGGTTACTGTGGTTGGGCAACTGCACTCTACCTCTCCAATAGAGGTTACGAAGTCGCTATCATGGATAGCTTAGTACGCCGTCATTGGGATATGGAATTGTGTGTTGAAACTCTTACTCCCATTGCCCCAATTCAACAACGCCTTCAGCGGTGGAAGGATCTCACTGGTAAATCGATTGATCTGTTTGTTGGGGATATCAATAATTACGATTTTCTCAGCAAAGGGATGAATCAGTTTCAGCCAGAGGCAATTGTTCACTTTGGTGAACAACGTTCAGCTCCCTTCTCGATGATTGACCGTGAACATGCCGTACTAACTCAAGCTAACAATGTCATTGGGACGCTGAATATACTGTATGCCATGGCACAAGATTTTCCAGATTGCCATTTAGTCAAGTTGGGAACCATGGGTGAGTACGGTACTCCCAATATTGATATTGAGGAAGGCTATATCAAAATTCAACACAATGGGCGTGAGGATACCCTACCTTATCCGAAGCAACCGGGCTCTTTTTACCACTTAAGTAAAGTTCACGATAGCCACAATATCCACTTTGCTTGTAAAATTTGGGGCTTACGGGCAACTGATCTCAATCAGGGGGTTGTCTATGGTGTCCTGACTGATGAAACTGGTATGGACGAGCTATTGATTAACCGCTTAGACTATGATGGAGTCTTTGGTACAGCTCTCAACCGCTTCTGTATTCAGGCTGCTATTGATCATCCTCTGACAGTGTATGGTAAAGGTGGTCAAACTCGTGGCTTTTTAGATATTCGAGATACAGTGCGCTGTGTGGAAATTGCGATTGCCAACCCAGCTAAAGCTCACGAGTTCCGTGTCTTCAACCAGTTTACTGAAATGTTCAGCATCCAGGATTTGGCAACAATGGTGCAGAAAGCAGGCACAGATCTGGGGCTAAAGGTTGAGATCAACCATCTCGATAACCCTAGGGTTGAGCTGGAAAAACACTATTTTAATGCCAAAAATACTAATCTGTTAGACCTTGGTTTACAGCCTCACTATCTCTCTGACTCTCTGCTGGATTCCTTGCTTAACTTTGCCACTAAGTACAAGCACCGTGTAGATCAAAACCAAATTCTGCCCAAAGTTTCTTGGCGCCGATAACTGAGCAGACAATAGACAGGGGGCATTGGTGACAAGTTAAGGTAAAGATGTCGTTGTCAAAAGAGCTGAGGGAGCTGAGGGAGCTGAGGAAGCGGAATACAATTTTTCTTACCCCTTGGGTTTTTCTATATATGGTGTTTTGTGAGCTCTAAAACACCATATATAGCAACTGCCAAGGTGATTAGGACAAGGGGCTTAAGCCCCTTGCTAACTTGCTGTACCTGAGAATTTCTGAACCGCCCTGGCAACTGCTATATGGGAGTTGACAAAATTCACGACCCTTTAAATAGTCCCCATTGGACAAAGGGCAATAGGTATTGCTATTGCTACCCTTTGTCTTTTGAAGATGTTATCTTAACCTATTTAATGAAGCTACGAAAGACGATTCTCTTACTGTTAGTTGTGCTACCTGGTTTCACTGCTTCTGCCGCAAGTGCCTACTACTTATTTCCTGAGTGGATAGCCTTAGAAGACGCCTATCAATCTTACCAGGAGCTGTCTCAAGCTCGATCATCAACGATACGTGACTTGTCCATTGCCCAAGCAGCGGAGCAAAGACACAGAGTAAATTGTTTTGCTGAAGGAGTAGGAGTCTTGTTAGGTGGTGTAATTGTAGCTATTGGTATTCATGGAATTTGTACTCTAGATTGAAAATTCAACAAAGCCAACTTCTTGCAAGAAAAGCAACGATTCCCTGTTGTCTGTATACTACTGTTAAAAAAAACTAATACCTAATACCTAAAACCTAACAACTAACACCTAACAATGCACATAGCTCTATTAACCGAAACTTTTTTACCCAAAGTTGACGGCATCGTAACCAGACTGCGCCATACAGTCGAACATTTACAGCGTAATGGCGACCAAGTGCTAATTGTGTCCCCAGATGGTGGGTTGACAGAATACAAAGGAGCAAAAATTTACGGGGTCTCCGGTTTTCCACTACCTCTGTATCCAGAGCTGAAACTATCACTGCCACGACCTTCTATTGGTGTAGCTTTAGAAAAATTTAAACCAGATTTGATTCATGTGGTTAATCCAGCGGTATTGGGTTTAGCTGGTGTGTACTATGCTAAAACGATGCAAATTCCCTTAATAGCTTCTTACCACACTCATTTACCCCAGTATCTTCAACATTACGGACTAGGAATGCTAGAACCTGTAATGTGGGAATTAATTAAGGCAGTTCATAACCAAGCTCAACTGAATTTATGTACATCAACGGCAATGGTAGAAGAACTCAGAGGACATGGTGTAGAAAAATTAGATTTGTGGCAACGAGGAGTAGATACAGAAACCTTTCAACCTGAACTAGCATCCTTAGAAACGCGATCGCATCTTTCTCAGGGACACCCAGAAAATCCCTTGCTCCTTTATGTCGGACGTCTTTCTCCAGAAAAAGAAATTGAGCGCATTAAGCCTGTGCTAGAAGCTATCCCTGGTGCTCGTCTGGCATTAGTTGGTGACGGACCCCATCGCAGTGCCTTAGAAAAGCACTTTGCTGATACACCAACTCACTTTGTTGGTTACCTCACTGGTAAACCATTAGGTTCTGCCTTTGCCTCTGCTGATGCCTTTATCTTTCCCTCAAGAACAGAGACCTTAGGATTAGTGCTGTTAGAAGCAATGGCAGCTGGTTGTCCAGTAGTGGCAGCAAGGTCTGGAGGAATTCCCGATATTGTAACAGATGGTGTTAATGGCTACTTGTTTGAACCCGCAGATGACCAAGGAGCGATCGTTGCTACCCAACGTTTACTAGAGCAGCAAGAGGAGCGAGATAGCTTACGCCACAACGCTAGGATAGAAGCAGAACGATGGAGTTGGTCAGCAGCCACCCGTCAACTGCAAAATTACTATAGAGCAGTTGTTACTTCCCCATCAATGTCAGCAGCAGCTTAGGCAATTGCGGTGGGTAATCCGTTCTTCAAGTTCAGTTAATGTCCTCTCGCAATAGCTGGAGTCCCGAAGAAACCCGCGCTAGGGTGAGCGAAAAAAGGGTGAGCGAAAAAAGGTGTGGGGGTGTGAGGAGCTGAGGGAGCTGAGGAAGCTGAGGAAGCTGAGGGAGCTGAGGAAGCTGAGGGAGCTGAGGAAGCTGAGGGAGCTGAGGAAGCTGGAGGACAAGAGAGAACTTATAGCTATTGGATACAAAACTCAAGAAATCCCACCCAAAATTTCGTTCACCCGCGAAAAAAGGGGTGGGGAGCGCAGGAGCTGGGGAGCTGAGGAAGAAGAGAGAACTGATAATTTTTGGAGACAAAGCTCAAGAAATCCCACCCAAAATTTCGTTCACCCCGCACCAGACAAGGAGACGCGGAGAATGGAAATACCACGAAAATTTCCTTCACCCCCCGCGCTATACCTCTTGCTTAGGTTAGCGTCGGGAGTATGTCACTTCTTGTTACGATTGACCAATAACAAATGACCAATAACCAATAACCAATAACAAATGATTAATTGACAGAATTTGCCCAATTTTTAGCCCAATTAAGAGTATGACGTGCCTGAGCTAAAGTAGCAGCTTCACAGTATAGTCTTAATACCGGTTCAGTACCACTGAAGCGAATAAGCAACCAGCTGTCGTTAGCTAAACGGAATTTGTAACCATCGGTGGTTTGACAATCAACTACCTGTTGACCGTCAATTTCTGTCAAAGGTTGATTCTGTAACTGTTCTAACAGACGCGATCGCACTTCCATACCCGATAGATGCAAATCAATGCGGTCGTAGGCAGAGGAATAACCAGTGCGTTCTTGTAAACTTTGGTAGAGGGCACTTAAATCAAGTCCGGAATTAGCGATCGCTTCGAGTAGATAAAGAGCTGATAACAGAGCATCTCGCTCAGGAATATGATTACCATAACCAATACCTCCCGATTCCTCACCTCCTAGTAAAACTGGAGTTGAGAGCATACGATCGGCAATATACTTGTAGCCTATAGGAGTCTCGTATACTGGCAGCTGATACAGTTGAGCAACCCGGGGAATTAAATCCATGCCGCTGAGGGTTTTCACCACTTCCCCTGTATACTGACGTCGGGAAGCCAAATGTTCAATTAGGATGGGGATGAGAATTTGGGAGCTCAGGAAATTCCCTTCACCATCAACTGCAGCAATGCGATCGCTATCTCCATCAAATACTAACCCTATCCTTAGGCTGCTACCCTCTTGACGTTTGTGAGTTCTCAGTAATCTTTGTAACTGAGAAAGATACCGTGGTAATGGTTCTGGAGCCCCTCCGCCAAACAAAGGATCTCGGGCACTATTAACTTCCTGAATTGGCACTTCTAATATCCGACTCAAACCCCCTGCTGCGGCTCCATTCATCACATCAGCGAAAACGCTCAACTTCCCTTGACGAATTAAGTCCTGAATCTTGGCAAGTTCCACTTTAGTTCGTAATCCCTCACAGTAGCTTAACCAAGGGTCGAAGGTTTTGATGCTTCCTGAAGTCTCAGCTGCCGCCAGGGGCTGAGAAAGTAAAGCTTCAATTTTTTTTGTGATTTCTGGAGCCACTGAGCCACCAAAAGACCCTTTGACCTTCAAGCCCAAATATCCCGCAGGATTGTGACTTGCTGTCAGCACTAACGCTCCCAAAGCGCTCTGTTGTTTTGCTGCCCAACTGAAAGCTGGAGTTGGAGCATAACTTTCAGATAACAGTACATCAAATCCAGCAGCAGTAACTACCTCCGCTGTCTTTTGAGCAAAGTCTTCGGCCATGAAGCGTCGGTCATAACCCACAATAATGGTGTTACTACCGGTCTCCTTACCATAAGTATCTGCCAGAACTTTAGCTGCTAGAGGTGCAACTAAACTCAAACTCTCAAAAGTGAAATCGGCAGCAATTAGTCCCCGCCAACCATCTGTGCCAAACTTAATTGAAGAAGCAGCAATCGCCATGATATAGTAAATCTATTTTTTACAAATTTCAAGACTGACGGCAAAATCCTAACATTGGAACATTTATCCTGCCCAGTGGCTGTTCTTAATTAAAAGCGCCTGACGGGTAGTACTCCAACCCCTATGAAGGTGAGAAACACCACTTCTTGCCTCCTGCCTTCTGCATCCTGCCTCGGAGTTTCTTAATACCAACTTGAGGAGAATCAGATTTAGTTAGATTCAGAGCCATCCAACCAATTTGCCAATAGTGATCGCAGCTTCATTCGCTCAATATAAGGCCAACCTCCCGACTCCTCAATATCTTTTACTAGAGCATAAAGTTCTTGGCGATTATCTGGTAGAGCCTCTTGAAATAAGTTTTCGCGAATTTCCCGATGAGAATGCTCCAAAGTCCTCAAAATAAACAATACTGCTTGACTATTACCTTGGTGGCTACTGACTAAAGTATCAATAGCAGTAGTGATTGTTTGCAGTTTGCTCTGCAGTTGTTCTACGTCGAAATCCTTACTCATAGTTAATATCCTCAATTTTACATAACTTAACAAAGAAGAGGACCAGGAACGAAGAAAGACTTGGCAGTAAAGGTGACCTTCCCGTGTACAATACTCTAAAGAAAAACCTGAGGCTCAAGTATTTAGAGCAATTTTAAAAACTTTACTGAACCTAGCAGTGGTTCAAAAAGTCAGTGCTCATAGACAGTCTTAGTGTGCCCCAAAATGATAGTAGGGGTAAAAATTACATTGCAGACATCTAGCAAAGATGTTTGGAGGAAAGTTGCCGTTTTTCTCTGATTTACCGCAGCTTATTTCATCTATAACCCTAAGAGAAATTTTCAGATCAGATTATCGACAATTGAGATTGACTATGAGGTATCGCGCTTTTATTGTTGCCCTCCTGGCTTTATGTATGGGAGTACTAACTGCTTGTGCAGGAGAAGTAACTGCCACTAGTGGTGTCCCCCTAACCTATGATCAGATTAGAAATACTGGTTTGGCTAACAACTGTCCCCGGTTGGAAAAAATAACTCGTGGCTCTATTCCCATAGATCCGAGCAAGTCCTACCAAATTGTGGACATGTGCATACAGCCAACTACTTTCTTTGTCAAGGAAGAACCCGCTAATAAGCGGCAAAAGGCAGAATATGTTTCTGCGAAGTTACTGACCAGGAAAACTTCTAGCCTTGACCAAATTTCAGGGCCTCTCAATATAGATGCTGAGGGCACTCTTACATTTATTGAGGAAGACGGGATCGACTTTCAGCCAATTACAGTGTTACTACCCGGAGGAGAGGAAGTACCTTTCCTATTCACTGTTAAACAACTAGTGGCTAAGAGTTTGCCTGGTTTTGATAGCGTTACTACTTCCACCGACTTTGAAGGGAAATTCCGTGTTCCTTCCTACCGTGGCGCAGTTTTCCTAGACCCGAAAGGCCGTGGTGTGTCTTCTGGCTATGATAATTCAGTTGCACTGCCTTCCCAAGCAGATAGCTCAGATTTTGCCAATGTTAAGAGGATTCCCCCAGGTGAGGGCATAATTGCTTTCCAGGTTGCCAAGGTAGATAGTGACACTGGCGAAATTGCTGGCACATTTGAGAGTGAACAGACTTCTGACACAGACTTGGGGGCTGATGAACCGGAGGAAGTCAAGATTCAGGGTATTTTCTACGCCATAGTTGAAGCAGTTGATTAACTCCTAAGAAACAAGGCTTGAGATTTGAGATTTGAGATTTGAGATTGAATAAATCTAAGCTCAAGTCTTTCAAGAAAAAAGGCTCCAAGGCAAAAGGCATTTTTACCCGATTCCCCATTCCCGATTCCCGATTGAGCAGTGCTCATGACATTTAATCCCACAGTTTTTCTCTTGTGGGATTAATTTTTTTTACAAATTTTAGCATTATTACCGATAATGCATAAGATATTATTATGTCCACTCTGGTTAACTTGTAGTTTGGAGATGATATACTACGTTTTTTAATGTTAACCCACTCAAAGCAGTTCTGATCAATCAATTCCTATGCTGAAGATCACACTGACAAATTGCCTAGGTTGAGATCCTGTTATTAGACTGCGTCTACCGTCTTAATTGCGTCATGTCACTGCCAATTACCAAAGAACTGAAGCATACGAGTCTGCGATTGTTGCAAGAGTATCAACAATCTAATTCTGCAGAGATTCGTAACCAGTTAGTTCAGCTGAATTTTGGGCTCGTTAGAAAAGAAGCACATCACTGGGAAAATCAATGCAGTGAAAGCTATGAAGACTTGCTGCAAGTGGGTTGTATTGGTCTGATTAGAGCCATAGAAAGGTTCAATACTAGTAGGGGAAGTGCTTTTAGTTCTTTTGCTCTTCCCTACATTCGCGGTGAAATTCAACATTATTTAAGAGACAGAAGTTACTCAGTTCGCATCCCTCGACGTTGGCTGGCATTAAGGCAGCAGTCTGTCGCAATTACTCAAGATCTCAGGATCAAGCTTAACCGACAACCGACAGATTCTGAAGTAGCGACAGCTTTAGATATTCCCTTAACAGAATGGCAAGAAATTACCCTGGCTCATCAAAATCGGGAACCTCTAAGTTTAGATACGCCGGTAAGGGATTCTGAAGAAGGAACAACCAGTCTATCTGAACTAGTACCAGACCCCCGTTACCGCAGTTTTCAGTTAGCGCAAGAAGACCAAATTCGTCTGCAACAAGCATTGGAGCACCTAGAAAAGCGTACTCGTGAAATTATGGAATTTGTGTTTCTACATGATTTGACACAAAAAGAGGTAGCAGAACTTTTGGATATCAGTGTAGTAACTGTCTCCCGTCGTCTGAAAAAAGGGCTTAGCTCCCTCAAAAGGTTAATGACTGGGGGCGAAGGATAAAGCCAAATAGAGACAACATCCTATCACTGAGGGAGCTGGGGATGCTGAGGTAGCTGAGGTAGCTGAGGGAGTAAGATATCCGAGTTGGAATTGTTTTGACTTACTCCTAAGCGGTTTCGATATACTTGATCTAGAGGCTAATTGGCTTTATTGCTGCTTGAAGATCAAGTCAATTGTGTTTCTTAACAAAATCTGGGTACTAGAGTTATGCGTCAAGTTGCATTAATTGGGTTGTTGAGCTTTCTGGCTATGTTTACAGGAAGTTGTACTATTGGCGGTCAAGACGAAGTAGAACAAACTGCCATCCCATCCCCTTCTGTCTCCCCATCTCCAAACGTTTCTCCCTCACCTACCCCTTTTGAGAGTCCAGTGGAGCCAGCCAAGACGCAAGTTCCACCAGCAGCAGCTGGCTTGATCTCCTCTCTACCACCAGAAGAAAGAATTAAACAGATTTCGCAAGGTCGCAATGACCCATTTGCAGCAATTCCAGTGCAGCCGGAAGTCCAGGTAGATAGTCGGTCTGGAGGTAGAGGAGCAGTACCTCAACCGGTGCCAGGAATACCCAGGGTACCCCAACCTCAGAATAAGGGAAATCCCAGTACAACTAAAACTAAACCTCAAGCAACTGCTCCAAAAGCAACTGCTCCCAAAAAGAAAACTACACCTCAGGCAACTGCTCCCAAAAAGAAAACTACACCTCAAGCAACTGTTCCCAAAAAAGGAAACACTCCTCAAGCAACTGCTCCCAAAAAAGGAAACACTCCTCAAGCAACTGCTCCTAAAAAGACAACTACCCCACAGCCAAAAGTATCACCACCAAAGCCATCAAACCCACCATCTTCTAACAATCCAACTAGTCCAGATAGCCCTATAGGATTAGAACCAGATATTTCGTCAGTGCCTGAATTTATCCCTCAGCTACCGGAAATTCCAGAGGCAACTTTGGCAAGGCAAATCAAAGTCGAAGGAGTTGTACAAGTCAATGAACAACCCAGTGCCATTGTAAAAGTCCCAGACCGGCCTAGTCAATATGTGAAGGAAGGGCAGCGTTTATATAATGGACAGGTATTAGTTAAGCGGATTGAAGCGAATCGAGGTCCAACTCCAGTGGTAATTCTTGAAGAAAATGGTGTTGAAGTGATAATAGGAGTAGGAGAAGAACCCACCGGAGGACCAGAAGAAGGAGGTTCCCAAACCGCATCGATTCCAGCTATTAAATTAGGTGTTGGGTCTTAGGTGCGTTTTGGCCAGAGAGATTTTAGATTTTAGATTTTAGATTTTAGATTTTAGATTTTAGATTGAAGAATGAAAACGGTCACAAGCTCCTAAATTTATTTATGGGGTAAATCTAAAATCTTCAATCTTAAATTGCTTGACTTTTGCATTAAAACTGTTGCCTGCGTCGTCACATGCTTATCAATTAAACAATCATGATGCTAATTCCTGAAGACACAGCAGCTGTTGGGTGCTATCAAATTAGTTGCCCCACTCTACCCTTGGCAATTTATCGAGAAATTGCTGCCCATTTACGGCAAGTGTCAGGGGTAGAAGTAGATGTACTACCCCAAACATCACAGAAGTTTGATTACCATCAAAGTCAGATAGAGAGTTTGCGGATTCAGTGTCGGGAGGCAACCACATTACAGGATCGTAAACGGGTAAACCAAATTTTGGCATTTTATCAAGATCGCTATGGGGAATTGAGAATTGAGAATTGAGAATTGAGAATTTTAGAAAAGTTCTTGCATCAGTCGGGTAAATCCAATTTCGACAAATAGATTTCCTATTCCCCATTCCCTATTCCCAAAAACTAATAAATGAAAGTACCATCAATCAAACTACTGCATAGGAATTTCAATAACAAACTCTGTTCCTTTTCCTGGGGAAGACTTACAAGTTAAGCAACCACCGTGTTTTTCTACTATGATCTGATAAGAGATAGATAAACCCAACCCTGTACCTTTACCTACTGCTTTAGTAGTGAAGAAACTATCAAATATATTTTCTTGCACCTGAGCCGATATTCCAGGCCCGTTATCCGCAATGCAAATAGTCACAGTATCTTTGTGCCAATTAACTTCGCTGTGAATGCTAATCAAATTAGCATGATGCTTCACCTTATCCCCAGAAAAATCCTGATTAGATTCATCGAAAGCATCAATAGCATTAGCAATCAAATTCATAAACACCTGGTTAAGTTGCCCTGGGTAGCACTTCACCTCCGGTAACTTACCGTATTCTTTGAGCACTTCAATAGAAGCATGTTTCTCATTAGCATTGAATCGATGCTTCAAAATCAGTAAAGTACTATCAATGCCATCATGGAGATTGAATAGTACTTTAGTTTGGGTATCGGAACGGGAGAAAGTTCTCAATGATTTACTAAGTTGACAGATACGCTCAACTCCTCGTTCCATTGATGCAAGCATTTTGGGTAACTCTTGAAGCAGGTACTTTAAATCAACTTCTTCTATTAACTGCTCAATATCTGACCCTGGGTGAGGAAATTGCTGCTGATAGAGACTTAAAATACTGAGAATATCTTGGATATATTCTTCAGTAAAAGTCAGATTACCCTGAATAAAGCCAACTGGGTTGTTGATTTCGTGAGCTACCCCAGCTACAAGTTGCCCAAGAGTCGCTAGTTTTTCCTTCTGTACCAGTTGAATTTGAGCTTGTTGCAGATTGTGACAGGCTTGCTTTAGTTCAGCTGTCCGTTCCTCCACTCGTTTTTCCAGTTTCTGCTTAAGTTTCCGGATAGTTAGTTGATTCTCCACTCTAACCAAAACCTCTTCCATCTGAAATGGTTTGGTGATATAGTCTGCACCGCCAACACTGAAAGCTCTAACTTTATCTAGTGCTTCATGGAGAGCACTAATAAAAATCACCGGAATCTCGCAGGTTCGTTTCCCTGCTTTTAACTTTTGGCAGATATCATAGCCACTCATATCTGGCATCTTGATATCTAGTAATATCAAATCTGGAGGAGCAACCTGCGCTCCTATCAGTGCTAATGAGCCGCTTATAGCACTACGAACTTTATACCCCCGCTCAGTCAAGGTAGTAGCTAGCAAGCGAAGATTTTCTACAGTATCATCAACGATTAAAATATCCCCGTGAGTGGTATTGACTTGATTGCTGTTCATATATCTAATAGTCAATTCAATCGAACCAAAAACTCAGTAGCTTCAGAAACATCCGAGCTTGAGTATGAGGAAAAAACGGAAAAGCAAATTTATTTTTATAGTAGATAAAACTAAGTTATTAACAATCATATTACTAGAATACTCTGATGGAACTACTAGCTACCATCAGTTACTTCCTCATTAAGGTAATAGGCAAAATTACTGCTCTCCCAAATTATACTTAGGCTTAAAGGATTAGAAGCTAGAAATATAAAGTAAGTATTAACAATAGTCTTCGCTTTGGTTTCAGGTATCATAAATTACTTGCTTATTAAGCATTTATCTGAAAAAACCGATAGTGAAAGTTGAGATAACTGAGTCTGTCTTGTGGTAATTGGGTAGATTTATGTTTAAGATGATTACGGTAATTTACAAAAGCGATCGCTGATAACAAATGTAAAGAATTATTGCTTCTTCACAAACAGACATACTAGTAATTGATTCTTTATTAAAAAAGTTTAAGCATTGAAGGTTGATAATTTATGGCATTTAGTGATTTTAAGAATATCGCTGATGTACAGAAAAATATCAAATTAAGTACCAAGAGGAGAATTTTGTATTTCCTCAAAAGACTGAGCAACCTGAAATTTTTTTGCAAGAACTAGACTTTTATCAAAAAAATCTAGATGTCTTCAGTAATAAGCTAAAAGGCAACAAGGAAGAAACTTCGATAGTTTAGTCCAATAGTTGATAGTCATCAATTACCTCACGACTCTTTAGCTCTTCAAGCATGTCAAGGGAAATTTCATCACCGAATAATACTGCACAAAAGTGGTCATAAGCAGCAAATTGTACAGAATTTTTATAGCCAATTTCAATATGTAAAATTTCACATCCTAAGCGCTCATTAGCTGTCAAAAGCTCTACGACCTTCTCCACATTACTAGAATCTAGTTTAATTAGTAGACCAGAGCCAGCAAGTACACTATTGCTTCCTGGAAATGGAGATTGTGCCCCTATAGGTCTAGGGTCAATCAAGGAAAAATCAAGATCGTTCTGAATCAGCCAAACGGCTAATTGGGTTTCAGAGTTAGCTAACTGACTTGCTACTGCCTCAAACAGTTCTTCGAGAGCATCATAATTTGGTTCTATAGTACCTTTAAATTTCATGCTTAAGATAAAAGTATAAAATTTAGAATTTAGAATTTAGAATTTAGAATTTAGAATTTAAGAATGTAGTGCGGAGAGCGTAGCATGTGCCTAGCACAAACGTCTCACTCGCTTTTCACCTAAGCGCGAGCAAGATGCTCGCACTACCAAAAATCTAAAATCTAAAATCTAAAATCTATTACACATTTTTAGCTGTGTCACGCTACTACAGACTGCACTTGATTGAGTAATTGTTGCAATTCTTCCCCTTCAATTACCTCAGTTTCTAAGATTTGCTGGGCAATCTTTTCGAGTAAGTCCCTATTTTGCTTGAGAATATCTAATGCCTGCTGATGAGCAGTTTCCACAATACCTTTCACCTCATCGTCAATCGCTTTAGCGGTTTCATCACTAACCATCCGGCGGGGATTCATGGCCATACTATTGCCTAGGAAGTTATTCTGTTGTCCTTTCTCGTAAGCCAAAGGTCCTAGCACTTTGCTCATGCCATAAGTGGTAACCATTTGTTCTGCTAAATCGGTTGCTCTTTGCAAGTCATTAGAAGCACCTGTGGTGATACTACCAAAGACTACTTCTTCAGCGGAACGTCCACCGAGCAAAGTGGCAATCTGTCCCCGAAGTTCGTCTTCATTGAGTAAGAAGCGGTCTTCTGTGGGTAGTTGTAAAGTATAGCCTAGTGCTGCCATGCCACGGGGAACTATAGATATTTTGGCAACATCACTTCCCCCCGGCATCAATGCTCCAACCAAAGCATGACCTACTTCGTGATAGGCAACAATCTTTTTCTCCTTATCACTGAGAACACGGCTTTTCTTTTCTAACCCTGCTACTACTCGCTCAATTGCTTCAGCAAAGTCTGCCTGGGAGACGGTTTCTTGTCGATTGCGTGCGGCTAAGAGAGCAGCTTCATTCACTAAGTTTGCTAAATCAGCACCAGCAAAGCCAGGAGTTCGAGTTGCGATCGCTTTTAAATCGACATCACTACCTAGCTTTACTTTCTGGGCATAGATCTCTAAGATCGCTAAACGACCGGATAAGTCGGGACGGTCTACTAATACCTGTCGGTCAAAACGCCCTGGTCGTAATAGTGCCGAGTCTAAGCTTTCTGGGCGGTTAGTAGCAGCTAACACAATTACCGTAGCATCCCCGGCGGCAAAACCATCCATCTCTGTCAGCAACTGGTTAAGAGTCTGTTCCCTTTCATCGTTACCGCCGACAAAACCACCACTAGCACGAGACTTGCCGATGGCATCCAACTCATCAATAAAGATAATACAAGGTGCTTTCTTTTTCGCTTGTTCAAACAAATCCCGCACTCTTGCTGCACCAGCACCGACAAATAATTCGACAAACTCGGAGCCAGAGATGCTGAAAAAAGGCACACCAGCTTCTCCTGCTACAGCTTTCGCTAGGAGGGTTTTACCAGTTCCTGGAGGGCCGACTAATAATACACCTTTGGGAATCCTTGCTCCAATGTTGGTATAGCGTTGGGGAGACTTCAGGAATTCGACAATTTCCACCAATTCAGTTTTGGCTTCTTCAACTCCAGCTACATTAGCAAAAGTGGTTTTAGTGGACTCATCTTCTACATAGACTTTAGCCTTACTCTTACTGATGGAAAGAGCACCTTGAGGGCCACCACCCATACCACGACCGATGAAAAACTGCCAAATCGCGACAAAAATTAATGGTGGTATTACCCAACCCAAGAGGCTACTGAACCAGCTTTTTTTCGGCGGTGGAGCAGCGGCGAACTCAACCCCCTTGTTTTCTAACTTTTTGGGTAGTTCTAAATCGAAGATAGGATTGGTAGCAAGTACTTGTCCTGGCTGGTCATCCTCTCCTTTAAGTTGGTAGCGAATTTGCTCTTGTCCGACGTAAGCACGGCTAACTTGCCCATCTTCCACCTGCTCTATAAATAGACTATAGGGCACCCTGGGAATTTGGGGACTGAACAAATTCGGTAATAACAGATTTGCTAAGAAAAATAAACCAGCTAGTAAAAATAGAATATTAGCAATCTGCCGACTGCGAGGCGCTTGAGGTTTGTCTTTAATACTCATGGGTCTCAAATTTTTTTCATTTTAAATTTTGGATGCACTTGGTCTTCAGACCCCATCCTCAGCTTATCAGGATGAAGTTGTACGATTAAGCACAACTCTATGTTAATTTTTATTGCTATTATTTGACTTTAATTTATCGGTAGTATATACCGTACTAGCCGATGTAGAAATACCGTAATCGTCTGCTGTTTTCCGTAAATTAAGAAGTTAGTGTAGCGACACAATGAGGAGCTTCTGAGGAGAGCTCTGCACCCCCAATGAAAGATAAAAAACAAGTCACTTCCCTTAGAATCTTGGAGCCTGAGGCTTATATTGATTCAATCTAAAATCTAAAATCTAAAATCTAAAATTGTTTTTCTAGAGGAATTAAAGCTCTGGCTTTCACAATGATGAAAATTTTCTCATAAAAGATTCATGAGCGTTTCATGTAGACTTGCGAATCTACAGACATGGGTTAACTTTCTTCTGCTTACCAATATAACTTATTTTTTAAGCAGTTGTGATGTTAATCACCGATAAAGTTGATTTAAATCACAAATGATTTACCAATACCTCACATAAAAACAACAAATGACTCACAAAATTACATGAGAAATTTCACTGTTTTTTAGGTATTAGATTTCCTTATTGTCCAGGAAAATAGGTAAAAATGAACTAGGTAACTATACTCAATACCCATAGTTAGCAGCGAACAATCTTAAGACCATGACTGTATTAGCAAAAATTGATTTATCATCACATCTCAACTTTATAGATTATTGGGACATTGAACTCTCAGACTCGGAGTGGGACAATCATCTCTGTTTTAATGAATGGAGTGCACAACTATTGTTTGAGGATTGGGATGGAAGTTTTCTCTTAGATGAGTGGGATGCGCAACTATCTTTCAAGGATGGGATTAAGGATTGTTCCTTAGATGAATGGGATGCACAACTTTCCTTCAGTAAGCTGTTGCGTGCCCATACTGCATAATCACGAGGCAGGAGGACTCAACCCACCCCTAACCCCTCCAAGGAGGGGAATAGGAAGCTTCGAGGAGCCAAGAGAAGCTGACTTGTTTCTTATCTTCTTTTTTGAACGAAATTTTATCTTAATTATTGATTACTAGCTTGACTGGGAGCTTTAACTGTTAACAAGTTAAATAACTGAGGCAAAAGCAACCCAGAATTAGCTTTGTATTCCTCAAACTCAGGATAACGAGACAGAGACTTATCTTTCTTGAGTATATTGGGGATCCAAACAATTATAGCAAAGAGTCCTAAAATCAGGAAAGGTAGCCAATGCTGCACTAAAAGAGCAAAACTTAAATAAGTGCAGATTTCTCCTAGGTAATTAGTATTACGACAACGGGCAAAAAAACCTTCGGTAATTAAGCCTGACTTATATTTGAGAGTGAAATATTTTTGGGCATCACTGGTGTAATGTAAGAACACTCCCAAGATATTAATCGCAATAGCTACAGCGATTAGTACCGGTGGAGGTTCGGAACCACTGCTGATTAAGATGAAAGGTGCTACCCAGTATAAGCCAACAATAAAAAAGCCAACGATACCTATTAGGATAGGGATTTCTTCCTCCCACTGTTTATCGGGATAAAGGCGGTCTTTCAGTAACCAAAGAAAACCATAAGTACCGTGGAGTGCTAGATAAACCAAAGGGCCAATAGTGAAGTTGTGGTAGATAACCATTAGGCTAAGAACAAAGGGAAAACAAAGTCCTTTGTGCAGATTGATTATATGTTTGGCTTTCATAATGTTGATATGTGGATAGCTGATATACCAAAAGGCAGAGGGCTCCAAGGCAGAATGCAGGAGGGAAAAGATTGACAGGTAAAGGTTTCAGCATTTAGCCCTGTCCTAGAAGAATAAGAGTTTGGAATAATCTAAGCTGTTTATCCAATGACAAATGACAAATGACAATTTACATTTTCTACCCTAAAATCTAATCTTCATCTCCATCTTGAGGAAATACAACATCTTCATAGATTGCAGAAATGGGACAGGAAAAGTTGATGCTAGTGAACTCTACTACTGGTTCAGTATCTATGGGAGAAGTTTCATCAATTGAGTCAAGAGTAAGTTCCCATTTACCTCTCTCATTAAGTCGGTAGCACTCAATACTCATTCTATCAGGGTCTATAAGGACATATTCAATCAGAGTCTCAATGCGGCGGTAATGCCTAAATTTCAGTCCTCGATCAACTCTTTCTGTACTAGGGGAAAGAACTTCCACAATTAAACAGGGATGGTAAATGACTTGGCGGGCTTGGCGATCGCGCTGGTCGCAGCTTACCATAACATCGGGATAGTGAAAGGGGCCTTTTTCTGATATACCTACTTTACTGTCTGCCATTTGTACTTTACAACCTTTGCCCCTTAAATGGTTTTTAAGAGCTGATGCTAGATTCAGTGCCACATCATTGTGAGGAATAGTTCCTCCTGTCATGGCATAGACTCTGCCGTTAATGTATTCATGTTTAATTGGTTGATTTTCTTCCCACTTTAGATATTCCGTAGGGGTCATGACTGGGAGTTTGGATTGTGCAATCATTTTTATCGCTTAATCAAGTTCGCTTGATTACTTACACTTTGGAGAGAATCAGGCAGTTTGGCAGGGAAGGAAAAAGGTTGCAAGGTAGAAGGAAATGATAATTGTTTATCCGAACTTAATATAAAACCTACCACCTAACATCTAACACCTCACACCGAAATTAACCTTCAAACCATCCCGAGGATGAGGAGTAGGTACAACCATCATGGTTAAATCTTGCTCTGGCAATAATTCCCATTGATAGTTACGTACTAACAGTGCCGCAAAAATTTTCATTTCTAGTTTGGCAAACTCTTTTCCTAAACATTCTCGCAAGCCTCCACCAAAGGGAACATAACCAAAGTTTTTCTGTTTATCTTCTGCTCGTTTTGGAGCAAAACGCTCCGGGTCAAAAACTTCCTGCTTAGTATAGATACTGCTATCTTTATGAGTTTGAGCTATTTGATATTGTAGAGTCCAACCTTGAGGAATTAAATAACCTTGAAACTCACAATCTTGAATTACCTTACGAAAACCACCACCCACTGGGGGGATGAGGCGTAAAACTTCTTTGAGAACTTGCTCTAAATAGACCATTTGTTTGAGTTGTTCTATACTCATAGGTTGGGAGTAGTCGAACTGTTCTTGTTCTGCACAAAGACGAGCCACAACTTCGGGATGCTGAGCCATCAGGAGACAAAAAGAAGCAATCGCAGAAGTTAAAGTCTCATGACCGGCAAATAATAATAAAAGTACTTGATCTTTGAGTTCTGCTAAACTGAGGCTATTGCCTTCCTCATCTTGAGCTTGTAACAAAATTCCTAGGGCATCATTACCAAGATTCTGCTCAGTTTGCCGTTGTAAGACAATTTTTTCAATTTCTTTGAGCATTCCTTCCCTAGCTCGTAATGCTTTACCAAAATTCGTCCAAGGTAGGGTTATGGGAATAGTGAATAAACCACTACACCAGGTTTCAAATAGTTTACCTAAAACTGTATTAGCACCATCTTCTGTACCTACGAATAAGATGCTGGCAATATCAAAGGTATAGTCTCTCAGTTCCGGATACCAAGTTAAAGAACCCAAGCTTTGCCATTTCTCTAGATACCTAGTGGTAATCTGCTCCATTGTGGGTATATAGCTAGCTAATACTCTAGGTTTAAAAGCCTGGGAAAGTAATTGGCGACGCTTTTGGTGAAAACTGCCTGTTTGAACAGAAAGAGAAGCTGGTCCAAGTAGAGTACTAGTACTTTTAGGCCAAGTAGAAACAACATACTTGTTTTCATTTTGGAATAGGAACTGATTAGCTTCTGCACCTACCATCATTACAGTAGGATTACCAAAGATTCTAGTTTTGAAAATTGGCCCGTACTTAGCTAACCGCTTTTTGGCAAAATTACCATCTGTTAAAAAACTGATAGTTTCTCCAATGAAAGGGAGGCCAAACTTGCCAGGAGGTAAAGGTAGAGATTGCATTGATTTTTTGTTTGTTATTAGTTATTTGTTGTTCGTTGTTTGTTATTTAGATAGTAATTAAAATTGTAACGCAAAATTTAGCTTATTTGACTACTAAGCTGATTTATGGGATTCTGAATCCTTAACTTTTAACTTTGAATATTCACGTTAGCAAACAAATGGATGAAAATAACCGCCGCTCTTACTGGCGTGCGAATACGGCTTTAATCCGCAATCTCTTAATCGTCTGGGCACTAGTTTCCCTGGTCTGCGGTATTTTATTAGTCACAGTGTTGAATGGGGTGTCCTTAGGTGGAGTGCCTCTTGGCTTCTGGATGGCTCAGCAAGGCTCAATTATCGTTTTTGTAGTGCTGATTTTTATCTACGCTATCCAAATGGACAAATTAGATCGTAAGTACAACATCAGAAAATAAGGAGAAATTATGGCAGTTGAAGTTTGGACAACTTTGTTTGTCGGTCTATCCTTTTTGTTGTACATCTATATTGGTTGGCGATCGCGCGTTAAGGATAGTTCGGGTTTTTTTGTTGCGGGTAAGGGAGTGCCCCCGATTGCTAATGGTGCCGCAACTGCTGCTGACTGGATGTCGGCAGCTTCGTTTATTTCGATGGCGGGGTTAATTTCTTTTTTGGGCTATGATGGCTCTATCTATCTGATGGGTTGGACTGGGGGCTATGTTCTACTGGCATTGTTGCTAGCTCCCTACCTAAGGAAGTTTGGTAAATATACTGTACCGGACTTTGTCGGCGATCGCTATTACTCTAATGTTGCCCGAAAACTGGGCTTTTCAACATCAACAATTTTGGCGAACCGAACAGGATTTTGTACGGTTTTACTCCCTTGTCACCAAGTCTTCCTTGTCCCCCTTGTCTTGTCCCAACCCGAAAGTAAAAAACCTACCTTTGTCAGCCCCTCCGCCCCTCCGCCCCTCCGCTCCCTTGACAACGGCATTTTTTCCTTAAATTGTCACCAATACAGCTCGGGGATGGGAGAGAACTTATAATTATTTGGATACTTAAGCTTAAGAAATCCCACGAAAATTTCGTCCACCCGTGTAGGGGTGTGGGAAGATAAAGGTAGCTAAAAACAATAATCTATTCCACAGTTTTAGTCGTGCCACGCTACTAGATGCTTGACTTATTTACGAAGTAGGGATCTGGGGGCATCTGGGGGCTCTAAACACCGGAAGCTGAGCACCAGGGCGGGTTTTGATAGCAATTTTTCGTAGAATGAGTCAGATTTTTCCTCAACCCGCCCCTACCGATTATGATGAAATTTAATCGCAAACAACGCATCTTTCTCGTCGGCTGTCCTCGTTCAGGAACAACTTTGCTCCAAAGCTTGCTGGCAGCTCATCCTCAAATTCATTCCTTTCCCGAATCTAAATTTTTTGACTACCTCTACCCGGATTACGAACCGAAACGCCGACGCTTTTGGCTAGCATCCAGAAGAGCTAGAGCACAGTTTGAGAAATTCCTCACAGAAATGGGTCGAGAAGAACTTCAACATTGTCTGCCTTGGTATGCTATCTTAGCTAGCCAATATACCCACACCTTTTTAAATCTACTCGATACCCTGACCCAAGAACAGGGCAAGAGTCTTTGGATAGAAAAGAGTCCCCCCCACCTACGCCGCATTGACTATATACAGAAACTAGTACCAACTGCCCAATTCATCCATATCCTGCGTCAGGGAGTCGATGTTGTCGCTTCCTTATATGAAGTAACCCGCAAATACCCAAAATCAGCCTGGGGTAAACCTTGGAGTCTTGACCAATGTATCAACTGGTGGATAACTGATATACAGATTAGTCTCAGTTACCAAGATCAACCTAATCATATTTTAGTTAAGTACGAGGAGCTAGTCGCCGAACCCCAATCAGTTTTACAGGAACTTTGTCAGTTTATCGATGTTGCCTTTGATGAAACCATGCTGCAAGAATACAGTAGAGTAGCCCAACAGGTAAGCTTGGCAAGGGAACCCTGGAAGGCATCGGTAAGCAACCAAATCCAAAATGCGAATTCTACTAAGTTTTATCAATTATTTAATGAAGAGCAAAGGCGATATATCCTGGATCGGATAAGTAATAAGCGCCTAACGGCGAATTAAGAATTAAGAATTAAGAATTAAGAATTAAGAATTCATTAATTGAATCGCCGAAAAAAAGGTTAGGAACTAATCATATCAAGGTTTTCAGACCTAAATCAGTGTTTTTTAGTTTCTGAAGAGTAATAAGTAATAAGTAGGGTTTGCTGAATAAGTCAGACAAGGGAGACAAGGGAGACAAGGAAGACAAGGAGGACAAGGGAAATAATAATTGTAGAGAACGCAAAATGTTCATCATTTGTGCAAGAAAAATGAGCCTATCAATACAATTTCCTTGCACTTTTTCAGGTAAAAAATGACTGAAAGCACTGTCTGGCATGGCTTCCACACTTATGCAGCAAGCCCTAAGTAATAAGTAATAAGTACAGACTTGTGACCAATTCCCATTCCCCATTCCCAATTCCCCATTCTTAATTCTTAATTCTTAATTCTTAATTCTCAAATATCCTTGTAAAGCTTGAATATCAAACCAACTCCTAGCTTTAGTGAGCAAAGTCTGAGCAACTTGAGCAGGTAGAAAAACAATTACAGCAATTCTGAACAATACCTTCAACAATACAGGAGCTTGCAGCAAAGAGGGGTCATGCCTAACTGCTTGCCCCAGAAAACGAGCCGCAACTAAACTTCTACGCCACTCTAATGGCTCTGCCAAAGCTTTACTAATAAGATACTTGTAGAGATTACCCTGGCTAAAACGCTTCAGATACTGTAGAGATTCCGGGGCTTGAGAAAAAGCTTTGTTAATCACTTGCAAACATCCGACTTCTAGTTGCGCAATTTTGGTAGAACTCGAATGACCATACACTCGATAGAAAACTTGTGGGGATGGCACAGCAACAAACTGATATTGAGCAGCTAACCTAAGCCACATATCCCACTCTTCACCATGAGTTAAAGACTCATCAAAACCACCTACCGTAGCTAAAGCTTCCTGACGAATCAAAGGATTAGAACCACTTTCCAAAAAATTCATCAACAACAGATGCCTTAAAACATCTCCTGTTAAAGACATATGACTACCCCGACGTAAAAACTGACCTGATGCATCAATATAATCAGTCCAGCTATAAGCTACAGCTGCTTGGGGATGAGCTTGGAGTGCTTGCAATTGAGAAGCTAATTTATCTGGTGTCCAAAGATCATCAGCATCGATAAAGGCAATATATTTCCCCTTCGCCTCAACAAGACCTCGGTTACGACTGGGATTTGGACCAGCATTGGAGTAAGACAGTACCTTAATTCGTGGGTCTTGAATAGGCTCAATAATTTCTAAAGTACCATCTTCTGACCCATCATTAATAATAATTAACTCAAAATCTTGACAAGTCTGATTTAAAACAGATCTAATCGTTTCTCTAATTGTCTGCTCACCATTATATACTGGTAAAATAACCGAAATCAGAGCCATAGGATCATTAAATTATGGTAAAATTGAGCAGTCTTAGAAAGGTTCTGTTTTAATTTGCACTAGCAAAGCTTCCAAATTTGCCAGCCGCTTCATTTTAGCTAATAAAGCCTGAGCAATTGGAGTAGGCAGGAGAACAAATAAGGGAATTTTTAACACAACCTTCCAGATAATGCGCTTCCGGAGCAAGGATGGATCATTGATTAGAGCATACCAAAAAAACTTGGCAGCGATTAAACCTTTACGCCGTTCCGGAAACCCAGCTAAACTTTTCCAAGTAAGACCCTTGTAACGGTTGGCAATACAAGTCTGCTTCAGATGCTGAATGGATTCAGGAGCTCTAGCAAAAGCTTCTTCAATCACCCGTAAACTAGCCACTTCCATCCGCTCCACATTAGCAGACCAGGAGTTAGCAGAAACCCGATATAGTACTTGTACAGATGGTACTGCGACAAAATGATACTGAGCAGCTAACCGCAACCACATCTCCCAATCCTGAGCCGCTGGTAGGGATTCATCAAAGTTTCCTACATCTTGTAAAGCAGATGTGCGAATTAAAGGGTTGGAGCCACTGCCGACAAAATCAGACAACAAGAGCCTAGCATAAACATCCCCATTAAATTCAAATTGAGGTCCTGGTCGTAAATATTGACCGGATTCATTGATATAGTCAGTCCAACTATAAGCTACTGCTGCCTGGGAGTTGCCCTGAAGAGCCTGTAATTGAGCCTCTAACTTGTCAGCCCTCCAAAGATCATCAGCATCCAAGAAAGAAACATATTCACCAGTAGCTTGAGCAATACCACGATTACGACTTTTCTGGGGACCGGCATTAGGGTAAGAATATACCCTCATTCGCAGATCAGATATGCTAGAAACTATCTCCAAAGTTGAGTCTTGGGAGCCGTCGTTAATTACTATGAGCTCAAAATCTGAAAAAGTTTGGTTTAAAACTGAGTTTATTGTCTCTTGGATTGTCTTTTGGGCGTTATAAGCTGGAATAATAACAGATATAGTTGGCATCTTAGAATTTTTGTAGGACTCTCAAGTGGATAAGTAAAGCACTAACATCAGCTAGTTTAGGCTGTTTATTTAAAAGTGTTTCAGCTTGTCGAGGTGGTAGCAAAGACAAAATAAGGATTTTCAACAGCACTTTCCAGGTTACTCGCCTCCGAATCATAGTAGGGTCATTTTTCAAAGCACACCATAAAAATTTAGCTGCTGCTCTAGCTTGGCATTGTGCTACAGGTCCTTCTAGAGCTCGGAATGTATGGTATTTGCAGCTATTAGCAAGACTAATTTTTTTGAGATATTGTAGAGATTCCGGAGCCTGACTAAAAGCTTGCTTAATTACTTTTAATCTTGAGGTTCCCGCTTTAGCAACATTTGCAGAAATCGCTTGAGCAGAAACTCGATATAAGATTTGGGTTTGGGGTACTGCCACAAAATGATATTTAGCAGCTAACCGTAAAAATAGCTCCCTGTCCTGTCCAGCGGCAAGAGATTCATCGGAATCACCGATTTCCCTTAAAGCTTGCTGGCGAATTAAAACATTAGAACCACTTTCCAAAAAGTTCACCAACAACAGTTGGGCATAAACATCCCCAGAAACTGACATATGACTACCTGAACGCAAAAACTTTCCAGCTTCGTCGATACAATCAGTCCAACTGTAAGCAACTGCAGCTTCAGGATTGGTTCGCAGGGCTTGAAGTTGTAATTCTAGTTTATCCGGTGTCCAGAGATCATCCGCATCGATAAAGGAAATATACTCCCCCTTCGCACGAGCAACTCCCCGGTTACGACTAGCAGATAAACCAGCATTCGGAAAAGAAAATACCTGCAATCGAGGGTCTTTAACACCAGAAAGCAGTTCTAATGTTGAATCTTGGGAACCATCATTAATGACGATGATTTCAAAATCAGCAAAAGTTTGCTGAAAAATCGACTCAATAGTTTCTAATATAGTTTTTTCGGCATTATAAGCCGGAATAATTACAGAAATTAATGGCATAACATTTTGTGTTGTAGGGGAGCACCGATGTGCGCCCTGATTAATTGCTCTTAGACGTGTACCCTGATTAATTCGTCTTAGACAATTTCTGAACTTTATTAAGGAATTGCTTGGCTTGCTGAGGAGGTAAGACAGTAGCCAAGGAAATCTTTAGTATTAAGATCAACATTAGCTTCGTTCTAGTTAACCAACTAGGATCATACCTGATAGCCTGCAAGAAAAAACGAGCTGCTGACAAGCCTCTCCTACGTTCTAACTTTCCCTCAACTGCCTTAAGGGTGAGATATTTATACCGCTCACCAAGCACTTGCTTTTTTAAGTTTTGTGAAGATTCAGCTCCTTGAGCAAAAGCCCTGTCAATAATTTCTAAACTTTCCGTCTCCATGCGCCAAATATTAGCAGACATAGAATTGGGAGAAACTCGATACAAAATCTGTGCTGATGGCACATTAACAAACTCATATTTACCAGCCAACCGCAACCACATCTCCCAATCAGCAGCGGGGGTCAGGGACTCATCAAAACCACCAACTTGGGTTAAAGCTTCCTTGCGAATCAAAGGATTAGAGCCACTTGCTATAAAATCCCTGAATAACAGCTCAGAGAGTACATTACCATTGGATTTAGCATGACTACCTGGACGCAAAAACTGGCCTGATTCATCAACCCAATCAGTCCAGCTGTAGGCTACTGCTGCTTGAGGATTGGCTTGCAATGCAGCTAATTGTGCCTCTAATTTATCTGGTGTCCAGAGGTCATCAGCATCAATAAAGGAAAAATATTCCCCCTTAGCTTCCGCAATACCTCGGTTTCTGGCAGCGGAGACACCAGCATTGGAGTAAGAAAACACCCGTATCCGAGAATCTGATATACTAGAAACAACCTCTAAGGTAGAGTCTTGGGAACCGTCGTTAATAACTATTAGCTCAAAGTCGGTAAAAGTCTGGTTTAAAATTGAGTTAATTGTTTCTTTAATAGTGCTTTCAGCATTATAGGCTGGAATAATCACAGATATAGTTGGCATATTAATTTAGGTGTTAGGTGTTAGGTATTAGGTGTTAGGTGTTAGGTGTTAGGTGTTAGGTGTTAGGTTATTTTTATGCTAATCTATAGCGGATCTTAAATCTGTAAGGTAAATGTCCTATTCCCTATTCCCCATTCCCCAAAAACAACGACGAATGCACCTCATCCAAATAAGAAATACCATATTATCTTTTAAATAAATAAAAACAACTAAGTAAGCTCCCCCAGAAAAATTCCATTTCACAGGCAGCAATTAAATTAGTTTTCAGTTCTCCTCGATACTGAGAAAAATGTAGTACAATCCGGCGCAAATTACCTAAGATAGTTCTGATAATTATCAAAGGTTTTTCCCAGCTATGGGCATTAATCAAAAGGAGTTGACAAGTAGCTAAACCACAGCCATGAGCTAAAGACAGTAAGTAATCCCTTTCCAGACGCCAGGATGGTATTTGATGGTAGCTGTGCATATCTGGGTTATACCAAATTTCCCAACCAGCTTGGTGCAGATACAACAAAAGCTCATAGTCTTCTCCCCCTAACATAGAATCCCCTAGTCTACCCTTGAGAATCTGATGGGTGGGAATATTCTCCTCCCAGGCTTGCTTGCGCACCACCAAAGCCGCAGCAGTTGGCAACCTTAATTTATCTGGCTCAAATAACTTCGGTTGGGGACCATATTCCCTAATTGCCAGAAAAGCTTGTATTTTCCTAAAGTTTTCCGGTGGTTCGACGGCAAAATCACCGTGGATTTGTCCACTAAAAGCACCTCCTTGAGGATGCTCTTTAGCAAAAGAGTAAGCTTGCAGTATCCAGTCAGCCTCCGGCAAATTGTCATCATCAAGAAAGCCAATCAACTCCCCTCTAGCTTCTCGGACTCCTCGCTGTCTAGCAAAGGCAGATCCCTGCTCATTTTCCAAACAATACCTTAAGGGATAAGTATGTTGCCAAGTAGCTTGATACTCCTCGATGACTTTAGCCGTATGATCACTACTATTGTTGTCAACGACCAGAATTTCCCAAGATAGATGTTCAAGACCAGTTTGCGATCGCAAGCTCTCAATCAGCTTCGGTAGGCGAGTTTCCCCATTATAAGTAGGAATGGCAATAGTAAAGTCAATGGACATACTAGTGTAAGGAGGCAGAAGGCAGAAGGCAGAAGGCAGGAGGCAGGAGGCAGGAGGCAGAAGGTGGTCTTTATGAAAAATTTTTCACCACCATGCATGAAAATCCCTCTCTTTGTTTTCCCGCGTCTCTTTCAAATCGGGAGGAAAGAAAGATTATAAAGTAAGCTTTTTAGGCTTTTTCACGCTTTGGGTTATTTTCACCCCCGCTGCACTAGGTCCTAGGTCTTAGGTCTGAGGTTTTGGGTTTTGGATTTTGGGTTCACAAAAAGACAACCAGCAGTATATCTACCACCTAAAACCTACCACCTAAAACCTACCACCTAATAGAAACCTACCACCTAATAATGATTTAGGTTAATCCCCATTTCTTTAGCCATTGCTTGCAAGCCCTTCTTTTCCAGAGTCTTAATCGCTTTGGTAGATAACCGTAGCTTCACCCAGCGGTTACCTTGAGCCCACCAAACGCGCTTCGACTGTAGATTAGCCTGCTGCAATTTATGAGTACGGCGGTGGGAGTGAGAAATGGCATAGGCATTATTTGCCTTTTTACCAGTTAGCTGACAATGACGACCCATGAGATCCTTTTAAAACTTAACTACCGTAATCCATCATATCTTGAGAGGGAGTGTGGGTGTGTGGGGAGATGGGGAGATGGGGGGCTGAGGGAGTTGAGGAAGCTGAGGAAGCTGGGGGAGCTGGGGGAGCTGGGGGAGCTGAAGGAGCTGAGGGGGCTGGGGGAGCTGAGGGAGCTGGGGGAGCTGGGGAAGCTGAGGGGGCTGGGGGAGCTGGGGAAACAAGGGAAGGGAGACGAGAAAGATATTGCCAATTCGACCTTCTCCATTCTCCATTCTCCATTCCCCAATGACAAACAAAATTACCGTTCAGTCAAACGGGTAAGTACCTGATTAGAGCGTTCCACAAAAGCCTTCATCCCATCAGCATTGAAGCCTTTTTGAGCCATCAGTGCTAAGTCATAGACATGTTGACAGATTTGCTGGGATAGCTCCTCGGAAGGTGACTTACCGTCACTCTGTACGATACTACCCTGACTCAGTTGCATGAGGTTATCAATCAGAGGATGAGCGGTATTGACGACTAAAATATGTTCTTCAGGAAACTGAGCCGACTGTTGCTGCATCATGGCAGTCATATCCTGGAGACGCCGCATTGCTTCTGGTAGGAGTACCATCGCTGGAGGTGTACCTTGGGGATCATCGGACTTGAGTGCTTGGGTACGGATGTCGAGTTTAGGTTTGTTGAGAGCTTTCTCAAAAAGTTCTTTAATTACTTCCGCACGGGTTTTATTGGTTTTCGGATCAATGATTTCTCCAGACTTATCTTGATCAATCAGAGTCTCATCTAACTCCGAGTCTACCCGAGAAAACTTGACATCAGAATGTTCTCGCTCTAGGAAGCTAATAAAGTGAGAATCGATAAAGGAGTCCATAAACAGGACTTCTAAGCCCTGATTTTTGTGCAATTCGACATAAGTAGCTTGGCTTGCTTCATCGGTGCAGTAGAAAACGTGGTTTTCGTGGCGCTCTTTATTCCGCTCTAAATAGTCTTTGAGGGTAGTGTAGGGTAAGTTAGATTTCTCCTGTTCCCCTTCTTGCTTGCTGACATCTTGCCAAACATCTCCCTCATCGGATTGCACTTGTACTTCTGGGGTCTCTTCACTCTTCTGCTCACTTTGACCATTACTCTGGTAAGTAGTACGGTAGATGAGAATATCTTCTACTTGCTTCTTGAATTTGTCGTCGTTGAGGGAGCCAAATTTAACAAAAGTGCCTACATCTTGCCAGCAACGGATATATTCTGCCCAATCCTCATCATAGAGGGACTTGAGGCGGCCAGCAACTTTTTTGGCAATATAGTCAGCAATACGGCGTACTGTCCGGTCATTAGTTAGGGCTGAACGGGAAACATTCAGAGGAATATCGGGACTATCGATTACCCCCCGCAGTGGCATCAGGAAGTTAGGAATCACTTCTTCACAACGATCACTGACAAACACCTGATTACAGAAGAGCTTAATTTGACCCTTGGTAACATCAACATCCGGCTTAATTTTCGGGAAGTAGAGGATACCGTTGAGTAGGAAGGGGTAGTCCGTATTTAGATGTACCCACAATAGAGGCTCTTCCTGAAAGGGGTGAAGATAGCGATAGAATTCTAAATAATCTTCTTTCGTGAGATTTTGGGAAGATTTCTTCCACAGTGCTTCGTGCTTGTTTAGTTCCTCATCATCCAGCTTAATGGGTACTGGCATAAAGTCGCAGTAGTTTTTCACCAACTGCTTAATACGAGCTGTTTCCAGATATTCTAGTTCTTCGTCTTGCAATGTCAGAGTAACGGTAGTACCCCGTTGAGTACGAGATGACTCAGTGAGCTCAAAAGCTGGAGAACCGTCACAGGACCAGTGAACTGCTTGGGAGCCTTGCCGGTAAGAAAAGGTATCAATCTCCACCTGCTTCGCCACCATAAAGGAGGAGTAGAAACCTAAACCGAAATGACCAATAATCTGTTGCTCCGAATCTTTTTGGTATTTCTGGATAAATTCTTCAGCACTGGAGAAAGCAACTTGATTAATATATTTTTTCACCTCCTCAGCAGTCATACCAATACCATTATCGGTAACAGAGAGGGTTTTGTTGTCCTTGTCAACCGCAATGGAAATTTCCGGTTCCTCCAACTCTCCGTCAACTTCCCCAGAATAAGAAACCATCTTCAGTTTCTGGATGGCATCTACCGAATTGGAAATCAGTTCCCGCAAGAAGATTTCGTGATCTGTGTAGAGAGACTTCTTGATAATGGGAAAGATATTTTCTGTATGTATAGTGATATTGCCTTGTTCTAAAACGGTCATAGGTATCTTATTCAATCGTGTACTGGCTGTTACTATTCGATTTTGCGCGATCGCTCTCGTTGATCAGTAACAGATTTCCCCCTGCTGAGGATTCGGATCTCCGCACTTATTGGTTGTTTGTCATTTGGGAATTGGGAATTGGGAATTGGGAATTGGGAATTGGGAATTGGCAATATCTCCCTTGTCTTCCTTGTCTTCCTTGTCTCCCTTGTCTCCCTCGTCTCCCTTGTCTCCCTCCCCACACTTCCCCAGCTTTGGTATCATTTGTGCATCGGGTGAGCTGGCTAGTTAAAATCAAGTAACCCCTAACAATACACTCCTGCAATGACCACCACCCTCATCAAACCCTCAACTATCCTCCCCAAAGGACTTCGTATTCAACAAGTAAACAACCTGTTCCTGTTCAAATTCACGGATGAGTTGGGGAATAGGATGCAGGAGCTTCTGGACAAGAAAAAAGCAGATACGATTACATCTGATGAAATCATCGAACTAGAGACTATCGGTGAACTCGATAATATTTTCAGTTATATCAACGCGGTTATTGCTGCTCAAGGACATGTCAATTTCTAAGTCTTTGTATGCTCAGGTACGACAAAGAGCTCGATTTCGCTGCGAGTATTGCCACTATCCCGAGTTTTTGAGTTCGGCTCCCTTATCGATAGATCATCTTCAGCCCCAATCCCTTGGGGGAACAGATTTGCTTGATAACCTTGCCTTAGCTTGTCGTCGCTGCAACGAAAGACGCTATAATTTCACTACAGGCGTCGATCCCAAAACAGGAACAGAGATATCCCTGTTCAATCCCCGTAAGCAAAGCTGGTCTGAACACTTCATTTGGTCAGTTGATGGTACACAGATATTTGGCACAACCTCTATAGGACGAGCAACATCTAATCGTCTTGATCTCAACGATGAACGTCGCACAGACCGATTTATCCAGAAGTCCCGGCAGCAATGGGTTAAAAGTGGTTTACATCCTCCTATTGATGATCCACGGCAATCAGGAAAAATCTAATCCTATTAAATATCCTCAAGTGCTGAGCGTAGTATTTTGGTTTAGGATGCACCCAAGCAACCTGCGCCCCTACCAATATATTTTTTTAGAGAACAGTCTGTTATGGGAACTCAAGGAAACTTCATTGTCAAAATCTTAGTCCTCTCAGTCGCAGTGTCAGCTTTGCTCAAGTACGGTGGCTCTAGCTTACCAATTGCTCCAACTTCTCTAAATGCGCTGATTTTAGTTTTGATACCGACTATTGTCCTAGCGATCGCACTTTGGTGGCGCAGTAGTACCGCTACACGGAATTAAGAATCCTTACTCTATAAGCATTCTATCGAGCTCAAAAAGGTACAAAAGCTTCACTTCCAAGCTTTCTTCCCTCCGATCCTCCGGTTCCCCTCCTTGGAGGGGTTAGGGGTGGGTTTTTCCTTCAGAGCAATAAATAGAACTTGTTGGACTATTTATTCTTTGGGACGACTGAAAATTTCTGCAAAAAATCGATTCATCGCTGCCCAAGAGCGCTTGTCGGCTTCAGCGTTGTAAGCAACTCCCTTACTAGGATCATTACCAGCGCCAACATCTGTGAAGCTATGAACTGCACCCCCATAGAACACCATTTGCCAGTCTACATTGCCTCGACGCATTTCTTGCTGAAAGGCTAATACTTGCTCATCTGGCACTAATGGATCATCCGCACCATGCATTACTAGTACCCGACCTTGAATATTGCGGGCATCTCTGGGGTTGGGGGTGTCTAGGTTACCATGAAAGCTGACAACTCCTGCAGTGGGAGCACCACTACGGGCTAATTCCAAGACAACACCACCACCGAAACAATAACCAATAGCAGCTATACGCTCACTAGTCGTCAGGGGATGTTGCTGCAAAAATCTTAACCCAGCCTTAGCGCGATCAGCTTCGCTGGTGCCGAAGGCAATCGCGCATTAGTTGTCGGTCTGACCGATAGATCTTAGCTTGTGCTGCGGCCTCTTCGGAAGTTTTTGGTCGGATACCCTTACCATAAATATCAGCTGCAAAGGCAACATAACCCTGTTCTGCCAATTGTTTAGCTCGTTCCTTTTCGTTTTCTCCCAAACCTTTCCAGGCGTGAACCACCAAAACACCAGGACGCTGAGTGGTGATCTCATCGTCGTAAGCGAGATAACCTTCAAGTACAGTGTCACCTTGTCGGTATTCCACCACTTGTGTACGCACTTCCGCTAGAGATGGTGCTGAGCCCAGCAACAGGAAAAGAGGCACTAATGCCATAAGCCAGGAGGCTTTAGGATTGCTGGTATCTATTTTTTCTCGTCTATTGATAGTTGGCGCGTTATTACCGCCAAGCTGCATTAAAAGAAAGGAAATTAGTTTTTTCATACTTATTGTATACTGTGTAAAAATTAGTTTAATTAATGGGCTTACCAAGGCTTTTTATGAGCCTTAATTTTATTTATCCATCTTTAGATATTCATTAAAAAAAGATATTAAACAACATATTGAAAAGTATCTGCAAAGTAATTCGGCAGTCAATTTAAATTTCAAGTATACTAGTACTTTGGCACTATACATTACTCTCAATAGTTGGGGAAACTTTAAACTACTGAGAGCAAGTTCTAAGAGATAATTTCTCAGTTATTCGGTAAATATACTGAAAATTGAGGATACTGTTCATTTACCGCCAGCTTGTGGCCATAAAAAACAACAATTTATGAAGATTTTAATGATTTGTTCCACCTTTCCTTATCCCCCATCAAAGGGGACAATTCAGTTAAGGACATTTAATTTACTGAAGTACCTCAGTCAAAATCATACCATCACTTTGATCACTCAACAATCTGAAGAGGTTACAGAGGCAGAAATTGAAAAACTGCGAGAGCAACTCGAGGAGCTAGTAATTTTTCCTCAACCACAGATACCAGAAGCGGAGGAAGGAATAGGGGAAAAAGTCAAGCGCTTCCGAAAGTTTCTGCAAGAAGGGACGCCAAAGCAAGTACTACAACTTTACTCACCTGAAATCCAGCAATGGGTTGATCAAGCAGTAGAGTCAGGAGAATTTGAGGTCATTACCTGTGAGCATAGTCTAAATGAGATTTATGTTCGCTCAGAATGGCAGCAGTCAGTCCGGTTAGTCATTAATATTCACAATTCTGTTTATCGAAGTGCTCGCAACCATTTGGAAACTCGAACAACGGAGAATCAGCTCAAAGAACAGCTGAATTTACAATTGTTGCGGCGCTATGAAGAACGATATTGCTCCAAGTTTAGTGCCATTGTCGTCACGAACTCCGAGGATCGGCGTCAAATAGCATCCCTGGAACCAGAGAGTGAGATTGTCATGATTCCCAATGGAGTGGATATTACTCAGTTTCCCCGACGTATTTCCGATCCTGGAGGGCACAAGCTTGTATTGGTGGGAGCAATGGATAATCGCTCCAATATCGACACTGTACGTTTTTTCTGCTTAGAGGTGTTCCCAGAAATTTTACAGCGGTATCCGGATGCAACCATAGAAATTTTGGAACCTCAACCAGTAGAGTCTGTGTTGGAGTTGGGGGAACAGCAAGGTATTACTGTGGTTGACTCAGTATCTTCTACTGTAGAATGCCTACATAAAGCAACTATTTGTGTGATACCGATGCAAACTGGGTTTGGCATTAAAAATAAAACCTTGGAGGCTATGGCCACAGGAGTGCCAGTAGTTAGCAGCGATATTGGTGTGGAGGGACTAGTGGTTGATGGAGGTGAAGTTCCCCTAAGAGCCTTGCGAGCTAATGAGTCAGCAGAGTATGTGTATGCTATTAGTCGGTTATTTGAAAATCGCCAACTCCGCAAGCAGTTGTCTGAAAATGGGAGAGCGTTAGTTGCAGAAAAATACAGCTGGCAGCGTGCTGGTGAGCTTTATGAACAGCTCATCTCAGGGGGTAGTGTAAGAAGGCAGGAGGCAGAGAGCAAGAAACAGAAGAATAACAAAGCTGATGATGGGACTTCCAAATAAAAAGATATCCAATCGGTCTGGAAGCAGGGGAAAAAAACCAAGTCAAAAGCGAAACAATTTATTCTTGGAAAATCCCTCAGTTCAACCAAAGCAAGTAACTGCTAAATCCTTACAAAGAAAGCGACTCAAGAGGCACAAGCAACCAAAAGTTAAAAAAATCAAAGGCGGTTTGTCGGTAACTTTGGGTGTGATTGCTGCTTCGATCGCGACTAGTGGCATTATTGTTGGAGGTATTTGGCTGGGTGTTCTTACCCTGATTGACCCCAATGCCATTATTTGGCTCAATCAATTTTTGCCAGCATGGACTCGTATTCCTGTTACCTACGCTTCACCTCCAAAGACCCTTGCTGCTATTGAAGAAGAAATTCGCTCCTTAGGTGGAATTCCTGGAGAACCCCTTTATCTGGACTCAAAAAAGACTTTTTTGCTACCGATCCTGGCATCTGTACCCAATTGCTATACCAGTTGCAGACAAATTGTTCAACTCAGAATCTATGAGTCTGCAGAGTCTCAACCTAATGATAAAGGCTATTGGTTAGTTACGGAGCTTCCCATCAATGCACCGGAAGATGATTTTGTGTTTTCTGCTGACAGTGGTAATGATCGTGAGTCCTCTGGTTCCCTCCCCTTAAAAACCATCAGTCGTTTTACCAACAACATCCCAGCGGAAGGTCTCTGGTTCAAACTCTCTGGGCAAATAGTAAGTAGCTCCTCACCCATATCTTACGGACAGGTGATTCACTACAATCCTGACCGACAGCACCTGAGTGTTATGCTCCAATGGCAAAGTCCTAATGAAATTCAACCTTATTGGCAGCAAGTAACTGGCACTTCAACACCAGAATTTGTCGTCGATCAAACTGTGGGTTTAGAACCACAGTTCAAGGTTTACCAGCTTCAACCCCGCAAATTTGTACCAAACCCCATTGCTTTGGAAGAAGTCTCATTTACCACACCAGCGGTAGAAAGTCAAGGCTATCGGGATGCTCTGCTGCTAGCCCGCAATGGCTTGTGGTCTCCTGCTTGGCAGTTGTTGAAGTCTCAGGAGACAGAAAATTGGCCTGCTGCGGCTCAAGCGCAACTGGATGTCATTAAATTACATGCTCAGGTAACCCAGGGTCAGTCCAAGAAAACTTGGGCAAGTCCAAGTTCCTCCATTCTGGCTCACCTGATTGATGGTCGTTGGGGAGATGCCTTAGTGGTCTTCCAAAATACTCCCATTGGCACACAATTGCACGGGATTGGGGAGCTACTGAAAACGGATTCCGGGAGATTATGGGAACGGATGGAAGCAGGTCTCAAGGTGAATCCCGATGACCAAGATATCCAAGCTTGGGGAACCTTGATGGTTGCTGCTAAACAAGATAGTACCAAAGCGATCGCTTGGTTGCAAAAACAACAACAACTCTCTCCTTCTGCTGATAATTCTAGATTTTATGAATTACTGGATCTTCTAGATATCGCCTTAGCTAAAGAGTCCCTTATCGCTAGTCATCTGAGTAAAATCATCGGCAATTCCCAGCAAGTCGAAAATGTCAACCTAGTAGATTGGTTACAGCCTACCCATCAAACAATTCCTCTACAGCTAGAACCAGATAAAGTTTGGTATGAAGTTCAGGTAGCCGCATTTCACGATGGTAAGAGATGGCAATATCAGCCTTTTGCCAATTTACAGTTACCGACAGTTGCCAGGGGTAAGCAACTATGGAGATATCTCGGCTTAGATACTGACTCCCGCATCCAAGTTACTGTCTGGACTCCGGAAGGAAAGCAAGAATCAAAGATTGCATCGGTGAAAGCAGCTTCCTTTCGAGAAGGGGTTATTTATCTGCTGGCAGCGGGAGAACCACTTCCTCTAGCAAGCACCACTCAACCGACTCATTCCCTGGCTCACACAGAAGCGGCGCTGCGTTGGCTAGACCCTAATTCTACCAGCTTATGGGAACTCAACCAGCAGGAGCCTGAGTGGATAGAAGCAATTCTCCCAGTACTAAAGCAAGAGTTAGTTGATAGTGGTAGGGAAGAGATTATTCCTACCTCTGCTCAATCAGAAGAAAATGCGAATTTACAGGGCATACTCAAAGACTTAGCTAATTGGTCAGTTAGACCGATTGACTTGACTGGCAACAACCAACCAGAAGCAGTGCTAACTATTTATGAAGATCGTCAGCCTCGCACTCTGATTTTTGCGGATACAGGGGAATTGATCTATAGTGAATTTTCTAAAGATGCTAGCACTTCACTAACCGCGATCGCTGATTTGGAAGATGGTAAGCCTCCAGTTTTACTGATTAATGACCCTAGTAGTTATCGTCTCAAACGCTGGTCTGTTGAAGGTGAGGGTTTTGAGTAATATAGCGCTTCGCGCAGGTGTTAGGTATTAAGTGTTAGGTGTTAGGGAGGTCGAAAGTACTGTTAAATAAAGGTGTTTGTGATTATTTACCTCTGTCAATCTGTGAACACACGAGCGCTCTTTGCTATGATATTATCCATTTCCATTAGTAATCAGTAAAATCTTGTGGAACTGGCATCTTGCCAGTGGAGCAATTAGAAGGAATAACCACAAAGACACAAAGGACACAAAGGGAATCTATCTGACCTAATTTGCCAGCCTTAAAGAACCCCGACTTATTGAAGAAGTCGGGGTTCTGGGCAGACACTTTCTGTAATTTACTGTTGATCTTCTCTAGAATTTGCTCTGCTTTCTCAATACTTACTTTCTCAGCAAAATAGGTCAGAATAATGTCTGAAATTCAAGTCTCATATCAAATCCGGCTAAACACTTATCGTATCCTTCAACCTTGCAACTTTCTTCTTTTCCTTAGAGCCTTCTGCCTTCTGCCCTCTGCCTTATTGTTACCCAAGTGTAAATATTCTACCGGATTTGATATCAATTCAACAAAAGAGCGTAGGCGATACTCTGAAGAAATCACCAAGGGCTTTCGCTTGTGCTTTACTAATGGGACAATTGCCATTCACCACTTCAGATACAACACTACTTGAACCAATAACCCCTACTAAATCAGCTTGAGGAGTGCCACTCGATTCCAGGATGTGTTGGAGGATTTCGTGAGGTGCAGCTTGAGTCATAGGATAGTTCTGTGCCTCATAGGTTTTAATGAGGGTTACCAGCAGCTTGTATAAAGCTTGCTCCTCTGGGGTGCGATTTTTCTTAAAGGTTAACTGCTCTACTACTGCTAAGATGCGATCGTACTCTTGTTCTGTCTCAATTACTTGGGGAGCAACTTCAGTTAGTAGAGAACAATAAGCAGTTTTGTTAAAAGTAAGGGTCATTCATTTTAGGGTGTGGGGTGGGTTTGGAAACCCTATATTTACTCCTGATTCAACCACTGCCTCAAATCCTCCTCATTCTCGAAATCAAACAAAGTCTCACCCAGCGCTTCCAAAGAGGTAAGGGAAAGTTGAGCTATCTGTACCTGGAGTGAGTCAGGAATATCACCTAACTTGCGAGATAATAGTTTCAGTATAAGCGATCGCTGGCGTTCGATACTTTGCAATCGTTCCTCTTGGCGACCTTGTTCACGACCTTCTTCTACACCCTCCTGTCTTGAGGTTTCCACCACATTCTGCAAATCTCTGTAGTATTTCAAGCTATTTTCATAAGCATCTTGCTCAATGGCAGAAAAGTTGGCAATTTCCGCTACTTCAAATAACTGTTCAAATATGACCTCTTGCAGCGCTTCAGGTGGTGCTTCCAACTCAGATAAATGCCTCAATAGAAATAGCCACTTCTCAAAATGGCTTTCCAACTCATCAACGGTTTTGGTGAACTTCGGTAGTTCCACATAGATAAATTTAAATTTTTCGTAGAATACTTCACACCTTTGATTTTTCAGTGTCACGGTATGCAACAGTTCTGACTCATTTTTATGGTCATCAAAAACAAAATTCAAGATACCAATCGTATATACAGAAGATAATTTATAATCCCACTTCCCATTCAGGGTTTTTTCCTGAATAGGAAAACTTTCATAATAAACGCTTCGGTCTTTAAAGTAGTTTTGATTAGCTTTTTGGAGCTCGACTATAAACTTTTCTCCGGATTGGCTCTCACAATAAATATCGAAGATAGCTGTGCGAACCAGGGGAGTGTTGCCCAGATTTTCGTTATTTCTGTAACTGACATCTTTTACTGTATGTTGGGAAGGCAACATCACATTCAAAAAGTTGATCAATATTTCCTTATTCAGTTCTGTACCAAACAGCCGATTGAATCCGAAGTCGGTGAGTAAGTTAATATATCGTTCTTGGTTAGGATAGCGATTTTTTACAGACATAGGTTAACTAGGTGTGAGGTTTGTCTTGTAGAACTGGAATCTTGCCAGTAATCAGTACAATCTTATGTGGAATTAGCATCTTGCCAGTATAAGACTCTACACATCTCCAGAATTAAATTCTAAATTCTAAATTCTAAATTCTAAATTCTAAATTCTAAATTCCCCTATTCTCCTACGGCAAATTCAGTATATTTTCGAGCATAGGGAGCCTGAAACGCTAACACAATATCCTGTTTTGGCACACCCAGTGAGACTAGCTCATTGGCAACTCCTACTTCAGTGCCATCATATTGAATCCAGATTTTATTATCTTTAAGATCAATATGAATTAAGCAACCGTATATTCGACGATACTGATACCAACCAGATGAGAGCAACAGATAGTGATCATCCTTCTCATCAAATAATGTGTACTGCTCTACATCACCATAAGCAGATTTATGCTGATTATGTTCCGTGAGAATCTGTTGCACTAGTTGCCGATAATGAGTTAATTTTTCCATTCTACAATCACCTCTTCAGCAGCATTAAACACTACTATTTTGATGTTATAATCTTGAATGCTCATTTGGGTTAGCTCTTCAGCAAAGAAGGTAAGGTAAATATCGATGGGTACTGCCAAATAAAGGACTCGCTGAGGTTCAAATCGCTTTAAGGCGGAGCGATAATTGAGAAATTGACCTAAAGCTGTGTGAAATTCTGAGAGGGGTGAAGAGGCTAAGAAGCTTTTGATTTCGACGGCGATGCGTTGCTTATCTTTTTGTGCCGCAATTAATTTCTCAGCTCCTAGATCAATCAGCAATTGCCGCACACCAACTTTGAAGGTGAAGGGCTCATGAGTGATGAGCCAGCCATCTTTCTCCAGGGCAGTTCTTACATGTTGATGATAGATATCATAGGCTGCCATAGTAGGTCAATATTCTCAATTCTTGACAAGTTAGGCTTTTTCTGGAACTATTATCATTATAATGGGATAGATGTGGCCATATAAACTTTTTTCTCAGATTACCCGAAAAAGTAGAACTGGCATCGGTGTTAGTATGCCCAACATTACGTTTCTTCGAGACGCTACGGGAGCAAAAAGAGACGCTACGCGAACGCAAACCGCTAAAAGCATCACCCTTTCTCAGCACTAGCCCTAGAAGTAGATACAATGGCAGCTAAAGATAGATTTCATACTGTGGTGAGAAACGCTCTAGAAAAAGAGCAGTGGAAGATAACCGACGATCCATTTTCTGTAGAAAGAGATAGCAAGCGCCAAGGCAGTTAGGACAACACCAAATGCTAAAACCTTTACCTGTCAATCTATTCCCTTCTGCCCTCTGCCTTCTGCCTTCTGCCTTCTGCTATATCAGATAAGACTAATCATTTATGACCCGATACCGGAGATAATCGTGCAATGGATACCATAGACTTTTATCGCGATACTATTCAGTCTTTATTGACGGCTTATGCTGCAATCCCAATAGCCAATGGACAAATTGAGTGCTACACAGTTTTTGATACGAAACAAGACCATTACCAGGTAATGAATGTGGGATGGGATGGTTATCGACGGGTTTATGGTTGTGTTTTACATTTGGATATTAAGGGGGGAAAGATTTGGGTTGAGCACAATATGACGGAAATGAGAGTTGCTCAAGAACTTGTGGATTTAGGAGTTTCTAAGGAGAATATTGTACTGGGGTTTCAAGCTCCTGAAATGCGTGAATATACAGGTTATGCAGTTATTTAGGTGTTAGTACAATCTTGTGGAACTGGTATCTTGGCAGTGCATCCGATGTACCACAGGATTCACACAGCGATCGCACAGACTCCAAGCTTGCTGATACAATAGTTCTGCTTCCGAGTAACGTCCTTGGAATTGAGCTAGGTAGCTAAGTCAGGACGGTTTTCCGGTGGGGAGCGCTGAGCAATGTTGAAAAATCCGCAGGCGATCGCATCTGTCGAGGTAACTGCTCAGTTGACCTTTGGTACAAAGAAGAACATTTGCCCAGTAAAGATACCCTTATCATAGCAGACGATTAGAGCCGATTCCTCCAGAACTACTGTCTCGATTCCGGTAAACTTCAGCACCCATTACTGTTGCTGTTACTTGATTTGGGACATAGATTGAGGATTATTATGTGGTGCCCAGGGATTATAATTGAAATATTTAGAAAAATAAACTGCAATGAGTCAACTTAGGCGAAACATAAATTTTTGGGAGCAATGTGGAAGATTAGTCAAATCGATAAAAGCGTCTTTTATATATATTAAAAATCGATTTCATTTAAAGGTCATTTTCACCTTAATATGTGCCTATATAATTTTTCTCGTTATCTCTGTACTAGAGGAACCAATAGCATGTTTGCCAGAGCCGTTTAAAACAATATTTTCTATAGTTAAGGTGGATAATATTGAAGGCTTTAGTATTTTATTTGTAGCCTTATTCTATATAGTTGATATCGGGGAGCGTCGCCAAAGATCAATTGACGAAGCGTGGCAGGTTGTATATGCTGCCGCAGCAGCAAAAATAGAAATCAGCTATCCACCAAGAATTAAAGCACTGCAAGATCTGAACAGTTACGGCGAATCACTTAAAAGCTTAAATGCGCCAAAAGCAAATCTTGAGAACATCAATCTTAAAGGAGCTAACTTACAAGGAGCCGACTTGTACAAAACAAACTTACAAGGAGCTAACTTACAAGGAACTCAATTACAAGAGGCTAACTTACAAGAGGCTAACTTACAAGAGGCTAACTTACAAACAACTGATTTGTACAAAATCAACTTGCAAAAAGCCAACCTACACAAAGCTCAACTGCAAGGAGCCAACTTGCGAGCAGCCAACCTGCAAGAAGCCAACCTGCAAGAAGCCAACCTGCAAGGAGCCGAAATGCGCAAAACCGATTTACAAGGAGCTCAGTTACAAGGAGCTCAACTAGAAGGAGCCAACTTACGAGCAGCTCAATTACAAGGAACCAACTTACAAGGAGCTCAATTACAAGGAGCTCAACTAGAAGGAACCAACTTACAAGGAGCAAATATCGAAGAAGCTGAAGTAAAAAATGCCCTATTTATCCATAATGATGGTCTTTTGGCAGAACAGAAAGCCAAGTTGAAACAAAAAGGGGCTATCTTTCCTTGAACTTCAGCTTAGCCATGATGGTCTAAGGTCTCAACACAGCTACTCGCTTCCTAGATTATTAAATATTTCACAAATACTACATGACTTAAGTTATACTAAAATATGATTGAGATGTGTTAATCAAGACCATAGACAATGGACAAACTCACTCCTTTTTGTTTAGCCACTACCCTGCTTGCAGTAGCAACTCCAGCAGCTTTGGCTGGAAATGCGACAAATAGCCCCTTGGATTGCCAGGAATCAGGTGACACGATACAGTTGATGGGTTCTTCTGATCCAAGTACAAAAACTGAAATTTTCCGTTGGGAAAAGAATATTTTTCCTGGTGATTCTGCTGAGAATCTCTGCGAGCAGACTATTGAGAATTTGACTGCTGCGGTCAGCTATGGTGAAGTCGGAGAGGAAAACTTCTACCTCAGGATTGCTAAAAATGCTGGAGTTAATAATCTTTGTTTAGCAACTATTGACAGCGAGTGTAGAAGGATTCTGTTTGAACTTTTACCCAACCAAACTCAGCCAGTTGAGGCTTATTTGAAGAGGAAATATTCTGTAGCATCCGCTACAGATGAGAGGGGTTTTGAACGTGGAAGCTACCGCGTGAGGAGTCGGTTTCTGTTTTGGCAACAGTAAGTGCAATCCATAACTACTCTTCTATCTCTATTCTCAACAATTTCTAAACCTGCCCGGAGTTCCAAACTCCGGGCTAATTAATTTAAGTCCACTGAAGTGGACTGAGGTAACTCCAGAAAATTAACTATTCCAAATTTTAGACTAGTCTTACCTCCCCTAGCTAGTGCAGTGGTACACCTTAAATGGTGGATTAGCACCGATGTGGGGACGCGGAAATTGAGAGTAAGTCATTTCCATGCATCTTAGCTGATACATAATCAAATCAATTACAATTTATATATATCAAGCTTTTCTCAATAAGATATGTGGTTTATAGTAGCCAGAGTTGATATAGCAAAATACTAGCACGTCTATGTCATTCGTCAGAAAGTCCTTTATACTAATAACCAATGATACTGGACAAGTAATTTTTCGGCGGGTAGATATCCCTCCTATCCTTGGAAGAAATGAACTTCCCGCCGCTTTCGGTGAAGCTTTCGTTACTCTCAAGGAAAATTTTAACTAAATGCCAAGCACAAAAAAAAAACCAGGAGAGCTTATCAATAAGCGCTACAAAATCCTCCGTCCTCTTTCAGAGGGAGGGCAAGGTATTACTTATATAGTTAAGGATGAGCAGTCAAACTCCCATAGTCTTTATGTAATTAAGCAACTTCAAAAAAAAGATAGAGATTCTGCAAATGTTAAGACAATTGATATGGCAATTAAGCGCTTTAAGCAAGAAGCCAATATCTTAAAAATTCTTACACAAGATGGCGTTTCTCAAATACCTTGTTACGAAGACTATT
Organism: Symploca sp. SIO1C2; assembly: GCA_010672925.1. Classification (GTDB taxonomy): domain Bacteria; phylum Cyanobacteriota; class Cyanobacteriia; order Cyanobacteriales; family Coleofasciculaceae; genus Caldora. The sequence continues at coordinate 202,684 of JAAHFP010000001.1, read as the reverse complement.
TTGAGCTAGATGAAGAGTATTATTTGGTACAAGAATTTATTAAAGGAAAGACACTAGAAGAGATACTCGTTGCTGTAAAGCGCCTTAATAAGTTCCAAATCATTGCGCTTCTGCAAGATATTTTAAACATCTTAAGCTGTATTCATAGCTATATCACCCCTGATAACAATGCAATATATCACCGTGATATCAAGCCTAGCAATTTAATGTGGCAAGAAGATAAAGGTCACATAGTTATTATTGATTTTGGTGTAACTAAATATGATAATTTGACATTAACAGGATATGAAACTTATGGGACACCACCCTATGCAGCCTCTGAGTTATGGGAAGGAAGAGTTTATCCTAGTAGTGATATATATTCCCTGGGAGTCACAGCAATAGAAGCTTTAACTGGTCAAACTACTCGTACCATCAGTGAACATTATCGAGGAATGATTGGTGATGATTTGGCAGGGATTCTAGAAAAAATGATCCACTCAAGAACTGAAGAACGCTACCAATCTGCAAAGGAAGTTCTTGATGAACTTAAGACCCTTAATGCAGTTGACAATGTGTTGAGACATAGATATCAAATTATTCGAGTTATTAATTATCTAGATCAAGCAAATATCAATCCAGAAAATTGGGATACAGAAACTAGTAATCATACATATATAGCTATAGATGAAGAAGACCAACAAAAAGTAATTATTCGGGAATTTTCTCCTAAAAGCGCCGACATGCAAGTATTACAGGCAGCCGATAAAATTCTTACAGAAGAGTGCGAAAAATTAAAGGATATAAAAGGGCCTAATATGGCCATGCCTAGACTCTTAGACTATTTTTCTGAAGACTCCAAGTTTTATGTGGTTTATGAAATTATTTCAGGCAATTATTTGAGTCAAGATATTGTCTTGAACAAAGAGTTACAGCAGAATTGGGGCGGACAGCAAATTATTCAACTTCTTAAAAACCTACTGCCAACTTTGCAATTGTTGCATACCAATGATTGTTTACATCTTGATATTAAGCCATCTAAAATAGTTACCACAGACCAAGGTGCAGTTTACTTGACTGGGGCAGCAAGAATTGAAGAAATTGCTAATTTATCAAGTAACCTTCACGGAGGCATCAAGAGAACAACCCCGGTGGGAACAGCAGATTATATGCCACCTGAACAAAGCAGAAAAAATTATCGCCCTAATTGTGATATATATTCCTTGGGAATAACAGCGATACAACTTCTAACTGGTAAAGATCCCCAAACAATCAAAACGGATAAAACTCATAACAATTTGTGGTCGAATGTCAAAGCCAAAATCGAGCTTAAAAGGATTTTGGAGAAGATGGTAGATGAATCACCTATTCAAGGAAGGCGCTATCAATCTGTTCAGGAAGTTATCGATGATCTCAATAAGCTACCAAAACCTGGTAAGTCGTTTTTTATTATTGACATAATAATGAAAAATAGAATTTTTTTATTGAAAATAATTGCTGCTATATTTGTTCTAGTCGTAGGGTTGTCTATCGCTTTATTTCCTAAGTTACAGGTTATAATTAAGCATAATCAAGCCACAGATAAGCTTGACGAAGCAGAAAAAACAAATGGCCTCACTGCTCAAACTAACTATACCTTAGCTTTGGAAGGCTTTAACGATGTTATCGAGAAGAAACCTGACTTTTACCAAGCTAGGGCTTCCAAAGCTTATGTTATGGGTAAATTAGGTTATCCTGAGAATGAAATAAAAAAAGAATGCGAACAAATACTTAAAGATGAAGACAAATTTGCAGGAGCTTACAATTGTTTAGGAGCACTTTTCAACAAATCTGGGAAGAGAAAAATTAATAGTGACAGAGAGGGAGCTAAAAAAGACTTTAAAGACGCTATTTTTTACTATGAGCGGGCAATTGAGTTCGATGACCCGGAACAATATAATTTCAACGATGGCATGACGAAACCTTTAGCCTTGTATAACAAAGGTGAAGTCTATATAGAATTGAAGAACTTGGAAACAGAGCCACAGCAGCAATTAGAATATTGTAAAGCAGCAAAGAGGTCTTTTGAAGAGGCACTGCAAGCAGAACCTAAATTTTCAGCTGCTCAGCGAGAGATAGAAAACATAGGTAACTGCTCACTGCAATAAAGCTCTTCTCTTGACATTAGAGGTATAAATGCAGGAATTGTATATTAGATTCATTGTTATTAGTAAATTATGTATTCTGTAGGGGTGAAGCATTCGGGGGATAACCTTTTCCAATTCACTACCATCATGGTATCCGGAAGCTTCACCCTCGGTATGTTAACCACTTTGGGATGACATATTGGCACAATGAGTTAGCATCAGGGCAATAATCTTTCCCAAATCACTACCATCACGGTATCCGGAAGCTTCACCCTCGGTATGTTAACCACTTTGGGATCAGGTATTGGCACAATGGGTTAGCATCAGGGCGTAGCATTTAGATTGAATAGATTTCTCCCTTGAGTTCTTAAATTATCGCCCAAATGCTACGCCCCTACAGTAGGCTTCTAAGTTGCCTGACAAATTCCGCATGTTCAGGAGAAGCTATTCCCTGTTGCAGGATCTCTAATACATCTATCATTTGATTGTTTAACATCGGCTCCACTGCTAACCACAAGCCGGGAAATATTCTAGAGCGAATAATACCATTGCGGTCAGGAAGCAGTGGTTGATATTCTCCTTCGACGAGTTGAAACCAATCGAAGGGAGCAAACGTAGAGGCAATTCATGAATTGCCTCTACCATTGTCAGGGTTTGGCTTGTCATCGCATTTTGCTCCCAAAAGCTATGAAGAAAGTGAAGTCATCAAGCTGCGCAGAATTTTAGTGGGAGCATCTTGCTCCCTAGAATTATAGAGAACATCTTGTTACCTAGGATTGTAGTGACTAGTGACTGATTTTGGGTTTCATGATCGCTACACCCAACCTACTTGTTCCCACATTTTAGTGTTAACTGGGGGACGGTGTTGGGCGGGTTTTGAAGGGAATATTCTGGTCAAAGGGCTTAGATTTTTCCTAAACCCGCCCCTACAATACGTACCATCCTATTCCCTATTCCCTATTTCCCATTCCCTTTTTTCTGAAAAGTATGTATCAAAAAATCACTCTTATCAGTGAATATACTGAATTTGACAGTTGACCTACCAAATGGAGACAAAATGTGCCTATCATTAGGTGAAGATTTTTCTCAACCTAACTGCGTATTTTGTAAACTCCATGAAATTTAATGCAGCCTTGTCTTGGCTAGCAGGCAGCCTGATTCTGGGTTGTCCATTGGTTGTTGTTCCTGCTAGAGGACAAATAACGCCGGATACGACTTTGGGTACTCTGGTTAATGGTGTGACCACAGGTTGCAATGCCGCTACCTGCACTATTACCGGTGGTGTTACTAATGCTAATAACTTATTCCATAGCTTCTCGGAATTTTCTTTACTAGGCAACCAAGCCTTTTTCGACAATGTGACCGCGATTGACAATATTTTTGCCAGAGTAACAGGTACTTCTATTTCTAATATTGACGGTATTATCAGCGCTAATGGTACTGCCAACTTATTTTTGCTTAACCCTAACGGTATTATTTTTGGTTCTAGTGCTCAACTGAATATTGGAGGCTCGTTTCTGGCTACTACTGCTGAGGCAATCACCTTTAGCGATGGAGCCTTTAGTGCCACTAATCCAGGCAACTCGGTACTTAGTATGAATGTTCCCCTGGGTGTTCAATTTGGCTCAGCAGCAGGAAGCATTACCAACCGCTCTCAAGCTACAAGGAATGGTCAAATAGTTGGTTTAGAAGTATTCTCAGGCAATACTCTCGCTCTTTTAGGGGGAGCTTTGAACCTAGAAGGTGGTTCTGTAACTGCATCACAAGGAACCATTGAACTGGGTAGTGTGGGGGACAATAGTTTTGTAAACCTGACTCTCGATGGCGATAATTTATCTTTAGATTACCCTGGAGTCCAGAACTTCCAAGATATCAACCTCTCTCAAAATGCGGTAGTTAGCACTAGTGGTGGCAGGGGCATTAATATCCAAGGTAGACAGCTAAGGGTAACCCAAGGCTCCCAAATTGCTACTGATACTGGCAGCGCCGATCCTGCCGGTAATGTGCAAGTAAACGCGACAGAATTAGTGGAAATTACTGGTTCAGCTTTAGATGGTAATAACAATATCATCTTCAGTACCATATCAGCTAGGTCGAATGGTGGTGGTAATGGGGGAGACATCAATATCAATACGAAAAAGTTATCCATTCAAGGAGGCGGTGATGTCTCCGTTAGCTCTCTCCTGATTGGTGGTCCTGGTATCCCAGGAAATATTACGGTTAATGCCAGCGAAGAAATAGAACTCGATGGTGTTGGCTTTAATGGCTTCAATCCTAGTCAATTTAGTCGCAGTGGTTTGTTTGCTGCCAACAGTGGTATCGGAGATGCTTCAGGTAGTAGTATTACCGTTAACACACCTCAGCTAACGATCCTCAATGGAGCGAGAATCTCCACTTCTACCAGGGGACCAGAACAAAATGGTGTTCCTGGGGGTGATGGAGGCAATGTCATTGTTAATGCTCAATCGATTGAGTTGAGTGGTGTCTTTATTTCTGGAGATGGTCAAACTTTTAATAGTGGTTTGTTTGCCCAATCAGGAGAACAACTCAGTGGTATATTCACACCGGGAGGTACACCTCTTAATGCCCAAGATGCTACAGGTAATGGGGGCAATATCACGGTTAATGCAGGGCAACTAATTGTTCGTGATGGTGCTGAAGTTTCTACCACCTCCTTTGGTTCCGGGGACGGAGGAGATATTTTTGTTACCTCTGACACTACACAAGTCAGCGGTTCGGCCTTGAATGGTCAAGGACAATTAGAATTTAGCACGATATCCGCTAGAGCCAGGGGAACTGGTAGCTCTGGTAATATTACTATTGATACCAGACAACTGGTTACTAGGGACGGTGCTGATGTTTCCGTCAGCTTACTCGGACAAGACAATGGGGGCATACCGGGGAACCTGACAGTCAATGCTAGTGAATCGGTAGAACTACTGGGGGCGGCTACCAATCCCAACGACCCCACTCAGTTTAGTCGTAGTGGTTTATTCGCCGCTACCAATGGCACTGGGGATGCTTCAGTTAGTAGCTTGACGATCAATACACCTCGACTCATAGTTGGGGATGGAGCCAGAGTCTCCACTGCTACTCGTGGAGGAGGACAAAACGGAGTGGCTGGTGGCAGGGGAGCTAACTTGGTGATCAATGCTTCAGAATCGATTGAATTGAGTGGCTCCTTTACCTCATCGGATGGTCAAACTTTTAATAGTGGTCTGTTTGCCCAATCAGGAGAAGAACTCAGTAGTATATTCACACAGGCAAATACACCTCTTACTACGGCAGATGCTACAGGCAATGGTGGCAATATCACGGTTAATACAGGGCAACTAATTGTTCGTGATGGTGCTGAAATTTCTACCACCTCCTTTGGTTCCGGGGACGGAGGAGATATTTTGGTTACCTCTGACACTGTACAAGTAAGCGGTTCTACCTTGAATGGTCAGGGACGATTAGAATTTAGCACGATATCCGCTAGGGCTAGGGGAACTGGTAACTCTGGCAATATTACTATTAATACCAGACAACTGGTTACTAGGGACGGAGCGGATGTTTCTGTCAGCTTACTTGGAGAAGAAAGTACTGGTATACCTGGTAACCTAACAGTCAATGCCAGTGAATCGGTAGAACTCCTGGGAGCAGCTACCAATCCCAACGACCCCACTCAGTTTAGTCGTAGTGGTTTGTTCGCCGCCACCAATGGCACTGGAGATGCTTCAGGCCGCAACTTGACAATCAATACACCTCGACTCATAGTTAGGGATGGAGCGAGAGTCTCCACTGCTACTCGTGGAGCTGGACAGAACGGAGTTGCTGGTGGCAGAGGAGCTAACTTGGTGGTCAATGCTTCAGAATCGATTGAATTGAGTGGCTCCTTTACTTCATCGGATGGTCAAGTTTTTCAGAGTGGTTTGTTTGCTCAATCAGGAGAAGAGCTCAGCAGTTTATTTATTGGTACTGGTGCTGGAGGTACTAACCTTGGTGATGACGTAGCTAGCGGGGATGGAGGAAATTTAACAGTTAATACCAATCTATTAGAGATACGAGAAGGGGCAGCTATCTCAGTCGGTGCAACTGGTTCAGGAGTAGCGGGAAACCTCAATATCATGGCTAATTCCCTCAGGATGGACAATGGTTTTATCACCGGGACAACGGCATTAGGTACTGGGGGTAACATTACCATTAGGATAGGAAATGGGATCTTGCGTAACAACAGTCAGATATCCACCACCGGTGGCGGCATGGGAGATGGGGGCAACATTACCATTACTGGAAAAAACCTTGACCCTGCTGACTTCCTGGCATTGTTAGAAAATAGCGATATCACCTCTAATGCTTTTCAGGGAAATGGGGGAAGGATCTCGATCAATGTCAGAGGACTGTTTACCTGTAGCGACTGCGATATTACCGCAGCTTCTAGTTTAGGCATTGATGGTGAGGTGGAGTTAAACACACCAGAAACCCAAGAAAGCCTAGAAGTTTTCGAGCCTTCAGAAGATGTTTTGGATTCTCAAGATGTGGTGGCTCAAGTTTGCCAACCTAAACAGGGGGATACCGCAGGGAAATTTATTAGAGTTGGACGTGGAGGACTTCCTACAAGTCCTAGCGACCCTTTAAGCAGTAATATTGTAACTGAGTTTGATATTCCTCCAGAAAATGTCTCCCTTGGAGCAGAACCACCGGAAGCCCAAGAGGAACTTCCCCTTCCGGCTCAAGGTTGGTATGTCAATGAGGAAGGAGAAGTAATTTTCACCGCCGAAGTCTTGACTCACCCTCAAAAGCCTTTGTCCACTTCAGCAGATTGTCATTCATGATAGTTAAAAAACAATTATCAGCCTTAGTAATGCTGTTGCAGGTGGGCAGTTTGCTTGTCTTTATTTCACTATTGAGATGCTCAGTAGCAATAGCGCAGTCTTTTGAGCCTATAGATTCTCCCCAAGTCCCAATTGAGGAACTTCCAGCGACGGAAGAAGAACTACTTGAGGTAAATCCTGCAACTCAACCCAACTCTACCCCTTCCTCCGGAGATGAAGGAAACTTCCGGGTTCGTGGCTTTAGGTTTGAGGGCAACTTAACAGTTTTTACAGAAGAAGAGCTTCAAGAGCAATTAGCTCGATTTACTGGAGACAATATTACCTTTACCCAACTGCTGGAAGCGGCTGACTTGATTACTCAGCTCTATTTAGAGCAGGGTTATAAGACTTCTGGGGCTTATCTTCCCGAACATAACCTGGGGGAATGTCGGGAAAAGGAATGCGATGTGACGATTCAGATTGTTGAGGGTCGCCTAGAAGCAATTAACGTCATCGGTGCAGAGGGCTTAGGTAATTATATACGCGATCGCTTGGGTACAGAGGAAAATGTAACACTCGATGTAGACCGATTACAAAATACTCTGCAACTCTTGCAACGAGACCCTCTGATTGAAAACCTCTCAGCGGAACTATCCACTAGTCCTCGTGATGGTTTTAATATACTTACAATAAATGTTACAGAAGCTCCAGCTTTTAACGGTAAATTAATCCTGGACAATAATCGGAACCCCAGCGTTGGCAGTTTTCGTCGTCAGGCACAGTTTACCCATAACAATGTTCTAGGATTCGGGGATGTTGCTAGGTTAATTTACGCTAATACTGATGGTAGCAATGAGGTGCAGTTTAACTATACTGTTCCGGTCAACTCCGATAATAGTACCCTTAGCGCTACCTATCGTTACGCCAGTAGTAATATTATTGAGGAACCTTTTGATGCCCTAGATATTGAAGTAGCCTCTCACGAGTTTGATCTGAGTTTTCGACAGCCAATTATTCGCCAAACAACAGACAAGATAACGCGAGACCTGTTTCTGGGGGTATCCGCCAATCACAGAGTCAGTGATAGTTCGTTATTAGGAGTCGAATTTCCCCTCTCTTTAGGAGCAGATGCCCAAGGCAGAACCCGCATTACAGCACTGCGTTTTTTCCAGGAATACACTCAACGTAGTCGCCAACAGGTGCTAGCTGCTCGTTCCCAGTTTAGCCTGGGTATCGATGCCTTTGATGCTACCAACAATGACAATGCTCCTGATGGGGAATTTTTTGTCTGGCGAGGTCAATTTTTGTGGTTGAGTCTGTTAAATCAATCAGACAGAGGACTGTTTCCTGGTTCTTCCCTATTGTTTCGTTCCGATATACAACTCACCCCTGACTCTCTTGTTTCTTTAGAACAGTTTAGTTATGGTGGTCAGAGCACTGTGCGGGGCTATCGTCAGGATGTGCTGCTCACAGACAATGGTGCTGTCTTTTCCTTAGAGTGGAGAATACCTGTATTCCAAACGAAGGATACAAGGGGAGTGTTGCAGGTTGGCCCCTTTGTGGATTTTGGTGTTGGCTGGAACAATGCCAGTCGCAGTGATCCTAGTCCTAATGCTTTGGTAGGTACTGGTTTGGGACTAGAGTGGCAACAAGAATTATTTGATAGTCACGCTTTAAATATTCGTTTAGATTGGGGTATTCCCTTAGTAAATATTGATTCTTTTGGGGACGATTCATGGCAAGAAAATGGCGTTTACTTATCCTTAGAGTACAGTTTTCCTTTTTGAGAGCTGTTAGGGATTATTTCAAAATTCTTTCTCGCTTAACCAGAATAGACCTCCTGCGTAAATCTCGGAAGGGCGAAGCATTGGCGGACAAAAACTCTGGTTTTATGGGCAATCAGCCAGCGCCAATGCTATTGCTGCTACGCACCATGCTACGCAAACGCCCCTACAGGCCATTTGTCATATCTCGTCGGGTGTTACTGTTTATCTTCTCAGCTTTGTTTGGTTTTACCTCGGCTCTGAGTCTTCCTGCTTTGTCGGCTTATCAAATAGTACAAGAACAGGAAGCCACTTCTCAAAATAGCAATGCTTGGCGACTAGTACAGAAAGCTCAGGAATTGTCTGAGGCTAGTGAGTTTGAAGAAACGGAAAAAGTGTGGTTAGAAGCGGCTCAAAGCTTTCTAATCGAAGGATGTCAGCAAGAGAATATGCTTAAGAGCTTGATTAATAGAGCCGAAGCTTTACGTACTTTAGGTTTTGATAGAACAGCATTCAATACCCTAGTTAATGGACTTCAGTTCCAGGCTGAAGATTGTCAAGCCACCGATAAGTTAATCCAGAATCAACCTAATTATTTAAGTCAGTCAGACTTCCTAGAAAAGGATGATTTAGCAGAGCAATTGGCAAACCTGCTGCAAGACAAACCTAGTTCCCCTACTGAAGCTCAAGCTTTACACAGCCTAGGAAAAGTTTTGCGAGAACTGGGAAATTTCCCTGAAGCCCTCAAAGTATTGCAAAAGAGTCTACAATATGCCCAAAATCACCAATCATTATCTTTAGATGAAGGTGCTATTTTACTTGATATTGGTAATACCCAAGTATCTGTAGGTCAAGAAAAAATTAATCAGCAAGAAAGTTCTGAAGAGCTTATTAGACAGTTGGCTCTACGTGCTCAATTAAAAAAGAAAAAAATTACAACCCTGCGAGATATTTTAACTAGTTTTGACAGATGCGAAGTAGATCAAGTAGATGAAGCCAATCAAGAGACTTGTAATTCAGTAATCGGTGGTGGCTACTATCAGTGGGCAATAGATTCTTATCAGCAAGCGGAAAGACCTGTTTCTTTTGCAACAACTCAACTCAAAGCCAAATTAAATCGACTTAGCCTTTTGATAGATATTCAGACAACTTTAAATCAGGCAATTAACAAAGCTAAAGAAATAGGGGTACAAAAAAAACCACCAGAAAAACTTATATCAACCTACTTACAATGGGATAGCAATATCAAGCCAAAGGATAGCAATATCAAGCCAAGGTTAGATGAAGAACTAAAAGGTTTAATTTCCCAAGTTGATCAAGAGTTATCTTTCCAAATCAACCAAGAAACCCCCCTATCTAAATCAAATATTGATTTGTTGCTGAACTTTACTGACCTTTTAACTAAGGATACTACTTCCCAAGCTATTGACCAAGAAAGCCTTTCCAGGTTGAGTTTTTTGCCAGCGCTAGAACAAATATTAGAAAAGGATAGTAATTATGCGGACACATTAACATCGATAGACGCGAGATCTCAAGTACTTTGGCTAGGTAATGTCGGAAAAATTTATGAACAACAGAAGGCTTATGATCAAGCTCAGTATTATACTGAATTAGCTCTCAATGTTGCCAGCAATCAGGGCAAACCATCAGAGCCTTACATTACCTATATTTTAAGGTGGCAGCTAGGACGTATATTTAAGGCACAAGAGAACCTTAAAGCAGCAAGAAACAATTATGAACTAGCATTTAAAAATCTAGAGATTTTGCGCCAGGATATAGCAAAAAGCAGCAAAAATTTACAATTTAACTTCAAGGATGAACTAGAACCAATTTATCGAGACTTAGTGGGATTGCTGTTGCCAGAAAAGAGCTATGATACTACAGCTACAAAGTCAATAGCTCAAACTCAAGCTGCGACAGAAGACAATAATACCAAAGATATCAAGAAAGCGATCGAGGTGATCGAGTCTCTGCGATTAGCCGAATTAGAGAATTACTTCCAAGACCCCTGTGCTCTAGAAGAACAAGCTAAAGTAGATATTGACACATTGCTTGATAACAATGAACAAGCTTCAAGTTCAGCAATTATCTACCCGATTGTTTTAGAGGACCAGGAAAATATGCGCCTAGTGGTTCTGTTAAAATTGCCAGGAGAGCCAATTACTTATTATGAAAATGACACAATAACCAAATCAGAATTCAACAAAAATCTCGAAGATCTGAGAAATTTTATTTACACAAACTCACGCAATATTGTAAAACAGAAAATAAGCTTACAGGATAGAGTTATTGCCCTGAGGGATGAAGAAGCAACTCGGGAAGAAACTCTTCAGCAACCATTGCAAAAACTATACGATTGGCTAATCAGACCTATTGAGACAAACTTACAAGATTTCCCAAAAGGAACCTTAGTATTTGTTCCTGACAGTAAACTACGCAATGTACCTCTAGCGGCATTACATGATGGTGAGCGATATCTCATAGAAAAATACAGTGTTGCCCTCCTACCAGGATTAAAGCTCACTAATACTCAACCTTGGAGCAAGAAAGATCCTAAAGTTTTACTTGGTGGCAATGAGAAAAGTTTAGTTGATGGTACTGAGATAAAATTAACAGCGGTAGAGAGAGAGTTGACAGAAATTGAACAAGTATTCCCCAAAGGTGAACTACTTTGGGAAAAAGATTTCACACGAAAGAAACTAGAGGAAGAATTAAAATCTTCCTTTGATATAGTTCACTTAGCAACCCATAGTAAATTTGAACCTGACGTAGAAAATACCTTCATACAACTTTGGGACAATAAAACTATTAAATTTCAAGAGTTTGAGGATTTACTCAAAGAAAGAAGCTTTGACCCCATCCAATTACTAGTACTTAACAGCTGTGAAACTTCTACTGGAAACGACAGAGCAGTCCTTGGCTTAGCAGGAGTTGCTGTGAGGACAGGAGTCAGTAGTACTGTTGCTACCTTATGGCCTGTAGAAGATCAAACTGCTGCCGAAGTAATGATCAAGTTTTACCAAGAGCTTGCTGATAATCCAGATTTGACTCTAGCAGAGGCACTGCGGCAGGCTCAACTCAATATGTTGGACAATACATTTCGGTACAAATTTCGGGAGGAAGAGATAGAATCTCAGGAGAAAGAGATAGAATACGAACCAAAACACCCTATTTTCTGGGCAGGTTATGTTGTAGTGGGCAATTGGCTGTAGATTGGGGGACAGAAAGAATGTAGGGGCGTAGCATTTGGGCGATCATTTAACCTCATAGACCCAAATATACCTATCCAAATGCTACGCCCTCCGGCAGTAACTACGGGTATTAGAGGAAAGAACCACAAAGACACAAAGAACACAAAGGGAGTATATATGGCGCACACTTTTCCCATTATGAACTAATAATTGCATAAAATAAGGCTAAATGCAACCAATCTACTAAATATTAACTACCTGTGTGCTCAAGCGAGACGTTGCATTTTCTTCCAGCAATTGCCGAATAAAGTGAGGAGATGAGGAATGTAGGGGCGTAGCATTTGGGCAATAATTTAACCCCATAGACCCAAATATACCTATCCAAATGCTACGCCCTCCGGCAGTAACTACAGGTATTAGAGGAAAGAACCACAAAAGGAATTCAGAGTACTGAATTACCAGTACCTTGAAACATCACCCAAGATAAGAAAAAGTTAGAAATAAATATCGCTAGCAAAGCAGTAACAACAGCAGTAGTTGTAGATTGTCCCACCCCTTTAGCCCCACCAGTTGTAGTTAACCCCCAACTACAACCAATTACTGCGATTAATGCCCCAAAACAAAGAGCTTTAAGGGCAGCAGAACATAAGTCCCAGATACTTAGAAGTTGCTGAGCCGAATCCAGAAACTCTCTAACAGAAATACCGTAATTACCAGTAGCAATAAACAATCCCCCAACCATGCCGAGGATAATCGAAATAATCGTCAATATTGGCAGCATCAGACAGCAAGCAATAACGCGAGGAATCACTAGGTAATCAATAGGGTCAGTTTTGAGCATGTAAAGAGCATCAATTTGCTCTGTTACCCGCATAGTACCAATTTCAGCCGCAAATGCTGAGCCTACTCTTCCTGCCAAAACTACTGCCGTCAGCACTGGTGAGAGTTCACGAGTCAAAGCCAAAGCCAAAACTCCTCCTACCAAATTAGCAGCACCAAAGTTGATAAATTCTCGTGCTACCTGAATAGTAAATACCATACCGATAACAGTAGCAGTGAGCATCGCAATCATCAGCGACTCTGGACCAGCTACTGCCATTTGGTTAAGGGTATTGCCTTTATGAATTTTTCCTTTCAGGATATGGAGTATCACTTGGCCAGCCAAGAAAATCGCTGCTAAAAGGCGCTCAGCCCACAACCCGAAACCGGAACTAGTCGCAGTTTTACTCATTTTAATTGGGAATTGGGAATTGGGAATTGGGAATTGGGAATGGAGAATTGGGAATTGGGAATCGGGAATTGGGAATCGGGAATTGGGAATGGAGAATTTAGAATTTAGAATTGGAAATTGGGAATTTGCAGCAAAACCTACCACCTACCACCTACCACCTACCACCTAAGACCTACCACCTAAAACCTAAAACCTAAAACCTAAAACCTACCACCTCTACTTACCCTCATTGGATTCCACACGAAAACGCTCAACAGAAGCTAGCAGATCCCGTGCGACTCCTACCAGATTTTGTAGTGAGCCAGATACCCTCAAGGCATCCTGAGAGGTTTCTTGAGCAGCTAACTCCACGGATTGCATTACCTGGGCTACCGCACGGGATGTTTCCGTCTGCTCTACGGTATCCGCCGTAATGGAACGGACTAAGGCATCAATGCGATTAGATACTTGAATAATATCTTCCAGGGCTCGCTTCGCCTGTTCTGCCCGTTTTGTCCCGTCAATTACCTGCTGAGTACCCTCTTCCATAGCGGTCATCACCGAGCCAGTTTCACTCTGGATTTGCAGTACAATAGCTTCAATATCCTTGAGAGCCTTAGCTGATCTATCTGCCAGCTGTCGTACTTCATCAGCAACAATGGCAAAGCCTCGCCCTGCTTCCCCAGCCCTTGCCGCCTCAATACTAGCATTGAGAGCCAACAAATTAGTACGGGAAGCGATCGTGGAAATTACTGCGACAATTTTAGAAATTTCCTGGGATGATTCCGCTAGGCGCTTGACTTTTCTAGTACTTTCTGCTACTGTTTCACGAATTTGTAAAATACCTGCCACGGTACGTTCTACTGCCTCACCCCCTTTAAGAGCGGTTGCCGATGCTGAACGAGCGACTTCCTCTGCTTCCCTCGCTGCCTCAGCTACCCGCTGAATCGAGTCGGTCATCACCTGAACCGAATTAAGAGTAACAGCTAATTCCTCTGCTTGCCGTAAAGCGTCACTAGACAAACTACGGGCAAATGATTCACTATCGGTGGAACCTCTAGTAACATCTTGAGCTGCCCGCTTCACTTGTTGTACAATTTCCCGCAGGTTTTGAATGGTCAAATTAAAGGAGTCTGCAACGGCTCCCAAAACGTCCGCTGTCACTTCTGCTTGTACTGTCAAATCTCCCCGGGCAGCTCCTTCAACGTCATCTAACAAGCGAATGACTTGACGTTGTAAGTCTTCTTTCGCCTGCTCTTGTTCCTCTGCTTTCCTTTGGGCTTCACTGGTAGTAGTCAGAATCACTCGCGCCATTTGGTTGAATCCCGCTGCCAACTGACCAAATTCGTCTTCTGAGTAAACCGTAGCATGAGCATTGAGATTACCCTGACAGACCGCATCAAATTGGGTTTGTAAATCCGCAGTGGCTGACTGAATCTGTTTAGTCGTGATTCTACCAAGAGCCAAAGCAGTACCAAAACTACCAACTCCTGCCGCTAAGGTCATTGCCCAGCCGGTATTGCGTAGATGAGACACTACAGGCTTGCTATCCCCAGCAATACTAGCTGACACAAAACTTGCTAATGCTACCACCACTGCGGAGACAATTCCCGCTGCCCCAGCTGTCATCAGCTGCTTTTGTTGCAATGGGGCATTTTCAAATGGGGCGAGGAAGCCTTGTTCAGCACTGGGGACAACTTCACTCTCACTGTCTTTAGTTTGGTTAAAGACGGGGATTTGTTCTGCGGTTGTACCGAAGTTAAACATCTCCTCTTCGGCTCTACGGGAGGTATCGGTATTATCAGTTAGTCCAATACCACCGGTAATTTCCGAAATCATCCCACCAGTATTGTGGTAATCAAAACCAGAGGAAGCAGTGCTTCCCATGGAGATATCTTCTCGATCCCCCAGAGAGAAATCCGGGATTGAACTTAAATCATCGTCAAATACATCAAACTCATCTAGAAAACCATCTCTTGAACTTGGAGGTGCTTCAATTCCGGAAATAGTCCCACCTTCTGATTCGGTAACTTCGTCCATATCGAAGGACGCTTGTCCATAAGCTTCGTCAAAACTCTCGAATTCAAAGCTATCTTGGGAACTGAATCCATTCTGGTCATAGGTAGAGTCAAAAGCTAGGTCTGGATTACCAAAGGTTTGCTCCTCCTGAGTATAGTCGCTTTGTTCAAAAGAATCATTAAACTCATCATTACTGAAGTAGTCCAAGTCGTCTTTATCAACCACCTCAGACTGATCTGTCCCAGGAAAGGCACTATTATTCCCAAGTTCTTCTGAATTCATCAAGAAGGTTTGGTCTTCCACAACTGGATAGCTGGAGTTGTACTCCTCACCCATTAGATTGTTGTGGTCAAGGGACTCTTCATCTTTTTCATCTTGTAATTCAGTATCAAATAGAGATTGTGCTTCAGAAAATTGCTCTGAACTATCTTCATCAATCTGTGATTCTTCTAAACTTCCCCCTAGAGGCATCACAAAAGTTGCTGCGGTGATCTCTGAGTAGCTATTGTTATTTTGAGAAAATTCTTGTGCTTGTTCGTATAATTCAGCAGGATTAAAACCATTGCCATCCAACTCTAGAGGATTGGCTCCATTTCCCCCAGCCTCAGGCTCGTCATTTTCATCCCCACTAGGAACAAAGGCAAATGGGTCTTCCGTCCCAATACTATCGGGTGGTTCGATTACACTATAATCGTTCTGGGAAGCTCCAAAAGGATTTTCGTCAAAGGCATCAGGAGAGGAGCTAACTGCCCAATCACCATCCTGATCCTCATCAAAATCTAGATTTCCCAGGTCAAAATTTCCTAAATCATCATCGTCAAATTCTTGCCAAATTTCAGGATTGGCTTCCTCATTAAATCCAACAGAGTCTGTCGTCGTTTCCTCTACACCAATTCCTGCTACACTATTTTCTAGTAAGTTCATGTCATCAGTTTGATCAAGCTCTGGTTCATCCAGCTCAAAATCTTCTGATGAATCATAATTTAGATCCGTTGTATCTAAGCTATGGGTTGCTTGATTGGCATGTTCTAGACCATCATTGGCATAATTAATAAAATCTTGTTCATCAGTCAGATCCAGAACAGACTCGTACTGCTCCCTTGCTACGTCATACTGTTGTAATCCATAGCAGTAGATATGACCCCTAAGTAACAACGTACTGGGGTCATCTGGAAAATCCTCAATTAATCGGTCAATGACTGTAGCGGCTTCTTGGTAATTGCCTTGCATATAGGCCATTTCCGCTTCTTTATATTCCTGTGCATAATTCGTACTTAATGCCATTTGCCTCCTCCCACTTATCATAAAAAAAACTAGCTTTTTGTTATCTTTTTCCTTATATCGCTTAAATTTATGCGGCCCACCGTGCTGATCTCAGAATTGCCACCTGCTCTAGTAGTAACAAATATCGATTAGACTCTTCATCTAACAACCACTCACCCCGCAAAAAGGGAGCCATAATATCTGGAACATTGGTTGGCATTTGTAACTGCTCAGGATCCAGCCAATCCATCTCTCCAATCCGGTCAATTGCTAGTCCTAGCATTGTTTCTTGGTCTTCGATGACAATAATGTTAATTTCTGGACGGTCTGTATTTAACATGGTCGTATCCCCAAGAAATTGACCGAGATCTGATACCCAAATCACCTGCCCCCGAAAATTGATGGTTCCTAACAGTAAGGGGGAGGAATTGGGAATAGCTGTGATCCAATCTGGTGATTGGGAGATTACTTCTCTGATGCCAGTAGCAGGCAGAGCAAATTCTTGACCAGAAGGAACAAAAAAACGCAAGTGTAGCTCACCTTCAGGAGTTTCTAACTCTTGAAATTCTGGAGCTTGATCTTGCCCACTGCCGGTTAAAAAGTCTGGGTTGCCAACCATTCCTTTGAATACCTGTCTATCAATTTATATATCTATCCTCTAAGCAGCTGTTTTACCGTTCCAATGAGCTCTGTTGGCTGAAATGGCTTGGCAATGTAAGCATCTGCACCTTGTTTCATGCCCCAATAACGGTCAAATTCTTCACCTTTGGAAGAACACATGACTACTGGTACATTCTGAGTTTTAGGATCAGATTTGAGACGGCGGCAAAGCTCATAACCATTCATCCGAGGCATGACGATATCCAATACCACTACATCAGGAAAAGACTGACTAATGCGTTCTAAAGCTTCTTGACCATCACTTGCCACAGTGACTTTTAACCCACTTCCTTTGAGTAGGTCTGAGATCATCTGCCGTTGTGCAAGGCTATCTTCTACAACCAGAACTGTGCTCATAACTCCCTACCTGACTAGCCTTTAAGTTGGGTGAACCCGAACGTGAATTTAGGCTTTATGCTTAAACCATTAATGAGTAAAGTATCCCTCATAAGTCTTTAATAATTATTATTGTCTTTGTGAGAGTTGTAGTGGGCTTACTAAAATCTCCTTATAAAGAGGCTGATTTAGTAATATCAGTTTCTTCGAGCTCCTGCTTCAACCCGTTGGTGGTAGAACTTTGATGGTGGGCTATTTCTAGCTCCCTGAGATCAAGGTGTTTCTCCACTAGCAGCAAAAGCTCACTAGCTCCAAAAGGTTTGGTCAAGTAGTCTGTTGACCCTACCATTCTGGCTCTAACTCGGTCAATAAAAGCATCTTTGCCTGTAAGTACTATAATTGGGGTCTGTCGAAAGGCAGTAGATTGGCGCAGCATTCCACAAAGCTCATAGCCATTTAGTTTAGGCATAGCAAGATCACAGAGTATCAAATCTGGTTGGAGCAAGAAGATGAGCTTCAGGGCTTCCAAGGGATCTTGAATTGCTGTTATTTCATAGCCTTTGGCTTGTAAAAGCTGCTCTACAGTCTTTCCCACCGCTACATTATCATCAACACAGACGATACGAGGAGCTCTTTTTGCAGTTTTTAATTCCCACTTCCAGGGTATAGCAGATGAATTTTGAGTTTTTGGCAGGAGTAATTGGATCCATCCCTTTTGGAGATAGGGATAAATTGCTCTGGCTACTGTGATGAGATCCCGATTTAAGTAGCGAGCCATTTGGCGTAGAGAAGTCTTGCCGTCTGCCCAACGATCCAGGCTTTTAAAAGCGTTGGCTGGTAGGGAAGCTTTTAGTTGGGGACGGTCAGCAATCATCGGACATTGGTGGGAAGATTGAATATGTGGACTCAATTGCTTCCACTCCTGCACTTGCTTCATAATTTTGGTTACCAGTGGAGCAATCTCTAGGGTGGTTAGTTGGGGTGCTAAGGCTGGACTAATCTCGAAGACAAAGTGGCCATGATGGAGACTAAGAAGGTCAAAGAGGGTTTCATTTACCATACTTTGGAGGATGCTACGGCCTTGGGCTGGGGTGAGTACATGCTTCTCCAGCAAAACCCACAGGTAACCATATTCCGGTGCATTTGTCGAAGCAATCGAGGGGCATTCTAAGTGGTCTAAAGCTGCGTTGGCTTTGTAAGGGTGTAGATAATCCCGCAGGCGTGATAAGTCTCCATCGCTTTGTGCGGCGTAGGCAATCTGTCCATTGAGAAAGAAGACCAGCCAAAAAAGTCCAGTACTTTGTGATTGAGCTTGCCGGTGGGAATCAGTGATAGTGTAATCAACACTCACACTATGGGTGTGATTGCTGTAAGCCTCGACTAAAAGTTCACCTGTTCGCTGACCTAGCTCGATCAGTTGCAGGATGCTACGGATATCAATTTCATTCAACGTTCCCTGCATTTGTAAGGAAAATACGCTCCAAAAAACCTTTATGACTAAGTTACACCCTGTGAACTTGGATTTTGACCGGCTACTAGTCGTACATTGGTAGTTTTTTCAGCCGAGTGATGGCTCAATTTAGGTATTCAATTGGATATTGCACTCAGTTCAAGCTGCAAATTGCCTAGATATAGGCGGTAAATACCGAAATTCTGATATATTTAGTTTAATTTAAGATTTGACTTACAGATAAACTTCACTATATATTGCTTTTTCTTTACAATAAACTAACTAACGATTCATTTTCAGATTAACCCTGAAAATGGATTAATGAAATTCTATACTTAAAGTGGGGTGTAGTGCTGTAACTGCTCTGTTGTACAGCTAAGCTTGCAGAAGAGCGGCTAAGGCTGGTATCAATGGGGTTGTTGTAATGTTTTGTAGCAATTTATAATTAATCGTAATGTTTTAGAAGTTGTGAACTTTAGATCTGCTCAGTTAAAAATCAGAAATATGGTTTATTGTTTTGGCAGTGTGGTCTTACTCAACGGTGGAGTGAATTAGACAGACTGAGCTCTAGCTCAAGTTGATTTACTCTAAAAATTGGGCACAACAGATATAAAGAGGACAAGCAGTGTGCTGTATTTAGCAGAAGTACAAAAGCAGAAAGGTGGAGTTTTTGGTGGGGGTAAGACCGAACTCAAGCTGCTGGCTTGTCAGCGGGCTGAGAGTTGGAGTGCGGTACCTGGTGACGAAATAGTGCCTGCTGAAGGAGCAAATAGTTTTGAAGGCGGCGTCTTAATCATCGTCAACCTCAACGCCAATCGACAAGTACAGGGAGAAATTGAGCCAGCTGCAGGTCGTTTAGTTAGAGAGCTGCAAAGTCTTTCTCCGAAGCTGGAAAAACTCAAAACCCAGGAAGAAGAGATTGAACAATGGAAGCAGTCTTTGACTTTTCAGAGTCAGGAACTCAATAGTAGAGAAATGGAGCTTCAGTCTTGGGATGAGCAGCTACAGTCAAAGGAGGAGGAACTTGAACAATTAGACCAGCAACGTCAAGAACTTGAAGGCGAGAAAGAGGAAGCAGCCAAACGCCAAGAAGAATTTGAGCGGAAATCCCAAGAGTTGCAGGGAGCATGGCAACATCTAGAAGGTGAGCGACAACGCTTTGAAGAGCAACAAGCCGAATTTCAGGGTTCAGTTGGCTTAGATGAGAGCCAAGCCAGTGAAATTCAGCAATTGCTAGAGCGCCTATCAGGAGCAGTTGCACCAACAGATGAAGTGCGAGAGCAACTAAATCTAGGATTTGAATTAATTAACAATCAGCAGTCCCTACTGGATAATCACTGGCAACAGTTAGAGCAGCAAACAGCCGAAGCGGAGAAAACCCAAGCTGAGGTAGATCTTCAAGGTGAAGAACTCCAAAAACGTAAACAGGAGTTAGAGCAAACCCAGACATCCTTTGAGCAAGCGAAAGTCGAATTGAAGGTGCAGCAAAATTCTCTGGCGATGAAACAAAATGCTGCCCATATGCTGAGTCTACAGCTACAAAAACATCAGGAGTTACACCAGGAACTTACCCGTCTGGCAACATCATCAGCTGATGTCAAGATTAGCCAGAAGGTAGATATTGAAGCCCTGGAAAAGATGCCTCTGGGGGAACTAGAGGCAATGGTAAGCAATTTGCAGCAGGAACTCGAAAAGGTTAAGCGCTTTGTTAATGATCAGGAAGAAGAGCTAACCTTCCAGCGCCAAGCTATTGAAGAAGTAAAAGCCAAGATTAACAACGCTAGTGAATATGACCGCCTTGCCCTAGAGTCAGAGCTAACAGATGAGCAAGACGGCTATAAGCTGCTTGATGAGTCTTTGGTCGGTTCCCGCCGCAATTTACGGGAGCGGGAAGAGATTCTCAATCAACATCAGCGTGTATTGCACCGCAGGCAGGGAATAGCTGAAAGTAATGGCTCTGACAATCAGAAAATTGACTTGGGACCTGTGCTCAGCCAATTGGAGATACAACGACAAGAAGAGGAAGAGGAGCTCAAAAAACTGGAAAGTGAGGTTGAGCAGATGCAAGGGAGCATTAACCAAGCTGAAGGAATAGTTGCTCAGCTAGCCCAAGATCAAGACACTAAGCTAGCGGATCTACAGCAGCTTGAGGAGAACTGGCAATCAATCAAGGTCTTGGCAGTGGAGCTTTGGGGCAAAGTGAATCTTTATCGAGAGACCCTAGAGCCAACTCAAGAAAATCTTAATCAAATTCGGCAGAAGCTAGAGGCGATTGTCACTGCTCTTAATCAAATTCAGGAGACTGGTGACTATCAACTACAAGCGATCGCTCAAATGCAGCAGACAGTTAGCGACTTGCTGCAGCCTTCAGCTTGATGAGGTGGTAGGTGGTAGGTGGTAGGTGTTAGGTAGTAGGTGGTAGGTGTTAGGTAGTAGGTGGTAGGTTAAATCTAAAATCTAAAATCTAAAATCTAAAATCTAAAATCTAAAATCTAAAATCTAAAATCTAAAATCTAAAATCTAAAATTATCCATTCACCTTCAACAACTGCTGTTGTTCCTCCCGGCAAAGAGGATGTTCGAGAACGATTGGGGGCAGTAATTAAGCCTGTTAGTTCTTCAATTTGCTCAAAGCTGGGAGCTGTTGGTTGGTTCTCCTGAAGAAACTGTCGGATAACACGACGTTGCAGGGCGAGGGGTGCTTGTCGCAAACTCAAGCGATTCAACTTGACAAGGTTACCTGCTGATTCTTCCCTAATTGCTTCCTGTCGCAGCTGATGGGCTGCGTTTTCCAGATATTCCACATCTGCTCGGAGGAGTTCAGCTGTTTGAGATAGAGCAGTTTCCACTTGGGGGTTGAAATTATTTTTCAAATATGGTAATAGCTCTTGACGAATGCGGTTACGAGCATATTTGAGGTCTTGATTATAGGTATCTAACCAAATCGGTAGGTGTTGCTGCTGGCAGAACCTGAGGGTTTCAGTACGGGTAACTTCAAGGAGAGGGCGTACTAACTCAAGTCCAGGAGCCAAAGGACGTTTCCAGGTTAAGGCTGCTAAACCATCAGCTCCTGAACCTCGAATTAGATTATAGAGAAAAGTTTCTGCGCGATCGCTCTTGGTATGACCTGTAACTACATTTGGGTAGCCATGAGTAGAAGCAATCTCAACTAAGGCTTGATAGCGCCATTGTCTTGCCGCTGCCTCACTAGTAGTAATTTCAGCAGCTATCTGTTTGATAAATGGCAGCCCAAAGCTATGGGCAATTTGTTGAACATGAGCAGCAATTCCCTCATCTTTAGCCCAACGATGATCACAGTGGGCAATTGCTAGCTGCCATCCCCACTTTGGTTGCAAATCTAACAGTAGCTTCATTAAGCAGAGGGAATCCTGCCCACCAGATACCGCTATTAACACAGGCTGGTGCTGCTTCAATAGCTGTCTTTGGCGCAGGGTTTGATGTAACCTCGCATGGAGAGGAGTCCAACTGTTGTTTTGTGACATTTTTACCAAAATTTCCCACTCTAGTGGACTGGTACGCCCAAAAATGTAGGTTGGGTGGAACGAAGTGAAACCCAACACAATGTACTCCAGCATTGGGTTACGCGATTGCCTAAGGTACCGGCGTAGCTGATCGCAACCCCAAGCACCTATTCCATAATTTTAGCTGTGTCACGCCACTAGTGCGAAGGAAATGGGGGGTGGTGAAGCTTGCTCGCGACCGATAGGGAGCAATTTAGATAGTCTAAGAAACAAAACATCATTTCTTAGGTTATCATGGAGCCATGTTAAACATGACGTGGGAATTTAAGCTAGAGCCAACTGCCGAGCAGGTTTTAGAGATTGAGTGCATTCTTGATGTTTGCCGCAATGTCTGGAATTTTGCCCTTCGGGAGCGTAAAGACTGGCTTGATTCCCGTAAGTCTCCGGCGAATGCCTGTTCAATTCGACAAGAGTTTATCCTGCCTGCTGATGCGCCATTCCCTAGCTATGCGCGACAGTGCAAGTCCCTGACTGCTGCCAAGGTTCAATTTCCCAAGCTTAAGAGTGTCAACGCTCAGGTGCTCCAGCAAGTCATCCGAAAGCTCGAAGCCTCTTGGGAGTCATGGCGGTTAAAGCGGTCAGGGTTGCCTCGGTTCAAAAAACCGAATCGGATGCGTAGCTTTGTTTTCCCCCAGATGCTCAACAATTGCATTTCTGACAAGGGTATTAAACTGCCTCAGTTGGGCTGGGTGAAGGTTCGCTGGTCACGAGAAATTCCTGAAAAGTTCGAGGTCAAGCAAGCCTTGATTGTGCGTAAAGCATCAGGGTACTTTGTCATGCTTAGCCTTCAGGCTGACGTTGATATTCCTGAGACGATGCCTCACGGTCATCCGGTCGGGATTGATGTGGGTCTAGAATATTTTCTTTCAACCTCAGATGGAGAACAGGTCAAGCGACCCCGCTTTTTTGACGGACTGCACCGCAAGCTGAAATCGCTGCAACGTAGGCTCAAGACTAAGCGTAAAGGTAGCAAAAATTGGCTCAAGCTCCAGAACAAGATTGGGAAAGTTCATCAACGCATTGCCGATACTCGAAAGGACTGGCATTTTAAGCTGGCTAATCACCTTTGTGCTCATGCAGGGATGATTTTCGTAGAAAATTTGGACTTCCGCATCATGGCGAAAGGGATGCTGGGCAAACATACTTTAGACGCTGGTCTAGGGCAATTCGTCAACCAGATCCTTCCTTGGGTGTGTTGGAAGCGGGATGTCTTTTACGGCAAGGTGGATGCACGGGGTACGTCTCAAGAGTGTCCAGACTGTGGTGCAGAGGTACGCAAAGATCTCAGGGTGAGAGTGCATGAATGTCCTGAGTGTGGGTCAATCAAACCCAGGGATATTGCCGCCGCACAAGTGATTTGTGCCCGTGGGCAACGGGTGGTTGAAAATGCCTGTGGAGTCTATGCGGCGGGGGCTGAGGTAACTCAGTCTAGCTGGCTGGCTGTGAAGCAGGAAATTCTGGGGGCGACCTCAGGAATCTCCCTGCATACCCGCTAGGGTTGCTGGGAGAGGATGTCAATTACCACTGATGGTTCTGATGGCTTGTCTCATTTAAATCCTGCCAAACATCATCAAGTAGGGGGTCAGTTTCATTATCTTCTAATTTATTATTGGAGGGAATGTCTTCAATCTGAAACTCATCACCGAAGCTGTCCATTTCACCAAAATCTAGGTCATCATCTTCCCCTACAGACATTGCCCCAAAATCCAGGTTGTCGTCTTCTCCTACAGACATTGCCCCAAAATCAAGGCTATCGTCTTCTCCTACAGACATTGCCTCAAAATCAAGGTCATTCTCCTCTTCTGTAGACATTTCTGCTAAATCAAGCAACTCATCATCGCTTGCTACTGGGGCTTCTACAAACTCTAACTCTTGCTCAAGATTTTGAGAGATATCTCCTAGATCAAAGTCTTCCTCTAGACTGGTTGACATTTGAGCTATATCCAGATCTTCTGCAGAGCCGTCTGAGACTTCTAGATCCATCTCTGCGTAAATATTGTCAGGAGTATCTAGATCTAATTCATCTTCTTCAGCTAGTGCTTCTAGATCTAGCTCCTCTTCTGCGACAGTAGGTATGTCTAAATCTAATTCATCTTCCTCAGCTAGTGAATCTAGATCTAGTTCCTCTTCCGCTACAGCAGGTATATCTAGATCTAGTTCATCCTCCTCAGCTAGTGAATCTAGATCTAGTTCCTCTTCCGCTACAGCAGGTATATCTAGATCTAGTTCATCTTCCTCGGCTAGTGAATCTAGATCTAGTTCCTCTTCCGCTACAGCAGGTATATCTAGATCTAGTTCATCTTCCTCAGCTAGTGAATCTAGTTCTAGTCCCTCTTCAATTACGGTGGGGGCTTCTAGATCTAGTTCATCGTCCTCAGCTAGTGAGTCTAATTCTAATCCTTCTTCAATGAGAGTGGGTGCTTCTAGATCTAATTCATCTTCCTCAGTTAGTGAATCTAGTTCTAGTCCCTCTTCAATGAGAGTGGGGGCTTCTAGATCTAATTCATCTTCCTCAACTACTGATGCTGCTGGAGTTAACTCTTCCGAGAAGTTAGCAGAGGCATCTTCAGTTTCCTCCTCATAGTCTTGGGGGCAAAATTCCAAACGGATTCTTACTTTGCCCCTTTCCCAACCATTGGCAGTAAATTTCAGAACTTCACAAGGAACACCATCTTCACTAAACCAGGCATTCTTTTCTGGGCTCCATTCACCTAAACCATTTTCCAGCTGCACCCTTATGGCTTCTGCTAATTCACCAACTCTAAATGTGGAATGTTCAATCAATAGTTGATTAGATTGCTCAACTAAGAGAACTTCACCAGAAGAAAGTGGCTTAAACTGCTTGTCCACGCTGATTTTCCCCGATTAAATTTGTAATTTGCCTTTCAACCATTTAGTCAGTTTGGGTCAACAGCTGGCTTGATGTAAACAGTATTTGGAAAGATTTGCTTTCACAACCTGGAACCTCTAGAAAAACCAGCCGTAGGAATGTAATCCTTTGCCCAGTAGATTCACCCCAAGATAGCAAATCCAGACTACGATAAATCCCGTTGCTGCCAAAATTGCTGGCCGTCTTCCTTGCCAACCACGAGTAATGCGAGCATGGAGATAGGCGGCAAAAACTAACCAAGTAATTAATGCCCAGGTTTCTTTAGGATCCCAACTCCAGTAGGAACCCCAAGCCTCATTTGCCCAAACAGCACCAGCAATAATCCCAATTGTGAGCAAGGGAAATCCTAGTCCAATGATACGATAGCTAATATTATCGAGAGTTTCCGCAAGACTCAAGCGTTGTGGTGAAAGAATTGGTGTACTGGACAAAGATTGTACGGATGGCCCTGCGGTTGTAACCATATCTAAAACTGCGGTACCACCTGAGTTATTGCCTTGTTCAAGCAGGGCTGTTGCTGAGACATTAGCAGAGGTAGGCTGTAGCTGAGGGGTTGTTTCCTCACCATTTCTGAGCAAACGGTAACGAGGACTATTTACCGAATCATCCTTGCTGCGATATCCTCCTGTACCGACAGAACTACCTTTTAGCTCTATATTTTGCCCACGAGTAACTACTAAAAAAGCGATCGCTAATACTGCACCTACCATCAGTGCTGAGTAGCTGAGCATCATGACACTAACATGCATCATCAACCAATTGGATTTCAGCGCAGGCACCAAAGGTTCAGAAACTTGCATTTCCGATGGTAGTTTCAGCGCAGCAAAGGCAGTGATTCCCATGGCTACTGGCGCTGTTGCCACACCCACTAACCGGCTGCGGCTCATGTTTTCGGCAATTAGGTGAACTGTAGTAATCCCCCAAGCCAGGAAAAACAGGGATTCATACAGATTACTTAAAGGGAAATAGCCTGCTTCTAACCAACGGGCGCCGAGTAAGGCAGCCATGCTAAGATTAGCGATCGCCATTCCTGCTGTTGAGAGGGCTGATAGGTAGGGAAGAGCAGGAAAAGCCGCTCCTACCCAGTAGAGTAACATTGTCACCAAAAGGACAAAGAATGCACTATTATCCAATTGGTTTTGGAGGGTAACCAAGTCCATACAGTATTTATCTAAGTAAGTTTTTAATCACTTATCCATTCAAAGTTAATATTATCCTATCTAACTCAAGTTCTTACTTATGCCAGATTCTTTTAATAGCTAATGGGTATGTGCTGTTGTATTACGAAGTACAGCAAAAAGATTTTAACAACCGAACAGAATTTGGTACGGTTTTTCTCCCTTGTCACCTTGTCTTCCTTGTCTTGTCTCAACCCGAAAGTAAAAAACCTACCCTTGTCAGCGCTCCCCAGCTCCCTCAGCTTCCCCAGCTTCCTTGTTTCCCTTACCCTCCGACAGAATGCTAAATTGAAAGCTGTCCTTCTAGGGCGGGGTTTCAGAAGCAAATTTTCATGAAACGCACGATTTCCTTGGTCGTCAGCCTGATTATCCTAGCAGTAATTTACTGGAAAATAGATTTTCAGGGATTAATCAAAGTATTGGAGAACTGTAACCTCTGGTGGATGACGGTAAGTTTAGGCATGGTGGTTCCCCTAACCATGTTTACTGCTTGGAGGCTACAACAGTTGATGCCTAGCTCCACCTTGGGTTTTGGGGAAGCTAATCGTCTCATTCTGGCAGCTAGTGTTCTCAACATGGTACTACCTTCCAAAATGGGGGATATTGTCAAAGCTTATTTTCTCAAGCAGCGAGGGCATTTAGATGGCTCTTTGTCCCTATCCTTAGTTGTATTTGAGAAAATCTGCGATTTACTTTCCCTATTGCTGTGGTGCGTCTTTGGCTTGCTCTTTTATCCCCAAAAAGATTGGTGGTTTGGGTTGATGAGTCTTATCGTAGCAGTTGGCTTATTTAGCGGTATATTGTTACTCTCTTCCCGTAAATTTGCCCGAATATTTTTTCTGGTCAGCAAAAGATTTTCGCCTAAAAAACTACGCCCTAGGCTAGAACAGTTACAAACATCTTGGGGGGAAATGCATAACTATTTCTGGCGAGATAAAAGACAGTTGTTGAAAATTACAACTACATCTATCTTTATCTGGTTTTTGCATCTGCTACAAATTTGGTTATTTATCCTAGCCCTGAATGCTTGGACGCCTTTTATCGCTAATTTGGCGCTTTCTCCCCTGGCAATTTTAGCTGGTTTGTTACCCCTAACTTTTGCTGGTGTTGGGACTCGTGATGCTGCTTTGATTGCTTTCTACCAGCCTTATTTTGCTGCTCCTACTGCCGCTGCCTTAGGTCTACTTTGTACCTCACGTTACCTACTACCTGCGATTGGGGGCTTACCTTTTTTGGGACAATATTTGGTAACTGTTCGTAGATTATAAGTAACAAGTAATAAGTAACAAGTAATAAGTAATAAGTTAATTTAAAAGAAGGTGCAAGGATGTTGAGCTAAGAGCTCCAATGACAAATGACAAATGACAAATGACAAATGACAAATGACAAATGACAAATGACAAATGACAAACAACACTTACTTAAGTTTCAGTGCTTTAGCGATCGCTTCCTGTAATTCAGTCTTATTCAATTGAGTTAGAATAAATACTTCTTGAAAAGTTTTTCCTTGTCGTGCAATTAGCTTAAACCCACCGCGAATGGGTACGGATACTTTTATTTGCAGGCGAGGACAATGGCTTTTAGCACGCCCAATTACAGCAGGGGTAATGGTTTGCACCCCACTGTAACTTTTGAGCCGCTCTAACACCTCAATCAACCCAGGAATATGGGTTGAGTGATTCCAAACTAACCTACCGTTTTTGGATTTGCTCATAGGTTTATGCTACCTCTAGGGGAGCCATTGTGAGTCCAGCACGTTTGAGTTGCTGATGATACAGTTCTGCCTGTTCTTGGGGACCAACCCAGACAATTGCTTGACCTTCGTTGTGAACCTGATTGGTAAGTTCCCAGGCGAGATCGCTTGTCATCCCAGGAATATATTTCATCAGACATTCGGCTACGTGCTTAAATGTGTTGAAATCATCATTCAGCACAATCACCTTATAATTAGGATAAGGCTTGCGGGTAACCTGACCAGACCGCTCAGGAGCTTGAACGGGCGAGGCGGATGTCGCGTGCAAAGCCGCTGAGATTACCATAGTCATAAAATTGTTACCAGAACACTTGACAAAAAAAATCAAACAAGACTGTATTTCTAATCTAGTTTACAGAAATTTGTCGATATTTGTCTAAAACCGAGGCAATAGCCTGAGCTCGTCGTAACTGATCTTTATAAACACACTGCCATTCTGTTATTTGTAGGTTTTCTCTGGCGCAAATGCCAATAAGTCCACTAGCTTTGTTCTCTCCCTGTTGTAAGTCAAACTCTTTATACTCATTGATATAGAAAGATGCAGTCCTTGCCCAAGCGATGGCTTCAACTCCAGTTTTACCTCCTTGGCGTGCGAGAACTAAGGCTTCGGGGAACTTACGAGAATGGATTAGTCTGGCTTGGTTGTAAAGATCCGCAGTGTTGAGTAAGGCTTCTAAGTCAGCATTGGGGTCAATTCCCGCTGTATTTAAATCCAGTAGTTGTCGAGAAAGTCCTCCCAATGCACGCTGGGAGCACATTTGCTCGGCTTTAGCAATATTACCCCTACTACGTCCTTGATCACTACAAGGTCCAAAATTAGTCACTACTTCTCCCCAGGATAAGTTTCCTGGATCAGTGTGTCCAAAGTAACCTGCTGTTTGCTCTAAATAAAGAGTACTGTTTTCGATAAATAAACGATAATTCCCTTCCGCTACCCCAATGGCTACCATCCCCAGGGAGGTATGAGTGGCAAATAGAGAAGCATTGAGGTTCAAGCTTTGGTTGAGATCAAAATAGCGCTCAGGTACTTTTTTCTCTTCCCCTGATTGTTTCTGTGAACTAGGTTGGATTATAGGAGTTGGCGGCTGATCCACTCGAGATTTCCAGGTTTGAATATTTTCCTGAGTCAGAGCAATGACTTGGTTAGAGTCACTTTCTTCCTTAGCCCCTGTGGAGAATAGCAAAATAGCACTTGCTCCGGTTGCTGCCAACCCAAGTAGTGCGACTCGTGATAACCAAATCAGATAAGACATGACTCGTAATGACGTTGATGGATGGTAGATCAGTTCCCGACTCAATATTCTATTGGTTGGTTGGCTGATTTGCCACAATGGGAAAGGTGGTAAGTGCAATAATGTAGAGACACATCATAAGTACACGAGACAGTTTATCGATCATTACCAAATCCTAAGGTAAGGAATGCGATCGCAATGACCCTGGCTACGAAAAAACTAACTTTTAAGGAATATCTTAAGTATGACGATGGCACAGATACCATCTATGAATTGGTTGATGGAGAATTAATCCCTACAAGTCTTGGCACAGGGAAACATGGTGGGGTTGCGAAATTCCTAGAACGAACTTTTGATGATGAGAGTAATAAAATGGGGAGAAATTGGACAGCACAAAGGTTTGCTGTTGGTATTCGTTCACCCCGTGGAGGGCGTTGGGATACCTCTAGAATTCCCGATGTAGTTGTTTTACCCCTAGAGCAATGGCAGAGTCTGGCTAATCGAGAAGCAGTTATCGAGCTAAATGAACCTCCCCCAATTTTAGTACTGGAAGTCGTTAGTGAGTCTACTCAAAGTACAGATTACCGCAGCAAGCGTTCTGAATATGCTGTCCTGGGAATTCCCGAATACTGGATTGTTGATCCTCTTCAAGAAATGATCACAGTCTGTACGTTAGTGGCAGGTTTCTACGATGCAGTTGCATTTCGGAGAGCAGAATCGATCATCTCCCCCACGTTTCCGGAGTTAGAGTTGAGTGCAGAAGTAGTTTTGGCAGCATAGTGGCATGGTACAGAATTTTAGTAGTGGGAGCATCTTGCTCCCTAGAATTACACTAATTTTGAATTTTGAATTTTGAATTTTGAATTCGCCGTTAGGCGCTTATTACTTCCTCAAGAATTCTCCTGCTCCGAAGCATAACGAAAATCAATCATTGACTGGCGGTAAAATTCCGGCATTCCGATATCAAAATACTCACCCTTGACTAGATAACCAGTCATACCCTCATTTTGCTGCAATTTGTCTAGACAAGATGTGAGCTGAAATTCTCCCCTTTCCCGGATGTTATGGTTAATATTTTCTGCCAAATAAGCAAAAATTTGCGGTTCTAGCACATACATACCAAATACGGCTAAGAACCTATCTTCTGCCATACCCTCCAGATGGAGATGGGCTCTGGCATATTCAATATCTGGCTTTTCATAAAATTGAGTTACTGTCAGGAGCGAGTTAGGTTCTTGCCACACTCCTGTAATACAGCCAGCCTTGTGAATAATTTCTGCTGGCATCACCGTTAAGCCTACCACACTTTGACCAACTTGCTCGTAAATGTCTAGCATTTGACTAGCACAAGAAGATTCCTGGGTAGAGGAGTAAATATGATCCCCCAATAACAGCAGAAAGGGCTCATCTTGCACCCATTCTTGAGCACAGAATACTGCATGACCGTAGCCTTCCTGTTCTTCCTGAGTAAGGATTGTAATTCGTTCCCCTAAATCCTGTAGGTACTTACTGTATTCCTGATTTTCTGGTGAGAGTTTGGGGAAAAGTTCTGAGTTTGGTGGCTCCTTAAAGAAATCCTCAAATAATTGGCGATCGCTTTTTTGTACCACAATCCCTACTTCTTCAATCCCAGCACTCACTGCTTCTTCCACAATTGCCATAATTACTGGCTTGGCGCGACCATCTTGGTCAATAATGGGAAACAGCTCTTTTTTGACTACTTTGGTAGCTGGGAATAAGCGGGTGCCATAACCGGCTGCAGGAATCACAGCTTTTTTCACTTTTTTACTGGCTTTAATGGTGAGCTTCAAAGACTGCATTTGAGGAAAATCTCGCTCAATAATTTGAATAACTTGTTGCTGACTAGCTTTATCCTTAACTATAAACTGAGCTGTGCCATCTCCTTGAGAACCAACCCCTTTTCCTCCTAAAATGTGGGGTTGAAGCGGTGGGTAATTTAGGAGTTGGTGCAGTAAGGGAGCCGTTAATTGTTCGGGAGAGGCTGGTATTAAATGTTGATCAAATTCTTGCTGCGATCGCTTCATCAGAATCCCAAGCTGAGGAGCATCTCCCCTTTCTATAGCATCCACTGCTTCCTGAGTAATCTGAGCGCTGATAGTACCTAGATATTTTTGGACATTTTGTTGTATTTCATTGCTGGCCACAGGGTAACATTGATTCAACTGGTGGAGAATTTCCTTGGTATTTTTGCTTGCGCCAAGATCGACAATTACTAAAAACAAATCCTGAGGCACTTTGAGTTCAATGACTTCCGTGGATTCCCCATCAAAGACCATCATGATCGGTCGGTTACCGTAGGCACAAGCTTGATCCATTCTGCCACAGCGAGAAGGAGTAGTAGTTTCTCCTAAATAGGCCCACTCCATTTCTTCCTGTAGAGTCAGTTTAAGGTTATACAAGCGATTAAAAGCACGAACAACTAAGACACAGAAAGCAGCACTTGATGATAACCCTTTTTTAATAGGTAAATCTGTTAGATAATTGTCAAGCTCCAGGCCATTTATGGGATAGTGGGTAAGTAATTGGTAAGCAACACCAGCAGCATAGCTAAAGAAACCCCCTTTTTTTGCTTCTGTTAGCAAAGCATCCCTTGCCATCGGTAACCGGATTGGTTCTTGAATTGTCCCATCATTGAGAGTAGAACTAACAATCAACTGGGTGGGATGAGATTTTACCTGAGCATAAATGCCCTGATTTGTACCGGTGATTATGGTGTATCCTTTCTCTAGTTGGGGATTAAGACGGCGATAGCCTCCTGCCCAATCACTATGTTCACCAAACAGACAGAGACGACCTGGAACAAAAATTCTCATAATCAAGCAACGGGCGGCAGGATACTATAACAGTTTAAAATATAATCTGGTTGAGGATAGCGATCGCGCAAGTCAAATTGCCAGGAGTTTAAACTATGAGCCAAAGCCCCATAACTGTAACTTATTCCCTTGAGGAAATTCTTAAGCAGATCAATTATAAGTTAGACAAGATTGACGAAAAGTTTGAGACTAAGTTAGATACCTTTCAAAGAGAGACTAAGGCTGAGTTCGACACCTTTCAAAAAGAGACTCAGTCTAAGTTAGACACTTTTCCAAAAGAGACCAAGACTGAGTTTGATAAATTTGGAAACAAGTTTGATAAGATCAATGAATGTCTTAGTAACTTAGAGAAAAGCCAAACCAAAGTAGAAACAAGGCTAGACTCAATAGCAATTGATGTAAAAGAACTAAAAAGGTTATCCAAAACCCAAATTTGGATGCTGATCGGCATTTTAATCACTGCGCTTGGAGGTTTCTTTGTTACTGTTGGAAGCTTTGCTATCTCAGGCAGTCCTTAATTTAGACTCTGAAAAGCCAAGATAAATTGATTAGTAGATGTCAACCATGAATCAAAAAATCCAAGACAGACTTAACGTTAATAGGGAAGAATTTATCAATTTCTGCCAACAAAACCAGATCCAAGAATTATCAGTATTTGGTTCTGTTATCCGAGAGGATTTCACTAAGACAAGCGACATTGATTTCCTTGTCGTCTTTGACCCCCAAATCAAACTCAGCTTAATGGATTTAGTCAGCATCCAATACCAACTTGAAGACAAAATTGGACGTAAAGTAGATCTTATTGAAAAACGCTCTATTGAAAAGAGCCATAATTGGATGCGCCGCCAAAACATTTTAGATACTGCTATTATTATATATGAATCGTGACAACTCCTACCTGCTTGATTTAGCCAAACTTTGTCAGACTATTCTCCGGTTGACCGAAACGATGACAGAAGTCGATTTTTATGGGGACGAAAGAACCCAATTGGCCGTCTTATACGAAATTACAATTATCGGAGAAGTGGTTAAAAGGCTATCAAATGATTTTCGTAAATCTCATCCAGAAATCCAGTGGCGACAAATTGCCGGAATGCGAGATAGATTGGTTCATGACTATGATGAAGTAAATCTTGATTTAGTGTGGCAAGTGGTCAAAAAGTTTATCCCTGAACTTCTAGAATACATTACTCCCCTACTTCCAACCCCAGAAGAAAAGTAACAAAACACACGTTATCTTCGATACGCTTTTGGTGTCATTCCTGTCAATTGTCGAAATTTTCGGTTTAAATGACTATGGCTGCTAAAACCACAATCAAGAGCTATATTCACAATCGGCTGATCAGTTTGTTTGAGTAATTGCTTTGCTCTTTCTATCCGTTGCTCAAGTAAGTATTGGTAAGGGGATATCCCCAGAGATTGCTTAAATAAACGACCGAAATGAAACTGGCTCATATCTACCTGTTGGGCTAAGTCGCCAAGGGTAACTTCCTGATTTAAGTAAGCATCAATGTAGTCTAGGACTTTCAGGAGTTGACGCTGAGGTAAACCACCCTTATATAGAGGTATCTGTGGTTGGGTCTTGGTATGGTTGCGAAGTAAATTGATGGCTAATACATTTGCTAAAGAATCAATATATAGTTGGTTGCCGCACCATTCCTGCTGTAATTCTGTGAGTAACATCATGATGATGGACTCAATCTGAGGAGCACGAGTTTGAAATGTGGGCAGTAGTTCAAGGCAATCACTATTGTGAGACAGTGCCTCTTCAGCAACCGTCCGTACAAAATCATCTTTTAGGCGAATTTGGACAATTTCGACATTCCCATCGGCATGAGTCAACAGAGGAGTATCGGCAGGGGTAATCAACAAATCACCTTTGCTGTAAAATCCAGCAGCAGTGTGGTTTTCTTGCTGATGAGAAAATCGGAAAGGACGGGGTGATAGGAATAATCCTAGAGTATGTTCATCCTGGAAATAGAGTTGATCAGCACCTGTTTCATAGTGACAAGTATGACGACAGTAGAGAATTCCTAAAGGCCCCCATTGCCGTGTGATATACCATTCAGGTGCTGAATCACAGGTTTGAAGTGTTGATAATAAAGGATTTGACATAGCGTAGCTCTAGGCTGTTTTACCCCACTTTGACAACCCTAAACCCTAATTTTATACTCCTCAGCTGAGCTGGCTACGATTCCAAATACTATCTTTATATTGCCTGACTCTTTTGGGAGCGATCGCAAGATCGTGCTAGTTTCACCAGAATTGGATAGTCTAGCATCAAGTATTTCACTAAATTGAAACAAGCACATAGATTCAAGGTGTCAACAAAAAATGCAATCAAATACAGGAATAGTGGATAGACAGAGAAAGACACTGCTTTCAACGGCGTGGATTTTTGTGCTCTTAAACATGGTCTATGCTGACATTCTGGGAATGTTACGCCCTGGATATCTGGAATTCTTAGAGCACATTAGTCAGCAGCTGACGAGTAGTGCGGTGTTGCTATTTGCAGTACTCATGGAAATTCCTATCTCAATGGTTTTGCTTTCCCAGATATTGGCTTATAAAGCAAATCGCTGGGTACATTTTATTGCTGTTCCTCTTACTATTCTATGGGTTGTATTCCCTGCCTTAATGCCCTCACTTGGGGACAGTACACCTCCCTCCTACGTATTTTTTGCATCAGTGGAAGTGGTGACAATGCTGATCATTTTGAGATTTGTATGGAAATGGCCTCAGCCACAAAAGAGGAGAGAAATATGAATAGAGTTGCAGTATTTGGCAACGCTGGTGGCGGTAAATCTACCGCCCCAAGATGTGAAACGTTTTTGGCAAGCTATAACTACAGAATGCGAAGGTTCATTAATTAATAATGGCTAATGTAATGGCTAATGGTTAATTACTTCTGCTAGAAGCGTCTATATCAGCTATTGAATACGCAATTTGGATAGAAATTTATGAAAGCAATTGTTTTAACAAAGTATGGTTCAGCAGATGTGCTTAAGCTTCAAGATGTAGAAAAACCCAAACCGAAAGAAGGCGAGGTTTTAGTCAAAATTCATGCCACAGCGATTAATGATTGGGACTGGTGTCTGATGCGAGGGACGCCATTTTATATACGTCTATTATGTGGGCTACTCAAGCCAAAAATTCAGATTCCTGGAGCTGAAATTGCTGGGCAAATTGAAGAAGTAGGTCATAATGTCCAGCAGTTTCAACCAGGGGATATGGTCTATGGAGATATTTCTGAATGTGGTTTTGGTGGGTTTGCTGAGTATGTCTGTGTACCGGAAACGGCTTTAGCCTTGAAGCCTGAATGTATGTCATTTGTTGAAGCCGCAGCGCTTCCCCATGCTGCAATGCTAGCACTACAAGGTTTGCTTGAGGAAGGGCAGCTTCAGCCTGGACAAAAAGTCTTGATTAATGGTGCTGGTGGTGGTGTTGGTACGTTGGGGGTACAGATTGCCAAATCTATGGGAGCTATTGATGTGACTGGAGTGGATAGCTCAGATAAATTCGATATGATGCACTCAGTCGGATTTGTACAAACGATAGATTACACCCAAAAAGATTTTACACAGAGTCAGGAAAAGTACGACTTGATTTTAGATACAAAGACAAATCGCTCTATCTTCCAATATCTGCGTGTACTCAATCCCCAGGGAACCTATGTAACCGTTGGGGGAGACACCCCTCGTCTGTTTCAAGTGTTATTCTCTAAACCAATTATTCATCTGTTCAGTAAAAAGAGAGTTTCTCTGGTTAATCTCCAACCAAACAAAGACTTGGATTACATCAATAAACTTTTCCAAGCTGGTGGTATTAAACCTGTGTTAGATGGTCCCTACAGGTTAAGTGAAGTTCCCGAAATGATCCAGTATTTCGGAAGAGGGAAACATAAGGGCAAAGTAGTTATTAATGGATAATGGATAATGGATAATTAATCATGGATAATTAATTTGGTTTAAAACCTAACACCTGACACCCACCACCTACCACCTACCACCTACCACCTAATTAATTGCCTGATTTTGGAGCAACTTACGCCTTTGCTTCATCGCTTTAGCAGCTAAAGCATAACCACCATCTGCCCCATCAACAAAAGCAATGTGGCGACGACCATTTTGTTCAGAAACTAGACAAGTCATTAGTACCCGGTCAGATACATGTAAACCATAGACTAATTTGCCCATCTTATAGCTTGCTTCAAGATAGGAAGTCAGTTTTTGTCTTTGGGAAGCATTACCAGATATGACCATTCTCAAGGTATCATCAAACTTGAGGTAATCCGTATCAGCAACTATTTGAGGTTTAATTAATTGGCCATCTATTTCTCCTACTTTGAGTTTGAATTTCATTAACAAAAATGTGATGAAATTCTCTAGTTGATTGCCTAATAAAGCTAACTGTCTCTTGAAGTAGTTTTTAGAATTTGACTTAATCTTGGCAACCGGAGACAAATTTTTGTTGCCAAAGGCTAGATTGAGATTTCGTGGGGTAACTGGATGAAAATTTTGCGGATTACCATAGTATTGGTGAATTCGCTTTAAAACTTCCTGGTAAATCTGGCTTCCATCTTCCTGAAGTCCAGAATTAGCTACCACAATCAAGCTGACTATTTCTTCCTGGGGACTAGGAATATCTTTCCAGGGACATTTCAATCCAGAAAAATCAACGTAGGGACACAAACCGAGATTTTTGAGCTGATAAGTTTTGGTAGTAAGGGGATTTTTGATTAGTTGTTCGGCATAGGTTAAACCGCCCCCAGTAAATAATGCCTGTTGATAGTTGTCAGAGACATGAAATTTGGCTATTTTTACATCATAACCATGAGTAGTGACAACATCTACGGGAATAATACCTACCCTTAATTGCAGTCCAAATTCTTCCTGAGCGAGTCTTTGTGTTCCTAATAAAGCTTGCTGGGCTGGAGTAAAAAGTGTCGGAGGAATTAAGATGGAAGCACCATCTCCACCAAAGATAAAAGGGATTTCCAGATTTCCCGCAACATTGAGTACCGCAATAATCGAGCAAGCACCTAGTAGGTTGACATCCTTGTAGCGTCCAGCTTCAATTGCCTTGGTAGAACCAACAATATCTGTGATAATGATATACCAGTCTTTAGGCACAGAGACAAAGCGATTACTACTCGTAACTACTCGACAAAAGGTATCATCACTCAGTAATTTCGAGTAAAACTGATCCGTATACATAGATTTGACGGTTATTGGAAGGAGAGAGCAGTTAGTGATTTGAAGGCAGGAGGCAGGAGGCAGGAGGTAAGAAAGCTTGAACTGAGATCTTGCACCATTCTCGGTAACCCGCCAGGGGTTCAAACCCCTGGCTTATAGCTAAAGTCGTCTAAAGACGACTACACAAGGATTTCAGTCCACTTGAGTGGACTTGGGCTATTAGCCGTGGAATTAATTCCACGGCGATTTTGGAGCTAGTTGAGAATGGTGCAAGATCTGAGTTGAATAAACTTTTTAACCTTTTTGCACGCTTTGGGTTATTTCCACTGCACTGCGCTAGATATTTTTTGTACCCTGAAGAAAAAAATTAAATGTGTGTTTGCTGGCAAAGTGAGAATAGAACCAAGCAATTGACACTTTCTGTAGTTGGTCTACATTTAATAAGTATAGACGCTGTTATCTTCCAACAGCCTTAATGATTAATGGGGTAGCGATCGCACTCAAAAAATAGGTTAATAGTGGTACGACAAAAGAGGTATAAAATGCTATAACAAGAACCCCCAGCCAAACAAGCTGAGGGCTATAATTGAAAGAATTACCTGTAGTGTAGGATTGCAACTATTACTAGTTTGAGGCATAACTATCAGGTTTTGGGTAGAGAAATAGCAAATATGCTGTGAGAGTTTAATGAAGGCGGTTGGTACTCACTCTGGCTATAAGCAAATCCGAAAGCAAACACAACGGCAACAACCAGGGAAGATACAGCTAAACTAGCTGCCAGCCACAGTGGAATTGAAGTGTCTGGTGTTTGAGAGGGTGGCAAGTAAGACATAGTAAACAAGCTAATTAGGATATACCCACTATTCATCTATTTATGAAATTGTCAGGATTGGAAAGATGCGGTGCGTTACGCTGCGCGATGCTGGTGGCGAAATATTGCGTAATATATTTCAGCTGCTGAATGCCCCCTAAATCCCCCTTGAATCCCCCTCCCGTCCCCCTTTGAAAGGGGGAAGCCAGAGGATGCTACGCTCTTGTTTCCACGGGGGACTTTGAATCCGGGCTCCCCCAGAATTGGGGGCTGGGGGGCTTCAAAAACCTTATTTAAGTTTGAGGATAAGATTGCTGTGGTGTTTCTTCTACAAAATGCTGCTTTGCGGCTAAAGGAGGAACTTCTGGAGCAATTGCCTGAATTTCTATAGCTTCCGGTTCCTCCTCAATTCCCAGCTGATTCTTCGCATGGGTAAGGGCTAAAGCTGCTCCTGTACTTCCCGCTAACAAAAGTTCCTTGCCCGCTGCATCTAATAAGTGATCTGCCTTGGGCTCTTCCACACCGGCATACCATGATTGCAGATCCTGAGCTACTTGGAGAGAATTAGTCCACAACCAGGCAACAACGAAAATCCCTAGGCAGATAATTAACCAAATCAGCCTAGCCGATTCCTTGAGCAGATTCCAACTTAGGACAATCGCTTTTTTGTAAGCTGCCCAGGTGTCTGCACTGAATAGGATTTTGCCAACTTTTGCTGCTTGAGCTTGAATTTTGTTCATTTTTACTTTTTACCCCTAGAAGCCTCACACCCAGAGTCAGGTGAGTTCGGAGTTAAGAGGCTGACCTCTCTCTTATAAAATATAGACTAATCTAGGGTTGATCATCTTTGAATAGATGTTAAGAACTCACCGAATGTGGCACTGAAGCCTATTCCTTCAAGGGATGGAAGGTTAGATTGGGCAGTTATGGCAACTTAAAGCCCCAAAATAACGTCTAACGTTTCAGTGCATCCGGACACTATTATTGAAAAGTTTTTTACTTTTTTCTCTCATACAGATATCTTAATCGTATTAGCTATGTTGAATCCGTTTTCCTCACTTTCTCGTTCTTATCGTCGCTTGCTGCTATACCCTCTAATATCCTTGTTTACAGCGGTGAGCCTTGTGGTAGCAACACCGCAAGTCAGCCACGGTATTCCCTTATTTGAATTAC
This sequence comes from Symploca sp. SIO1C2, assembly GCA_010672925.1. Lineage (GTDB taxonomy): Bacteria > Cyanobacteriota > Cyanobacteriia > Cyanobacteriales > Coleofasciculaceae > Caldora. Next base: position 163,284 of record JAAHFP010000001.1, on the reverse strand, counting down.
TGCTGCGAGGGATTCAGATTATCCAGATGTCCAATATTTCCGATAACCAAGAAGTGCAGCTAGGTAAGCAGATCAATCAGCAATTAGTTAGGCGAGAAATCCGACTCAATCGCAATCAGCAAGTTAATCGCTATATTAACCAAATTGGTCAACGACTAGCAGAAGTTAGCGAAAGACCTGATATTCCCTATACATTTCAGGTAGTTGATGATTCCAGCATTAATGCTTTTGCCACGATGGGAGGCTTCGTTTACATGAATACTGGTTTGCTCACAGAAGCAGATAACGAAGCAGAGGTAGCCAGTGTAATGGCTCATGAAATTGCTCATATCGTTGCACGTCATTCGATCAAGCAAATGAAGGAAGCAGCAATTGCTAATGGTTTAAGCGCAGCTGCCGGTTTAGACCAGAATGTAGCCATTCAACTAGGGGTAGACCTAGCCCTCCGACGCCCCAAAAGTCGTCAACACGAATTCGAGGCAGATAAGTTGGGATTAGAAAACTTAGTCAGGGCAGGCTATGCTCCCTATGGGAGTATAAGCTTTATGGAAAAACTCCTCAAAATTGGACGCTCTGTACCAGAGTTTTTAAGTACTCACCCAGCAACACCTCAACGCATTAATGCCCTAGAGCAAGCTATTGATCCGCAGACTGCTTTGGTTGGCGATGGCTTAGATGAGATTGCTTACCGAAACCAAATCCGTCCTCTGTTAAGGAGATAGGGAGCAGGGAACAAGGAGACAGGGGACTTCCAAAGAAAAGAGCTGAGGGAGCTGAGGGAGCTGAGGGAGCTGAGGAAGCTGAGGAAGCTGAGGAAGCTGAGGAAGCTGAGGGAGCTGAAGTTCTAAGTCTCCATTCCCAATTCCCAATTCCCAATTCCCAATTCCCAATTCCCAATTCCCAATTCCCCAATTCAAGAAAATAGCATCGGACGCCGACGGGAAATCTTTGCAGGTTCTACCGTCACTACTACTTCTTCTAGGGGTAATTTGCGCATGAGAGGCTCGTAGGTGTTTACTTGATAAACTATAGAGTTGGTGATATCTAAGCCAGTCATCCAGCCACTTTTAGGATGGTAAGCACCAGTATCAATATCTAGCCAGCCGCGTCCCTGAGCAATTTCTCCAGGATTTACTCCCGGTAGAGTAAAAGTAATAGTATGGCCTGTGATAATCAACTTATCAGGGAAGTAAGGTTTCTCGATACTATGAAACTCATTGCGAATCCAGCAAAATTGCTCAGAGGTTTGTTTCTCGAAAGCAATCCGAGGATGAACCCCTGCATGTACTAACCAAGTGTCTCCCAAATCGAGATAGATTGGTAGTTTCCGCATCCAATCTAGATGGTCTTGCCGTACACCAGCTTCTCCATAACTATTGATAGTAGTATGACCACCACTAGAGAGCCAAGCTTGCAGCGCTGGGCCATAGATTTCTTCTTGACCTAGAATATCTAGTACCATTTGCTCATGGTTACCCAAGAGACAAGGGTGGGAGCTTTTCATCACAAAGTCTACTACCTGAGCACTTTGAGGCCCTCTGTCAATTAAGTCCCCCAGAAAATAAACCCGATCTTCACTAGTAGGGGCAATCGCTTCTAATAAGGTCATCAGGGTGCCGTAGTGACCATGTACGTCACCAATAACAATACGACGGTGGGTCATGTTTAGTTCTTATCCAAATCCAGTTGCTCCAAATACCCGATAGCACCCTTGGAATCTATCTAGCTCTAGTAGTGTTTTTTTCAATATAAGCCACACCTACTGTTTCTATTATGCCTCGTATTCATTGGCCAGATTCTCTAATATAGGATATGTCTATTAATCATTAATACAACTACAAAAACTTAAATTCCGAGATTTTTGAGATAATTTTTTAGTTTCCCTAGTTTGCACCACATTAATTGCTGCCATCAGGGAGAAATAAAAGTATATCCTACGATAGCAAGATTTTTTCAATTTCCAAAAAATCGAATTGATTGCCCCAAAATAGTGTCTAATTCTACCATTACTTTGATTAACAGCCTCAAAAGTCCCACTAGCTGGGCTTGGGTCGAGCAAGCTCTTGCTCACCAAGATGTAATTTTACTGGACCATTCCCATTGTGAGCGGAAAGCAGCGGGAGTAGCGATGAATTTAATGTTTCGCTACCCATCCAACAGTAAGTTGGTGCGTCAGCTGACAGCGATTGCTAAGGAGGAACTAGAGCATTTTGAGTTAGTCAACCAGTGGCTTGAACGTCGTGGTATTCCCCTTGCTCCCCTCTCGTCACCTCCCTACGGAGCCTGTTTGAAAGCGGAAGTACGGCGCAATGAACCGGATCGGCTGTTGGACTCGTTACTTATTTGTGGTCTAATTGAGGCTCGCTCTCATGAACGTTTAGGATTACTAGCTACTCACTGCCGAGATCAAGAGTTAGCTAAATTCTATGGTAGCTTGATGGCTTCTGAAGCTCGTCACTATGGGGTTTATTGGCTACTAGCTGATACCTATTTTGACCGAGATGTGGTTAATGAGCGATTGGAAGAGCTAGCAATTCGAGAAAGCGAGATCCTTCGCACCCTTCATCCAGAACCTAGAATTCATAGCTAAGGCTTGTTTAGGTGGTAGGTGGCAGGTGGTAGGTGGCAGGTGGTAGGTGGTAGGAGGCAGGAGGCAGGAGGCAGTCCCCATGAAAAATTTTTTCACTACCAGGTGATGAAAGTAGCTTCTTCCCTATTCCCTGTTGCCTATTCCCTATTCCCTAGTTTCTTGACAGACTTGAGCAAATATTTATTCAATCTAAAATCTAAAATCTAAAATCTAAAATTGTTTCTTAAGAGTAACAAGTAATAGGTCAAGATAATACTGAACCGGTTCTCTAATCAACTCAGCTAACAACGGCAAAACAATATGGCGGCAGCACCACACAATTTTATCTTGGATCTGACCACAGTTCTGGGAGCTTCTGCTCTGGGAGGGTATCTAGCTAATCGATTGCGCCAACCTGTGCTGTTGGGCTATCTAGCTAGTGGTTTAATCGTTGGCCCCTTTGGATTAGAACTGTTGAGGGAACAAGAACAGATTAAGGCTTTAGCAGAAATTGGCGTTGCTTTTCTCTTATTTGCCCTTGGTGTGGAGTTTTCCCTGGCCGAACTCAAACGAGTCAAAGATATTGCCATGAAAGGCAGTTTACTACAAATCGGTCTGACGATCGCTCTCGTGGCGCTGTTGGCTACTCTGATGGGGGAAAAACCAACTCAGGGCATATTTATGGGAGCGATTCTTTCCCTATCTTCCACTGCGGTAGTGCTCAAAACCCTAACTGAAAGAGGGGAAGTCAATACTCTGCACGGTCAAGTAATGTTGGCAATTTTGATTGCTCAAGACTTGGCTTTAGGTCTGATGTTAGCAATGTTGCCTGCTCTTAATCAACCGGAAAATATTGGTTCAGCTTTATTTGCTGCGGTGCTGAAAGCATTACTCTTTTTGAGTGCGGCTTTTGCTGCGGGTAAATGGTTAGTTCCTCCTGCAATTAAACATATAGCTGCCACGGAAAATAGTGAACTCTTTCTGCTGAGTGTAATTGCTTTGTGTTTAGGGGTAGCTTTAATTACGGCTCAGTTGGGCTTGTCGATTGAGATGGGAGCCTTTGTTGCTGGGTTGATGATTGCTGAAATTGATTATGCTGATCAAGCTTTAGCCAAAATTTTACCCCTACGAGATACTTTTGCCAGTCTCTTTTTTGCTTCGATTGGGATGTTGATCGATCCAGGAGTACTGCTCCAGAACTTTGGTTTAATTTTAGGTCTGGTGATGGTGGTGATGCTGGGGAAAGCCGCCATAATCCTGCCAATTGTACTTAAATTTGGCTATTCATTTAAAACAGCAGTTATTACCAGTTTAGGACTCAATCAGATTGGGGAATTTTCTTTTGTCTTAGCCCTGGTTGGCTTGGAAATGGGATTTCTTAAGGAGGAAGAATACCTGCTGTTGTTGGGGACTACGGCAATTACTTTAGTGTTAACCCCTGTCGCCCTGAGATTTTCTCCCCGTCTGGCAGAGAAACTCGCCAATCTACCATTCCTGGCAAGCTACCTACGTCAGTTTCGGGATACTAAAGCCCTATCCATTCCGGAAACAATTCGCAATCATGTAGTAGTAGCCGGTTACGGAAGAGTGGGGCGAGTTATCGTCAATATTCTACGCAATCAGGGATATCCAGTATTAGTCATTGAGAATAGTGAAGCCGGGATCAAGCAGTTACAGTTAGAGAAAATTCCCTATATTTTCGGGGATGCGGATTCAGAGTTGGTATTAGAGAAAGCCTATCTGGAAAAAGCCAAAGCTTTAGCTATTGCCTTACCCGATCCTACTAGTACCCGACTATTGCTCAAACGGGCTCTTAAATTAGCCCCAGAATTAGATGTAGTTGCTCGCTCCCATACTAATAGTGAAATTGATGTACTTACCCAACTCGGAGCCCAAGAGGTAGTACAACCGGAATTTGAGGCAGCCCTGGAGATAGGCTCTCATGTACTCGCAACTCTCGGAGAAAAGCAATGGGTAATCCAGTCAGTTATTAATAAGATTCACTCTGAACGCTACCAGAGCATTCTTCCAGAAAGAGTCATCAGTTTTATGCCACCAGAACTCAGTGATACTGCTAGGGAAATGCATAGTGAGTGGGTAACTGTCCCTGATGCTTCTCCTTTAGATGAAGTTACTTTAGCTGCCGCTAATATCCGCAATCTTACCGGAGTTAATGTGATGGCAATTCAACAAGGAGATAAGAGATTGTATTACCCCAAAGCTGATACTATTCTAAACTCAGGAGATAAATTACTAGTGATAGGAGAACCGGAAGAAGTGGAAGCTTTACGAGAGCTGATTAAGGAAAATTGAGAATGGAGAATTGGGAATTGGGAATTGGGAATTGGGAATTGGGAATTGGGAATAAAATTGCGTAAATTTTGTAGGGGCGGGTTTAGGGATATGATAGGGACATAAAAAATAACCTTGGTACAAAACCCGCCCTGTCGATAACGTAGGTAGTAGGGGCGGGTTTAGGGATATGATAAGGACATAAAAGATAACCTTGGTACAAAACCCGCCCAAGGGATATGATAAGGACATAAAAGATAACTTTGGTACAAAACCCGCCCAAGGGATATGATAGGGACATAAAAGATAACTTTGGTACAAAACCCGCCCAAGGGATATGATAGGGACATCAACGATAACTTTGGTACAAAATCCTCCCTGTCGATAATATATACCCTGACATTTTGAATTTTGAATTTTGAATTTTGAATTGTTTTGACATATCGACTTTGGGGAAAGGTGCTGGGGCGGGTTTTGATTGAAATATTCGGGTCAAATGGCGATGAATTGTCCCTAAACCCGCCCCTACAAACCCGCCAAATTTTATCCCCAATTCGACCTTCGACCTTCGACCTTCGACCTTCTAAGAACATCGATAAGCTACTGGGCGCATAGCACCAATAGCCGATGCCGGAGACTCTGATTCAACAAAATCAGGCTCAAATGGATCATGGGGTGTTGGGGCAATACCGGCTCGTCCAATATCATATAATTCTACTTTTGGCTTTCCCTCATCTGCTTCGCAAATATCATTGAATTCGGTTTCGAGCTCTTTCTCTGATATATTGATTAATCCCCGACTAGGATCAATACCTAGGGTATTCAGTTCTACAGTACCATCAAGTCCGAATTGAGAACTAACAGTAATATCGCTGAAGGCAGTTGGATTGGGGCGAAATTTGAGTCCAAAAATGGCTTGGCTGAAAATGGTGATCCTGCCTCCATTGCCGGTAAATGCATTAGCAGTGATATCGCTATTTTCATGGGTCACTGCTACAATAAAGGGAGCATTAATCGTAATATTGCCCCCATTTCCCCCACCAGGAGCAGTACCAGCAGTGGTAGAGATAAAACTGTTATGACGCATCAGGATTAAATCCCAAACATCGATGTTGATATTGCCACCTTCTCCGGAGGAGGTAACACCGGTAATTTGTCCCTGGTTGTTTAAGAAAATGTTGTTAGCGTCGATAGTGATATCACCGGCATCATTAGTACCAGAACCCCTAGCCACAGCAAAATCCGGAGGAATATCTGCTTCAGGAACATCCCTGAGAGTATTAATCCAGGCATTGGTTTTATTGATTAGGTTACCAGAATCCTCTGATGTGGGTTCGCTATTGACAGTAATCCTTGCTCCATCTTGAACAATCAAATCCCCAGTAACAATCTTTATGCTACCAGCCTCTCCCTCATCATAAGATTGAGCATAGATACCACTTTTGATCTGGTTATCTAAGGAAGCTCCTGAGACTAATACTTCCCCAGCGTTAATGGTAATATTCCCAGCATTACCAGTACCAAAAGTAGAAGCAGATACAACTCCTCCATCTTGAACCGATAGTTGGTTTGCCTCAATCGTCAAGTTGCCTGCTTTGCCATTAGCTAAGGTATCAACGGATATACTACTACCAAATAACTGATTCTCTGAAGTGCCAGTTACTAGCACAGATTCAGCTTTAATAAATACATTAGCCCCTTCTCCTGGCGCATCCTGTCCTTCGTTAAGAGTAACACCTAATATTGAACCACCATCTCGGAGAATCAGTTGATTAGTATTAATTCGGACATCTCCCGCATTGTTTCCCCTTGAGCTGATACTAGCCAAAGCACTAGGAATTAAGCCATCTGCTGCAGTGCCACTAATGTCTATCAAGTCAGCATTGACACTTAAAAGACTTCTGCTTGGAGTAGGAGATTCACCATTTCTGCCAATAAATAAGAGTGAACCATCTCGAATCCTCAACTCTTGGGTATTAACAGTCAGATTAGTCGATTGAGAACCTCGAGCCTGAGTGCCTATACCGCTACGTTGACTGAGCTCAACAAATTCTGTTGCATTTATATTAATATTCGAGCCCTGGGCATTAACTGGATTAGAGGTAATTGCACTACTATTGGTTAAGGAAAGTGACCTAGCACTGAAATTAAGATCCGCTCCCTTATCTAAAGGGTTATTACTGCGGTTGTCAGTGCGAATATAGCTATTTTCCAAAGAGATAGCTCCCTCACTACTGGTAAAGCTGATATCACCTCCAATACCACCTCCTGTCGCTACAGAACTTCGGGATACAGAAGCATTAATCGCACTCGTAGTAATGTTGATATCATCCCTAGCAAAAAGTGAGATATCTCCACCATAAGCTGTTCTACCGGTAAATATATCGGGCAACAGTTGGAAAACATTATTGTTAATGCGTCTGGTACGAGATGAAGATAACCTGCCGGAGGTGAGGAGCAATTCTTCAGCGTTAATACCACCATTAGTACTTTCTAGGGTAATATCACCTCCTGTTAACTTCCCACTGGTGTTAATAATGCCTGTGAGGACTAGATCACCATTGGCGGTGAAGGCAATATTACCGCCATTTCCAGATGCAGAGACAGAGTTGATAATCCCTCCTTTCATCTCAATGGCACCATTGTTACTCCTGAGAGTAATCTCACCACTATCGCCGCTGTTACTAAAGGATTGAATATTTCCTACAGTGATATCGCGATTGGCAATAATATCAATCTTTCCAGCATCGCCAGCGTCGGAAGTAGAAAGTACAGTGCCTGCGATGGTATTAATTTTACCTTGAGTGCTAGTTAGAGCGATCGCACCACCATCGCCATCAATACTAATAGCTTGAATATCTCCTGTCGTGATATCGCTGTTAGCAGTAAGATTTACTTCTCCTGCATCACCAACCTTAGCCGCAGAAGTTAAACTACCTGGAGTTGTATCAATTGTACCTTGATTACTGTTGAGCGCGATCGCGCCACCATTGCCATCAATACTAATAGCTTGAATATCTCCTGTTCTGATATCGCTATTAGCAGTAAGCTCAATGTCTCCGGCATTACCCTCATCAGAAGCAGAAGTTAAAGTTCCTGGAGTTGTATCGATTGTACCTTGATTACTGTTGAGCGCGATTGCACCGCCATCACGATTAATACTAACAGCCTGAATATCTCCTGTTCTGATATCGCTATTTGCAGTAAGCTCAATGTCTCCGGCATTACCCTCATCAGAGGCAGAAGTTAAAGTTCCTGAAGTTGTATTGATTTTACCTTGATTGCTAGTAAGAGCGATCGCGCCGCCATCACCAAGATTACTGACAGCCTGAATCTCTCCCGTAGTGATATCGCCGTTGGCGGTAAGTTCAATTTCTCCTGCATTACCAGCATCAGAGGCAGAGGTTAAAGTACCTGGGGTTGTATCAATTGTACCTTGATTACTAGTAAGAGCGATCGCGCCACCATCGCCATCAATACTAACAGCCTGAATATCTCCTGTTGTGATATCGCGATTAGCAATAAGCTCAATTTCTCCGGCATTACCCTCATCGGAGGCAGAGGTTAAAGTACCTGCAGTTGTATCGATTGTACCTTGAGTGGTAGTAAGAGCGATCGCACCACCATCACCACTAACACTAACAGCCTGAATATCTCCTGTTGTGATATCGCGATTGGCAATAAGCTCAATTTCTCCGGCATCACCGCTATCGGAGGCTGAAGTTAAAGTACCTGGAGTTGTATCGATTGTACTTTGATTACTAGTCAGAGCGATCACGCCACCATCACCACTAACACTAACAGCCTGAATATCTCCTGTTGTGATATCGCTATTAGCAGTAAGCTTAATTTCTCCTGCATCACCACTATCAGAAGCAGAAGTTAAAGTTCCTGGGGTTGTATCAATTTTACCTTGATTGCTCAAAAGAGCGATCGCGCCACCATCACCATCAATACTAATAGCCTGAATATCTCCTGTCGTGATATCGCTATTAGCAGTAAGATTAATTTCTCCGGCATTACCCTCATCAGAAGCAGAGGTTAAAGTTCCTGGGGTTGTATCAATTTTACCTTGATTACTGTTGAGCGCGATCGCACCACCATCGCCATCAATACTAATAGCCTGAATATCTCCTGTCGTGATATCGCTATTGGCGATAATATCAACTTCTCCTGCATCACCACTATCAGAAGCAGAAGTTAAAGTTCCTGGGGTTGTATCAATTTTACCTTGATTGCTAAAAAGAGCGATCACGCCACCATCACCACTAACACTAACAGCTTGAATATCTCCTGTTGTGATATCGCTGTTGGCAATAAGTTTAATTTCTTCGGCATCACCACTATCGGAAGCAGAAGTTAGAGTACCTGGAGTTGTATCGATTGTACCTTGAGTACTCAAAAAAGTGATTGCGCCACCATCGCCACTAACGCTAACAGCCTGAATATCTCCTGTAGTAATATCGCTATTAGCAGTAAGCTCAATATCTCCTGCATCACCACTATCAGTAGCAGAAGTTAGAGTGCCTGGAGTTGTATCAATTTTACCTTGATTGCTAGTAAGAGAGATCGCGCCGCCATCGCCATCAATACTAACAGCCTGAATATTTCCTGTCGTGATATTACCGTTGCCGGTAAGTTCAATTTCTCCTGCATTACCGCTATCAGAGGAAGAAATTAAATTACCTGCGGTGGTATTGATACTACCACTATTACTGTTGAACTCAATATTGCCACCATTACCATCTTGGCTAGCTGCAATGGTATTTCCCGTAATAATATTACTTTCGGCAGCAAGATTAATTTTTCCTGCACTACCGCCATTAGACGCAGAGATTAAGTTACCTGTGGTTGTATCAATCGCACCACTATTGCTATTGAACTCAATATTGCCACCATTACCATCTTGGCTAGCTGCAATGGTATTTCCCGTAATAATATTACCCTCGGCAGTAAGATTAATGTCTCCGGCATTACCACCATCAGAGGCAGAAATTAAATTACCTGCGGTGGTGTCAATTTTACCATTGTGACTAGTAAGCGTAATCTCACCACCATTGCCGTCATTACTAGTAGATCTTATATCTCCTACTGTAGCGATATTGCCGTTACTATAGAAAGTTATATTGCCGCCATCACCAAAGAAACTGCCAGATTCAATATTCTCTAGTGTAGTGATATCGCCCTCAGCCTTCAGACTGATATTGCCAGCATCGCCAAAGAAACTGCCAGATTCAAATTGTTTACTGATGTGGATATCGCCGTTAGCCTCTAGGTTAATCAAACCACCATTGCCAAAGAAACTGTCAGATTCAATGGAGTTACTTACGTGGATGTCGCCCCCTTTCGCCTTTAACCTAATCTCACCACCATCGCCTAAACCATTACTACTAGCATCCAACTGCCTGGTATTGATATTGCTTTCGGCAACAAGGGTAATATCACCACCTCCGAATATGTCAGTTGATTCAACATCGTCTGTGATGATGTCGCCAATCGTGCTAGTAAGGCTAATATTTCCACCATTAGTGTCGATAATTCCAGTTGTTATACTCGCTCCCTTAATACTTATATCTCGCCCATTGGTGTTGATGTTTTCTTCTGGATCCATCACAAAATCACCAACACCATCCATATCCCCAGCATCGGCAATAAAAGCGATCGCACCGTCACCGTTATCAAAGTCTAACGATACACCATCAGCAATAACAATATCATTACTTGCTTCCAATGAAACATCACCAGTTATAGCTTCCAGCGTCCCTTTAGAAATCGTGAATGTATCACCAGGGCTATCAGTAGTGAGAATTTCACCATCCGCAAGTTCACCATCATCAGGTCCCGCAGCATCGACAATCCTGATATTTTCTGGATCAAGAAGCAATGTACCGAAATTCCCTTGAGGAGCAGTAGTATCAACCTCACCTCGAAAAATTAAATTCTCCTTACCGGAAACTTCAACAAACCCACCATCGCCACTATTACTACCCCCACGGGCGCTAATCCTACCATAAAACCCAGTAGTTCCATCTGCCCAAGCGATCGCTAGACCCCCATCTCCATTTAATAGCGCATCGACATTAATCTCCGAATCCCTACTAATAAATGTGCGCTCAGCATTTAGTATTGAACCAGAACCTTGATAATCTCCACCAATTAATACCGTACCACCACCATTAGTACCGGAAGCATTAATCTCAGCAGCAAATAATCCGACTTTCTCCCCCAATACTTGTACCTTACCAGCAGTATCTCCAGAAACATCGATATTACCAGAAGCGATCGCTGTCCCTGCATCCGTTGGTATGCTAGTATCAGTTGCCGTTAACTGCACTTCCCCATTATCAGTAACCGTCAACTCGGCAATATTTCCCGCACCTGTTACTAATTCCGATAATGTCCGAGGATCAGATAACGAGGATTGGGAGTGAGAAATTGCAGACATGTTCAATAACTCTCCTGTCTCCGTCACTTCCACCAGAGGCTTAGCCCCATCCGCCATTACTTCCGGCACTGCCAACAGAGATACCTCACCCCCAGAAGCCGATAGTTTTCCTGTACTAACTACCGTACCTCCCACCAAGGTGATATTTTCCCCAGGTTCCACTGCCAAATCACCGCTATTCACCACTGCACCCGGTTCTTCTCCTTCAAAATACAAACCCACCGGTGGTGAGACATTAACTGTTAACAGTGGTGGTGCATTAGGAGTAGTGGCACTAAACTGTTGCCCATCGGGGAAGATAAAACCACTAGCGGTACTACCAACAAAAGAACCCCGCATATCCAGTTGAGCATTAGGGCCAAACAAAATACCATTGGGATTAATCAAAAACAGATTAGCTTCACCCAAAACCCCCAAAGTGCCCAACAAATGAGAAGGGTTAGCTCCCGTTACCCGGCTGAAAATCGCCCTAATGCCAGCAGGATTAGCAAAATAAGCTCCTCGCCCTTCGAGAATACTAAATTCCTGAAAACTGTGGAAGAGGTTAGTATTTCGAGTTGCTCCCCCATCAATTCGTTCAACCAGTGGATTGATAGGCGTTACTACGGAATTTTCGTTACCCAGACTGTTATCGGGAATAATTTGAGCTAAAGCATTGGTAGGGCTCAGAGTTATTTCACTTAAGGCTAGGGGAATAAAGAGAGATAATTTTCCCAGAGTTCTCAAGCTATCGAAGGGCAAAGCATTTGGATTGTATACCTTGGGTTTAATAGATACATTATCGCCCAAATGCTTTGCTGCTAAAGCACCATGCTGCGCAAATGCCCCTACATCAAATTTTTTTACAAGGAAATTTAACCAATTTACTGTCATCTGCAATAATTCTCCGCAAGATAGTAGGCAGAGGATGCGCCACCTCAACTTGAGGCAAGAAGCGAAAACCCCCTTACTTTAATTCTTGGGAAAAAAAAAGACAATTATGCAATTGGCTTGTGGAAAATGGGAAATTGGGAACAAAATCCCATGATTCATTATCAATGCCAATAACGTAGGGGCGCACCGACGTGCGCCCTGATTGCCTGCCCCCTCAACCGACGTGTCATCTCCATTGCCAACATATCGACTGTGGGGAAAGGTGCAGGGCGGGTTTTGATCCGAATATTTGGGTTGAAATGGGCTAAATTGTCCCTTTTGGGGAAAGGTGCAGGGCGGGTTTTGATCCGAATATTCGGGTTGCAATGGGCTAAATTGTCCCTTTTGGGGAAAGGTGCAGGGCGGGTTTTGATACCAATATTCGGGTTGAAATGGGCTAAATTGTCCCTAAACCCGCCCCTACAAGTGTGTCGCATTTATTTTCCATTCCCAATTCCCAATTCCCAATTCCCCATTCCCCATTCCCCATTCCCCATTCCCCATTCCCAAGCGATCACAACGAGACTTTTCAGTCTGGGATGAGTTAAGTTGATAGTCTGAGCCCTCCAATTGCTTAATTTTTATGAAACCTGCTATTCAATTGCTAATTTCTGTTATTCTTATTGGCTTTACTGGTAATAACGCTTTAGCAGATAACCATATTCAGCCCAATCCACCCAAAGAAGCCACCGAAGCCAATACCAATGCTCAACCCTTATTGTTAGTGAATCCACCATCGGAAGCTACCGAGGATTGCTTAGATCTCACCTTAATGGCTGGATTATCCCGTATAGCAGGAGCTAGCCCCAATTTAATTAACATAGTTCAAGGTCAACAGTTCAACGATTGCCGAGTTTTATTAGAAGAACAAGAACAAACCAAGTCTTTAGTACGCTGGACTAACGGGGAAGCTGCTAAAATTGGTAGGGTTTGGTACTACCCCAATGGGTTAACTGCTAAATATTGGTCAGGTTCAGTTTGGCACTACCCCAATGGAAAAACTGCCCGCTCAAAGAAAAATTGGTATTACCCCAATGGGCAAACTGCTAAATATGGTTCCGGCTGGCACTATCCAGATGGGAATTGTAGCTCCCAGGATGATTTAATTTCCTGGGCTTGCAGTATCGTTGGGGAAGAATATTGTGCAACTATCTTGTCACAAATAGAAGATGCTGATAGGGTGTGGCAGGAAATGGCAATTATGGAACTCAGTTGGCAAGCTTATGTCAAGAGTAACTCTGAGAGGAGGCCCTAGGTGGTAGGTGGTAAGTGGTAGGTGTTTGGTGATAGGTGGTAGGTGGTAGGTGGTAGGTGATAGGTGGTAGGTGTTAGGTGGTAGGTGGTAGGTGGTAGGTGGTAGGTGTTACTTATTACTCTTGCTGAAGCTAAAAATCATAAATTTGGGACTGAATCCCTTGATATGACTAGTTTCTTACTTCTTTTTCTGCGATTCCATCAATTTTGAATTTTGAATTTTGAATTTTGAATTTTGAATTCGCCGTTAGGCGCTTATTATCCTCTCTGTATTATGGAACAACTACCAAGTAAAACCGAGCTGCGTAAAAAGATTCTACAACAACGGCGATCGCTTTCTTCTTCGGAGTGGAAGCAAAAAAGCGATCGCATTTGTACTCATCTCCAATCTTCGCCCCTATTTACCCAAGCTAAAACAGTTCTTGCCTATTTCAGTGTTCACCAAGAACCAGATTTAAGCAGCCTATTTACCAATAGTAAATACCATTGGGGATTCCCTAGATGTGTGGGTAAATCTCTGGTTTGGCATCGTTGGCAACCCGATGAGCCTTTGCAAAAGGGAGCTTATGGTATTTTTGAACCTAGCCCTGATGCTCAACTTTTATTGCCCGATGAGGTAGATTTAATCCTTGTGCCTTGTGTTGCTTGTGATTTCCTCGGATATCGCTTGGGATACGGTGGTGGCTTTTATGACCGGTTGTTGAGTTCCCCTGAATGGGCAGCAATACCTACCATTGGAATTGTGTTTGAATTTGCTTACTTCCCTCAACTCCCCATAGATAATTGGGACAAACCCCTAAAAGCTATTTGCACAGATTTAAGTAATAAGTAATAAGTAATAAGTAATAAGTAATAAGTAATAAGCATCTAACTGCGAATTAAAAATGGAATTAATTGCCGAAAAAGAAGTCATAAACTCATTATATCAAGGGATTCATCCCCAAATATATGATGCGTGAGTTGCTGAAGAGTAATAAGTTTTGAGTTAATCTCAACGAAAGTGCAAGGAAATTAAATTCGATTAGTGGTAATTTATTAAATCTTGAAACAGTAAATTAACTTATAGCCTTATTCCTCTCTAAAAAGAATCTTTGCTGGGTTTTTCAATAATCAAATTTACTGACTTTATATGCTAAATTAAGATGCAGTGGGCTTAAGTCATTACTGATTTTGATTATTTTTCTTGTGTAGTGCTTAGCTCATTTATGTCATAGCATAAATCTATTCGTTCTAATCTGTACTTGGAGGCGCGGTAAGCAATCTATACAACCTATAGCTAGGGTCACAAGGTTGCCGCTGTATACTGCCGCGAATTGTTGATGGCAAAGAACCTACTAGTTAATCTCACGAGCATTGTAGCTTTGTTAACTACATCGTTCCTAAAAATCCCAGTAACAGCGACAACAGTACCTTCAAGTAAACAGTATAGGGTAATATCCGGTTCGGTAGAATCCTTACATTTTGGTGGTGACAAGGCAGAACCCACCCCTAACCCCTCCAAGGGTGAGCGAAAAAAGGTGTGGGGAGCTGGGGGAGCTGAGGAAGCTGAGGAAGCTGAGGGAGCTGAGGAAGCTGGGGGAGCTGAGGGAGCTGAGGAAGCTGGGGGAGCTGAGGAAGCTGAGGAAGCTGAGGAAGCTGGGGGACAAGAGAGAACTTATAGCTATTGGATACAAAGCTCAAGAAATCCCACCCAAAATTTCGTTCACTCCCCCTCCAAGGAAGGGAACCGGAGTCAGAAAGAAGGTTGCAAGGTGGAAGGAAATGATCACTGTTTATCCGAACTTGATATAAATCCGGAGAACATTGGGGTAAGTCATCCTCTGGAACTATCTCAACTTCCTGTACCTTCCACTCCACCACTGCCACCGGATATTTTCCAACCTTCTCCCTCACAACCGCCAGAACCTGAACTACCCCAACCCCTACCACCCCCAGAAGAATTGTTAGGACCTTCTAATCCGACTCCCGGAGAGTCTGATATTCCTGAAGGGCTTATTCCAGGAGAGATTAAGATTACGATCGAACGGTTTGAATTCAGTGGCAATACAGCCTTTAGTGATCAAGAATTAGCAGAAGAGGTTAAGGAGTTCACGGATCGTCCGATTACCTTTGCCGAACTTTTAAGTGCTCGTACTAAAATTACTGAATTGTATACCAGTAACGGTTATGTAACCTCTGGTGCTTTGATTCCTCCTCAATCCCTCACCAACCCCATCATAACTATCCAAGTTGTTGAAGGGGGATTAGAAGATATAGAGGTGAATGGTACTCGTCGTCTACTTCCTGATTACGTGCGATCGCGCTTAGCAATTGCCACCGCTAAACCCTTAAATGTCAATAAATTACTCGAATCCTTACAGGTTCTGCAACTCGATCCACTAATTGAGAATATCTCTGCTGAACTCTCTACTGGTTCAGGTCCTGCTACTAGTTTACTGATAGTTGAGGTTACAGAGGCTAATACTTGGCTTTATGAAGTCTTTGCTAATAACGGTCGTTCCCCCAGTGTTGGTAGCTTCCGCCGAGGCTTTACTATAGGGCAAGCTAACTTTTTGGGAATTGGAGATAGTATAACCTTCGGTTATACCAACACCGATGGTAGCAATGAAATAAATGCGAGTTACACTGTCCCATTCAATCCTCGCAATGGTACATTGAGCTTGAGCTACGGTAATACTTCCAGCAAGGTTATCGAACCACCCTTCGACATCTTAGATATCGAATCCTCTTCCCGCAACTACGGTATCACCATCCGTCAACCAATAGTACAAACCCCTACGGAAGAATTTGCCCTCAGTTTGACAGGTACTCGCCGAGAAACCGACAACTCTCTACTAGGAATTCCCTTTCCCCTTTCCGAAGGAGCAGATGATCAGGGACGCACCCGTGTCTCCTCCCTGGCATTCTCCCAAGAATGGACAAAGAGAAGTGCCGCAGAAGTGTTAGCACTGCGCTCTCAGTTTAATGTTGGTATTGGAGCCTTTGATGCTACTCTCAATGACCCTGATCCTGGAACCGGTGAACCAATTCCCGATAGCCGCTTTTTCTCCTGGCGAGGACAAGGACAGTGGGTAAAGCTCCTAGCAGCAGATACTATACTATTAATCCGAGGAGACATGCAGTTAACTACCACACCCCTGCTACCAATTGAACAGTTTGGGCTAGGGGGTTTAGGTAGTGTCCGGGGTTACCGTCAGTTTAGTGTACTCACAGATAATGGGGTATTTGTTTCTGCTGAGCTAAGGGTACCAATTTTGCGTATTGGCTCAGAAGGTATGTTACAGTTAGCTCCCTTTATTGATGTTGGGACAACCTGGAATACCGATAGGGCCAATCCTGACACCAACAGCCTAGCTTCCGCTGGATTAGGATTTCAGTTGCAACTAGGTGATAACTTCAGTGCTCGTTTGGATTGGGGTATTCCGTTAATTCCTGTAGACAATACCAGAAGAACTTGGCAAGAAAACGGTCTACATTTTTCGGTAGAATTTAGTAATTTTTAAGACCTAGAGATTTTAGATTTTAGATTTTAGATTTTAGATTGAAGAATTAAAATGGCCACAAGAACCTAATTGGAGACTGGTTGTATTAACTGAGGAATGGTATTGGGCGGGTTTTGAGCGGAATATTTTGTGAAATGGCCTAGATTGTCTCTAAACCCGCCCCTACGATATGTATAGCGCTACGCGCAATTCAAAATTCAAAATTCAAAATTCAAAAATAGGCCATGATTAAGCTTCAGGCTTTATTAATGTCTTAAGCTAAATGCGTAGTGCTATACAATTTAATTTAGGTGATTTCTCATAAAAAATGTACCTATCGTAGGGTGTGTTAGCGCAGCGTAACGCACCAAATTCTGGGTACAATCATTTAAAAAAGCGTCTTATATCAAGTTCGGATAATTACTTATAATTCCCTTCTCCCTTACAACCTTCTTTCTTCCCTTCTGCCCTCTGCCTTCTGCCTAGCCTTCGGCAACGGCTTCGCCGAACTGCCTTTTTGCAGCCAAAGTGTAAGTATTCAAACGAACTTGATATTACTTCCGCGCAGCGCTACTAGTCAAATTAATCTCAATCAAGGGAAAAAGATTTAGCAACTGTCTCAAACAAATCGTGCATTTTCTCCCAACGTTGTTCAGTAGTGGACAAATTAAAGGTAAAGAGTTTGCCATTACGCACTCCGATACTAGCTATATCGTGCCGTTCTTCGTTGGGCAACTTTACACTATATTCGAGAATATAGTAATTCTTCCCTCCAGACTCCACCTGTTGAGCATCGACCAATTCTGCTTGACGGTTAGAATCGGGAGGAGCGATCGCATTTTTCTGCAACTGATAGCCTACTTCACCAGGTGTTCCTAATTCAGCAAGAGTCTTACCTTCAGGAACAGGACTAATCACAACACTGACATTTTCTGTTACTTCAATAATGTCGTGGAATACCACATCAGGACCGTCAGTAACTTTGACAGGAAGCCAACCAGTGGGATAGAGAAACTTATAGCCATCAATGCTATCTACATAACTTTGCAGTCCGCCGACACCAGTATTGCAGCCATAGAGACATAGGCTCAAGGCTAGCATGAGTACAGTAATTTTTCTGAGCATTTCCCCTTCCCTTAAGTCCAACGTACAAATGGAGTAATGTCTAAGATACTGGCACTGAGCATCAAACTATATACCCATAAGCATTAACCACTTTAGCAGAGGGTGGGTACTTCACAATAGTGGAGAAGCTACCTTGAAAATAGGGCTCACTTAACACTCAACAGTCAACTTTCATTCTATTGAGAGTCCCTGAAGCAGTAAGATCAATGGGCATTCTATCCACTTAAACCCTTTTTATGCGGCGAGATTCGATTTTTTACCGACTTTTCCAGCAATCGCCTGCATTAGTATTTGAGCTACTCGAAACTCCCCCTGCTAATGCAGCCAATTATCGCTTTGACTCGGTAGCAGTTAAGGAACCAAAGTTTGAAATTGATGGAGTTTTCCTACCTCCAGATACCGACGATGCAGGTGTCGTTTATTTCTGCGAAGTACAATTTCAAAAAGATGAGCGGCTCTATGAAAGGCTGTTCAGTGAAACATTTCTGTACTTTTATCGCAAACGTGATCTTTACTCGAATTGGTTTGTGGTGGTGATTTACCCAACAAGGAGTATTGAGCAGAGTGATGTTGAACCCTACAAAACACTGCTAAACAGCAATCAAGTCAAACGGGTGTACCTAGATGAGTTAGGTGATATCCAACAATTACCATTAGGACTAGCCCTGATGGTACTAACCACACTCAAGGAAGAACAAACTCCAGAAGAAGCTCGATATTTGGTAACCAGAACTCAAGAGGAGGTGACAGAACCAGCAGTTAGTAGAGCCATAATAGAAATGATTAAGACAATTATGGTGTACAAGTTTACTGAGTTGAGTCGTCAGGAGGTAGAAGCTATGATGGGAATCAGTTTACAGGATACCAGGGTTTATCGAGAAGCCAAAGCAGAAGGTCGCCAAGAAGGTCGCCAAGAAGGTCGTCAAGAGGAAGCTGTTGGGCTGCTTCTGCGGCAGTTAGCTCGTCGCTGTGGCAAATTATCTCAAGATTTGCGGGAGCGTATTGCTAGTCTGCCACTACCTATACTCGAAAGTTTAAGTGAGGCTCTGTTGGATTTTACTAAGCTAGCCGATTTGGAAGCTTGGTTGGAGAAGTATCACAAAGGCGATCGCAACTAGTACTTTGAAGGCAGAAGGCAGAAGGGAAGAAAGCTTGTATGGTAAGCATTTTAACCTTTTTTAGCTGGAGGTTTATTTTCGCCGCACTGCACTAGTTACATCCCCTTCCTCCCAATACTAGCTGATCGCACCACTACAAGAAATGTATACTATGTCCATTAGTCCATCTGTGCTTATCAGGCGGACTAATTGATCGACACTAATTTAATCAAAAGAACAATTTACGCTGTTTTTCGTCTGCCTAAAGAGTATTGAGAGCAATCTGGAAAGGATACCATCTTGGAGGAAATACTATGAGCCAGACTGAGCAAAAGCTTCCTATCCTGGGATTAACAACTTTAATGTTCACCATTCTCTCTATTGTTCATACTCAGCTACCAGCCATGGCTGAGGAAGTGGCTCCCGAACCTAACGAGGAAGTGGCTCCCGAACCTAACCAAGAACAGGAACAACTGAGTGCTGTAGATTTGTATAACCGGGGTGTGGATAAGTTGGAAGCAGGAGATTATGGTGGCGCTGTTGCAGACTTTAGCGATTCACTGAAACTTGACCCCAACGATGCTGATAGCCACTATAACCGAGGCTATGCATATCAAAACCTAGGAAATCAGCGGGCGGCAGTTTATGACTACACAGAGGCAATTAAAATCAAGCCAGATTATCAGCAAGCCTATATTAACCGAGGCGCGGCTTATCTTGCTTGGAGTAAATACAAAGAAGCAATCGCTGATTTTGATGAGGTGATTAAGCTTAGTCCTAAAAATGAGGCAGCTCTTTTAAGCCGAGGCAATGCTCATCATCAATTAGAAGATTATGAGGCAGCTTTAGGGGATTACGAAGAGGTAATCTCCCACAACGCCAAGAATGTAATGGCTTATTACCAGCGAGGTTTAACTTACAACCAACTGCAACAGAATGAAGAAGCCCTTGCAGATTACAGTGAAGCGCTACAGATTCAACCAACTTTTGCCGAAGCTTTTCACAATCGAGGAATTACCAGATTTAAGCTCGAAAATATAGAGGAAGCGATCACAGATTTGGAGAAAGCTGCTGAACTTTATCAACAAGAGGGCAAGACAGAGAGTTACCAAAGTGCAATGGATGCTATTAAGCAAATTAAGGAGTTTTCAGGTTCTTGATTTGCCTGGTGTTTCTCTGTCACAATTAGGCTAGGGCGCATATTTTAGTTGCAAATTTCCTAGCACTTGCTCTCTTCTATGCTTACGAGTTCATCTTGCCACTGTTAGCCAACGCTGGAGGCTGAGTAGGCAATGTAGATCAAGCCGCCAATCAGTCCTAGAGCAAGTACGCTATACAAGATATAGTTGCGCTTTTGAGTTGCACTTGGAGGGGTTGCCTGATAAACCTTGGGCTCAAGAGCAAAGTTATTTAATCTTCCACCGTCTTCTGTTGTATATGGCATGATATGAAAACTTTTGTTTAATGAACTTTTATCGGTGTTAGTAACACTGATGTAGATAATCTTACCATATCATTACAAAACTTTACAATTTTTCTGTAGCTTTAGTTTAGGAAAGGCAGGAGGCAGTCCCGATGAAAAAATTTCACCACCATGCATGAAAATCCCTCTCTCCGTGTCTCCGCGTCTCCGCGTCTCCGCGTCTCTTTCAAGTCAGGAGAGAAGAAAGCTTGTTGTACGGTGGGATTTCTATTCGACCCGTCCGGTGCGTCAGTCGGGTCTGCTGACGGGTGAGGTGAAATTTTGGGTGGGATTTCTTGAGCTTTGTATCCAAAAATTATCAGTTCTCTCTTCTTCCCCAGCTCCCCAGCTCCCCATCTCCTCCGCTCCTCCGCTCCTCTGCTCCCCACCCTTTTCTTCCCTCACCCTCATTTACTCATAGCAGTTGACTCGCCAGCTGAGTATTTAGCCAGCCTCTCTGCTACTTGTGGGTCGTACAATCGCAAGTAATTCCAGTAGTTGCCAAAAACCTGCTTAACGTAGTTTTTGGTTTCATCAAAGGGGATAGTTTCGACAAATTCATCTGGATCAGTGGACACTCTCTCCGGAAACCACTTTGCTGTGTTGCCTTGACCAGCATTGTAACTAGCAACAGCTAGTAAAGAGTTATTTTGATGAGCTTGGTGAGTTTGCGCCAAAAACCAAGTACCCAACTTAATGTTGTCCTCAGGCTTTTCTAGAGCATATTTTTTCACAGAGAGTTTTTCGGCTGCCCAAGCCCCAGTACTAGGCATTAATTGCATTAAACCAATAGCACCAGCGGAAGATTGAACATCTGTCTCAAATCTAGACTCCTGTCGAATCACAGCACTCACCAACAAGGGATTCATCTTACGCTGTTGTGACTCGGTCATAATGGATTCGGCAAAAGGCAACGGATACAAACCATGCCAGTAAGTGAGTTTTTTACTTAGAGCCCGGTATTCCGCTTGCTCTTCTGGTGTCTCTCGATCCTCAAGTTTCGAGATCTGAGAAATTCCTTGCAAATGCTCCCCCACACCTAGCAGGATTAGACCATTAGTGAATTGTTCCGCAACTTTTGGCTGGAGACGGTTTTGAAATTCTGCTTGCCATAGAGCCCAAGCATCCCGATCTTGTCCTAGTTGGTATAGTTCTTTTAACGCCGCAGAACCTAAGGGCAGTAAAGGTCTGACAGGGGGAACTACTACTTTTGGTTGTTGCTTACCCACTGTAGGAAAGTCCCCCACATCCCAACCTAGATGTACAGCAGACCGCCAAGCATAGTAAGACTGGGGATAGTTAGCTAAGACTTGCTCGAAAATAGCTTCGGCATCCTGTTGACGCCCTAGCTTACTTGCCCATTTTCCTGCCCAAAAACCTGCTTGACGTGCTGGCTCACTATGGGGATTCTCGGTGAGTATGGGTTGTGCCCATGTAAAAGCTCCTTCTAGATCTCCCCTTTTGGCTCTAGCCTGCGCCATTTTCCACCGATATTCTGCTGCTGCATCGGAAGTACCATATTCACTCAGCAACAATTCCCGTGCTTCTACCGCTGCTTGCTCACTGCCGAGACGCCTGAGCACTTTAGATTTGGCTAAGAGGGCATCCCCAGCTTGGTCGGGAAATTGATTGATAGCTTGGTCAAGATAAGGTGCTGCTTCAATATCCAGTTCAAGTTTGGCAATTCGGATCAGAGCCTTCGCCGTTTCTGGATCATTAGGAAACTCCCGCACCATTTTTTTGTAGGCACGTTTGGCTTTGGTGGACTTCTGTGCCAATTCGAGCGCCCTTGCCGCTAGGTAAGCATTTTCAGCGGTAGGTGCAGCTTGGGCATAAGCTTGGCTAGCTTGACCATATTTTCGATCCTTCCAATAGGCAAGAGCGATCGCTTCCCAATCTTCTGGCTGAATGATTGCTTGGTCTTTATTACTTACAGCCTCACCATAATTGCCTACTAACTGATCCAATACAGGGATAGTTTCTGACTGAGCAAAAGCATATCTTGCCAAGGACAGCATTAGTTCTGGCTGCTTGGGATCTTCTTTTAGCCGCTGCCGCATCAACTCCAGAATACGGGGATGGGAAGGATATTTGGCAAGAGCAACTTCCCAGTGTTTAGGATCTTCTGGGGAAAATTGATATAGTTCTTGTATTTGTTGGAAGATACTGGTATCGTCATCAGAGTCTTCATTACGTTTTTTAAGATAGATTGAATCCTCTGATAGCAAAGCATACAAGGCTTCCGCCGCCACTGGATGATGGGAATAGTATTTGAGTAAATCTTTCCAGGCTTTCTCTGCTTTGGCTTGCTCACCAATAATTTCGTAAGCCTGCGCTCTTTTCAAGACAATATGTGCTGCTAATACTGGATACTCTCCTTCCAATCCTTCCAACCAACCGAGTGCCTCTTCTCCCTGCTGTTGTTCAATCAAATCCGCTGCTAACAGATAACGAGCACGGGAACGATCAATAGATTTTTTTCCCTGGGCAATTTCTTGGAGTACTTCCCGCCGCTGGGAAACAGAGGTAGAGGCTAGTCTTAGTACAGGCGTCTGTGCATTATCTCCCCGAGTAATGAAACTATTTACCTGAAACTGAAGCAACCTAGCTCTTTGCCCCAACCTACTGTTCGGATTTATCGATAACAAGGTCATTCCCATGATGAGCGACAACAGTCCGACACCTGAAGTCAGTAGTAGTTGTTTTCTCCGTTCTTTGCGTCTTGACGTACTGTAGGGGGAGAAAATCGAGCGATGTTTTTTCATATTTTGGTAATGTATATTCAGCTCCAATCGGGGTAATACAGCAATCTTACGAGAGTTGCTTACACAAAATACCAGTAAACTCAGAAATATAGCATTAAAATGGATCAAGGAAAAATAGTTGCTATTATCACTGGAGCGATTTCGATACTGTTAGCGATCGCTTATCTGATCATTGTCCAACTTTTGGACTTCAGAGGGGAAATGATACCGGCTCCTGTTAGTCAGCTACCACTGGCTATATTGGGTGTGATACCAAAAATCTAGAGAAGGCAGGGGGCAGAAGGCAGGAGGCAGGAGGCAGGAGGCAGGAGGCAGGAGAGAAGAAAGCTTGTGCAGTAAAGTAAGCTTTTTAAACTTTTTTCACGTTTTGGTTTATTTTTGCTGTGCGGCAAAGAGGGATTAATTTGTTAATCTTAAAATCCTGGTGCAGCCAGGATAGCATCTATACTACTAGACACCCGTTCTAGTTGCTGACGTTGTTGGTCAATCCAAGCTTTTTCAGCATTTCTTTGTTGTGGTGTCTCTTGCTGATATCGGTATTGCCGCTCTAGAAAGTCAGTGTAGAATAAGATTACTTGCTCAATGGATTTAATTGCCAAGTTAATTCGGTCTTCAATAATTGTATTAATTACTTCTATTATTTTGGTGTACACTTCTTTCTTAAATCGGCAAAAATTCTGCCAGTCAATATCATTGTAATGAGGATTTAGCAAAAATTGTACAGCTGGTTTAAAAGGATTGTTAAATTCTAATAAATTTCTTGATTGGCAAGGGGAATGAAGAATTAAACTCCTAAATTTAGCATTAATTTCATTAAGTATTAAGTTGATTCTAGTTCTTGCCTGGTCTCTTGCTCTTTTATCCAAGAAAATAACATATTGAAAAACATAATCTAAATGAAGATTGGCAAGCTTTTTATATACTATGTCTAAACTTTTTTTGAGAATTTTGATAATTTCTTGAAATTGAGAAGCAACTACAGAGCGTATTTCCATAGTAAAATTATTTTTATTATCTTTCCCAACTATTGTTTGAGCTTGACTTCCTTGGCCCAAAAACCATTTAGCTTCTATAGGTTCTAATATTTGCTTCCAACAAGCTTGAGCTTGTTTAACAGCTTCCCTTTTACATTGAGAGCCCAAAAGACGAATTCCGCAATGATCCTTCCTCAATTGCTCCAGCTGTTGCCAAATTTCATCAGTAGCTACTCTAGCGATTTTGGGCTTGCTATGCCAAACATCCTCAGCATGATCTAAATCATCGAAACCTGCCTTTAGTAAATCTTTAATCCTAGCAGCTGATTGCCGGAGCTCCGCCAAACAAGGTTGCATTGATTTTCGTAAGTTGATAGCAGATTGCTTAACCTCAGAAGAATGATGCTTACTCTTCAGTAGTTGCTCAACGGATTGGTTAATTTTGTAAAAGCTTTTCAAGTGGTCATTCATTTTTACTCCAGTCATCTGTGACAATAACTTCTCAGTTTGCGATCGCTACAAATTACATAACCAACGAGAAATAGAGACCACTTGACTTTCCTCATTCAAATTTGCAGCATTGGTAAGAGTGTTATTTTCTAACTGATTCCAGATTTCAACTGCCATCTTTTTCTCAATTGCAGCACCTATAAAAAAGATATGGGGTAAATGATTGACTTTAGAAAATGCAGCACATATACGTTTGAGAGCCGTTCGTGCTGTTTTCCAATGCTCATCTGCACCAGCAGGATCTATACCACCTTTGAGTTCACCAAGTGCAATATAAGATTCAACCAAATTGCATTTACTAGCTCGCAATTCTTTAGGAGAGAGGTTGAATAAACACATATCTACATTGTTTCCAACTACTGGCACTTTTAAGTTATAGATTAATGTACGTTTCTTTCCTAAACTTTCCCAACTTATACCACGCAAATACAGCTCGATGTCTGAGTCATCCTTTGTCATCTCTATCCATTTCCTAGTTTTTGAATGTTGCCAGTAATAATTTATACCAGCTATTGTCAGAGTTGAAATGATTGCGCGAGTAAGTTTTCTTTGTGCCAATAAACCTCCCACATTTCGCATTGAACCACCAAGTGTATCACCACGAGTGAGCAAAAATCTAAAAACTAGCTCCTCTACAAATTTTTTACCTGTTGGTTCAAGGAAATTTTTAATCAAACCATTTATAGCTTCTGCCTCATCTTGTGATGTTAAGTGCTTAAGAGATTTGTCTGATAAACCTGCGGCAGTTAGTAATCCTGAGCGAATGCCTTCAATATCTAACAATTCGCTAGGTAATCTAGCTTGACAAGCTGCTTCCTGGAGTACTCTCGCTGCAGCAACATAAGGACTAGCAAGTCTGTTTTTTCTAGCGCAAGAGTAATAAAACCTGCGCGAGTAGCTTCGTAGGTTGTCACCAAATTTTCACTAGATTTAAGGTGCTTTCGATAAGGTTGCATCAACTTTGCAATTCACAATTATTATCTACATTATTTTTCCTCCATACATAAACACATTTTCTTAAGGACTCACGCCCATGATTGCCCATTTGCTGACTGCTGTTACCTTTATCGTTAGGTAACACAAAAATACTTTCGACGGAGAAACCTAATTTTTCAGCAAAGCTAGAGAGTATAAGGTCTACTGAAATACTAGCACCTGCATAACGCACATTATCATTAACCATAAATAACAATGCATTTGGTTTGAGAACATGAAAACATTCCTGGATTACACAAGCCATTTCATAAAAATATCCTCTTACCATTCTGGGAATACCCTTATTATTTAATGCACCTTGTGCTTTTTGATTATCTAGATAAGTTAAAATAGCCTGTAACAATTCCTGTTGTTCGGCAATATTTATTGCCTCTTGCCAGAGAGGGTTAATTGTTAATAAGTCTTTGGGTTTATTTTCAACGGTACAACTAAGCATTTCTTGCCGAAGTTCTACTAAATCCTTCTCATTTATACCCAATAGGGCTAACTCTAAGGCATAGGTGCGAGTATAGTCATATCGATTACAATAAGGTGGAGAGGTAATGATGGCATCATATTCTGCCTTAGGTAGATTTGGCATAACTTGAAGACAGGAACCACTGTATAGGTTAATTTTGCCCCGTCGTTTTTCCAAAGGAAAAAGTTCCATCTGTTTTATCGATGGAGATATATCATTGATAACTTCGTGAAGTTTCTGACAAATTGCTTCATCAAAATCCAATATTTTACCTTTGTTAAACGATTTTTTACCTTGTCCACGACCAGAACGATAATCCCATCTTAAGTATTGTCCATCTTTTCGCGTATAGCTTATAGACTCTAAGACACAAAGTAAAACAAAATGTAGAACTGATCGCACTTTACTATTTTCCCGCTCACACACTCCAAGATACTGCTCAATGGCATCTTGGTTTGTTCTTGAGTATGCATTTTTCGTGATGCGTAATTCTGGGAGGACAATCTTATTTGCAAAATTTTTCCATATCTTAAACTTTAACCATTCTTGAAGTCTGACAAAATCTTCATCAGTGAACTCAAAATCTATAATTTGCTTGGTCTCGATTATTTGCTGACCTATAGGTAACAATTCAATACCGTCAGCATCTATTCCTGCTTGACTAGTGGCAAATAGAGCAGTTCCACTACCAGCGAAAGGGTCTAATATTTTACCTTTTAAAATGCCATACTTATCAAGTAAATACTCAACAAGAGAAGCAGAAAATGCTTCTTTGTACTTATACCATCTATAGGTGGATCGAGTTTTATTAGCCTGAAAACTAACTATAGAGCGAGTAAGAGAAGGTTGAAGTATAAACTTATCTTGAAAAAGACTGACTAGATTCTGATCAAGACTTCTAATTCCTCCTAGAGGAGGATTACTTTCTAAATCCGATAAAGCACGAGAGGTGCTCACACCCATGATTACTCTGGCTAGATTCCTTGTAAATCGCCTACTACAGAGCAGTATATAGCATCCAAAAATTGTTTGTAAACAGCTGATCTAACTGTGGCAGAGGCTTCAGGCTCATCCCTGTTCACATATTCTTTAACGCTTAGCACTTTCCCATTTAACAAATTGCAGCAAATCTTAACTAACGCCCCATATTCCGCTTCATCTGCTCCAACTCTTCATCCATTTCCCAGCGTTTAAACTTCTCTTCCAAAGAATCTGCTCCACTAGAGATTTTAGATTTGCTACTTTTGTTCCAGCCAAATGTCTCCCGGCGCGGCTGAGTCTGGGTATTAGCACGAGCAGCTTTTACTTCTGTGGCTTTAGATCGTACTTGAGCACGGCGGGTTTGAATCTGACTGATTAGTTCCTTCGCTTGGGCAATTCGCTGTTTAAGACCCTCCATTTGTCCCCAAAGCTGGTTACCCTGCCGCAGAAGAGCTGCCTCTCGCTCCTGAGCAGGTTGGGCTAAATCTAATCGACCGTGGGACTTCGCCTTCTTAATTCGCCCGTGCCACTCTTGAATCTCTTGAGCAATTGCCAGAATTTCGTCCTGTAAGCGCTTTTCTTGCAGTTGTAGATCAGCTAAAAGTTTTAGGGTATCTTCTTCTTGCTCTGTTAACTGCTCCTCTAGTGCCTGTAACTCTAGATGGGGATTGTTTCGTAGAAATTCATCTAGGCGTTGTTCTAGAAATTTATTGAGATCCTCGAATAAACCCACTGCCCCGTACTCCTCAATATCAGATATATCTCAATTATGTTAACTTCTTGAGGAAGCTGGGGAAAAAAGAGTGGGAGCTGGGGGAGCTGGGGGAGCTGGGGAAGCTGAGGAAGTTAAGACAAGTCCAAAAATTGGGATGATTTATTTTTTTGAGTTCCCTAAGACCAAAGCCTTAAGTTTCAGGATTTTTAAAATTGCTGACCAATGTAAACTGAGCGAACTTCTCCATTACGTCGAATAACTGCTTCCTTGTTATCGACAGAGACTAATGTCCAACCACTATTACCAATAGCTTCGCCAATCTTAAATCTTTGGGTAACACCATTGATAGAAAATAAAGCAGCAGAAGACTCCGGAGCCTCCAGCTCAATCAACCCCACGAGAGCATGTTGAGCAGCAGGTGCTGGTGGTAATTCAGTTTTTGAAGTTTCCGTATCAACAGTGACTGGTGCTGCAGCTTGAGGAGAGGTTGTGGGAGAAGATACTTGGGCGGGAGAAGTTGCGGGAGAAGCTGCTTTAGCGGTCGGATTTGCGGGAGAAGCTGCTTGGGTAGGAGAAGTTACGGTCGAAGGTACTTTGGCGGTCGGATTTGCGGGAGAAGCTGCTTGGGTAGGAGAAGTTGCGGGAGAAGGTACTTTGGCGGTCGGATTTGCAGGAGAAGGTACTTTGGCGGTCGAAGTTTTTGGAGGAGTTACTTTGGCGGTCGAACTGAGTGCAGGGGAGGGAGCTACAGGTAAAGGTACTGAGGTTGCAGGAGGCGATTGGGGTGGATAAACTGGGTAGTAAACTGTTTTTTCCAGAATTGTTGTTGATTGATTAGGGGCAGAAGACTGATTGCCAGCTCCCACTCTCGCCTGTTGGCTAGAATTACCTGTACCGCCAGTTGCATTTGCGTTCTGTTGATTAGCTTCAGTTTTGCGGTCGATCCTTTCCAGCGATCGCAAGGCGTATTGAATAAACTGGGCATCAGATTCTGACACCTGTGTCTTTTGGGCAGGTAGTAAACCCATATTACTCAATTTGGAGCTTAACCAAGTCTGCCTCTCTGGACTAATCAACAGCATAATTAGTGTCGCTGCAACGGAAGTCAACCCAACTGCCCAAAGTAACTTTTCCCAAGGCCAACCTGAGCTTTTTGTCTCAGGACTCAATGTAGGAGATTCTGGTTGCTGTAACAACTCTCCCGGTTCAGCATCATCAATTGCTTGAGCAACTAATTGTTGTTGCTCTTCCGTTAGTATCGTCTCTGTTTGAGGAGTGGTAATTGGTGGAATCACAATCGACTGCAAGGAAACATATTCCGGCTTAGCAGGCTCCGTCGGTAACTTCGTACCTCCCTCCAAAATCCGATCAATGTCAGAAAATAAATCATCCATTAATTTATCAGCCTCAGACTCTGCTGACCAAGGCTGGATGGGACTTGGAGTGGTTGACTCTTCTTTAGCCGTTTGTTTGGTGCTGACTTCCTCAGACATGGATTGCTTGCTCTCGTCGCTACAGAATTAACAAAAACGGATGTTGGTATTACATTAGGAGCTGGTATCTTCTACACCCTGACACCGCAAATTTTATCGCTAAATTTGCTCAAAAGATTAAGAATCAACAATATTTAGCTTTCGGCTTACGGCTGAAAACTAGACTGATACTGTACGAGAACACATTTCCAGATATACCAACAAGGCGTTGATATCCGCTGGGTTCACACCACCAATGCGGGAAGCTTGACCAATGGTTAGAGGTCTTACCTGGGAAAGTTTTTCACGAGACTCCTTGGAGAGGGTGTCGATGGTGGAGTAATCCAAATCTGGTGGTAACTGTCGCTGCCCTTGGCGGGAAACAGCATCAATTTGCTTTTGTTGACGCTCAAGATAGCCGGAATATTTAATGTCAATTTCCGCACCTTCTCGTTCTGATTGATCGAGATGGGAATTACCTAAACCATATTGATCAAGATTGATGTAGTGGAAACCAGGACGGCGCAGTAAGTCAGCCAGAGTAATGGAACCTTTAATCTTTTGCTGGGTGTCAGAAGCGATCGCAATTCCTAACTCCTCATGTTCCTTGACCCGGACTTGTTTCAGTCGCTCTTTTTCTGCGGTAATATTAGCCTGTTTTTGGGTATATATCTCCCACCTACGGTCATCAATTAGTCCTAATTCCCTTCCTAAAGGTGTCAGACGCCGGTCAGCATTATCGGAGCGGAGTAAGAGACGATATTCAGAACGGCTGGTCAACATGCGGTAAGGTTCTCTGAGGTCTTTGGTACACAAATCATCAATTAAGGTACCAAGATAACTTTCCTCCCTGGGGAAAACGACCATTTCCTGATGGCGGACATATCGCACGGCATTGATCCCCGCAACCATGCCCTGAGCCGCAGCTTCTTCATAGCCAGTAGTACCATTAATTTGACCAGCACAAAAGAGCCCGTCAATCTTTTTTGTCATCAGGGTGGGGTAGCACTGAGTTGCTGGCAAGTAATCATACTCAACAGCATAGGCAGGGCGTAGCATAACGCAATTTTCTAAACCAGGTAGGCTACGTAACATCCGCAGCTGCAAATTCTCCGGTAATCCAGTAGAAAATCCCTGGATATACAGTTCTGGAATCTCTCTACCTTCAGGTTCAATAAAAATTTGGTGGCTTTCCTTATCCGCAAAGCGTACAATCTTGTCCTCAATGCTGGGACAGTAACGGGGACCTTTAGCATCTACCCAGCCACCATAAACTGGTGATAGGTGGAGGTTGTCCCGAATTAGTTGATGAGTTTGAGCCGTCGTGCGGGTCAGATAACAAGGCATCTGTTCCCGTTCCACCCATACTTCGGGATCAAAGCTAAACCAGCGTACCTCTTCATCTCCTAGTTGAGGTTCCAGTTGGCTGTAGTCGACTGAGCGCTTATCCACCCGTGCCGGGGTTCCTGTCTTGAGTCTACCGGTTTCAAAACCGAGCCGATTCAGGGTTTCCGTAAGACCAACAGCAGCAAATTCCCCTGCCCGTCCTGCTGCCATCGATTTGTTACCTACCCAAATGAGACCTCCCAGGAAAGTACCAGTGGTTAGCACTACTGCTGTTGCTTGAAAGGCTACACCGAAGTAAGTTTCGACACCGATAACCTCATCATTAGCTCCCAGAACTAAATCCGTTACCATGCCTTCCCGGATGGTCAGGTTGTCCTGATTCTCCACAATCCTCTTCATCACTGCGGCATATTCCCGCTTATCGGTTTGCGCCCGCAACGCCCAAACTGCTGGTCCCCGTGAGGAATTCAGCACCCGCTTTTGTAGGTAGGTTCGGTCTGCCATCTTACCAATTTCCCCCCCTAAGGCATCCACTTCATGGGCAAGTTGAGACTTAGCCGGTGCCCCTACCGCTGGATTACAGGGTTGCCAAGCAATTTTGTCTAGGTTAAGAGTAAGTAAAAGAGTACGACAACCGAGGCGGGCACTGGCTAGGGCTGCTTCACAGCCGGAATGTCCAGCACCAACAATAATGACATCAAAAGCGTCTTGGAATTCCACTGGGGAATGGATGGTCATGTTTTAGTTAATAGAAGCACAGCTGAGAAAAGGGTTATTATTCTTTAGTTTAACTTGTCTGTTGTTACATACTGAGCAACTACCGGCTGATATTTATTAACTAATAAATATTCTGAGAACTCAGGAAGCGATCGCTAAAATATTCAGTAACAAAATGACCACTTGGAAATTTTGCGCTATGGTGGACACCAAAATTTCAGTAGTATGCCGAGATAACTTAAGTGAAGTACTTCTTCCTATCTGATGGTTGGGCGGTAGGTCGTGTTTGGGAATTTGGCGGACAGTGGAACGTCAACGCTTGGCGACGGGAGCCCGAAATTGTCTGTATCAACCTTTGTATTGTCGAACAAGGGGAAAAATTATGGCTCTACCGGGTTGAAGAGGCTGTTCTTATGGTGGAAGTCAAACCCACTCCTGATACCTTAGCCAACTCAACTAAAACAATTGGTCAAGTTGTGCTCAAACGTCTGATTACAGCGGAACAAGCTATTGAGCGATTAGCGACTGCACAAACCTTGCTTAATTCTCTAGATGTCGAACATTAGGGTATTACTTCCCTGTTCCCTGTTCCCTGTTCCCTTGTTTATTAAAAGCAAAACTCACCAATTTGCTTGCAATGCACCCTAACAGTAGTTACAATTCTTTAAACAATATTCAGTTTCATAGACGCCTCGTCACAAAACCCATATAGCCCAGACTTAATTACTCAAGTCTAGGTGGGTTAAGGCGAGTTCTAATATCAAAATCACTCAAAAGCGTCACACTAGAAACTTTATCTTTAGGAGGAGCGTAGTCAATGGGGCTACCTTGGTATCGAGTACACACAGTCGTCCTGAATGATCCAGGGCGTCTAATTGCTGTGCACCTTATGCATACTGCCCTTGTGGCAGGCTGGGCTGGTTCTATGGCCCTTTATGAATTAGCAATTTTTGATCCTAGTGATCCAATTCTTAACCCCATGTGGCGTCAGGGGATGTTTGTCCTGCCTTTCATGGCACGTCTGGGCGTCACCGATTCCTGGGGTGGTTGGAGTGTCACTGGTGAAACGGTAAGTGATGTAGGCTTTTGGTCATTTGAAGGCGTAGCCACTGCTCACATTGTTCTTTCCGGTCTTTTGTTCCTAGCTGCTGTCTGGCACTGGGTATTCTGGGATTTAGAACTGTTTAGAGACCCCCGTACCGGTGATCCCGCTCTCGATTTGCCAAAGATGTTTGGCATTCACCTGTTCTTGTCCGGTTTACTCTGTTTTGGTTTTGGAGCTTTTCACCTGACTGGACTTTGGGGTCCTGGAATGTGGGTTTCCGATGCTTATGGTTTAACTGGCAGTGTTCAACCTGTTGCTCCAGCTTGGGGACCAGAAGGCTTCAATCCCTTTAATCCTGGGGGTATTGTCGCTCACCATATTGCTGCTGGTATTGTCGGCATTATTGCTGGTTTGTTCCACTTAGCTGTGCGCCCACCAGAAAGACTTTTCCAAGCCCTGAGGATGGGTAATATTGAAACTGTACTTTCCAGCAGTATTGCAGCTGTGTTTTTTGCCGCTTTTGTGGTGGCAGGAACCATGTGGTATGGCAATGCAGCTACACCAGTTGAACTGTTCGGCCCAACCCGCTATCAATGGGACCAGGGATATTACCAGCAGGAAATTGACCGCAGAGTACAAGCTAGTGTAGCTGATGGAGCAAGTTTGTCAGAAGCTTGGTCAGAAATTCCAGAAAAGCTGGCTTTTTATGACTATATAGGCAACTCTCCAGCTAAAGGTGGTTTGTTCCGTACTGGTGCGATGGACAGCGGAGACGGCATCGCTCAATCTTGGTTGGGTCATCCAGTATTTAAGGATGCTGAAGGTCGGGAGCTGACAGTTCGTCGTATGCCCAACTTCTTTGAAACTTTCCCCGTTATCTTAACTGATGCTAACGATGTAGTACGGGCGGATATTCCTTTCCGACGGGCAGAATCAAGATATAGTATCGAGCAAACTGGTGTCACCGCTACCTTCTATGGTGGGAATCTGGATGGTCAAAGCATTACAGACCCAGTACAAGTAAAACAGTATGCTCGTATTGCCCAATTGGGTGAGGGCTTCGAGTTTGACACAGAAACCCTAGAGTCTGACGGTGTATTCCGTACCAGTCCACGGGGTTGGTTCACCTTCGGTCATGCAGTATTTGCCCTGTTGTTCTTCTTTGGACATATCTGGCATGGTTCCCGTACTTTGTTCCGAGACGTGTTTGCTGGTGTTGAAGCAGACATGGAAGAGCAAGTAGAGTGGGGTCTATTCCAGAAAGTGGGAGACGAGTCTACCAGAGTCTAAAAGACAATTTAGTAGAGCTGCAAGTAAAAAATTTTCACACTTTTTACTTTGGATAGGCGGGTTAAACAAAGTGGCTGGGAACAGACATCTTGAGTTAAACCCGCCTTTTCGATCTTAAATGTAGCTCTGGCAGGTAAACTATTAATTAGGTAGTCATTAAAAATTATTGGTATGGAAGCAGTTGCTTATATCTTGGTTTTGACCCTGACATTGGGGGTTCTATTTTTTGCGATCGCTTTCCGAGAGCCCCCTCGGATCGAAAAGTAGTCTGGTGCAATCGGCTTGACCGGTACACAATCCTTTGAGTATCACAATTTAATAATTTTACTCAATGTCCTGAGCCGTAAAAGTCTATCTATTTCTTCTCAGCAAGAAAATTAGATAGGTGAATACCGGCTCGGACTTTCACATTTCTTGATTTATCTCCTAAATTAGAACTTTTTGTTAGATTAACTGTCTTCGAGTCCAACAGGCGAAAAAAGACCCTCTCCTATGCAATGCCCTAATTGTCAGCACAGTGATAGTCGTGTTCTAGAGTCTCGCTCAACAGAAGCAGGACAAAGTATTCGGCGACGTCGAGAGTGTTTGCGATGTAAACATCGCTTTACTACTTACGAACGCATTGAATTTGTACCTGTGACTGTGATCAAAAGAGATGGAAAGCGGGAATCATTTGATCGTTCCAAGTTATTGCGAGGAATTGTGCGGTCTTGTGAAAAAACTGGTATTTCCCAAAGAAGGCTCGAAGTATTAGTCGCTGAAATTGAAGCTCAATTACAGCAAAGATTTGGTCGGGAAGTCACTAGCAATGAAATAGGTGAATTAGTTCTTCAGTATTTGCGAGAGGAGAGTGAAGTAGCTTATGTACGCTTTGCCTCAGTTTATCGCAAGTTTCAAGGCATCCGAGATTTTGTCGAAACTCTAGATGACCTCAAGGGCGACACGACCCTAATCGATAGCTCAACAATTAACGAAACTGCCTTAACTGAAGCCCAAGAAAAGGAAACACCAGCATCTGTCATGACAGGTTCTTAATTTGAGAGTTGAAAATTGAGAATTTGCAAAGGAATTAATTTCCCACTGCTCTGTAGGGAGCAACAGCTTATGGTGTCTCATCTGAACTATGAGGAAGGGGGAATTGGTTTCTGTGATTTAATACATAATAAATCCAACTTGAGTTACAATTATCTATCGGGAATTTATTAAATACTCTAAAATAGAGTACAGACAAAGCAATGTAGGTGTAGGCGGCACAATGCCGAAGTTCGTATACATCAACAGGAGGCAGAGTCATTACGAAGATAACAGTAGGAAATGCAACGCACATGCTCAGTCAGAACACAATTACTAAAGATATAGGCTTCACTCACGAAGATTTTGCTGCCCTTCTCGATAAGTATGATTACCATTTCAGCCCTGGTGACATTGTGGCTGGAACAGTATTTAGTCTTGAGCCAAGGGGAGCTCTGATTGACATTGGTGCGAAAACTGCCGCCTATATTCCTATTCAGGAGATGTCAATTAACCGGGTTGATAATCCTGATGAAGTATTACAATCCAATGAAACCAGGGAATTCTTCATTCTTACCGATGAAAATGAGGATGGACAGCTAACCCTTTCCATACGCCGCATTGAGTATATGCGAGCTTGGGAACGGGTACGACAACTACAAGCAGAAGATGCTACAGTCCGTTCCCTAGTATTTGCTACCAACCGCGGTGGTGCTCTTGTCAGAATTGAAGGATTACGTGGTTTTATTCCCGGTTCTCACATCAGTACTCGCAAACCGAAGGAAGACTTAGTAGGGGAAGAATTGCCCCTAAAATTCCTGGAGGTTGATGAAGACCGCAATCGTCTGGTTCTCTCCCACCGTCGTGCTTTGGTTGAACGGAAGATGAACCGCCTAGAAGTGGGCGAAGTTGTGGTTGGTTCCGTAAGGGGTATCAAACCTTACGGTGCATTCATTGATATTGGTGGTGTTAGTGGATTGCTACACATCTCAGAAATTTCCCACGATCATATTGATACACCCCATAGTGTCTTTAGTGTCAATGATGAAGTTAAAGTAATGATCATTGACTTAGATGCGGAAAGAGGTCGTATTTCTCTATCTACTAAGCAGTTAGAGCCTGAACCAGGAGATATGATCAACAACCGTCAGCTGGTTTATGACAAGGCGGAAGAAATGGCTGCTAAGTACCGGGAGAAGATGCTGGCTCAACAGCAAGGTGGTACTCCTGAAGCAGAAGCAGAAGCAGAAGCAGAAGCCCCTGAAGAAGAAGAACTAGTAGTAGCTGCTGTTGAAGAATAAATTATAGCGTTTCTCCTTTAGATGAGATACTTTCGTTTTTGAAAATGGGGAATGGGGAATGGGGAATAGGAGATGTACCTCATTCAGTTATAACTTACTGTTGCCTGTTGCCTGTTGCCTGTTGCCTGTTGCCTAGCGCGTAGCGCTCTAGTATTTTGAAAAAGGAGTTTAGGTATTGGTAATAATTCGTTGTCGGGATATTACCTTTCCTAATATCCAAGCAATTATTTTTGATAAAGATGGAACCCTAGAGGATTCCCAAGTATTTTTGCGAGAATTGGGACAAAAGCGCTCTCGTCTGATTGATGCGCAAATTCCTGGTATCGGGGAACCACTATTAATGGCTTTTGGTATTCAGGGAAATACCCTTGATCCCACAGGATTGACGGCAGTTGGTAGTCGTCGGGAAAATGAAATTGCCGCTGCAGCTTATATTGCAGAAACAGGACGAGGTTGGCTAGAGTCGTTAGCAATTGCTCATAAGGCTTTTGCCGAAGCTGACTGGTATCTCAAGGATGCAGCTAATACTTTACCGATGTTTACCGGTAGCCTGGAAGTCCTGAAATTTTTCTCAGAGGCTGGTTTAAAACTAGGTATTCTCTCCGCTGACTCAACGTCAAAAGTACAAGCATTTGTCAAGCGTCATCAACTAGAACCATTACTCCAGCTGCAACAAGGTGTAGATCAAGAACCAAGTAAACCAGATCCAGCGCTGTTGATTAAAGCTTGCCAAACCTTAGGTATCGAACCCGCTGCAACTCTGATGGTAGGAGATTCTGCCGGTGATATTGAAATGGCACGTCGTGCTGGTGCTGCTGGTTGTATTGGAATTTGTTGGGGAACAGCACAAGCAGCTCATTTAGAGGCGGCAGATGTCGTAATTGGGCAACTTGATGAAATCCAAATATCTGAGTAAGCGATCATTTAGAATTTAGAATAAGGATAATTTATCTGTACTTTTTGGCAAATTCTATATATTTTATCCTTAATGTATTAGCTATATCTTCGCTTTCTAATAAAGTCATTTTTCTGCATTCATAGCCAAGCATATACTTCATAATATTCATCTCTTTATCCGTGAAATACACAGTGCCATCTTCTTCAATCTTATCAATACCATCGAATCTTTGACCCTCCTCATTAAGACGAATCGCTTTGTCAAGTGTTAAGTCATCAGGAAGAATAACCTCACCTCCTTGTGCATTGACCCTGACGGGATAACCTCCAGGTAACCCGTTGGGAGCTGGTGCATGGATAATTTTACCTGTGTTATTTGCCATAGCATTAATCACAGTAGTGGCCGAGGCCGCTGTTATGAGCATTCCATCTAGCCCTCCCAATCGCTTGAATTTGGTTGTAAGAAGCTCGAATACTGTATTGAGATCCAATAATTTGGTTAAGTTTTCACCATTCACAAGTGCTGTTAAGTGAAATGGAGCCCCTCCGGCATTTCCCAAATGAGAGAGTCTATGGCTTACATAGTGGTGTGCAAATAAACGAATTTCTACGTCCTCTAAAGACTTATCTAATTTAAGAGCAATAGAACTCCTAAGTCCTGGTATTACATTAGCAACATTGCCAATACCGATTGTAGGAGACAACCCAACCTTATTGAGGATTGGATTGACGACATCCGGGTATGAAGCATTAATGACTTTGATATTAAGTCCTGTTTGCTTCACAGCTTGCATCAGCTTGTATACAAGTGTTAGATGCATGGGAAGCCATGGACCCAATTGAGCTTCGTCTAAGCTCTCAAACACAGGCTTCGGGAGCTTTGTAATAACCCACCACGATTGTAAGCTGACAGAACTAAAGATAATGTCTGGCTTAAATATTGAAATGGTATGTGCCGTTTGTTCAATATTTTGCACATCTAATTCTGTATAGTTTACATCTGGATAAAAACCTAGTTGAATTGCAGATAAGGCAGAAAGATTAGTTCTTTGATGTAAATATTGTTGGTTCCTGCCTGCTACAAGAATCTTATGGGTTAGATGCGTTCGTAAAATCATATCAAGGACATGTGCACCTACATGTCCCAGCCCAATCAACATAATTCTTTTGGGTTCCATACTTATTCAATCTTCGTTTAGTGTTGTATTGTCAAATTATATGCAGATAGGCAAACTTCGTAAATATAACAATTACGCCCCAAAGGGTAATGCTCGCAGCCTTATAGTTTGCCGCAATTAAACTATAGTAGTAAATTTGTGGTAAATAGATATCAATCAACGCTAAATAAAATATGTCAGAAGTAGTTTCTCAAGCTCGCGATTACTATAACAGCACTAATGCAGATCAATTCTATGCAACGGTTTGGGGAGGGGAGGATATTCACATTGGAATATATGAAACTGAAGAGGACTCCATATTTGATGCCAGTCGCCGAACTGTTCAAACAATGGCATCGTTTTTGGAACTAGGATCTTCTCGGCAGATCCTCGATATTGGTTCAGGATATGGTGGCGCAGCGCGTTATCTAGCAAACACTCTAGGCTGTCAGGTAGATTGTCTTAACCTAAGTGAAGCCCAAAATCAACGAAATAGGAAGCTTACTAGAAGCCAGGGGCTAGACAAACAAGTTCAAATCTTTGAGGGCAACTTTGAACAGATGCCCTTTAACGATAACTTATACGATGTGGTTTGGTCACAGGATGCTCTTTCATACACTAGCAGTTGTGTCAACGTTTTTGCAGAAGTCTATAGAGTCCTCAAAAAAGATGGTCAGTTTATCTTTACAGATGTTATGCAGAGTGATGACTGTCCAAAAGATGTTCTCCAACCCATACTCGATAGAGTCCACCTGGATTCTATGGAGTCGATTGGATCCTATACAAGAATAGCTAGGCGTTTAGGGTTTGAGGAGATTCAGATTATTGAGCTTTCTGAACAACTGGCTAGCCATTACAGCCAAGTTCTGAAAGAATTGGAGGCTAATTATGAAAATTTAGTGCCTATTTGCACTCTAGATTATCTAGAACGTCAGAAACTAGGACTGAAGCACTGGATTGATGCAGCCAATACAGGTCATATCAGGTGGGGTATTCTGCATTTTAAAAAGTGATAGAGAGATCGCCTGCTCAACCTAAATTGAATATAAGCCGACATTCCGCACCCCCTACTGTCACAATCGGTTTTTTCGTAATTTATGGATGTTCGTAGTAGTTTTTTATACCAAAATTTACATAATTGGTTTTGCAATTGCTTGCGCAAAAATATCCAAACAACCAAAATTGGTAGTGTGACAGTTCAGGGTGCGGAATGTGGGTTAGCATTCAGTTGTGAGCGTAAATTTCAAATCCGAAGAGACCAAACTCATTTTCGAGGGTTTTCAGTCTCGTTACTACCCACCTGATATTCAGTCAGCTGCTCTACGAAAACTTCGGATACTTGACGCAGCAGTATCAATTAACGATCTGCGTGTCCCGCCGGGTAATCGGCTAAATAAGTTGGAAGGCGATCGCGAAGGGCAATATAGCATCCGCGTTAACGACCAATGGAGAATTTGTTTCCTATGGACGGATGAGGGCAATGCTAATCAGGTGGAAATAGTGGACTACCATTAGAAGTAGCTCAATGCCATGAAAACCAACCGTTTACCAAATGTCCATCCTGGTGAAATCCTGAAGTTAGATTTTCTGGAGCCACTAGATATTACACCCTACAGACTTAGCAAGGATCTGAGTGTAGCTCAAACCAGTATCAGCGAAATTTTGGCTGGAAAGCGTAGCATTACCGCAGATACAGCTCTGCGCCTGTCACGCTACTTTGGTAACAGTGCTCAATTCTGGCTGAATCTTCAAACGCACTATGATCTCCGCCAGGCTCAGGAAAGTAATGCAGAAGTGTATAGTCGCATTCCTGTTACCCCATTTACAAATATAGCCTAATCATCGTTACAGTAATGAGTAGGTTGGGGGTCGCGATCGCGAAACCCAACGTTACACCCAAGCGAGCAAGATGCTCGCACTACAATCATATGACTGATCACAGGCTATAGCTAAGCGCAATGCCCTTAGGACAAACAACAAACGGCACTATCAATGGCTTGACGTAACCGCTTTATGGTGAATTGGGTTTTTTGGGTAAGTCGCTTGGACATTTTACGGAACTTTACAGATATGTTTAAGTTGCACCCAATCGTGGGTTGTGAATCTTGCCAAAGTATTGCCATATCTGGTTTTGAGCGCATTTTTTTGCTTTTGATCGACGCACCTCGACAGATCGCTGAAACCCTATATTTTTCGTTGAGGTGCGTCGATGCCTTACTGGACAAGGGTTTGAGGGGCGTATTTTTTCCATATTCTAGAAGAAAACTCTCAATATGTTGGATGAGTGCTTCTTCGAGGTCGCTTTCTGAATACTCATCTTTGAGAGCAAGGAACTCTAAAACAAAAGGGTCTTTAATCTCTTCTTCAGGGGAAATAGTATCCGAAGGGAGAGACTGAGTACCTTTTTCCAACATAGCTGCCTTATTGCGAGATAATAAGGTACGCTCGTAGAATTGGGTTGAAATCTGCCGCCGTAGCTGCCGAACTGACCAACCCCCTTGTAAGGCTTGTTCTTCATAGAAGGCTCTGGCTTCGTTTGATTTAACCGAAAGTAATTGGATGTAATGAGACCAAGGCAAGGGGAATTTTTGCTTAAAGTCAGGCACTTGAGATTGCGCAGACGGTGTCTGCGTAATTGACCAAAGTAAGTAAAAACGCCTCATCTGTTCAAGATTGCGCTTGGAGAATCCTCTACCAAACCGAGTTGAGAGATCATGAGCAAGGCGTGAAATAAGTTGCTTACCGTATTCAGCTCTGCTCTCCCCCAACTGTTCAAACTCAACAATCCGCCGTCCAATTTCCCAATAAGTTGCGGTCATAATTGAGTTGATAGAGCGGGATGCCTGACGACGGGAGGTTTCCATAAGTTCTACAACTTCGTTGAGCATGGAAAGATAAACTTCATTCGATTTAGTTTTGTTAGGGAGGTTTTCTGGGGGATTTTGCGTCACGCCTTTTGTTCCTTTAGATGTTCCAGCTTTGGTTTTCTGTGATTTCAACAGAACTTCTCTCTACCCCCTAACTCCTGCTGAAGCAATCGCTTGCCAAACAGGTAAAAGATCTTGCACCAATACCTCTTTCCAGGAAGGCCAAGTTGTCTCAATATGTTTACGGGCAGCCCTTCCCATGCTCTTAAGCTTACTGGTATCTCTCAAGAGATAGGCAATAGCTTGAGCCCATTCCTGAGGATCATTTCCCTGTACATGGATACCATCTTCACCGTCTTTCTGAACAAGTTGAGCTGCTCCTCCTTGAGATGAGACTACCACAGGTAGACCACAGGCTTTAGCTTCTACAACTACATTACCGTAGGTTTCAGTTTCAGAAGGGAGCACAAACAGATCTGCACTAGAATAAATTGAAGCTAACTCAGAATAAGGTAACCATCCGGTGAAAGTTGCTGCTGAACCCAGCAGAGTCTGAATTGCTGGCTGGCTTGGTCCTTGTCCAACAAATAAACCGTGAACCTGAATACCTTGAGTGAGCAAATTCCTCAGGGCTTCAGCAACTACCATGACATTTTTACAAGAGTTCAATCGTCCGACAAACAGTAACAGAGGCACATCTGTAGGCACTCCATAAG
The DNA here is from genome assembly GCA_010672925.1 of Symploca sp. SIO1C2. GTDB lineage: Bacteria > Cyanobacteriota > Cyanobacteriia > Cyanobacteriales > Coleofasciculaceae > Caldora. Next base: position 121,428 of record JAAHFP010000001.1, on the reverse strand, counting down.
TTTGTTGCAGTTGCAAGCGATCGCTCTTGTTAGGATGAAACCAGTCTTTATCTATCCCTCTGGGTAACAAAGAAACCCTGTCTTTGCCAATAATTTGGGCCACCTGATGATAATCCTCCGGTTGGGAAGCCCAAACATGCTGGCAGTGATGCCAGTAGCTTTTGAGCTGTTGCTCCATTGCTTGACGGCGTTGCTGGGGAATCTTGAAAGTTTCTGCTAGCAGTTGATACAGCGCTCCTTTGCCCACAAATTTTTGTAATACCTGCCCGGTGTAAATTTCCGTATATTTAGGCACATCTGTATGAATTGAAGCGACTAGAGGCTTGTGATGCTGCTGGGCAAACTTTAAGGCTGTTTTGCCAAAAGTAAAGAGCTGATGGGTAGCATGGATTACATCATATTTCTCCAGGTAGGGGTATAGTTCTGGATTAAGATTGGCTAGATCTGTTTGGTCTGCCACATCCTTGAGAAAAGGCAAGCGATTGGTCGCAAAGCGAGGTCGATGCATTAGATAGCGTACATTCTCTGCTATCGTGATTTCTTTTTCCTGCTCCCCCAAAAAGTGTAGAGTCAAATCCAACTGCTCTTCTAGACCGATTGCTCCTTCGGCAAACCGCTCCCAGCATTTTACATGACCCCCCGCTTCTGGTCTTAAGCGCAAGTCTATGAGTACACCAACTGAGACCATCATGATTAGGTGTTAGGTGGAGGTAGTAGGGGCGTAAGCATTTGGGCGATAATTTACAGACCCAAGTATAACTATCCAAATGCTTCGCCCAAAGCGTTAGGTAGGTCTTATATAGCGTTTCCAAACGAGTTGTAAACTTACATGGAAGTTTTTTTATCAAACGTTTTGAGAAAAAAGCTAAAACCCTGTAGAGACGTTGCATGCAACGTCTCTACAAGGTGGGACATAATATTGTCTCGATATTGGTTAGTCCTTAGTCTTTATTAGTAATCAACTTAACTACCAATGACTAATAACCAATAACCAACAACAAATGTGTCCTTAATAGTCGAAATCGCCACCCATACCGGCACCGGCACCAGCAGCACCTTCTTTAGGCTCAGGCTTTTCTACCACAATACACTCAGTGGTAAGTACCATACCAGCGATGGAGGCTGCATTTTGCATTGCAGAACGAGTTACTTTTGCTGGATCAACAATACCAGCATCGAACATATTGACGAATTCATTGCTGGCTGCGTTGAAGCCGATGTCGAATTCCTTCTCTTTGATGCGCTCAGCAATTACAGCACCATTTTGGCCAGCATTTTCGGCAATCCGCTTTAGAGGGGCTCCCAAAGCACGGGCAACAATCTGAGCTCCAATAAGTTCTTCACCAGCTAGCTTTTCCTGAGCGTAGGCTTCTAGATTAGGAGCTAGGTGAGCAAGGGTTGTACCACCACCAGGAACAATTCCTTCCTCTACCGCTGCTTTAGTCGCGTTGATGGCATCTTCTAAGCGTAGCTTACGGTCTTTCATTTCGGTTTCAGTGGCAGCACCGACTTTGACTACCGCAACACCACCAGCTAGTTTCGCCAGACGCTCTTGTAGCTTCTCTTTGTCGTAGGAAGAATCAGTTTCCTCGATTTGACGGCGAATCAGGTCACAACGACTCTTGACATCTGCTTCATTACCTTCAGCAACAATGGTGGTGTTGTCCTTGGTGATGGTGAGACGACGAGACTTGCCCAGCATTTCCAACTTGGCGTTTTCTAACTTGAGACCTGCATCTTCGGTAATCACTTGACCACCGGTGAGGACAGCAATGTCTTCCAGCATAGCCTTACGGCGATCACCAAAGCCAGGAGCTTTAACAGCTGCTACATTCAGGACACCCCGCAGGCGGTTGACTACTAGGGTTGCCAGTGCTTCTTTCTCGATATCCTCAGCAATAATAACTAAGGGTTTGCCAGAACGAGCAACTTGCTCCAGTACTGGTACTAGGTCTTGTACCAGAGTGATTTTCTTATCGGTGATTAGGATAAAAGGCTCATCTAGAACTGCTTCCATCCGCTCAGTATCAGTGGCGAAGTAGGGGGAGATGTAGCCTTTGTCAAAGCGCATCCCTTCGGTGATTTCCAATTCTGTGGACATGGACTTCCCTTCTTCGAGGGAAATAACCCCTTCCTTGCCCACTTTGTCCATCGCGTCAGCAATCATCTGACCGACTTCCTCGTCATTACCGGCAGAAATAGAACCGACTTGAGCGATCGCTTTAGAATCTTCAATCTGACGAGCATGTTCGGCAATGTTTTCTACCAAGTAGGCAGTAGCTTTATCGATGCCGCGCTTGAGGGCAATAGCATTGGCTCCAGCAGCCACATTACGTAAGCCTTCTTTGACCATCGCGTGAGCTAACACAGTCGCTGTGGTAGTTCCATCACCAGCCGCATCATTGGTTTTGGAGGCTGCTTGCCGAATCAAAGAAACACCGGTGTTCTCAACGTTGTCTTCGAGTTCAATTTCTTTAGCGATCGTTACACCATCATTAACGATTTGAGGTGCTCCAAACTTTTTCTCCAGAACCACGTTACGACCTTTGGGTCCGAGGGTAACTGCTACGGATTCTGCGAGGATATCCATGCCCTTTTCCAGAGCTCTGCGAGCATTTTCTTCGTAAATAATACGCTTAGCCATAGATTTGTCCGTTTTTGGTTGTTAGTTGTTGGTTATTTGTCGTTTGCCTGAGGACACCAGCCAGTGCAGCTTGGCAGAGATAACCTACCGGTGAAAAAAGCTTAAAAAGCCTTCTGCCTCCTGCCTCCTGCCTCCTGCCTTCTGCCTTCAAAGCACTAGCTAACTACTGCCAGGATGTCTTTCTCTGACAGCAGAACGTATTCCTCGGAGCCAAGCTTGATATCAGTACCGGCGTACTTGGAGTAAAGAACCTTATCGCCAACTTTGACTTCTATGGCGATATAAGACCCATCTTCTTTGCGCTTGCCAGGACCAACGTTAACAATTTCACCAATTTGGGGCTTTTCTTTGGCAGTATCGGGTAAGAGAATGCCACCAGCAGTCTTCTCTTCACCAGCGCTGATCTTTACGAAAACGCGCTCGCCTAAAGGCTTAACCTCAGTTACACTCAGTGTTACAGCTGCCATACAAGTTCCTCACTATCTACTTATTCGAGCTACTTTAGCACTCTCTGCTCTTGAGTGCTAATTTACTCAAACTCAGCAGGCTATGGCAATAAATTCTCTTGTACGGGTTCCCGAACAGAAGGTCTAAGGTTGAATTGGGAACGGGAAATGTCTCCCTGTTGCCTTGAATTTAGCAGACAAAAACTGCTACATTAGCATAATAGGTACAAAAAAGCTAGATTAAAAATGCCGAGTTCAGAACTATATTTGCAACTTTACTATATCGATAGGCAGATTCTAGTCATTTGTACTGGCTCAAGTGGTGAAGCATATTCCCTTATAGAAGAACCAAAAGTAGAAGAATTAATCAGAAAATCCATCTTTATACATAAGCAAATTGATAAATTTTTTCCTAAAAGCAAAGTTGCACCTAATCAGTCTAAAACTGTTAATCATGGTAGCAATAAGGAAAAGAAATCAAATCAACGAGATAATACTAGGAAAACCAGGTTGAAATTAGTTGAAAATCTGCAAGAATTAGGGGAGCTACTATTTAAATACATTTTTCATGACCACATTCTCGACCTCTTTAATGTAGTTGTAGGTCAAGCAATCAGTTCTAAGAGTGATGTGGTTGTCAGATTGATGATTGCTAGTGACTTCCTCAATTTAATTCCCTGGGAACTATTGTACAATGATGATACTTATCTATGTCATGTGTATGATCTAGTTCGACATCCTTTCATTCAGCAGCCAGTAAGAAGACCAATATCTAGTGAAGACAAGATAAGAGTTTTGTTTGTTGGAGCTAATCCTTTAAACGAGCCTTATGTAAAAGAGCAGATAGAAGCAGTAGCAACTGCGATTAAACCTGAAAATAAAAAATTAAGAAAATTTATTAAAGATGCTACTTTAAGCAAAATTGCCAATGGGATTTATGATGGTGTAGATATTTTACATTTTCTGGCTGATGGTAAATGTGAATATCGCAGTAATAATCTAAAATATCATTTTCTAGTATTGAGCGAAGAACAAAATCAAAAATACGACAAAATGCCAGTGGAAATGCTGGAGAGTTTTTGCCGAGTAAATCCCATGCAGCTGATCATCTTGAGTGCTTGTAGATCAGACCAAGCTATCCTTTATCGATACTCATCTTCCCTGAAAAAACATATTGACAAACTAGACAAAATTCAATATAAAAGCATAGCTCATGCTCTGATTAAAACAGGAGTACCCTGTGTCATCGGTATGTCTCATCCCATCTCCAAAATGGGCGCAGAAATATTTACCAAAAGAATTTATCGTACTGTAATTGAGCGCCAAGAAAGTATTTATAAAGCTGTCAGACAAGTTCGACTGGAGCTATTTGCTCATAGGGATTTATTACCACCTTCGGACTGGTTTACCCCTGTCCTGTACTCCCGGGAATCTCAAGCTAGTTAGATAAAGTAAATTGATAAGGATAGATTAAATGATCTCATCACGGTTTGATTTAAAGATTATTCCGATTAAGGATCATGGTGCTGTTATAGCGGAATCAGCTTTTGGTGAGGCTGCAATTCAAATTAAACAAGACTTTTTCAGTCAGATGATTGAAGAGTCCAAATATTTGAGAGTTTCTTACAAAAGACTCATCAGATATCCCCACCTGAAGCGGGATATTGAGCCAAAACTTCAGCTATTTGGGAGTAAGTTATTCAATGGCATATTTCAAGATGACATACTTACTTTGTTTAACCGAACTGTTGGAGGCTCGGAAAACTCACAAATTGATCTAAGATTAATACTGGGTAGTTCTTATCTCAACTCTATTCAGTGGGAGGTGATGCGCTGCCATAATGAATATCTGGGATTGAGACATAATATTATTAGGCAACCTTTTGTGCCACGACCAATTAATATTCCCCTCAAAACCCGAAAACAGTTGCATATACTGATTGTGGCTGTTGATCCGATTAGCTCCAGGTTATTACCGGTTCTGGAACAAGAACATCAGGCTCTAGTGCAGCTGATTGAGAGTTTTGGTGAGCAAGTGAGAGTATCCACTTGTTGGCAACAGGAAGCAACAGTGGAAAGAATCAAGGAAATTCTCTTTGAAGGGGTAGATATATTTCACTTCACTGGTCACGGCTTTTTAAATATTGAAACTCCTTTAGACAGTTCCCTAGTCGTTTGGAGAGATGAAGCAAATAGCAACTGTGGTAATTCTAGTAATAGGGAACATTTTGGGCAGTTATCTATACGCTTACTAAACAGTTTAGCAACAAGCCACAATTTAGGTCTATGTTTTTTAAACACCTGTGATCTAGCCAATTCCGTAGAAACTGAAATACTCAGTGAGATATTCTCAAATAATAATGGAACACCTAACGTCAATATCAACAACAGTGAATTTGTTAATATGGCTCATAACTTGAATGAGGCAGGTATTCCAGCCATAGTAGCGACTAATCATGCCATTACCTATAGGGCTAGTTATCGACTAAGTAAGAGATTTTACACCAGTTTGATCAAGTATGGAAAGCGCATAGATCAAGCCTTACGTGATGTGAGAGTTGAGTTGTTTGTTGATAAACACCCAGCAGTATCTTTTAGTGATTGGTCTTGTCCTGTTCTCTACGCCCGCTCACGCCATTTAGGTTTAGGAACAGAGCAACTAGAATGGGAAGCCGTTCCAGATATTTACAGCATACGAAATGTTGAGCGGCTTTCTATGGTGAAATTAGAAGCTTAATTTTTAATAGCTGACTTTAAACTCTGGCAAAACTCTCCAATTGCAGACAATCCTTCCGTTGGTGTGCCATCTGCTAAGCGCTTGACAATCGCACTACCAACAATGACTCCATCTGCTCCCCAATTTTTTACCTGCTGCGCTTGCTCAGGTTGGGAAATACCAAAACCAACACCGATGGGTTTGTCTGTTACTGTGCGCATCTGCTGGAGTAAATCTTGCACTCGCGACTCCAGCTGGCTTCTCATCCCAGTTACCCCAGTCACACTAACGAGGTAAATAAATCCCTGAGACTGCTGTGCGATTGCTTGAATTCTCTCCTTAGGCGTTGTCGGTGCAACTAGCAATACTATCTCAATCCCAATTTCAGCTGCCGGTTTTAAAATTGATTCCGCTTCTTCTAAAGGTAAGTCCGGTACTAACAATCCTTGAACCCCTGCACTGGCAAGTTGTTCTAAATATAATTCAATGCCTCGATTAAGAATGGGGTTGTAGTAGGTGAATAGGATCAGGGGAGCTTTGAGCTTAGGAGTAACTTCCTTAACTACCTCCAAAACATCATCCAAGCAAACACCCCGCTGTAAAGCTCTAGTCGCAGCTGCTTGAATAGTAGGACCGTCTGCAAGAGGGTCAGAATAGGGAACTCCCAACTCAATTATATCTGCACCAGAGGTGTCAAGCACTTGTAGCGCTTGAGCTGTTGTCTGTAAATCTGGATCGCCAGCAGTGATGAAGGGAATCAGAGCACACTCACCGCGCTCTCGTAAAGACTGGAAACAATGGGAAACTTTGGTCATTTGTTATTTGTTGTTTGTTATTTGTCGTTTGTCATTTGTCATTTGTTGTTTGTTTTTGGTCATTTGTTGTTTTGCCCAGCTTTGCTGCTACGCACCATGCTACACAAATGCTCACCATGCTCCGCAAAGGAAATTGCTTCTTTGTCTCCCTTGTCTCCCTTGTCTCCCTTGTCTCCCCTAGCTCCCCGATGAATCCGCTGCCTGGGAGCGCTTTTCCTGTTCTACTTCTGCTTGTAGTTGAGCCAGTTGTTCTGGTGTCATTTCCTCCAGGCGCTTGGTTAGCACCGCTTCTTCATAATCCTTGAGTTGTTGGTTGTAGGTCATGTTTTTGTTCCCGACTCGGAATAGGTAAGTGCTTATCCAGCCGAGTAAGCCAACAACCAGTAATAGCTGAGTCCAGATACCTGCCTGTTGGCCATCTACTCCAGCTACTTGTAAGACTACATATGTCAACCCACCAAAGACAAAAACGCCCAAGGTAATTGCGATCGCATCTATTCTTCGCATTTATCCAATTAATCTAACTTTGTAGCTGACGCTTCTTGGGACGAAAGTTCAAAATAGGACTCAGGAGTAACATTCCTGGGAAGGAAAAGAATACCAAGAAGTACATAAAGACTCGCTCCACGGAGCTGGCAGTGTACCATCGCTTTTGCAGGTAGAGGTAGACAGCGCCAGGAATGATTAGGAGGTATAGTCCACCCAAAACTAGGTACAGCAGGGGTATAAGTATTATAGTGTCAACCATAGTTTCCGCTTGCAGTAAATCACTTGAGCTCAACTTAACTTTACCATTTGTTTGATATTATCTTATGGGATGACTGTTAAGTCAGACGCACCAGATACTCCTTCAAGGACTGTGCACCGAGCTCCAACAACCTGTCAAAATGAAATTAGTCAACTACTAGTTGCATATTTGACCTATTTAATGTTCCAATAGATAAATGCACGATTTAAAAGCTTGTCAGCTTAAGTGCATCCCAACTAGGGGGCGTGGCGGAATGGCAGACGCTACGGACTTAAAATCCGTTGACCGTAAAGGTCGTGTGGGTTCAAGTCCCACCGCCCCCATATCAAATCTGGTTGAATAACTACGCTTTCGGTAAAGATAAGCTGAGGAGGCTGAGGGATCCGAGGAAGAAGGATTCTGCTTAAAAGCCCCGACGAGAGGCATTCCAGCCCTTGGGTCGGGAAGAAACAAGCCAAACCCTCTTACCTTATTCCTCCTGTCTTGTTCCTTAAGAGACTTGGACTGATATTGACTCAATCTAAAATCTAAAATCTAAAATCTAAAATCTAAAATCTAAAATTGTTTCTCAAGAGTCTAATTCACCCTAGGGCATGATTTGGTAACAATTGCTCGATTATATATAGTTATTCATAGCAGCTATTTCGGTCACTCTACCTATGTTTGATGGCTTTTGGGAAAACGTCTTGCGCTACCCCCGCTATATGATCACCATCATTTTCGGGATTTTTTACTCTTTCTTCCTTTGGTTGAAACCCCTTCTGAGTCGTCCTGTAACTGCGATCGCACTTATCCTGATGCTGGTAGCAGGCTTCTTATTCATTACTTTTACCCTCCGTGCCATGCTGGGGTTGAGTTCGGTGTGAACTACCCGGCGCTAACCTTGATTAGAGCGCGGGACTTATAGCCTCCTCAAACCCCCACCGTCAGTTAAACTAGAACAATCAATTGCCCATACTGTTAACAAGGGGGCGTTATGGCTACAAATCGCCGTGTTTCTAGGGTGTCTTCCCTGATTAAGGAGGAAGTCAGCCTCATGCTGTTCAGCGATATCAAAGATGACCGTGTCGGTGCTGGGATGGTGAGTGTCACTAATGTGGAAGTTTCTGGTGACCTCCAACATGCCAAAATTTATGTGTCAATTTATGGCACTAATGAGGCAAGAACACAAACTATGGCAGGATTAGAGTCTGCCACAGGTTATGTCCGCAGGGAATTGGGTAAACGCATTCGCTTACGCCGTACACCAGAGGTTCAGTTTATTGAAGACAGAGGTCTAGAAGATGGCGATCGCATGATGGAATTGCTCAATCAGCTCTCTCAAGAGCGTCAGAACAAAGAACTCAATACTGCTATATCTGAACAGGAAGATTGAGTTCACTGTATTGTATACTGAGCTCTTCTATGACAAGGGTGATTCTCGAATTACTCTTCTGGGTTAGCTAACTGCTAGGCAATTGTTGCGAGGTTTTTCTTTAGTCCTATGGGATCAAAGTTAGAAAATTTATCAGGGTCAAACTCTCTACCTAATTTAGACAATCTTTCCCTGGAAGAACAGGTAGCCCAAATGGTAGTAGTTAGGGCTTCTGGCTATCTGTTTGACCACCAAATTCAGTACCCAGATTGGGAACCTCCGGCAAAGCAACTACAGCATTGGTTGCAGGATTTAGGTGTTGGTGGAGTGATTTTGGTGGGAGGCAGTGCTGGGGAAGTTGCTATTAGGTCGCAACAAATGCAAGGCTGGGCCAAAGTCCCTTTATTCATTGCCGCTGATATAGAAGAAGGGGTAGGTCAACGGTTTACTAGTGCTACCTGGTTCCCTCCGCCCATGGCAATTGGGGCAGTTGCAGCCCAAGATCCCCAGAAAGCAGAGCTGTATGCAACTAAAATGGGAGCAGTTACAGCCCAGGAAGCTTTAGCAATTGGTATCAACTGGATATTTGGACCGGTAGTTGATGTCAACAACAATCCTCAAAATCCGGTGATTAATGTCCGGGCATTTGGTGAAACCTCAGCAGTCGTCAGTCAATTAGCTACTAGCTTTATCCGGGGTACTCAACAGTACCCGGTGTTAACTACTGCTAAGCATTTTCCTGGACATGGGGATACAGCAACGGACTCTCATCTAGAATTGCCTGTAATACCTCATTCCCTTTCACGGCTAGCAGAAGTTGAATTGCCACCCTTTGAAGCAGCAATCGCTTCTGGGGTAGATGCGGTGATGACGGCTCACCTGCTGATTCCTGCTTGGGATGAGCAATATCCTGCCACTTTATCTAGACAGGTGCTGACTCAATTACTGCGGGAAAAGTTGGGATTTGAGGGATTGATTGTTACCGATGCCTTAGTGATGGGAGCTATTGCCAATCAATATGGTGCCGATGAAGCTCCCGTCATGGCAGTGGAAGCAGGTGCGGATGTGGTGGTGATGCCGGTGAGCCCAGAAGGAACAATTCAAGCAATATGTCAGGCTGTAACCACAGGACGCATTTCACGAGAGCGCATTCGGGCATCGGTAAAGCGTATTTGGCAAGCTAAGGCTAAGATATCTGGGGAACTAGAGACACAGGCAAGCATTGGATCTGATTCCGGAAAAAACCTAATTTCAAATTCTGTGCTCCAACTATCCCAGCCATCTGCCTTGACGACGGTAGCTAATATTCTCCAAGATTCTCAGAAAATTGGTGGCTCCGTCTCTTTACCCCTAGAGCCTCCCAAGCACAATGAGCAATTCTACAATCTAATTGTGGTAGATGACGCCTTAACTTGTGACTTTTTAGGACGTAATGCTCCAGCAGTAGTTTTGCCCAGACAACTGGGTTATCAATTGCGACTAATAGACAACCATACCCCATTGGTTTCTCAAGATTTGTCTGATTCTGGTTTAGAACAACCAACTTTGTTACAAATATTTGTTCGCTGTAATCCTTTCCGAGAAAGGATAGGGTTAACACCACTGGCGGAAAATTTCCTTAATAAACTCTTAAAAAAGAATAATCTACAAGCTTTGGTGATTTACGGTAGTCCTTATATCCTAGAACAGTTTCAGCCAGATTTGCCTTCGATAATACCTTATGTGTATTCCTATGGACAGATGCCAGAGGCTCAAATGATTGCGCTTAATGTATTATTAGCTCAAGCTACTCCAGTTGATACTGTTAAACCATTTATTTAAAAAAAAGGAGTTCTCCATTTGAGAAGTTACACCTAGTTCAGGATTGATAAACACTAAGGAAATGTTTTCCCTATTCCCAAGGATTGTGCTTAAGCAGAAAACTACCTGAGCAGGGCAGTAACTTTTTCTTTGTTGTTGGTATAAAGCTATCTCATTATATAAGTACTCATGAACTAATCTCATAAGTTTTATTAATCTTGTCTTAATTAAATATTTACACTTGTTTAGGCTAGTCGTAGTAAGTTATGGCTGGCATAGTCTATATATTTGAACCAGGGGGGAATTTTCTCAAAGAAGAAGAATTTTATCTTTAGTAAATCTTATGAATTGAGGCACATTAGTAGTAACTTTCTATACAGAAATAAATTTATTTTCACGCTAAGCATTCTTAGACTAATATAAATGTAGCTCCATTCTTTCACAGGTTAGAACAATGATTGTCAACACCTTACCATCTACTCCTAAACCTTCTGTGCGTTATTCTATAGATGTTCTCCAAGAGGAAGCCCGTCAACTAGTGGAAAAAGGAATTGTTAGTCGCCAACAGCCAATATACGCTCTGTGTCAGTACATTCCTGCTCGGGATTGGGTGTGTGTTGAGTTTGAGTTAGAAGAGGGAGACTTTTTGCTGCGCGATCGCATTGCGGATCTGGTTGGTTTTGAAGAGTGGGACAATGACTAAAGAATGTGACTTGAGGCAAGAGTAGAGCAAAAACTTTAGAGCTGGCAAGGATCGGATACTACCAGACTCCCTAGCCAGTTAAAACTCAACTTAAGAATGCTACTCTTGCTCATGTCCCTAATTACCTAAGGTTAGGCAACTACCTGCAAAATTAGCATTTAAGCTGAAAAACCATAAAAAAAACCTCGACATTAATGAGATATCCGGTATAAATTTTAGATTTTATTCAACAAACCTTAAATAGGGTTTACTGTATGAGGATACAAGTAATACTAGACCTAAGATTCAAGAAAGTTTGTGCAAGGAAATTTTCCCGATAGCTCAAAAACCTTGCACTTTCGTTGAGATTAACTCAAAACTTGTTACTTGTTACTTGTTACTCGTTACTTTTTACTTACTCAAATGTTCCCAAGCCCTATTTAGATTGACGCTGTTTTTCTAACTCGGTGCGAAGAGCAGCAATTTGCTCAGTCAGTTCCTCGATCTCTTGCTGTGTATTAGCATTAGTAGAACTTGCCGATGGTGTTGCCGAAGTATTAGTCGGCGCACCTGAAGTTGTAGAACTACCAGATTCATTTGATTGCGCCCACATTGATTCTAAATAACTCCGGGCTTCTTGCTCAGTAATTTTTCCTTTCTCTTCCAACGTAGCTAGCTGTTGGTCAAAGCTTGTATTGAGTTGAGAAAAATTTTCTTCTCTCTTTTGAGGGTCTTGCAGAGATTCAATCAGAGCGGTTGTGGCTCCCAAGGAGACATGAAAGCCAGTTTGGAAAAATTGTACTAGATTGTTGGAGTCCATTTAATTCAAAGCCCACTGGAAACCCCTACCTTCTAGGCTTGGGGAGGAAGCGGGGCGGGCTTGACCACTTCCCAACTGGATAGAAATACTTATTTGTTAAGAAGTATAACTCATCCTGCTTGCTCCAGATACTCATTTAAGTCATCAATTAAACGAGTTAGTTCCGCCTCCGTACTTAGCCGTATGCGATCATCACGGAGAGTGATGAGAACTTTGGCAGCAAAGGGGCTAGCATAGATATTGGGATTGCAGAAAACTTCAAGAAAAACTTCCCCACTAAATTGGTACTCCATCGGTTTTTGGAGACTTGGTTTACCACCACTACCCGAAGCCTGGGTAGCAGCTTTGAGACTCTGCATAAATTCAGTGATGGCATTTTTTAAATCTCCAGCAGCACTGGCAGTAAAGGAAAAGGAAACTGAACCATCCGCCAGATTTAATTTTAAAGGTGTGGTAGACGACATAAGCAGTTAGGAAAGATGATATAGCAGTCGCCAGGGCGGTTAAGACATTCTCAGGGAAGGCAAGTGAAAAAGGGGCTTAAGCCCCTTGTCCTAATCGCCTTGGCGGTTGCTATATTGTAGGTCAAAACAGGGAGGGTCAAATGTGGGCAGTAGTTCCCAACAGCATTAATCCCCTTGAGGATACTCATCCCACAATGTTGTAGTTAAGCGCAAACTTTGGTGATTGCCATCCCCCAAAATTAGATGATCTAGGAGGGGAATACAGAGTAATTGTGCTGCTTGTAATAACTGTTGAGTTAAGGAAATATCTTCCCTACTAGGTTCAACAATACCAGTGGGATGATTGTGAGCAATAATCACCCGTGTTGCTCCTTGACGGAGCACTTCTCGGAAAATATCGCGGGGATTTGCCAACGTCTCAGTCGCTGTTCCAATAGTGAGTACTTGGGTTCCTAGCAAGCGATTTTTGGCATCTAGCAGTAAAACGGCAAATCGCTCTTGACTTTGCCACATTAAATCATGACTGAGGGCTGCCGCAGCGGATCCGGGACTATCAATTATCGTGCTCTCTGCTGGTTTAGACAAAAATGCTCGTTTACCTAGTTCAACTGCTGCAATAATTGTTGTTGCTTTGGCTTGACCAATGCCATGAATTTGGATTAGCTCTTTGGGACTAATATCTCTTAGCACCTCTAAAGGGTCTCGTTGGTGTTTGCTTAATTCCTGCAAGATATGTTGTCCCAAACCAACTGCTGAGAGCTTTCCTTTACCTTGACCTGTGCCTAACAAAATTGCTATAAGTTCCGCTGTGGCAAGATTTTTAGCTCCCAGAGCCATTAATCGTTCACGAGGGCGCTCACTTTGTGGTATGTCGGCAATTCTTAGGCTATAAGTCATATACGAAAACCAATAAAGACTCAACCCCTTAGGGACTATCTTTATTTATCCCTTGTTAAATGCCTACAATGACATTCAGCTCACAAAATATTTAATAATTTCGCTGTGGTTGGTCTATATACAGTAGATTTTGCTGTAACTTATGACCAGGAGAGTATTAAACCAAATTTTGAATACAGAAGGCAACAGAAAACTTTTATTTATCCTATAGCAGTACTCGCTGGTATCGTTACAGTTTTAATGGGCGGTACTCAGTTTGAGGCAGATGCCATGGGAGTATTTGTAAATACACCAGCGCGTAGCGCTATAGTGCAGATCAGCAGAAAAAACTTACCAGTGGAACAAAGTTAAAAGGTTTACTGTGTAATCTTTCCTGCCTCGGAGTCTCGGAGCCTTCTTACCTATAAATTCAAAGCTGGTCGCCTAACTGGTTAATATTAGCGGCTTTGAGCATGTGATAAGTAATTAGCAGCTGTGTTATGGCCAGTGGAAAACTCTGAAGCGTTTCACCAGTTGTACCTGTAACTTTACCAATGTCTTGATTGCCTTCAAGACTACAGAACTTACCTAAAAAAGGTACTTCATTACACAACATTCGCTCCAGTTCACTTACCTGCTCACTAGTTGCATGACCATCGATCTCTAGTACATCAACCGGTTTACCCATATCTCTGTCGAGTTCTAACCGAATAGCTGAACTGAGATGGCTGCTACTGGGGTTAATAATTTCAGCTAATTCCGGATGGGGTATAGTCGGTCTGAGTACTAGTTTCACATTAAGCAGTAAATCGCTCTGCTGGGAATCATCTTCAGGAGGATAGAAACTAACGACAATATCCGAAAATTTGCGTTGGGGACGGATAAACTGCTCTGAATCAGGTTCACGCTGTCTCAATTGTTCAAGAACTTGCTCATCGGTATAGCCTCGCTTATAGGTATCTCGTTTAACTTTCCATTGAGTTCTGAGGGACTCTGGTGGTGCCAAATATACCCTGACGTCGTAGCAATCCCTTGCACCACGGGTAGAATAACCCAACAATCCCTCAACAATGACAAACTTTCTCGGCTTGATGTATTCTGGCGGGTCAAACATGCCGGTACTATGGTTGTATATGGGTTTGAGGATAGATTGTCCGGTACGCAGTAGACCCAAGTGTTGCTGAATGATATCGAGGTAGTTACAGTCAGGATGGAGTGCTGAGATTCCTAATTCCGCTCGCTGCTTACGGTCATAGCGGTGGTAATCATCTGTGCAGATAACCGTGACATCTTCTGGACCCAATACTTGAGCAATTCCTTTGGTCAAAGTGGTTTTACCAGCGGCGCTATCGCCGACGATACCAAGGATAATAGGGCGATTAGTCATGGTTGTTACTACAGCTGAGACTACGTGGATCCGTTAGTTTTCAAAGTACAACTCGTACACTTTGATTTTTAGTATGCGGTATCGCCATCATCTCACACTTTGTGGTCAATTTTTGTTTGTAGGTGACATTTTCTTATGGCAGTTTGACTAATGGCTATCATTACAGAGACTACGACCGATTTTTGATGGTCATAAGATGAATCTAGCCAGAGCAAGGAGTTGGAGCTAATGATCAGCTATAACCAGACTAAATCGTTGTTAAGAGTAAATAACCTAATTTTTACTAGCAAACTCGGCAGCAATTTCATCGGTTTTTGCCGCCATGATAAAGTCATTTTTGTGTAGATTGGAGATATCATGAGTCCACCAAGTTACTGTTACTTTGCCATATTCAGTTAGCAATGCTGGGTGATGTCCTGCCTCCTCAGCTGCATCTCCCACAAGGTTAGTAAAGGCGATCGCATTTTGAAAATCAGGGAAGGTGTAGCTACGCTTCAAGCGTAGTTCCCCCTCTACTTCGATTATTTCCCAATCAGGAATCTGAGGCTTGAGTTGGGCAATTTCTTCCTGGGTAACAGCTGGAGCATCATTGCTACAGACTTGGCACTTTTGTTTAGTCAGTTCTTCCATAGCGATTTCTCCTGTATGGTAATGTCAGCATAGTCTTGGTAAAGTAACATGATGCTCTTCCCACATCACTGACATTTACCAATGGTATAACATTTTCACAAATTATTCACAAAAGCTTTATAGTATAAATGCGACTATTCCTTGATGGGTTATACCCTTTAACCAAGGAATTGTCTCCTCTCTGCCAATCTGTAGACAGATTTTCAATTTCTTCTACAGATGGGGTTACAATTTGCTGGTTTAGACCCAGTTAGTGTAACAAACACGCTTGGATAGATATTTTCTTGTGAAATGCTAGTCTACAATAAACTTACCGTTGATCCTAATTCTTTTGCCGTCACTTATGACGGTAAGGTTGTCAGATTACATCCCAAAGAATATCTGCTATTAGAACTATTTTTAAAATATCCTAATCATGTATTAAGCTATGATGTCATTATAGATAGTCTGTGGGATGATGATAATATTCCCACTCATGGAGGTGTAAGAGCACATATAAAGGGACTGAGAAAAGCTCTCAGAGAAGCGGATGCTAATGAAATTATCATTGAAACTGTTCATGGACTAGGCTATCGCTTAAATCCTTTAAATAATCACAATTCTATGCTGGGAACTATTTCACCTCCAGTGTCTGTACTGAAAGATTTTATCAAAGCCAAATCAATAGAGTATCTGATTATTGATACAAAGTTAATTATTCAAGCGACATCTCCAGGTATCTTTAATTATTCTGATTATCCAGAAATGATCAAAATAGGAAGTCCCTTGCAGGAAGGATTTCCTGAGTTTATAGGACTTGAGGAAGCTTTATTGAAAATTATCAACAAAGAGTCTGAAAGTTTTGAATTGGATGGAATTGCCAAAGCAGCTAATCCTGATAGACCGGAATATATTAACTTTCATGTAATTGCTGATGAATCTAAAGCATTGAGTGCAACCAAAGAAAGGCTTTTGTTTATCTTCTTTGAAGATGCTTCAGAAAAAATGATCTATAGGCAAAAACTAGTACAACGAGAAAATGAGTACTACTTGCTTCTGACTAAAGCGCAAGAGAATGAGGTGTGAATTTAGGTGTTAGGTGTTAGGTTATCTCTAAACAAGCAGTTATTTTAATCGTTTTCCAAGAATTCCTGCCAAGAACTTTCCATTTCATTTACTGCTGATACATCTGGTTCTTGTTTGATGTTGCCTTCCAAATAATCTATCCTTTTTCTTTGGCTAGATATTCTCTCAATATTTGCGCTCAACTTATTTTCTAATTCTACAATTCTCTTTTTGTGGCTTAATATTTTCAATTCTTTCTTAGCTATAGCTGGGATTGATACTAATAAGCCAATAAGAAAGCCAACAGTAAGGACTAACAGTAATACTAAGGCCAATGATTCTTCAAATCGCCAAATCCCTAAAGCTATCTCTATGGACACAGCATTCTGGAGGGCAAAGACTATAGCTAACAGAGCGATAATTGAAGCTAAAATCAAAAACAGTCTCATAGAAAAATCTACCTAACACCCAACGCCTAACACCTAATACCTAAATCTAACACCTCGCCATTGATTTTAAGCTAAAATCTAGATATGACAACGGAAAGTAGTAACATTTGCCAACAAGATATTCCACAACAGAGGTCTTTGATGTCTAAGCAACCAGAAGTCCTAAAGCAGACTGAATTACTCAATCGGCTGGTATTAGACCGCCATACAGCAGAAGAAGTAGGTCGTGTGGTAAGTTTGCTCTTAGACCCTCCGGCTCACCGTGTGATGGGTTTAACCTGTAAGTCTGGATTCCTTGGTAGCAAAAAAAGATTCTTTACTTGGGGGCAAATTGAGACTATTGGTATCGACAGTATTATGCTCGAAGTTAGCCCTGAGGAAGCCTTAACAGAAAAGCAAGAGTCTTGGGATGTACTAATCGGTCATGAAGTTTGGACAGATGCGGGGAACAAAGTTGGTAAGCTGACAGATTACCTAATGAATTCCGAAACAGGGAATGTAATCAATTATCTCTTCTCTTCCAACGGTTGGCGCGGGATGGTGGATGGATTATACTTACTTCCGCCTACAGCAATTTCCAGTATTGGCAGTAAGCGTATTATTACTCTCGAAGCCCTAATCCAAAACAGTGAGTGCTATAGTGAGGGACTAAATCAAAAATTTGGTCAAGTTGCAGAGTTGCTGAAGGAAGACTATGAGAAAACTTTGAAGCATGTAGAGACAGTAAGAAATTTACAACAGAATGTTGCGGAACAGGTTAAAGACCGGACTAAAGTAGTAACAGATACTGTTAAAGAAAAAGTTTCGGAAGTGAAAACACAGCTGCAAGACAATTCTCAACCTGGGATTCCTGAGCACAAAGAGACTGAGAGTAATCTTGATTCAGAATCGAATACTTCATCCCCTAAATCTTAGAACGCAAGGGGTTAGAGTTCAGGAGTCTAATACAAAAATCCCCTACTTGGGGCAAGCAGGGGGCATATCTTTTCACACACATTTACTTCTCACTCAGAAAAGCAACTTTTACGCAATCATTATTTGACCGCGTTGTTGGCATTCCTCATCGCTTGAAGCTAAAGAATTATTAGCCCATAAGGATTCTGCTATAGCTTAAATATCCTGTTCGCTCAATTCGCGAGTCATATGGTCAAAAGGCTGATCAATAAAGGAAGTATCTTCAACACCAGCTTCCTTGGCCATGGCTTTAACCATATCCTTCATAATCTGGATACCACGAACTGTTGGGGCAATTGGTACTCCCAATGAGTTGTAAGTTTCCCGTAGACCTTGTAGCACTCGTTCATCTAGAACATCTGTATTACCTGCAACTAGAGCATAGCTAGCATAGCGCAGGTAATAGTCCATATCCCTTAAACAAGCTGCATAGCGACGAGTTGTGTAAGCATAACCACCGGGACGCAACAGTTCTGGTACTTCCTCAAACAACTGTAACCCACCCTGCTTGACAATGGATGCTGCGTTAGCATTGATTGTAGTTGCTGCTACAACCCTGGCTGTGCCAGTTTCAAAGTAAGACTTGAGTGAGTCCATAGCATTGCGGTCTAGATAACGACCTGTGCCGTCATAATTCTTAATCAGGCTTGTAATTACATCCCGCATTCAATTTTTCTCCCAACAACGAATCTGCATATCTTGTATTTATTAATCATCACATAGGCTTGGTACACCTACGTGTCAATTATCGAGGGCTTGTTGAATAAAACTAGAATCTATTTGCTGATAATGCCTTCGAGCTGTTCTATTTTAAGGCTAAGGGTTAGTTAATTTTGCTACATTTTGCAACTTTTATCAGCCATGGTTGAACAATTAAGGATGTTTTGTATCTTAAGATACAAAACATCCTACCCTCTATCCCTAGGATGAGTCAGGCGTAAGGTAACCTAGTATCCAAAACAGTGTGCGCTAACTTGGAATTTTCCTTGTAGTTAGCGCAGTTACAGGAGGCGCTACTCAAGTTACTACCGTTTTGCATCCAGCTAATGTGCGATGGTAAAGCGGAATTTAGTTTAAGCAGGGTGCGATCGTTATCTCCTAGTAGCTTCTGTCGGGAGTGACCCGCCAATATCCAGGGAACATCTGTCTAAACAAACCGATTTGTATACAATCTTCAAGTTGAGAAAAGGAGTAATCTATGCCTGAGACCCCACAAGAAGTCTTGAAGATGATTCAAGACCAAGACATTAAGATTATTGACCTCAAGTTTATCGATATGCCAGGAATCTGGCAGCACTGCTCCTTCTATCGCGATCTAATTGATGAAGATGCTTTTACGGACGGTGTCGCTTTCGACGGCTCAAGTATTCGGGGTTGGAAAGCAATTAACGAATCTGACATGTCAATGGTACCGGATCCTACAACTGCTTGGATCGACCCATTCATGAAAGAACCAACCCTGAGCATGATCTGTAGTATCAAAGAGCCGCGCACCGGTGAATGGTACAGCCGTGACCCCCGCAGCATTGCTCAAAAGGCACTTGATTTACTGACTAATTCAGGAATTGGGGATACCGCCTTCTTTGGTCCAGAAGCTGAATTCTTTATCTTTGAAGATGTCCGCTTTGACCAAACTGAAAACAAAGGCTTCTACTATGTAGACAGCGTCGAGGGTCGCTGGAATTCAGGCAAGGAAGAACCTGGGGGTAACCTGGGGTATAAACCTAATTACAAGGAAGGTTATTTTCCTGTCCCCCCAACAGACACGGTACAAGACATGCGTACCGAAATGCTGCTGACGATGGGAGAGTGTGGCGTACCTATTGAAAAACACCACCACGAAGTAGCTACAGGTGGACAGAATGAGTTGGGAATTCGCTTTGCTCCCATTATTCAAGCTGCTGACTATCTGATGACCTACAAATACGTCATCAAAAATGTTGCCAAGAAGTATGGCAAAAGTGCTACCTTCATGCCCAAACCACTATTTAACGATAATGGTTCCGGTATGCATACCCACCAATCTATCTGGAAAGATGGACAGCCTCTTTTCTGGGGTGATGGCTATGCCAATCTGAGTAAGATGGCACTCAATTACATCGGTGGCTTACTCAAACATGCTCCAGCACTGCTAGCTTTCACTAACCCCAGCGTCAACTCTTACAAGCGCTTAGTACCTGGTTTTGAAGCTCCAGTCAACTTGGCTTACTCCCAGGGTAACCGGTCAGCTTCCATCCGGATACCACTCTCTGGTCCAAATCCCAAAGCTAAGCGCTTAGAATTCCGTTGTCCTGATGCCACTTGCAACCCTTATCTAGCCTTTGCTGCTATGCTTTGTGCTGGGATTGATGGCATCAAAAACGAGATTGATCCTGGTGCATCCTTAGATGTAGATATCTATGACCTCAGTCCAGAAGAATTGAGCAAAATTCCTTCAACTCCTGGCTCTCTGGATGCTGCTTTGGAAAGCTTACAAAATGATCAGGCCTTC
Organism: Symploca sp. SIO1C2; assembly: GCA_010672925.1. GTDB lineage: Bacteria > Cyanobacteriota > Cyanobacteriia > Cyanobacteriales > Coleofasciculaceae > Caldora. Next base: position 101,108 of record JAAHFP010000001.1, on the reverse strand, counting down.
TTAACTGATTCAGGCGTTTTCACTACAGACTTCGTTGAAAACTGGATTGAGTACAAACTCGACAAAGAAGTCAACCCCATGCGTCTAAGACCTCATCCTTATGAGTTCTCTCTATACTATGATGTCTAGTTAAGGTTGATTGGTTTGGTAGGGGCAGAGCAACGGTTTGCTCCCATACCGAAACTTATTTGAATATTCCAGTTAAAAAAAAGCCGCCCTACCTGGGGTGGCTTTTTTACTTAAGCGGGAACTACAATTTTAAGTTCGGTATTAATCAATTATCCATTGATAATTGGCTATTGGATTCCACAAATACCCCTCTGTTGATTCCACAAATTGTCAACTGCTACTGAAACCTCCGAACCAGGTTTGACATTACCTTTCGATAGATCAATGAGTACTACATCTGCTGCTCCCAAGTAAGCACCTCGATAAATTGGTTGACCTTGTGAGTTTACACTATCGTAGGTTAATTCTGAATTGATAGGAGGGAGACCTGGGCGGATAAAAAGAATTTTAGTAAACAATCCATCAACATAGGTTGCTTTATAAGGATCGCCACTATAATCTAATCCATCACAATATAACACCATTGCTGCCTGTGCAGTGGGTGTTGGCAACAAAATTGTGCCCATGCCTAGGAAAAAAACTGTCGCTACAAAAATAGCTATTAACTGAGACATTTTTTGTGGTAAATTGTGCCATACACTACCGAAAAATTGAGCAATAAGCTTTTTCATCTTTTAATTTTTCCTAAGAACTCTAGAAACAGTGGTAGTTTACTGTATTACCGTATGATTGTCCAAAAAATCTCGCGATCGCAGATTTTTTAAAAGTTTGTAGCTTGGGTTGAAAACCGAATAAAACCCAACCAGAACAAAGCTAGGCAGAAGCACCCCAGACTCTCAATTCCCAAGAAAGTTTTGTTTAGGAAGGGAAATTTTTTTTAATCCATTACGAAATTTTTAAGTCAGCTTCAGGCTCCCAAGCCCAGATTACATAACTTTTCGGAGTTTTAGTAATGGCTGTTTTTTCCACAGATGAACCCAGTTTAGTCATAACTTCTAGCACTTTTTCCTTAGTTTCTAAAGCTCGGAAAAAACTGTAGTACTCGCCATTTACTTCAATTGCAAATAGGCGTCGCGCTAAATGGGGTACTTTGATGCGGCAGGTTTGATACTCCTGAGGCGATTCTAGGATCTTATTGAAGCCTAAATCCCAAGGAGCCTGCTCCGAATTATTTTCATCTGATACTTCGGGCAGGTCTAGTCTTTCCGAGACTGCTGAGGTAGCAAAGGCAGCTTTTTGAGGAACAACTACTGGTTCAGGAGTCTCCACTGCAATGAGATTTGCGGCTTCAGCAGTATTGCTTTGAGTCAGAGATTGAAGGGATAAAACCTCACCATTGGGAGAAAAATTGATTGGCTTGAATGTTGCGGTAGATACAACAGCATCAGCTTTTGGTTGGTATTCTGGCAATTTGACTGCTTCTGGTTGTGCTTCCTCATCTCCTGAAAGCAACTCTGAAGAAGAAAACTCTTTTTGAAGAGCTAATTTCCGCATTTCTTGCAACCTTCTATTTGCTTCAACGGTAGCTATACCTGCTCCCACGCTGACGACAATTGCAAATCCGATATAGGGAATAGCCACTTCTTTGTGCTGCCCATCAAATATCGGTTGAATTTCGCCACTATAAAAGGGTAGCTCAACAATTACCGGTTCAGATCTGATTAAAGCAAACGGTATGGTTAAAGCGGAGAAGACAGCACTAGAAACAAATACTGCTGGTAGTAAAACGCTACTGAGGGGGGAATTGTTCATCTGCAACTGCTCCAAGCATGATAGCTAGAGGGAACTGGCGCGTTATGGAAGTATATATTTAGCATATCCAGAGAAACTTTGAAATCGTACCGATAGAAGATCTATCCATTACAGATTAGCAAGTTGATTCGGGGTAGGGTAGTTTTGGGTGCTCAGGCATAAATTCGACACAAAATTTCACAAAAAGTAATACGTGAGATGAGCTTGACCAGCTACTTCACCAACTTGGACATTGCTTTGCCATAGTTTTTAGGTAAATCCTTAAGCCAGCCATTTTTCTTTTTCTTATTGGATTTTTCGTGACGACGTCTGTAGACTGAACTCGCTTCATCATACCTTTTTGCTAGTCTAAAAACAGCCTTTTCCCAAGGCTTCAAGGCTGACGATTGTTTTTTCTTTTTCTTTTTCTTCTTTCTTCTGGAACTTGAACCGATTACCACATCAGGTTTACCGCCAAACGATTTTTCACTGCGCAGCACGATAGCTTTCTCTACCTCACCTCTAGCAGTGTTTTTACTCTTGGACACATTAATTTTTCCATTCCCGCTTACTTTGATAACCCTCTTTCCCTCACCCACAGTGGGATCTTCACTTTGGGGCACATCAGTTTGAATATCAAGGGAATCTTCACTTTCTGACACTGTAGTCTTCTCTACATTATCACTAGCGCCCATAGTTGTTTTGTCTCCTTTTTGTCTCAGTATAGCAATCCTATTGGAGAAAAGAAGCTACAGAGCAGTCTTAGAAAAAAATTCAACAGGTATATTTCCTTCAGAGCCTATGTGCACAGCAATGAGATTGTTACCTCGCCAAAAAATAAAGACGCGACATGTCGCGTCTTGGAGATAATATATAGCTCTGATGTTATGTAGACCGAGTGAGGACTATATGGTTCACCAAAAGCTTCATCGCCTAGAACTTCATCAGCTTGGACATAGCTTTGGAGTAGTTTTTGGGTAAATCTTTTATCCAGCCGTTTTTCTTTTTCTTGTTAGACTTTGAGTGACGGTCTTTGTATACTTTAGTCGCTTCGTCCAACCTTTTCGCCTCTTTAAAGATAGCCTTTTCAAAAGGCTTCAAAGCTGCCGCTTGCTTTTTCTTCTTCTTTTTCTTTTTTCCTGGAGCAGAGCCGAGGAGTACATCTGGTGAACCACCGAAGGATTCCTCACTGCGCAATACTGTTGCGCTCTGAACATCTTCCTTACTAGCCATAGGTGCAGTTTCTCCTATTTGTAGTATTTATTGTTTGACCTTACAATACTACCTTATCATAGCAACCTTAATGTTCGCTCCATCTATATAGTCAAAATCCCTTAACATTTAATTTAGAGCAGCTTCATTCGAGCTTTCAGTGTGATCTGGGTAACTGTTTTGATTGTAGTCATGGAAGTTAACAGCAGCTGAGCCCTAGGTCTGTTCTCTGTTTTGCCCTCTTGTCTCTTGAATAGTTATAAAAAAAAGTCAACTTTAGCTACTAAAAATAGACAAATATCTAGATTTATGCGGTAAACTTTAGCCAAGACCTAAAGATGGAGATCTAGGCTAATGGCAGTAACGCAGAAACGAAATACAATTGTACTTGAACTATCGGGTTCTAGTAAAGATGACCTGAAGGATCTGCAATATGGTGAGGGTAAGCTCTTCAAGAAAATAGCCAGCGCTGTTGAGAAGCTCAAAGATGCAGGGGAAGTTGATGAAGAGGCACAGCCAGTAATCATCGTTGTGGAGAAGAAAAAAGACAGTAGTGGTTGGTAGTATTCCCTCTTATCCTACCCTAGGCAGGGAATAAATATAGATAAACTTGAGTAAAATGTAAGACGGAGATCTAAACTAATGGCAACAGCACAAAAAGAAAACACGCTCATTCTGAGAATGGGGAAATTTAAGAAGGATGATATTGATGACTTGCGCTATGGTGAGGGACGTATCTTCAAGAAGATAGAGTATGTTCTTGAACAGCTCCAAGAATCAGGTCAACTCAGCGAGAATTATCAACCAATAATTGTAGTTACCAAGAAGAAGAAAGAAAAAGATTGGTAGACAGGCTGGGGCGCACACCGCTCATTAGTTTCAACTTAAGCTAGGGATAGCCTAAAGCTTAGCTTCCACACCCACCCAGAACTCAAGTTCTGGGCTAATAGCTAAAGTCCACTCAAGTGGACTGAAAATTTTTGGAGAGATTGAGTAATCTTTAGATGACTTGAGCTATTAGCAAAGAACTTAAGGATACTGTGGGGCATGAGTTTTACGTTAAGTTGACACCAATGCACGCCGCTGCGCCCCTACATCCAATTTTAATCGAAAGTTATTATCTCGTCGTTAATTTCAGCAAACTTAACAGAGATATAGTTAAAATTATTATGCAGACTTAATATTAAGATAGATCCTCCTTTACGATATTCACATTTTTAAGTAATTTTCAGTATAATTTATCACCTATTGCCTACTGCTTGCTTTCGTTACCTTTTTGTTGCTTCTTCTGCAACACCATTTTTACCCCGCCAGTAGGAGCGATAGTAACACCTCGTCTCTGAGGCTTGACTAATTGACTATCATCCAGAGACAGTTGGTAATGGGTAAGAATAGTTGCCAGTACTAATTTCATTTCAAAGATTGCTAAAGCCTCACCAAGGCAGCGACGGGAGCCACCCCCAAAAGGTAAAAATTCATAGGGAGTATATTGTCTTTCTATAAATCTTTCCGGTTTAAATCGCTTAGGTTGTGGGTATAAATCTTCGCGGTGATGAGTTGAGTAAATACAACCATACACCCTGGTACCGGGATCTACATGATAACCCATTAATTCTACTGGTTCCTTTACTTCCCGTGGAGCTGTTAAAATTGCTACTGGATAAATCCGCAAACTTTCATTACATACAGCAGTGAGATAGGGAAGTTTAAAAATACTCATGGCTTCTGGAGAATCGCCCAAGGTATCCAATTCTTGGAGCAACTTTTCGTTGACTTCGGGATACTTGTGAATCCAGTACAAAGCCCAAGATATTGCAGTTGCAGTTGTTTCATGTCCAGCAATTAGTAGGGAAATTAACTCATCATGTAATTGTTGATCGCTCATACCTTGAGCATTTTCGTCACGGGCTGACAGGAGTAAGGTTAGGATATCAGTACGAGTTGAATCATATTGTAGGCGCCGGTCGCTAATTTCAGCGTAGAGTAATTGCTCCATTTCCTGCTGTAAGCGACGAAAGTATCCCCAAGGGCTCCAAGCTCCAAAATCCTTTCTCAAGAAAGGGAAAAAAAGTACACTGGAAATTAACGGAGACGTAAACGAATCCATAAACTCAGTAATTAATTGTTTGAGCTTCTGAAAACGTTCCTCTTCATAAATACCAAAAATAACTTGTAAGATGATTTCTAGGGATATTTCCTGGACAACGCTACGAGCAGAAAAGGTTGTACCAGGGGTTAATGAATTAAATACTTGCTCTGTAAGCTGGCAGATAGTTTGCCCATAAGCACGCATTCTATCTCCATGAAAAGGAGGCATTAATAATTTCCGTTCTCGTTGGTGGCTATCCCCTTCTAGACAAAAGATTGAGTTATCTCCTGCTAAAACTTGTAAGTGTCCATTGCTGGGACTATAAAACTCCTTACCATCCCTGGTAAACAGTTGCTGCAATCCCTTAGGGTCGCTAACTAACAATAACCGTTTGTGATTACCAATTATTGGGGCGTTAAAGATATCACCGTAACGTTGGTAATTGCTTTCGAGATAACCGAGGGGGTCAATAATGTACTGAATCTTTTGCAACCAATAGGGAGTTTGGGGACTATCAGGTAGTTTCATCGTATTGACATATAAAGGGGCTGTAGCTGTAGCCATTTTATCTACTTTGCCACTGCCGACGGATTTTGGGGAGGGAGTATGTCAAAATAGTCTGGCTAAACTGAACAATTCTCACACGACGACAAACGAAACTGATATGCCCCGCCGCGATAACCTCAACAAAATTTTGCTCTTGGGTTCTGGTCCGATTGTCATTGGACAAGCCTGTGAGTTTGACTATTCTGGGACACAAGCTTGTAAGGCCCTCCGGGAAGAAGGCTACGAAGTAGTGCTGGTAAACTCCAATCCTGCCAGTATTATGACGGATCCGGAAACAGCTGATCGTACTTATATTGAGCCTCTGACACCGGAAATCTTGGAAAAGGTGATTGAAAAAGAGCAGCCTGACGCCTTGTTGCCGACAATGGGAGGTCAGACTGCCCTCAATCTTGCGGTTACCCTAGCCAAAAATGGAGTGCTGGAAAAGCACAATGTAGAATTAATTGGGGCGAAGTTAGCAGCAATTGAAAAGGCAGAAGACCGCCAGCTGTTTAAAGAAGCGATGGAAAAGATTGGGGTCAATGTCTGTCCTTCCGGAATTGCGAATAACTTGGATGAAGCAAAAGTGATCGCAAAGCAAATTGGTAGCTATCCTCTAATTATTAGACCAGCCTTTACTTTAGGTGGTACTGGTGGTGGAATTTCCTACAACCAGGAAGAATATGAAGAAATGGCTCAAGGAGGCTTGGATGCTTCCCCCGTATCTCAAATTCTAGTGGAACAGTCCCTATTGGGATGGAAAGAATATGAACTAGAAGTGATGCGAGACTTGGCAGATAATGTGGTAATTATCTGCTCCATCGAAAATATTGACCCGATGGGGATTCATACCGGGGACTCGATTACCGTTGCTCCTGCCCAAACCCTAACTGATAAAGAATATCAGCGACTACGGGATTGCTCAATTAAAATTATCCGAGAGATTGGTGTAGAAACTGGTGGTTCTAATATTCAGTTTGCCGTCAATCCTTTAACTGGGGATGTAATTGTTATTGAGATGAATCCTCGTGTCTCCCGTAGTTCTGCCTTGGCGTCAAAAGCAACTGGTTTCCCGATCGCTAAATTTGCTGCTAAGTTAGCAGTAGGTTATACCTTAGATGAAATTCCCAACGATATTACCAAAAAAACCCCAGCTTCCTTTGAACCAACCATTGACTATGTGGTAACCAAAATACCCCGGTTTGCCTTTGAGAAATTTCCTGGTAGCGAACCAGTTTTGACTACTCAGATGAAGTCCGTAGGGGAAGCAATGGCAATTGGAAGGACTTTCAATGAATCCTTTCAAAAAGCTCTGCGCTCCTTGGAAACAGGGCGTTTCGGTTGGGGTTGTGATTGCAAAGAAAGACTACCTTCTTTAGAGCAAGTGCGTTCCGGTTTACGTACTCCAAACCCTGAACGGATCTTTACTGTGCGCCATGCTTTAATCTTGGGCATGACCGTGGAAGAAGTCAATGAGTTAACCGGTATTGATCCTTGGTTTTTAGATAAGTTTGAGGAACTAGTAGAAACGGAAAAATTCCTGAAGCGTATTCCCCTCTCGATGATCACCAAGGAACAATTGTGGGAAATCAAACGAGAGGGATTTAGCGATCGCCAAATTGCCTTTGCCACCAAAACCACTGAAGATGAAGTGCGGGCTTATCGTAAGAGTCTGGAAGTAGTACCAGTTTACAAATTAGTAGATACCTGTGCTGCTGAATTTGAAGCTTTGACCCCTTATTACTACTCCACTTACGAAGAAGAGTCAGAAGTATTGCCTTCTGATCAGCGTAAGGTAATGATTTTAGGAGGTGGTCCGAATCGCATTGGTCAAGGAATCGAGTTTGACTATTGTTGTTGTCACGCTTCCTATTCTTTAAGTAAACAAGGGTTTGAGACAATTATGGTCAACTCTAACCCTGAAACAGTATCTACTGATTATGACACTAGCGATCGCCTTTACTTTGAACCCCTCACCAAGGAAGATGTTCTCAACATCATTGAAGCAGAACACCCAGAAGGTATTATTATCCAATTTGGTGGTCAGACACCCTTGAAACTGGCAGTACCTCTGCAAAAATATCTGGAAGAATTGACTGCTGGAGAAGCTTCTGACACCGACAATCAAACACCAATTGCCCAAATTTGGGGTACTTCTCCCGATTCCATTGATATCGCCGAGGACCGGGAGAGGTTTGAAAAAATCTTGCGGGAGCTAGATATCAAGCAACCCCCCAATGGTATCGCTAGGAGTTATGGAGAAGCCCTAGAAATCTCCCGGCGTATTAGTTATCCCGTAGTGGTGCGTCCTTCTTATGTACTCGGAGGAAGAGCAATGGAAATCGTCTATTCCGATATGGAATTGGAAAGATACATGACCTTTGCCGTACAAGTAGAACCAGACCATCCCATTTTGATTGATAAATTCCTGGAAAATGCCGTTGAAGTAGATGTTGATGCCATCGCAGACCATACAGGTCAAGTGGTAATTGGCGGCATTATGGAGCATATTGAACAAGCAGGAATTCACTCCGGGGACTCAGCTTGTTCCGTACCCTTCACTTCTCTAGCAGCAGAAGCAGTAGAAACGATCCGTAACTGGACTTATCAACTAGCAAAAGCTCTGAAAGTGATAGGTTTGATGAATATTCAGTATGCGGTGCAGGGTGAAACAGTGTACATCCTAGAAGCAAATCCTCGGGCTTCTCGCACAGTTCCCTACGTTTCCAAGGCAACAGGTGTACCATTAGCAGGACTAGCATCCCGAGTTATGTCCGGTGAAACCCTAGAGTCTCTTAGTTTAACCAAAGAACCCACCCTCAAGCACATTGCGGTCAAAGAAGCTGTATTGCCCTTTGAGAAATTTGCTGGCACAGACACCATTCTCGGACCAGAAATGCGCTCTACTGGGGAAGTCATGGGTATTGATATCGACTTTGGTAAAGCTTTTGCCAAGGCAGAATTAGCCGCCGGTCAACGTTTGCCCCTTTCTGGTACTGTGTTTGTTTCCACCAATGATCGGGATAAACCGAGTGTTATACCGGTAGTGAAAGACTTAATCAAATTAGGTTTCAGCGTTGTCGCTACGGAAGGAACCCGCAAGATACTCCAAGATGAGGGGTTAGAGGTTGGGTTAGTACTCAAACTCCATGAAGGACGTCCCCATGTACTCGACTCGATTAAAAACCAGGAGATTCAGCTGATTATCAACACTCCTTCGGGAGAAGATGCCCATGCTGAAGGGCGTCTTATTCGCCGTACCGCCTTGGGTTACAAAATTCCCATTATCACAACTATTGCTAGCGCTAGGGCAACAGCAGCGGCAATTTGTTCCTTACAATCTCAGCCTTTGGATGTGAAGGCTTTGCAGGATTATATATAGCAGTTATTGCATTTGTGAGGTACATCTGGATCCCCCTAAATCCCCCTTGGAATCCTCCTCCCGTCCCCCTTTGAAAGGGGGAAGCCAGAGGATGCTACGCTCTTGGTGACCTGGGGTATTTTGAGGTACATCTGGATCCCCCTAAATCCCCCTTGGAATCCTCCTCCCGTCCCCCTTTGAAAGGGGGAAGCCAGAGGATGCTACGCTCTTGGTGACCTGGGGTATTTTGAGGTTTAGCGGTGTACCTCATAAAAATGCGAAACGCTACAATACCACAGTTGGGATACTCTCCTTAGAATTGAAGTAGGATTAACAATTGAAGGAGCGATCGCTTCCCTGCTATCTTATGAAGAAATTAAGATAATGAGTCTAATCATCCCTGATGAGTTTCTACAAACAGCACATATTTCAGAGGCTGATCTCAAACTCGAAATTGCCATTGTGCTATTTCAGCAGGAAAAAATTACGTTAGGGACAGCTAGCCAGTTTGCTGAAGTGAACCAATTGGAGTTTCAGAGAATTTTAGGTCGCCGTCAAATTCCCATTCATTATGGCATTGAGGAATTTCGACAAGACTTAAAAGTATTGGAGGCAAACAACTGGCGGTGATTGTGGTTTTACAAGCAGTTGGCGAATCAATTTAGATAAAAATAATCTTAGGTTACTCTAGGAGAAGGCTCGCACCTACGTTGCCTCAACTTAACTTACAAAGATTTGCGATCGCGCAATAACACTTCATTGAAATAAGGTGAATACCAAGGACAATTGAGTTTGACGCTTATGTCATTCACAGGTTTAGGATTGCCGGTTCCAGATGAGTTACAATATCTTTTTTACTAACACCGCCAGCAATAAGGGCTTGGGTTAAGCTCTCCTCGAAGTTATCTTCCTCAATAATAATTTGATGCTCAACTAAACGAGCATGAAACAGAATAGTATCCATCCAACGCTGCTTGTTCCATCCAGTGGCTAGCACCAGAAAATGACCAGATTCAGTATCACAAACCGGATAAAGCTTGATCGCCTGTAAACGAGGTTGATTGATTGTCGCTTCCTGCACTGTCTTCTTCAGAATGTTTGCATAGCTCAATGTTTGATCCATTGAAGAATGACCTCCTGATTTGGCTCATAGACTAATAAATTAATTTTATTGCGCTGGACAGCCAACTGAAAAATTGGTTTTTGAAAATGTTTAATGTAGATTTCTTGACTTATGGCTAGGAATAACAGACGCTCCGGTTCTTGTCCCTCCAGTGCCCATTGATACAGTTGAAGTTGCCCCATCGTCTTTTCAAGTTCGCTGATTACAGAGACTGCATCAAAATCCTTGACTTCAACAGCAATTTTTTGTCCCTCTTTTTCGGCTGTAAAAAATTTCTCTGCTCCTAAATCAGCTTTTAATAAAGTCTGCTCTAGTACCAAAATCAGAGGGTCGTCGGTGATTGTCCACCCATCTTTTTCCAGAGTGCGGCACAGGGAAAAATGTAAATCATCTCGTCTGGACATCTTGATTGACTTAAATTTTTATCGCTTGGGCGGGTTTTGTATAAATACTGTCGTCAAATTCCTTAATAGCGACCCTAAACCCGCCCTTACCAATTATTCAGCAGGTTTAAGCTTTAGAGACTGTTTTAGCTGAGCAAGTTCGTCACGATGAGCGGTAACTGTAATTAAGCTTTGAGTAGTAGTATCTTCAGTAGTGAATGATTCCACTTTGAGAAAAACCTCCTCATCTCGTCCTGCTCTTTGCCAATAAAAGACTCCTGCTGCTGGTGCTAGTAAAATTAACCCCACAAAGATACTGGTGAATTGAGGGTAAAGGGAAGAAAGAACGATCGCAAAACAAAAAATACTACAGGCAGCTAACACTGTTAAAAAGATAGCGAGAAACCAACTAGGCCGAACAAATCCTTGGAATGTCACTTGATTAGTAGCGGCATCAACTGCGGTAACTCGGTAGGCTCTTTGGTCAAAATACTGCTGCAATCTAGTTAACAGTGATTCTTCTGGCTCTTGAGCAATTAGCTGCACTTGTTCGGTGCGGTCTTTGACAGAAGCTCGGATGAAAAACACCAAACCCACTACCAATAGTAGGGTGATGATTAGTATAGAAGGGAGAGTCAGAGTACTCACTGATTTTAAATTAATACCAATATTGGGGACTATTACTTAATATTACTTAATTTCAGCGCATTTCTTGGCCGGAAGCAAGTTATTTTCTTAAGAAACAAGGCAGAGGGCAGAGGGCAGAAGGCAGAAGGAGATAGGGTTTTGCTTGTTGCTGACCTCTATTTAAGTACCCAGAAAAAGGAATGGCTCCGTTTCTAGCAACACCAGCACGAGGCTATTATTATCAATGGTTATTTTATGCTTCTCTAACTCTAGAGCCTCCAGTAGAGAAATTTCTGTTTCACGATTTACCTCATTTGCCGGAAAAATTATTACCCCATAAACAGTATACTCAAGTGTCTCCTCCAGAGATAAAGCAATGGTTTGCTAAAGCTTGTGAACCTCTTAATGAGGTTCTTAGAGATAATCATTATCTGGTAGAAAATCGCTTCAGTACAGCAGATGTTGTCACCGGTGGAGTATTGTTGTGGGCACTAAAATTAGGAATGCTCAAAGAAGATAATCCTGTTAAAGCTTATATTACTCACTTGATGGAACATCCGGCCTTCTTAGCAGCGGATGAAGGTGTCTACACCAAAGTAGATTTTCCTTAATATAAGGAGACAGGATATAGGGTCAATTACCATATGGTGCGTTACGCTGCGCTAACACACCCTACAATAGGTATATTTTTTCCCTTGGAAATCACCTTAGAGCTCATTTTTTGGTAAAACTGGGTCTATGGTTTTTGCCTCTTTGGGTTCAAAAACCTTGCACCACCCTGAAAAATCCCTAAAACCTACCACCTAACACCTACCACCTACCACCTACCACCTAAAACCTACCACCTAACAAATGTCTCAAGCAAATCAACCATCGGAAAAACCTAGCGCCATCAATCTTGTCTTTGTCGGTTTCATTGTTGTGGCTATTCTCTTTGCCGCTTATACAGGCAAAATGGAAGAAGTTACTCAAGCGAGTTTTGACTCCGCCAAAGCCGCAGTTACTCTAGCGATTGGTTTAATTGGCGTGATGGCGCTGTGGCTAGGTTTAGTGCGGGTACTTGAAGCCGGAGGACTAATGTACAATCTGGCGGAGATTCTTAAACCCTTGATGGTTAAGCTTTTTCCTGATGTACCACCTACCCATCCAGCAATGGGGGCGATGATCCTCAATATTTCCGCTAATATGCTAGGACTCGGAGATGCTGCTACTCCTTTTGGTATCAAGGCTATGGTGGAACTCAATAAGCTTAATCCCCTCAAGGGTACTGCCACTAACGCCATGTGCTTATTTCTTGCCCTCAATACCTCCAGCGTTGTTTTGTTTCCCTTGGGAGTAATTGGTGTGAGGGCAGCAGCCAACAGTAGTAATCCGGCGGCTATTTTTCTTCCTACCTTATTAGCTACTATTTGTTCTACTGTTGTCGCAGTTGTGGTGGCTTCTTGGTTAGGTGGAAGAGACACGGAGACGCGGGGACGCGGAGACACGGAGACACAGAGACACGGAGATGCGGAGACGGGGATAATAACTGACAACGAGGCGTCACCGGAGGAAGAGGAGATAGACGGCAGCGACAATCAAGGTGAAGCAGAAGCATCGGATTATTCTCACCTTCTCTATCCTACTGGTAGGGGTTCTCAAATTATTGCTTGGTTATTTATACTCGGTTTTGCTGGCAGCATAGTCTATGGTGTGATTAGCAGTGGTGGTTTAGGGAATTTCTTTAACGAAGATTTCATTTCTCATTGGCTGATGCCTATCTTGATGCTCCTTATTATTACCTACGGAGTTGGACGAGGGGTAAAAGTTTATGAAGCTGTTACCGAAGGAGCCAAACAGGGTTTTGAGATTGCTATTCGTATTATTCCCTTTTTAGTTGCCATTCTCTTTGCTATTGGGATGTTTCGTGCTTCCGGTGCGATGGAAATAGTCTCCAACTTACTGAGTCCCTTAACTAATTTAATCGGAATGCCCGCAGAAGTCTTACCCATGGCCCTAGTCCGTCCCCTTTCTGGTAGTGGCGCTTTTGGTATCATGAGTGAGATAGTTGAGCGATCGCCTGATTCCTATAGTTCCTTTGTTGCTTCTACAATGATGGGAAGTACGGACACAACTTTTTATGTTCTTGCAGTATATTTTGGAGCAGTTGGCATTACCCGCATTCGCCATGCTCTTGCTGCAGGACTTATTGCTGATGCGACAGGATTAATAGCTGCTTGTATCTTTTCGAGCTTATTTTGGGTTAGTTAGGACTCGTAGTTGGACTCGTAGTTGGACTTCAGTCCAAAAAGAAGACCAAAAACCTGGCATCGCAAGAGAGAAATCCCTAACACCTAACACCTATGGATAGACAACAGCAGGAAGTTAACCCTAATTTGATCAATCATCTGAGGTCAGCTTTAGGTGTGCTGGAATTGGAGCCAAGCTGCCAACTCTATCGAGAAGTAGTCACCATTTGCGACTATTTTGAGAACCCTGGTTTTCGGATTGCTGTCTTTGGTCCCTTTAATTATGGTAAGTCAACTCTGCTCAACGCACTCCTGGGGAAACGTACTTTACCGATTGATTTGATTCCGACTACCGGTGCAGCGATTCATGTTTGTTATGGAGCAGAATTAAGTAGTCAGATTACCCTAACTGATGGCACAGAAATTAAGGAAAAGGGTACAGAACTACTCAAACAATACGCTATTCTGGATAACAACAGATGTATGCGCAGTGACGTTGCCTCGGTAACCGTATACTGTTCTCATCCCTTCTTGCAAACTGGAGTCGAATTTCTCGATTTACCCGGCACTAATGACCAACAAGCACAAGATACCCTAGTGCGGGAGCAATTACTAACGGCAGATTTGGTGATTCAGGTACTAGATTGTCGCCAACTCATGACCTTAGGTGAGCGGGAAAACTTGAGGGATTGGTTGCTGGATCGGGGTATTGAAACTGTGGTTTTTGTCGTTAATTTCCTGAACTTATTAGCAGCAGAAGACCAAAAAGAAGTTTACCACCGTCTCCGATTTGTCGCAAAAAGCTTTCGAGCACAATTACCGCCCAATGTCAGTAATCTTTACCGAGTGGATGCCCTTCCTGCCTTAAGATCTAGACTAAAAGGAGATACTGCTGCTGCTCAAACTACAGGACTTGCTACCTTTGAGTCTGCTCTACAAAGCATTGTAACGGCACAACAAGAAAAGACAGAGATTCGTTTACCCAGGGTAGTTGCGATCGCGGCTCAACTTCAGCAGGCTCTCGAAGCTAAAATTGAAGAGGTATCTACTGAAATAACTGCCCTCCAAGAGAAGCACCATGCTAAACTAGAGCTGAAACAAAAAGCCCAAAAACTGATTCAACAAGGCTTCAGTGCTAGTGTTTCCGATTTCCAGAGTTGGCTATATTTACCCAAATTATTAGACCGCTATCAATCAGAAATTGCTCTAGCATTGCAACAAGGTACATTTAGTACTCAAGAAACTGGACAATTCCAGCAAGAAGTCAGAACTTATCAACAAGCTATTGTCGATTGGGTTACTAAAGCCTGTGAATTTTTCGACCAGGAATCTTCTACAGAGTTAGCCATTGATTTTTTAGAGGCTCCCCAAGTTGAGCTCCCCAAACCACCCCCTACCTCCCAGCAATCCAACAATGTTGCTCCAGTAGCAGTTGCCACGGGGATTGGTTGGGTATTAGGAGGGCCTGTGGGTGCAGCGGTAGTAGGGGGAGCAAGTTATGTCCTCAAAAAATCCCGACAGAAGCCCCAACCGCAAGACTCAGAAACTATCTCTCCTCCCCAGCAAGTGGCCAAAGTTTATGAGGAAGCAGCCAAGGAATATCTAACCGATTTTAGCACAAAAGCCTTCGCTACTCTAGAGCAATATGAGGAAACTGTAGCCAAAATTATTAATTTTCCAGTTACGACAGAACCCTTAAAAATGACAGCTCAGGATCATCAGTTACAGTTATTGCAGACTTTACTGGCTAATTTGCTGGTTTAGGTTTTGGTAGGCTGAAAGCTGATAGCTAGTTTATCGAGAGTATGACGCTACTTTAGATTTTTGGTATGATGATGCCCTCCGCTTTGAGCCTTTCGACTAAATCGGTTCCCACTGCTGAACCTTTTAAGAAGAAAACAGGTGGTTGCCCTAGGGGAGCTGGCATAGTAATTGTGATGCCTTGCTCCGAATTGCCCAAGATTTTTCCACTCCACAAATGTACCCATTCTCCCGCTGGAAGATAAACATTCTTTTCTATTGCTTTCGGTTTCAGGATGGGTGAAATGAGAAACTCTTGACCTAGCATAAACTCGTACCCTAAGGCTGATAGATTATAGAGCTTGGAATCATTGGGATAATGTAAAAGAGGATGTCGAACAATGGGATATCCTTTGGTGGCAGCTTCTTGCATTAATGTTCTGCGATAGTTTCCTAAAGCTGCGTAAACTTTAGCCCATCGAGCAAATGCTTGACACGTATCATCATCAGTGTAAATCTGAGCGTTTACAGAAGGTTGATTCCCTTCATGAGTACGCAAAATGGCAGTAAATGCGTTCATTTCCAACCATCTCAGTAACAGCTCTTTTGACCGTGCAAATCCCTCTCCGATAAACTTAAACCAAGGATTCTGGAAGCTGGTATATCCTCCGGTGTCACTGTGGTTAATGCTAAATCCTGAAAAGCCACTGCTCAGCATTCCCTTCAGTGCACTGGTTATCCCGTCATTTTCACCCCAGTTGACATCTTGATCCCCCAACCACATGGCTGTGGTGAAGCTTGGAGTCTGGAGAGCCCCGGACCTGGTGAAGAACCAAGTCTCTCCCTCCTGACCTGCTTCAATGACTGCATCCCGATTGACTTTAGCCCAATCTACCACGTAAGCATTGTGATAGCATAAACCACTTTCTCCTGAATAAAACTGACCGTTGAACTGAGCATATTCACCAAAGTCTGCCATCCAGAATTGAGACCCAATGCCGATCATGTTATTCTTAATCAGCTCTTTAAACCAACTACAGGCTTCGGGGTTAGTAAAATCGACTAGTCCTGCATAGAAACCCGTCATTTCTAGCATGAAAACTTCGCCATTTGCTTGTTTAACCAAGTAACCTTTCTCTTTAGCTTCCTGATAAAGGTCACGTCGTTTACCAAGTTCGGATTTCGGTAAGGGAACAAGAAAGGAATTAATGTAAGTACCGACCTTAATTCCTTTAGAGCCCAGAAAATCATTGACGAACTCATTCCAATTAGTATAGTAATCGCGATCGATGTTCCAATCCCACCAAAGTTGTGTTCCAATCTCAGTTTTGCGTTCACCCACCCAATCCTGAAGCCAAACTCCCGAAATTGGAGCGCCATAACCTAGCAATTTTGTTACTCGCTCTTTAATAACTTTAGTTCCTCCCTCTAAGCCTGCAATCGCTCCATTGTGAACCCAGTCAGGTAAAGCCGGGAAACGACCTACCAATTCTGTATAATGCTCTATCAACTCCAGGGGAGTAGCTCCTGAAAGTAGGTATCCTTGCATCTGGCTATTCTCGATGCGTATACTAACTGTATTGGCATCACGCAGATCAAAGACACACGGCTCTGTCTGACTGAGAAACATCGAACGACCTATATTGGTAATGAACTGAGGGCAAGGAGCATAGCTTGTTACCTTATCACCTGTAGCTCCAGTCCATCGAAGTCCTAATCGATCTAGGATAGGTAAAGGATCAGTACGACCAATCCCCCCCTCTTGATTGACCACAAGAATTTCTACACCTTTGCAATCAATATAGGAAAACTGTTCACCAAATCCATAAAAATGCTCATCTTGACTGCTGGTAAATCTCAGTTGAGCTTGCCCCACCTGAGCACCGACAATTTGCAAATCAAAAGCCAAGCAATGGGGTTTAACTGCTTGGAAACAGAGTTGGTAGCAAGGTGTTTCTTCAGTCCCCGCCACTAAGCTTTGTAACTTTCCTGAGATAATCAGCAACTTTCCCTGGGTTTCAATGTTCTCAACCGATTGCTGAGAGTAGGCAACCTTCAACTGCTCATCTAGCCTCACTGAGCCTCGTGCTTGGGTAATTTCAAGATTCAGTGCAGCTCCCCCAACAAAGTTTTCACCAGGGATAGAAGCCCAAATTACCTGGTTAGGATTGCTTGTGTGCGTGATTTTGAGTTGAGAGCCAGTCCACTCCAAAAGAAACTGCTCAATGGGATAGCTTGATGCCGGAATCGTAGATGTTAGGCTTCCCGCTTGAACCTGATAATTTGGGTTCAAAGTTTCGTAATGCTTAAAGA
The DNA here is from genome assembly GCA_010672925.1 of Symploca sp. SIO1C2. Taxonomy (GTDB): domain Bacteria; phylum Cyanobacteriota; class Cyanobacteriia; order Cyanobacteriales; family Coleofasciculaceae; genus Caldora. The sequence goes on along the minus strand of JAAHFP010000001.1, from coordinate 83,686 downwards.
GATTTAGGAAAGATTGCAACCATAACCACTTGTCTCTGACTGTACAGCTAGGGTATTGACTCAGACCTAGAAATGGCCATGGTTCTTGCTTGAGGTGAAGGATATCAGGGATTTTATTTGAAAAAGGCATTCTCATCTTTGTGCTCTTTGTGTCTTCGTGGTTTACTTCTCTAATTAACCACAAAGGCACAAAGGACACGAAGGTTAGGACACGAAGGGTTAGTAGTAAGGTAAAATTAACTGAGATCTTGCACTAAATCGAAAACTGACTTGTCTTTGTGCTTTTGTAGTTTATCATTAAAGATAAGTAAACCCAACAGACAGAGTAGTAAATATTAAGTAATATCAATGAGTACGACACAAGTAAGTATAGAGCACATTAGTATTAATCCTGAAATTCGCTTCGGAAAACCTTGCATTCAAGGAACAAGGATAGCAGTTATTGATATTGTCAATTGCTATCTCAAAATGGAAGAATCTCTTGAAAAGATTGCCAAAGATTACGATTTGTCTCTAGCTTCAGTTCATGCAGCAATGACATATTATTATGATCATCGTGAAGAACTCGAAACTCGTAGGGCAGAAGGGGAACTATTTGCCCTAGAATTTGCCCAGAAAAATCCTTCTTTGTTACAAGAAAAACTTAGGAAATTCAAGAGTGAGTAACAGGATTAGTTATCATTTAGACGAACACATTAAATCGGTGACTGCTCGTGAATTACGCAATCGTGGAATTGATGTAACAACTACGGTTGAGGTAAATTTGAGAACCAAAAGTGATGATTCTCAATTAGCTTTTGCAAGTCGAGAAGGAAGAGTACTAGTAACTCATGATAATGATTTTCTGAAACTTGCAGTTAAAAATACAAATCATTCAGGCATTGCTTATTGTCATCCAACCAAGCGTTCTGTTGGTCAAATTATTGAAATTTTGGTGTTAATGTATGAGGTTTGTACTCCTGAAGATATGATTGGTCGTGTCGAATTTTTATAAAATGTGATTGCTTTTAAGGGTAAAGTTGCGATCGCTCGATATCTCAAGATACCCGTTAGAAAAGGACAATAGGCAAAGCTGGTGTAGCACGGCGGAAATAAACCGTCAGTTAAAAAAGGTGAAAAAGCTGACTGTAAAGCCTTTCTTCCTCCTATTCCCCTCCAAGGAGGGTTTAGGGGTGGGTTCCGCCTCCTAACTCCAGAGCACTAGTGATTATGATAGAGGTAGAGATTTTCCTTGAGGTATGGCAGCATGGTAGAACCTTGGACAGCTTTAGGAGTTCTTCTTCTGAAGGATTTGGTGTTTAAGGATATTCTGCTGGAATTAGGTAAGGGAGCTTTGGAAGATTATGTCAAAGACTTCTTCAAGGATTGCATCAAAGGAAGTATTGAGTCAGCTAAGCCCAGGGTTTTGCAAAAGGCATTGGGGGAAGCTCTACAGCAGTTTCTGAAGATTGTCGAAGACGAGCTAGAATTTGAGTGCAATCTTTCTGGTGCTGAAATTAGGGATGGTTACGAAATACCTATTGGTAAGTTTATCAAACATCAGGAAGTTAAGCCACTCCTAGGTCAAGCTTTTGCTAAAGATTGCCGTACTATAGAAGGTAAGCAATTAGAGAGAATTTGGCAACAGCATTCTCCCCAAGCTATGCCGACGGAATTTGACTGGCATGGGGTGGCTAAGGAGTATGTGAAGGAAGTCAAACGGATTATTAAACAGTCACCGGAATTAAGAGGGGTTCTGGAATTCGAGCTTCAGGAGTCCATTGAGAAGCATACTAAAGAAATTGCGGGCATTAGTCCAGATTTTAACCTCAAGGCTTATCAAGAAGGATTACAAGAGCGCTACGCTAATCTGAATTTAGATAGTTTAGATACCAGTGTTTACGACTATCGGGAAAAACTCAAGGTCTGGCAAGTATTTGTAGCACAAAATGTCCGAGAATGCCAGGAATTTTTACCCCAAGTTTACGAAATTCCCAAAGAACATCAGCGGAGATTGCGGGAGAGTAATGACCTAGAGTCAGAGGTTGACCTAGAAGCCTGGGAGCGATATAAACAGGTTTATTATGACAAGCCAGTTCGTCCAATTTTGGATGTGATTAATGAAATCTGGCAATATGACTCCTATCGCTATCTAGTAATTTTGGGAGATCCCGGTTCAGGCAAGTCCATTTTATTGCAATACCTGGCATTGAATTGGGCAAGGAGTCCCCTGGATAATGTCATTGAATTACCGATTCCCTTGCTTATTGAACTACGGACCTATAGTCGCGATCGCAACTCTGGAGACTGCCAAGATTTGTTAGAATTCTTCCACAAGGGGAATGTTATCTGTCGGCTCAATCAGCATCAACTCCAGGAAAGGCTGAAAGCAGGTAAGGTTTTGGTAATGTTTGATGGCTTGGATGAGGTATTCGAGCCAACGCAACGAGAAAAGGTAATTACCGATATCCATCGCTTTACTAATGAGTATCCCAAGGTGCGAGTAATCGTCACCTCTCGCATTATTGGCTACAAACCCCAACGCCTAAAAGATGCTGAGTTTCGTCACTTCCTGCTGCAAGATTTGGAGTCAGAGCAAGTTCAGGATTTTATTTACCGCTGGCATAAATTAACCTTTACCGATGAGGCAGATAAAGAGAGAAAGCAGGAGCGATTACAAAGGGCAATTGATACCTCGAAAGCGATTGGGGAGCTAGCAGGAAATCCTCTGCTACTGACCATGATGGCGATACTTAATCGTAATCAAGAATTACCTAGAGATAGACCGGAACTCTACAACCAAGCCTCACGAGTTTTGCTCCATCAGTGGGATGTGGAACGGAAATTGTTGGAAGATCCGAGAGTAGATGCAGTAACTATTGACTATAAGGATAAGCAGGCAATGCTCCGTCAGATTGCCTATTTTATGCAAGCCACAGACAAGGGTTTGGCTGGTAATTTGATTCGGGGAGATGATTTAGAAAGGATTCTGATTGGTTATTTGAAAAGTATCGAAGTCAGTAATCCGAGAACCGTTGCTCGGTTACTGATTGAACAACTGCGGGGTCGCAATTTTATCTTGTGTTTCCTTGGTGGGGATTCCTATGGGTTTGTGCATCGGACGTTTCTAGAATATTTCTGTGCTTGGGAATATGTCTGGCAGTTTAAGGAGACGCAAAACCTGTCAATTGAGGAACTGAAAACAGAAGTATTCGGCAAACACTGGCAGGATGAGTCTTGGCATGAAGTGCTACGGTTGATAGCAGGGATGATTGATACTCGATTTACAAGTAAAATTATCGACTATCTCATTAGCCAAGATGGTGAAGGGGAAAAGTTTAGTAACCTGTTTCTGGCAGCTGAGTTTCTTTTGGAAGTGAGAAATCTATCGGGAATTGCGACAACAGCAAATAAACTCCTTGAGCAGCTCAAAGGTTTAACCAAGTATGACCTCAATTATTATTACGAGCAACATGAAAGGGAAGCTAGGTTAGTTCGAGAAATTCGTACTCAAGCGGTTGCAGCAGTAGCAATGACTTGGCAAGATCATCCGGAAACTTTACCTCTACTTAAACAATGGGTACATTCTGATGATGATAGATTTGTGCGAAGTGCAGCAGTAGAAGAAATCGCAAGTGGCTGGAAAAGTGAACCCGATACTTTACCTTGGCTCAAACAACTGGTAATTTCTGATGATGATGGATTTGTGCGACGTGCAGCAGTAGAAGAAATCGCCCGTGGCTGGAAGGATCAACTTGATACTTTACCCCTACTCCAACAATTAGCTCAATCTGATGATGATAAGTGGGTGAAACGTGCCGCAGCACGAGAAATCGCCCGTGGCTGGAAGGATGACCCTAATACTTTACCCCTACTTAAACAATTAGCTCAATCTGATGATGATGGATTTGTGCGAAGTGCAGCAGTAGAAAAAATCGCCCGTGGCTGGAAAGATGAACCTGAGACTTTACCCCTACTCCAACAATTAGCTCAATCTGATGATGATGAGGATGTGCGACGTGCAGCAGTAGAAGAAATTGCCCGTGGCTGGAAGGATCAACTTGATACTTTACCCCTACTTAAACAATTAGCTCAATCTGATGAGGATAAGTGGGTGAAACGTGCAGCAGTACAAGCAATCGCCCGTGGCTGGAAGGATGAATCTGATACTTTACCCCTACTCCAACAATTAGCTCAATCTGATGAGGATAAGTGGGTGAAACGTGCAGCAGTACAAGCAATCGCCCGTGGCTGGAAGGATGAACCTGATACTTTACCCCTACTTAAACAATTAGCTCAATCTGATGAGCATGAGGATGTGCGAAGTGCAGCAATAGAAGAAATCGCCCGTGGCTGGAAGGATGAACCTGATACTTTACCCCTACTCCAACAATTAGCTCAATCTGATGATGATGAGGATGTGCGAGGTGCAGCAGTACGAGAAATCGCCCGTGGCTGGAAGGATGAACCCGATACTTTACCCCTACTCCAACAATTAGCTCAATCTGATGAGGATAAGTGGGTGCGAGGTTCAGCAGTAGAAGAAATCGCTCGTGGCTGGAAGGATGAACCCGATACTTTACCCCTACTCCAACAATTAGCTCAATCTGATGAGGATAAGTGGGTGCGAGGTGCAGCAGTAGAAGAAATCGCCCGTGGCTGGAAGGATGAACCTGATACTTTACCCCTATTTAAACAATTAGCTCAATCTGATGAGCATGAGGATGTGCGAAGTGCAGCAGTACAAGCAATCGCCCGTGGTTGGAAGGATGAACCTGATACTTTACCCTTACTTAAACAATTAGCTCAATCTGATGAGGATAAGTGGGTGAAACGTGCCGCAGTACGAGAAATCGCCCGTGGCTGGAAGGATAAACCTGATACCTTATCCCTACTTAAACAATTAGCTCAATCTGATGAGGATAAGTGGGTGAAACGTGCCGCAGTAGAAGAAATCGCCCGTGGCTGGAAGGATGAACCTGATACTTTACCCCTACTTAAACAATTAGCTCAATCTGATGATGATAACTGGGTGCGAAGTGCAGCAGTAGAAGAAATTGCCCGTGGCTGGAAAGATAAACCTTGGATGTTAGAATTTCTATGCGATCGCGCTGTCAATGATCCCTTTGAGCGCAAGAGAAAACCGGAATACAACCCTCGGCAATCAGCACTTGAGCTCATCATCAAACAATATCCTAACCATCCCCAGACTCTACCCCTATTACGCGACAGAGCCGAAAATGACTCAGATGAGCAACTTCGCGAATGGGCTAAGAAGAAATTGGCAAAATTAGGGGAGTAAAATCAAAACAGAATAGGTGTGACGTTAAAACTTTTGTGCTAACAAATCTGCTTTGAGATCTTCAAATGTTCCTCCCTTAGCAGTTCCCGCTTGCACTGCTGCTAAGGTTTGTTTTGAATTATTGGCAATTTCCAGCCGACGCTGTTCAGTTTGTCGCTTTTGCAGAAGTTCAATAAGGAGGTTTTGCTCTTCTACAGAAAGGCATTCCACATACTCCAGAGCAGTTTGCAACGTAACAGGTGTTTGCATGGGGCTAGTTTTCTTTTGCTTTTTATTGTAGAAATCCACTGCAATAAAGCAGAAGGCAGAGGGCAGAAGGGAATTATAAGTAATTATCCGGACATGATATTAGCACTTAATCATACCAAATCCGGTTCTCATATCGAAAAATAATTCAAAGTCCCCCAGAATTGGGGGATTTAGGGGGCAAATGAATATCTTGCGTCTTAACCGGATTTGGTATCACTCAATATTTGAGCGCGATCGCACAAGAACCTTCGTTGGTTTCGTAAAAACTTCACCCAGTAATCCCTAATCAACTACAATACCCATCAATCCTGATAATCAATGTTGTGACTTTCCGTGAGTGAAACTATTTATATTGAAACTCTGAGGAGAATAGCTTATGTGGCAAGATGAAATTGTAGAAGAAATTCACCGCATCCGTCAAGAATATGCTGAGTCATTTAACTACGACTTAGATGCAATATTTAAAGATTTGCAGAAAAAAGAGGCTGAAAGTGGTAGAAAAGTTGTTAATCTGGCTGCAAAGTGTAATTTAACAACGAGGGAGCAATCAATGTAGGCTATACTGTAGGCGATCGCTTATTAGCTATCCACCCAAAGCCCTGAAATCCTAGAAATCTACCTAACAGCTTTATCGTTTAACAATTGTATAAACTCTTTGAAATCCTGGTTCAGCATGGTATTTCCATTGATTAAATTCGCGACGAATAGTTTCCAAAGCAGCAAGCCGCACAATATAGGGCTGACTACGCCAATAAGCTAAGTCTGAAGTTGAAGATCTTTGGTTAGTTTTAGTGACGACTATTGAACGTTTTTCAAACATATATTCTCAATTTTCTATTCTCAATCGCGATAGCGCCAGCTTGCAGAGAAAACAAAGACGCTAGTACTGGTGCAATATCTAAGTAATAAGTAGGTTGGGTGTAGTGATAGCCATGAGTGTCAACTTAAGCCTAGACATAACTGACTAGCTGGATTCTCTAACTCACCTTGGATTCAAATCCAAGGCTAATAGCTTAAGTCCATTAAAATGGACTAAATTCTTCAACTTTACCTTAAGTTTAGTCATCTTTAGATGACTTGAGCTATTAGCCGGTCACTTAAGTGACCGGTGAGATAAAGGTTTCACCTTAATTTGACAGTAATGAGCGATAGGGTAACCCAAAAAATTACTCATTCCATGTATTGTGCAAAATCTGCCAACGGCTCATCAAAATCATCAGACAATGGTAGAACAAACGTTCCTTTTAAGATACCTGAACGACGTTTTTTTACAGGATGCTGCTCCTGGGTGATATCTTTCGAGTAGTTGTCTCTCAGATACTTAGCATAGTGTAGAAGTTCTTGTTTGAGGGATTCTGGCATTGCCACAACCGTTTGCAATATTTCTGTGTCAAAGCAATTCAAAATTCAAAATTCAAAATTCAAAATCCAAAATTAAAGGCAATTAGTGGTGCATTAGCTAGGCTAACACACCACTACAATAGACAGATTTTTTCCGAAGATGTCAAGCAATTGAAGATTAAAGATTGAAGATTCAAGATTTATACCATAAATAAGTTCAGAACTTTGTGACTGTTTTAAATCTAAAATCTAAAATCTAAAATCTAAAATCTCTCTGCTCAACTAAGACATTTGTCCACTAAAAGTGGGGGTGTTGTTAGGAGTAGCCACTTCAATCAGCTCATCACAAATTGTGAGGTTATCTGGTTGACAGCGCCGGACTTTAACAGAGACGATTTTGGCAGATTCTTCTTCGAGATCTTCAATATACCCAGCCTTAGCCGTGTCAGCCTCTTGATTGTTGACAAATGGCCCGAAGTAATAGGTACACCCAGGATTATCTGTGACTATTTCTACCCAATAAGGCAATCCTGAGAAACCGAGAACATTGGTAAAGATTTCTTTGGCGCTAGTAAAGATATTTTTCATGTTACTTATCTGTTACAAGAGATGCTATGGGATTTGGTGCTTTTACAATTATTTACACATCTTTATAGTATTTCACAACTCCTCTTTTGCCATCTTGTTGGGCATAGTGTCAAGGTAAAGACGGTCTGACCAACGCTGACGATAAGTTTCGTACAACACCATGGCGGCTGCCACTGAAGCATTGAGGCTGGGGATTTTCCCCTGCAGAGGAATGGAAACTAGGACATCACAGCTTCGTTGGGTTTGCAGGCTTAAACCATTACCCTCTGAGCCTACAACTAATACTATGGCTCCTGTTAACTCAACTTTGTGTAATGGTTTACCAGAGTCAGTAACAGTACCATAAATCCAAAATCCTGCTGTTTTTAGTTCCTCTAGGGCTCTACCGAGGTTAACAACTCTGGCAATAGGTAAAGCTTCCAATGCTCCCGCTGCTACTTTCATTACAGTAGAAGTGACTCCAACAGCCCGACGTTGCGGAATAACTAAACCTTGGGCTCCTATGGCTTCTGCTGTCCGAATAATGGCTCCTAAGTTGTGGGGATCGGTGATACTATCACACACTACAATGACCGGCTGCTCCGCCGTATCTTTGGCCTTGTCAATCAGTTCACCCAAATTGAGATAGGAATAGGGAGCTACTTGGGCTGCAATACCTTGGTGGTTAGCGCCTTCAGTAATCTGGCTGAGGCGTTTTGGTTCTACCTCATCAATTACTGTACCTTTGCCCTTCGCTTCCAGCAGTAAGGAGTGAAAGCGGGGGTCATAACGTAGCTGGGGCAGGATCCAAACCCGATTCAGCTGCCGTTCCCGTAAAGCAGCAATAACGGTATGACGACCATATATTAGGTCACTATCTTCTTCTGTACTAGATTTTAATGGCTCAGAGTTCTTTTTGGGGTAGGAAAAAATTTTTCGACCCTTGTTTTGTTGGGGCAAAGGCTTTTTGAGCTTAGGCTTATTGGCAACACGAGAGGGGCGATTTGAATTAGCCATTGTGTTAGGAATTGATGACTTTTTAAGGATTATTAGGTTTTAAATGAGCCAATAGCTGGATTAGGCGCTGGGGATCACTCAGGTAAAGATAACCAAGTAAGGTCTCCAAGCTAGTGGCTTGTTGATAGATTTCGGGAGCAAGACGCCGAGGACTGCCAGTGGCGGCATTACGTCCCCGTCGCAGGATTTCTAATTCATTATCAGTGAGATGAGGTTTGAGGGACTGTAGGGTTTCTGCCTGAGTTTCTGCTCGAACTTGAGCCACTACTTGGCGATGATAGTCTTTCAGACGTTGAGGAGGCAGCAGATAACAGGTTCGGACAAAAAGTTCATATACTGCGTCTCCTAAATATGCTAAAGATGCTGGTGAGAGCTGCTGAATTTGGTTTAAGGAACCAGCAGCACTACTCAGTTGAGTTAATCTTACAACTGCCCACGGAATTGCCGAGTCAGTTTCTCGGAAGTTTAATTTTTCTTCCTCCTCTGATGCCACAATCTCTGCTTACATCCAAATATCTAGATTTTAGTTTAGTCATTAGTCATTAGTCATTGGTCATTTGTCCTTTGTATTAATGACGCTTGCATCCAGGTGAACGAAATTTTGGGTGGGATTTCTTGAGCTTTGTGCCCAAACATTATAAGTTCTCTCTTCTCCCCCAGCTTCCTCAGCTCCCTCAGCTCCCTCAGCTCCCTCAGCTTCCTCAGCTCCCTCAGCTCCCTCAGCTTCCTCAGCTCCCTCAGCTCCCTCAGCTTCCTCAGCTCCCTCAGCTCCCTCAGCTCCCTCAGCTCCCTCAGCTTCCTCAGCTCCCTCAGCTCCCTCAGCTCCCTCAGCTTCCTCAGCTCCCCCAGCTTCCTCAGCTCCCCACCCTTTTTTTCGCTCACCCCTTGCATCCCACCCTTTTCTCCCTCACCTAGAATACTTTCTCCTTGAAGAAACTAAAGGCGGGTTTGACACCCGCCCTTTAAGCATTAAATTTGGAATGGCTAACCACCCTTAACTTTCTCTACGGCTATATCAACAGAAGGTTGCAGCGAGAGAAACTTCTCTAAGCGAACTAGTTTGACTGTTTGGGTTACACGAGGATTAGTGACAATTTGTAAGCTCCCACCTTCAGTTTGAGCTTTTTTCACTAACTGTACTAATGCGCCCAAACCAGAACTATCGACAAAGTCGATTTTGGAAAGATCCAAAATGACATGCTTTGGACCCTCATCAATCTGCTTGCTGAGCGCTTTACGGAAAATAGCTTCTGAAAAGGCGTCCAACAATCCGGTGAGGCGGAAAATCTGATAATTTTCCCTGACTTCGCGAGTGCCCCTTAAGCTGACTGTCAGGGTTAGCGGCTCAGGAATAACACCCTCCTAGTTACATGTGTATACCATCATTTTGATTTTTCTACTGTCAAGTCTAGGACTTTAACAGGAGGTTTTTGAGATGATCTTGCCTATCTTAACAGATGATTAATCTTTCGGTTTCAGGTAGATAGAGCATGACAGGGCATATTAAGCTCATCAGATGACTTACATTGCTTGGTAGTAAAGCGTTACTGCTCATTGGCTGTTAGTACAAAAAACAAAGAACAAAGAACTAATGACCAATTATCTACTACTCTGTCAATCAACACATGATGGATAAACTCTCTCTCCGCGTCTCCGCGTCTCCGCGTCTCCATGTCTACCTCAACCCGTCAATTATTCAAATTTGACAGAGTATTACCTTGGCTCACGCATTAGTTTCACAAATTGCTCAAATAAATAGTCAGCATCGTGAGGCCCAGGACTAGCTTCTGGGTGATACTGTACTGAAAATAAGGGTAAGGATTTGTGACGCAACCCGGCTACAGTACGATCATTGAGGTTGAGGTGAGTAATTTCCACTTCTGCATCTAAGGAATCAGGATCAATGGCAAAGCCGTGGTTTTGGCTAGTAATCTCCACCTGTTGCTCTAAACCAGCTGGATGATTCAAACCTCGGTGACCAAATTTGAGTTTAAAGGTTTGAGCACCGAGGGATTGACCGAGAATTTGGTGACCCATACAGATACCGAATATCGGCTTGTTACTGGCTAGCAAGGCTTTTGTCGTGGCAATCCCCTCGCTTACCGTAGCAGGGTCTCCTGGTCCATTGGAGAGAAAAATACCATCAGGATTGTGTTGCAAAATTTCCTCCGGTGGTGTGTCCGCCGGAACCACAATAACTCGACAACCGTAGCTAGCTAGACGCCGTAGGATATTGCGTTTGATGCCAAAATCGATCGCGACAACGGTTAGGGAGGCATCAGTAGTAGCCTCAACAGGGGAACCAAACTCCCAGTGGGTATTAGTTGGCTCAGACCACTCGTAAACTTTTGGGGTGGTAACTTCCTTAACCAAATTTAATCCTGCCATACTAGGAGCTGACTGCACAATCTCAAGCAACTCTGTGGTATCGAGAATTTCTGTGGAAATAGCCCCATTCATCGCACCAGCAGAGCGCAGTTTACGAGTGAGTGATCTAGTATCAATACCATAGATACCAAGAATGTTATGTTCCTTAAAGTAATCCGGTAGGGATTGAGTAGACCGCCAGTTACTGGGACGCCGGGAGATATTACGAGCGATCGCACCTCGAATGTGAGGGTATGCTGATTCCTCATCCAGAGGATTAACCCCTGTATTGCCTAATTCTGGATAGGTGAAAGTGACAATTTGACCAGAGTAGCTAGGATCAGTAGCCACTTCTTGATAACCGGTTATGGCAGTATTAAACACCACCTCTCCAATCGCAGTACCAGTAGCTCCAAATGACCAGCCACAGTAGGATGTGCCGTCTGCCAGTACAAGCAGGGCCGGTGTAGCAGCGGAAATAGGCATAATTGTTTTTTGTTAAGGAATGACAAGAAAGCTGATAGCTAGCCTGCTATTATCTCATGCCTGTTGAAGAAACAATTTTAGATTTTAGATTTTAGATTTTAGAATTGAATCAGTTTCCAGAAAATCTCGATAATATTAAGACAAGTTCAAAAACTTCACCAGTTCCTCTAACTTCGACCAAGGGGCTCCGCTAGCCATAACCTCTCTAGCTAGTTTCATACCTGCTTCGTGGTCTTCCAGTGGTACTATTTCTCCTACTTGTAGGGCTAAAGAAGCATTCAATGCCACTGCATCCTGCTGAGCAGAAGTTCCTTTCCCTTGCAACACCTGCCGCAAAATGGTGACATTTTCCTCAACATCCCCACCTCTGAGGGCTTCTGTCGGTGCTGGAGTTAAACCCAACTCTTGGGGATTTAGGGTAGATAGATGTACTTCTCCTGCTGAGAGTAGTGCCAAATCCGTGGCGTCTGCCAATCCCGCTTCATCTAGTTTTTCCCTTCCATGAAGTACAAAAGCTTTGGGGGTTCCCATCTGAGACAAAGCTTGAGCAACAGTTGCCACAAATTGGGGGTCAAATACTCCGATGATCTGACCCGTGGGGCGCAACGGATTTACCAAGGGACCTAAGAGGTTAAACACGGTTCGCACCTTCAAAGTTTGTCGCAGGGGAGCTACTGCTTTCATAGCTGGATGCCAACCACGGGCAAACAGAAAAGTTACCCCCACTTCCGACAATGCTGCTTGCACTTTCTCTGGTGGGGCTGATAAGTTAACTCCCAGTGCTTCTAACACATCCGCTGAACCAACTTTGCTGGAAGCAGAACGATTGCCGTGCTTAGCAACCTGCACACCAGCGGCAGCGGCAACAAAAGCCACAGCAGTGGAAATATTAAAAGTTGAGGCTCCATCTCCCCCAGTACCACAAGTATCAATTACTGGTTTCTTGTGCGCGATCGCCTGTTGCTGTAAAGATTGAGATTGTAATACCTGAGCCATCCCCGCTAATTCGGTTGCTGAGACACCTTTAGCCTGGATAGCCGCCAGAATCGCCCCAGATAAAGCGGGGGGAATTGACTCATCTAGCCATCCCTGCATCAACTCTGATGCTTGATCACTGGATAAGGATTGTCCATCGAGTAGTTGTTGTAATAAGTTTGTCATTTGTTGTTTGTTGTTGGTTGTTGGTTGTTTGTTATTTGGGAATTGGGAATTGGGAATTGGGAATTGGGAATGGAGAATTGGTGAGTGTACATATCTCCCTTGTCTTCCTTGTCTCCCTTGTCTCCCTTGTCTCCCTTGTCTTCCTTGTCTTCCTTGTTCCCCACACTCTCTCAACTTCCTCAGCTCACTAAAAGCGCTACAGCATAGGCAGCAATTCCTTCCTCTCGCCCTACCGGACCTAGTTTTTCATTGGTGGTAGCTTTGATGCCGATTTGATTGGGTTCTAATTCTAGGACTTCACTCAAGCGATCGCGCATTGCCTTAATATGAGGTTTGAGTTTGGGACGTTCTGCTACGACTACTGAGTCAATATTGCTAATTGCAAAATTATGCGATCGCACTAGCTGATGTACCTGAACCAATAACTTTAGACTATCTGCTCCTGCCCACTTAGGATCTGTAGGGGGGAAGTAATGACCAATATCTCCCAAACTCAGAGCACCTAGCATAGCATCCATAATTGCATGGGTTAAGACATCGGCATCGCTATGACCTATTAATCCCAATTCATGGGGAATGTCCACGCCACCGATAATTAAACGGCGTCCTGTCCCTAGCTTATGGATATCGTAACCGTTACCAATGCGGATATTCATCTATTTGTCTCAAACGGGAGTGTTAGCTTCGAGTATGGGGATTACTATAACTTAAGCGATCGCATAAATACCTAGACCAAATTCAATTAACTCGCTTTAGCTAAAGAACGAACGGTGAGAATTTCATCATTTCTTAGTGGTTGAACAGCGGACATTGGAACAGCAATTACATCAATCGATTCACCTATAGCATTAAAGACTTCTAAAACATAGCCATTTTCACCACCGCTAGGATGAGTAACATAATCTACTAGCGTAACTACGTCGCCTGTTTTTAAGCTATATTCTGGTAAGTCGTGAATTAAGGTAACTCGTTGGTATAGTTCAAGCATAATTATGTTACTCCTTCTTCGGTTTTAGAGTAATAAACTGAAATTTGTCATCCACTTTACGGTTTAGCCAAATCGTAATGACAGATAGATTGCTGTTATTGACACCAGTTAATTGACCTTCAACGCGGTAAAAGATTCCATATTGATTGTTTCTATCTTCTATGGCTTCTACTTGATCGGCAAGTTGCCTAATCGCCAATTTTAACTGTTCTGGGTTATCTGCTGTAAATCCTGCTTTTGCTAAAAATTTCGATTTATCATCTTGTTCTCTGGGAACTAACAGATAGCGATTCAGTTTGTCATCGGGAATGATGGCATCAGAAGGAATTTTCACATTATTATAGCCTCTGGGATTCTCTAGGGGGTATTTTTTTAGAGTATAATACCAAATTCTATTTACTCAGGCTCTGAACTTCAGTAGTTAATTATGTAATTGTATTAATTGGGAGTCCCAAGTTATGTTTGGCCATCAATTACAGTTTTATGTTAGCCTTATTAAGGCCATTGCAGTAGCTACCGACTTCCTTTTTGGTAATGTCAAACTCTTTACCTCCAATACCACCCCCCAACCCAGAAAATAATTGCCCTGACTGCCTTTATATGGACTTGAAGGGAAAGATTGTTGAATCTCCAAAAAAATTTTGGTCTAAGTTTAAGCAAGAGTCAAAAGAAATAGAGCAAATTGAACTGTATTTAACCATTAATTTTAACGAACAGTGGGAAAACTTACCTGGTGGTCGTGTTAAGTTCGGCTTGAGAGGGGGGGAATTAAGGCTAAAACTAGAGGGGGCAAATATTCCCTATGAGAACCGTGGACTGAATGACCCCTTTAAAGTTGCAGTGGAAACCAACAGGGAACAACAGGAAGGTAATGAACTGCAAAACGCGATCGAAGCTTCTTTGGATAAAGGAGAACCGACAGTCAAAGCCAATCTAAGTTCCAAGAAAACAACTGGGAAAACAGATAAGATCCAGTTCACAACTTATCAAGTAACTACTAAAGGTTCAGAGGAAAATCCAGCTTGGGTTTTTGAAGTCAAAACCGGTGAGCCAGTTTTGAAAGGTTTACTCAAGAGTGCTTTACTGGGAACGATGAAGGTTACAGCTAAACCCTGCCACGTCAAAGCAGTTTTTGAAGTTTCCAAGCAAGATGTCTATCTGACTCAAGCCGAAGGACTGTGGCCTCAAGACATCAGCCGCAACAAATTAGCAATTTTAGAAAGAAAAATGGCCTTGTGGCTACTGAAGAATAAATTAACCCCCTATCTCAGTAAAGTAGAGTTGCACTATGAATAATTGTTAATTTGTTGTTTGGAAATTGGGAATTGGGAATTGGGAATTGGGAATGGAGAATTGGTAATATCCTCCTTGTCCCCCTTGTCTCCCTTGTCTCCTCCAGCTCCCTACACTCCCCACACATCCCACCCTTTTCCGGATTGGGTAACCAACCAGTTGAAAGATTTGTTGCAAGGAAATTTTAGTACAATTGCAATAGAAGTAAGACTTCTATTCAACTGAGTTAAACCATGTATCACCACCAACCTCCCTCAAACTCTCTCGACTTTATTCAGCAGATTGTAGAGGCAAAAACTGAACAGCTAACAGAACTAGCAGAAATTGCCGATATCAATCCTGAGGAAGATTTAGCCGGAGCTAATCTTCGAGGTGTCAACCTGAAGGGAGTGAATCTTAACCATGCCTGTTTGCGAGGAACCAATCTCAGGGATGCGGATCTCAGTGAGGCTAACTTAAGGGGAGCTGATTTAAGGGGAGCGGATTTGAGGGGAGCCGACTTGAGGGGAGCCGACTTAAATTATACCCAAATGATTGGTGCTAGATTGGGTAGAAATATTGGGCTTTTGGAAAAGACAAAAATTGATTTAAGACAACGAGGAGCGATTGTGAATTAAGAATTAAGAATTAAGAATTAAGAATTGACAATTCGACAGTTGAAAAACACACCCTAATACCTAACACCTAGCTCTATGAATAATACAGAAGCTTATCAAGAGCTTGAATTGATAATTGAGCAAGTTTTAAATGCACCGACAGATGATTTTGCCGAGTTAGCAACTAAGGCGGAACTTGCCCTAGTAGATGATTTAGCAGGAGCTAATCTAAGGGAAGTTGATCTTAGCAGTGTTGACTTAAGAGGAGCAGATTTAAGAAGAGCAGATTTAAGAGGAGCTATCCTAACCCAGACAAATTTGACGGATGCTAAGGTAGAAAAGGCTCTGTTTGGCAATAACTTAGGGCTTTCTGAAGCGACAAAGCAGGAACTAGAGAAGTTAGGAGCAATTTTCGAGGAATTGCAGCAGTCGAATTTGACTTGGCTAACCCATCTACGACAAATCCTTCAACCTCTGTCACTTCCTGACCAGATTCTGGCTCAACTGCTAGACTCTTGCCAAGAAGCTGCTCAATCTTCTCTCTTGGTAGGAGCGAAATTACTGTACGCGGTGGAGGGTTTATTTCCCAATCAATCTAAGACGCTAAACCAGTTAGCCCAAAGAGTCATATTGGGTTATCCTCGTTCTAGTAAAGTGGATCCCCAAGCTGAGGCTCAATGCCCTCCTAGTTACCATACAGCAACATCTACTCAAAAGATGGTTTTATCCTTGTCAGCGGCTCAGCAGATTATTGAGGCCCTAACTTTAGAGGTTTCCCCACAGCAGCCGAGAGTAGAACAGGAATGGTTGACTACTGCTGGTTGGCTAACGCTTCAGATAGAATACCTTACTCATCAGCAACCACCCAAGCTCCAGATTCAGGGTAATTTGCCTTGTGGGGGTAGCTTGCAGCTTCAGGGAGGTGAAGATACAAAAGTTGTGCAATCTTCTGAGCCCGGTAGTCTTAGTATAGAATGGTTGAATCCGTATCCTAAGCAGAAATATACTCTAGCCGTATATTTTCGCAGTCTGGAACAGAAGCCTCTGGTATTCACTATCTGTACAAATTGATTACACCCAAATTAATCAATTGTCAATTATCAATTGATAACCAATGACGAAGCAAAAACCACAAGTCATTTTACTCGATGCTGTAGGAACTCTATTTAGCGTCAGGGGGAGTGTGGGAGAAGTTTATAGTGCTTTTGCTCAAAGGTTTGGGGTGAGAGTTCCTGCAAATAAATTGAACGAAGCCTTCTATAATGCCTTTGCCTCGGTAGGTCCCCCAGCTTTCCCAGGCATTGCTGAAGATGAAATTCCCCTATGTGAATTTGAATGGTGGCGAGTGATTGCTTTGCGCACCTTCCAACAAGTTGGGGTACTGAGTGAGTTTGCTGACTTCACCGACTTTTTTGATCATCTCTACAACCATTTTGCTACTGCTGAACCTTGGTTTATTTATCCTGATATTCTTCCTGCTTTGAAACAATGGCGCAGGAGTGGGATTCAGCTGGGTATTGTGTCTAATTTCGATTCCCGTATTTACTTAGTTTTAAAAGCACTAAAACTAGAAGAATTTTTCCTTTCAGTCACCATTTCGACGGAAACCGGTTTTGCTAAGCCCGACCCCAAAATTTTTGCCATTGCTTTAGCTAAACATCACTGTAATCCTCAGAATGCTTGGCATATTGGTGACAGTTTGAAAGAAGATTATCAAGCGGCTAAGGCAGCAGGATTAAGGGGTATTTTAATTAAGCGTAGTCGTTAGGTGGTAGGGTATGTTAGCGTTTGCGTAGCATGGTGCGCTACAGCAAAGCGATGCTGGTGGCGAAATTAATATTTGGAAACATTTGCAACAAAACGAAGGTTTTTGAAGCCCCCCAGCCCCCAATTCTGGGGGAGCCCGGACTCAAAGTCCCCCAGAATTGGGGGATTTAGGGGGCATTCAGCAGCTGAGATATATTACGAAATATTTCGCCACCAGCATCGCAGCAACGCCGTAACGCACCGCAGGATCTTTAGGAGCAACGAATCTGCCAAACTCCAACCTTATGCGTAATTCATCTTCTGAATGGTTTGATAAATTGGGTGGCTTTCAATACTTCACTATACAATAATTTGAGGATCTATATAAACAATGCTAGATTCTGGGAGATTCACTTCTCCCAACTACTACGTTCCTTCTGAAGATATTGGTCAGCCTCTTTCGGAGTTTTGAATAGTCTTTTACCTGGTAATTCATCCAACAAGTCTATAGCAGAATCGTGGTAGCGGGAAGTTTGTTGTCGGGTTACAGATTTGTTTAGTCTTTCAGCAAATTGCAGTACTCGCTTTGCTGCATTAACGATATCCAAGAGTGATGCCTTATCTCTGCTCATAAATCACCTGGGCTGTCTTCAGAATTTCGTTGCGGCGAATCCAGTTTTCGCTGTTCTCAATCGATTCTTTCAGGACAATATCTACGACTCTTCCTGTACTAGCTTCCAAGTCATGTTTGATTTGGGCAAGGGTTAATAATCCCTGGCGAGTTTTGGGTGCAATGCGAATGAGAATATCGATGTCGCTGTCACGGTGGAATTGGTCGTTTAACACCGAGCCAAATAGAGCTAATTCAGTAATGTTCCACCGCTGACAAAACTGGACAATCTCCTCTGTCGATATACTTAAACGTTTTTGTAGTTGAGGATTTAACTTGAACAGCATTGGACTAGGAAATTTTAGATTTTAGATTTTAGATTTTAGATTGAAGAATTAATATTCGGTCTATAAACTTTATCATAACTCGAGAAAAATGGTATAAAGGGGAGTACTGCATTGGGAGGCAATGCCTTCAGCTGTTTGGATGCAGCTAAAATTTGCTTGGTGCCCTTAACTAGCTATAGAATGCAAACGCAAGACAGCATTACCACAGAATCTACCGAATCTATCGCAGAAGCGATCGCTAAGACTCAAAACTATCTACTCAACCTACAATATCCTGAGGGTTATTGGTGGGCAGAATTAGAGTCTAATGTCACCATTACTTCCGAGGTTGTCTTACTCCATAAGATTTGGGGTACGGATCAAGCCAGACCCTTGCACAAAGTGGAAGCTTATCTGCGT
The DNA here is from genome assembly GCA_010672925.1 of Symploca sp. SIO1C2. GTDB lineage: Bacteria > Cyanobacteriota > Cyanobacteriia > Cyanobacteriales > Coleofasciculaceae > Caldora. The sequence goes on along the minus strand of JAAHFP010000001.1, from coordinate 65,238 downwards.
AGTCAACAACGGGAACATGGAGGTTGGGAACTCTATTATGGAGATGGTGGAGATTTAAGTACTTCCGTGGAAGCTTATATGGCACTTAGATTATTAGGTGTGCCAGCAACAGATCCAGCCCTACTCAAGGCTAAGAAGTTGATTCTAGAGCGAGGGGGCATCAGCAAGACCAGAATTTTCACTAAATTTCATCTAGCTTTAATTGGCTGCTACGACTGGCGGGGTGTTCCTTCTATCCCCCCCTGGGTAATGTTGTTGCCGGAGCAATTTCTGTTCAGTATCTACGAAATGTCGAGTTGGGCAAGGGGAAGTACGGTTCCTCTGTTAATTGTGTTTGACCACAAGCCCGTCTATCAAACTAACCCTGCTATTACCTTAGACGAACTTTATACCGAGGGAGCCAGTAATGTCCGGTTTGAATTACCCCGTAATGGGGATTGGACAGATCTGTTTGTCACCCTGGATGATACCTTTAAATTAGCAGAAGATTTGGATTTTGTTCCCTTCCGGCAAGAGGGACTTGAAGCAGCTGAGCGCTGGGTACTAGAGCGACAGGAAGTTACGGGAGACTGGGGTGGTATTATCCCAGCGATGCTCAACTCCCTGTTAGCACTGCGCTCCCTGGACTATGATGTAACAGACTCAGTGGTTGTCCGGGGTCTTGAAGCAGTAGATAACTTTGCCATAGAAACTGCGGAAACTTACACCATTCAACCCTGTATTTCCCCGGTTTGGGATACTGCCTGGGTAATACGAGCTTTAGTAGATTCTGGCATAGCTCCGGATCATCCTGCTGTAGTACAAGCTGGGGAATGGTTGTTGAGCAAGCAAATCCTCGGCTACGGCGATTGGGCAGTGAAGAATCCCCAGGGAAAACCTGGAGGTTGGGCATTTGAGTTTGAAAATCGCTTCTATCCAGACTTAGATGATTCTGCGGTAGTAGTTATGGCTTTGGATGCAGTACAATTGCCTCAGGAAGATCACAAACGAACAGCGATCGCTCGTGCAGTGGCTTGGATGGCTTCCATGCAATGCCAAGAGGGTGGTTGGGCAGCTTTTGATATTAATAACGATGCAGACTGGCTCAACTATTTGCCCTATGCAGACTTGAAAGCGATGATTGACCCCAATACCGCTGATGTTACTGCCCGTGTGTTAGAAATGCTGGGTTCCTGTAATCTATCTATAGAGCAAGGTAAACTAGAGCGATCGCTCACTTATTTGCTTGAGGAACAAGAGGATGATGGCAGTTGGTTTGGTCGATGGGGAGTTAACTATATCTATGGTACTAGTGGTGCGCTCTCGGCTTTATCTGTAATTACTCCTGAAAAGCACCGCTTCAGTATCGAAAAGGGAGCTAATTGGCTTGTTGGTTGTCAAAATACCGATGGCGGCTGGGGCGAAACTTGTCGCAGTTATGATGATCCTAAATTGAAAGGACAAGGAGATAGTACTGCTTCTCAGACTGCTTGGGCTCTAATTGGTTTAATGGCAGCAGGGGAAGCAATCGGTAATTGGGCCACAGAAGCCATTGAGCGAGGTATTAACTATTTAGTAACAACTCAGCTTCCCGATGGTAGTTGGCAGGAAGACTATTTTACTGGAACTGGTTTTCCTAGTCATTTCTATTTGAAGTACCATTTTTACCAACAGTACTTCCCGTTGATTGCTTTGGGTCGTTATCTCAAGTAGAGTTCCTTAAGCCTAACACCTACTGTTTGGTCTATATGTGCGATCGCTGTAGTGCGTTCGCGTAGCGTGTGCGTAGCACAAACATCTTGCTCGCTTTTTACCTAAGCGCGATCGAGAAGTTTGCGCTACTTTTTTTGTCAATTAAGGGTTTGACCCATTTTTTATTCTACTATTTAAGGTGTGTCACGCCAGTAGTAGATAATGCGATCGCTTCTTTCTCAGAGCTCTCAACTATTCTGAATCCATACTCTATCATCATTTTGAATTGATAATTTTGAATTTTGAATTTCCCGCAGCGGTACTACTTGCAATTGAGAGAATTTTTGCTTATATTATTAACAATGGAATAGTTGTGCGCATATAGACGGTATCTCCTCATCACCTCACCTCAAAAAACCTGATAACTATGACTCAAGACCCTGTAACAGTTACCTATTCCCTGGAAGAGATTTTAGGACAAATCAGTAAGAAACTCGATCGCCAGGATGAGAAGTTTGAAAGCTTCCGAGACGATGTTGACAACAAGTTTGACAGCCTCCAGCGAGATTTTAATGACAAGTTTGATAACCTCCAAAGGTATGTTGATGACAAGTTTGACAATCTTCAAAAAGATGTTGATGACAAGTTTGACAACCTCCAAGACAAGTTTGACAACCTCCAAAAAGAGGTTGTCGAAATTAAGATTGGACAAGTCCGACTCGAAACCGAACTCAAAGGAGAAATCAAAACTCTGGAAACTGGAGTTAAAGGAGAGATCAAAACCCTGGAGACTGAAGTCAATGGTATTGGCAAGCGCTTGGATACCCAAGAATTTATCAATCGCTCTGTAGTGGTAGGATTTGTCCTAGCTCTTGCTGCTGGAACATTTAAGTTATTTTTTCCTAGCTTCCCCAATTGATACCAAGAGGAATGTAGAATTTAGAATGTAGAATTTAGAATTGATTCCTTCCAATTCTAAATTCCCAATCCCACAAATGACCAATGACCAATGACCAATGACAAATAACAAATGACCAATGACCAACCCCTATATTCCCTAATCGCTTCATCGATTGCTGCAACACCACAACAGCGGATTACTTTTGCAGAGTACATGGATTTAGCCCTGTATCACCCCCAGTATGGTTACTATGCTACTGATGCAGTCAATATGGGCTCACCCAAAGGGGACTTCTTTACTTCACTTCACCTCGGTAAAGATTTTGGTGAATTATTGGCGGAACAGTTAGTCCAAATATGGCATATTTTAGGACAGCCAACCCCCTTTACCCTAATGGAAATGGGAGCAGGACAAGGATTGCTAGCTGCAGATATTCTCACTTACCTCCACTCCTCCCATCCTGACTGCTTTGCCGCTGTAGAATACCTGATTGTAGAGAAAGCAGCGGGATTGATTAGCCAACAGCAGCGACTGTTACGAAAATTGCCACTACCAACAGCAGACAATAACGTGCGATCTGCTTGCAGCAGCGCTTCGCTATCGCTTCCGGTAAGATGGTGTACTTTAGATGAGATACCAGAAAACTCCCTGATTGGTTGCTGCTTCTCCAATGAATTAGTCGATGCCTTACCCGTACATCAATTTGTGCTCCAACAAGGAGAGTTGCGGGAAATTTATGTAACAACACAGGGAGAGGAGGGAGACAAGGGAGACAAGGGAGACAAGGGAGGCAAGGGAGGCAAGGGAGACAAGGGAGGCAAGGGAGGCAAGGGAGGCAAGGGAGACAAGGGAGACAAGGGAGGCAAGGGAGACAAGGAAGACAAGGAGACAAGGGAGATATTTCCCGATTCCCAATCCCCAATTCCCAATTCCCAATTCCCCCTTCAAGAAGTTACAGATACTCCTTCCACACCTAGACTAAAAGAATATTTCGATTTGGTGGGTATTGATTTATTTTCCGGTGCTTACCCAGATGGCTATCGCAGCGAAGTGAATTTAGCAGCCCTTGACTGGATCAATAATGTTGCCAAGCGGTTGCAACGAGGTTTCTTGTTGACGATTGATTATGGTTATTCCGCTGAGCGCTATTACTTGCCAGCACGTCATCAGGGGACTTTGCAATGCTATTATCAACACCGCCATCATGATGACCCTTATTGGAATGTGGGACAACAGGATATTACTGCCCATGTAAATTTTACTGCTCTAGAACGACAAGGAGAGTTGTGCGGCTTGCAAAAAGTAGGTTTTACTAAGCAGGCACTATTTTTGATGGCTTTAGGGTTAGGAAATCGCCTTACTGCACTGTCTGCTTTTGATGAAGTTCGTGGACAAGCAATCGCTACAGGTAAAGATGTACTAACAATTATGCAGCGTCGCCAGGTGCTACATCAATTGATTGATCCTATGGGATTGGGAGGTTTTGGTGTACTAGTTCAAAGTAAGGGGTTGACAGAGGAGGAAGGGAAGATTGAGCTTAAAGGCTTGGTGGGATGAAGAATTAAGAATTAAGAATTAAGAATGGAGAATTCAAAATTATCAAGGGTACAGGTCAATTTTGTAAGAACATTTGAACTACCGTAGTATTCCAGGAGGTTTAGTGGCGATTGTTTTGTTGTTTTAGTACATTTGTTTTGCTAATTTGACCTGCTCCCAATCCCCAATTCCCAATTCCCAATTCCCAATTCCCAATTCCCACTTTTCAACTCTCAACTTTCAATATTCCAGATAAATCTTCTGGACGATCAATATCTTTGAGAACAGGGAGAAAAGCGATTTTTAAATCTAGTTGCTCTGCAATTTCTATCGTTTGTTGTCGTACTTGAGATGTACCCCAATTAATTCCCACAAAAAGTTCCCCAATCATCCGCTGCAAACCAATTAAATAATAGCCTCCATCCTCTGCTGGACCGAGTACCAAATCGTATTGCTTTAATGCTTCAAAAGCCTGCTCCATTAAGGGAGCTTTCAAACCTGGGCAATCAATCCCAATAGTTACCACCCTAGTCATCCCAGCAGCAAAAGATGCGGTAAATGCTGACGCCATCCGCTGGCCTAAATCTCCCTCGGCTTGTAGTTGGTAGTTCCAATCAGAACCTAACCAATCTCGCATGAGTTGCTCTGTACCACCAGAAAAATGGACTTCTGTTGATAAGGGACGAGAAGCTGCCAATTCTTTTACATTGGATAGAGTATTTTCCGTCAGCTGCCGTTGCAGTCTTGCTGCTCCCTCAGCACCAAGTATTGGCATCATTCTTGTCTTGGTTTTTCCCGGCTCAGGATAACGAGTAAAAACGATGAGACGTTCCTCTGTTGCAGTTATTGCTTGTTCATTTTTCATTTACTTGATCTGGTTGAGATGACACCCTGATTATCTACCCTCTAGGGGTGAAAGTTTTTATCTAATTTCGGAAGTAAGAGATTGCCAATCGTCTTTTTCAATGCGAGCAACTAGCTCAAACCATCCTTTCCCATCAGGTTTAAATACTACTGCTTCTCCCTCCTCTACATTTAAGCCGGTTAGAGCCTTAATGTTGGAACTATGGGCAGATAAAACTGTATTTGTACCCTCCGTGGGGACTGTCTGTAGCAACTGATGAAAATTTGTCCAAAGCCTTACTGGATGATAACTAGGTGTGTTTGGCATACCATTTAGGCTGGAGATAACTTCGATGTTCGCTACATCATGGAAAGCATACCAAGCTGTTTCTATGCAGCGACAAGCCGGACTTGCCATTACTTTACCTACAGGGATGTTAAGTTGTTCAAAATGCTCTCCAACATTCCGCATATCAACCAAACCATCTCCACTTAAGGGTCGCCCAGGATCTAAACAATCTTGGAACTGGTGAGGTAGTTGTTTGATCGCATTGGGCCGCACATCCCTGACGGCAGCTCCGTGTCTGAAATAAATGACGTGACCTCCTTCTTGCAGATCACTTAATAATTCTGAGGCAGTAAACTCATCCTCCATGGTAAGTGCCTTGGCTTCTGGGGATGAGTTTTGCAAGCCTATTAGACCAAGGCTTAACGTGAAAACGGCAAAACTAATCAAACTAAAGCCTTTAATGCTCTTCCTTTTTTCCATCAGTGAATAATACTAACAAATTGTCCGACTGAGAATAGTATAGTATTTTAATTTGTTCGTCAATAACCCAAGATGATGCTGTCTTACTACACAATCAAGTGTTAGGAAATTTTAAGAAATATGTCTCTTCGATAAATATTGGAAAGATCTTGTTTCTCTTATTGAACTGAGGGCACAAGACTCTCCTGAGGTGTTTTGCGAGAACAATTCGCAACATCTTTACAATCAATTATCTACCTTTACAAAAACTTTAATAAAGTATCCAATTGTTGTACTTGTCTTACTACTTCAGCTCTTTCAAAGATGGGATATTTTGTTATTTGTCAATCCCTTATTGCTCATTGCTTCTTTGTCTTTTGTTTTTTTGTACTAATGACGGCCAGCTAAAGTACCGAGTTTGTAAGGTAGAATTGGAATAATAATGGGTATTCCATAAGCTAGCACAAGCATGATCGAAACACTGCAAACACAACTTTACGAACTACAACAATTTGCCAACACCCTGGTTAACACTCAATTAACTCATCTGGGTTGGCTCAGCGTCGCCATTATCTTTGCTGCGGGCTTGCTGACTAGTCTGACTCCCTGTATGCTCTCTATGCTGCCGATTACCATTGCCTATATTGGTGGCTATGAAACCCAAGGACGCTTCCAAGCTGCTACTCAGTCCACTTGGTTTGCTTTGGGCTTAGCAACTACTTTAGCTGCACTAGGAGTTTTAGCAGCTTCCGTGGGGCGAGTTTACGGGCAAGTTGGGATTGGTTTACCGATTTTTGTTAGTCTAGTCGCCATTATCATGGGGCTAAATTTACTAGAAGCTTTCCCCTTACAGTTGCCCTCTTTTGGTGGTATGGAGTGGATTTCTCAAGATTTACCACCGGGAGTGCGCTCTTATTTGATTGGTTTGACCTTCGGTGTAGTCGCCTCTCCTTGCAGTACTCCTGTTCTAGCTAGCTTACTAGCTTGGGTTGCAGCAACACAAGACTTAGTTTTAGGAGGAGTCTTACTACTATCTTACACCGTAGGTTATGTTGCACCCTTAGTTTTAGCTGGTACTTTTACTGCTTCGATTAAGAAACTGTTAGAGTTACGCCGTTGGTCTACCTGGATTACACCAGCTAGTGGAGTTCTTTTGGTGGGATTTGGTGTGCTTTCCCTCCTGTCTCGTATTCCTGCTATTAATCATTAGTTATTGGTCATTAGTCATTAGTCATTAGTCATTGGTCATTGGTTATTAAAACAAAGGAAATAACATAAAGTAAAAACAACGAAGTATGAAGAACAAACAATAAACAACAAAGGACAAATAACAAATGACAAATGACAAAATAAAATCTTGGAATATTAAGCATTTATGGCGACGTCAGCTGTTACCTTTGCTATCTAACTTGAAGTTGGCGATTGTGTTGCTGTTAGCGATCGCAGTTTTTAGTATCAGTGGTACAGTAATTGAACAGGGTCAGTCTTTGCCGTTTTATCAAGCTAATTATCCGGAAGACCCGGCTTTATTTGGCTTTCTCAGTTGGAAGGTGATCTTAGCTATTGGTTTAGACCATGTTTACCGTACCTTCTGGTTTTTATCCCTACTGGTACTCTTTGGTAGTAGCTTAACTGCATGTACTTTCACCCGTCAGTTTCCTGCCCTAAAAGCGGCTCGTCGCTGGAAATTTTACGAAGAACCCCGTCAGTTTGAGAAACTCGCCCTGAGTACGGAACTTAATACTGGTTCTCTCAATTCCCTGTCTCCACTGTTAACCAAGCAACGCTATCGTATTTTCCTCGAAGGGGATAAACTTTATGCTCGTAAGGGTATTGTCGGACGTATTGGGCCAATTGTGGTTCATGCCAGTATGCTAATTATTCTGTTGGGGTCAATTGGCGGAGCCCTTACTGGTTTTATGGCCCAGGAATTGGTTCCTAGCGGTAGCACTTTTCAAGTGAGGAATATTATTGATGCTGGCCCTTTTTCTGCCTCACAAGTCCCTAAAGATTGGTCAGTAAAGGTAAATCGTTTTTGGATTGATTACACTCCGGAGGGGAATATTAATCAATTTTATTCCGATATGTCAGTTCTGGATAAGGAGGGAGAAGAAGTTGATCAGCAAACCATTTATGTTAACAAGCCTCTGCGTTACCGAGGTGTGACTTTCTACCAAACTGACTGGGGAGTTGCGGCGGTGCAGGTGCAGGTGAATAGAAGCCCGATTTTCCAGCTACCGATGGCACAACTTCAGACTAATGGTGAGGGGCGCATTTGGGGGACTTGGGTTCCGACTAAACCTGATTTGAGTGAAGGGATTACCCTACTGACCAGGGATCTACAGGGAACTTTGATGGTTTATGATAAATCTGGCCAACTGGTTTCGACAGTTCGTTCCGGCATGGCAACCCAGGTAGATGGGGTAACCCTCCGGGTTAAAGACCTTATTGGCAGCACTGGTTTGCAAATTAAAGCTGACCCTGGTATTCCCATTGTTTATGCTGGTTTTGGCTTACTGATGTTGGGAGTAATTATGAGCTATTTCTCCCACTCTCAAATTTGGGCCTTGCAGAAGGGAGATTGCTTCTATGTCGGAGGCAGAACTAACCGAGCCCAGGTTGCCTTTGAACGGGAATTTATCACAATATTAGATCAGTTGAGTGAGGAGAAGCAAGCAACAGAAAAAGCTCCTGTTAATACAGAAGTTCTTGCTAGTTAAGGTTAGATGATTTCCAGGTAGCGACAGCGAGATTCAAGACTACACCCAAGGGAGCAAGATGTTTGTGCTACGCGATCAGCTACGCTGGTGCTGTAAGCAATCGCACTACAATCAGATATAGCGTTTCTCATTTTTATTAGGCACACACTGCTAAACCTCAAAGTCCCCCTTAATAAGGGGGATTTAGGGGGATCAAAATGTATCTCACGGATGCGAAAGCTGCTAGTTCTAGGAAAACCGGGAGCTGGCAAGACCACGTTTCTCAAATATTTGGCTATCCAATGTGCCAACTCTCAAGTTTTGGGAGAGCAAGTTCCCCTCTTTATTACCCTCAAGCAATTTGCCGAAACTGAAAACCAGCCTGCTTTAACCACCTACATCAACCAACTCTTTACCGATTGTGGTGTTACGGAAGCTCAAACCAGGGATATCCTTAATCAAGGAAAAGGATTAATTTTGCTCGATGGTTTAGATGAGGTAAGGGAAGAGGATAGCGATCGCATTTTAAATCAGATTGAACAGTTTACCGATCAGTACCACACCAATTCCTTTGTCCTGACTTGCCGGATTGCCGCCAGGGAATACACCTTTGAGAAATTTACCGAAGTAGAGGTGGCTGATTTTGATGACCAGCAGATTGAAACTTTTGTCGGCAAGTGGTTTCAAGCTAAAGAATCCGACTTAGCTGACTATTTTATGGAGCAGCTAAAGGAAACTAAACCAATTAAAGAGCTTGCCACTAATCCTCTACTGCTGACATTACTATGTATCGAGTTTGAAGATTCCGGAGCATTCCCCCCTAATCGTTCTGAGTTGTATAGCCGTGCGATTCATACGTTATTAAGAAAGTGGGATGATAAGCGGCGGATTGTACGACAACAGGTTTACAAAAAGTTGTCAGTACAACGCAAGGAAGATTTACTTAGTGAAGTTGCCTTTACTACCTTTAAGGGCGGGGAGTATTTTTTCAAGCAAAGGGATGTTGAGCAATATATTGCTGGTTATATACGTAACCTACCGGATGCGAAAACTGATCCAGAAGCGCTACTTTTAGATAGTGAGGCAGTGCTGAAGTCAATTGAAGCCCAGCATGGGTTGTTAGTGGAACGAGCTAGAAGTATTTATTCCTTTTCCCACTTAACCTTTCAAGAGTATTTTACAGCTAGGGAAATTTTTGTCACGGCTAATCTAGAAGAATTAGCCAATCGTGTTACTGAAAAACACTGGCGTGAGGTGTTTTTGTTAACGGCTGGTATGGTAAGGGATGCCAGTAAACTTATGCAACTGATGAAAAATAACATTGATAAATTAGTTGCTGGTGATGAAAAAATTCAGGAGTTTTTGAGCTGGGTTAATCAACAGTCTAATTCTTCTGATGTTTCTTATAAACCAGCAGCCGTTAGAGCTTTCTACTTCTCCGTCTCCTTCGGTGGAGATCGAGACTTCTACCTCTCTCTCTCCCTCAACCTTGACCCACGCTTCTGCTCGGACTCTTCCCTCTCTCTCTCCCTCAACCTTAACATATTCCTCTCCCTTGAACGGGCTCTCGACCTCGACTTCGACCTCGACCTCGACCTTGACCTTGACCTCGGACGAAACTTCCGAGACAGATTTACCATGCCAGAGCAAAAATATTTACTCCAACAACTTAAAGACCAACTCCCCAATCCGGAAGAAGACAAAGAACAATTCAAGCAATGGTGGAAAGTTAATGGTAAAGATTGGACAGAGCAGTTAAGAGCTGTGATGATTGAGCATCGCAATATTGGTCATGATTGGCAGTTTAACAAGCAACAACAGGAACTATTGAAACAGTATTACAATGCCAATCTATTGCTAGTGGATTGCCTGAATAGTGATTGTTACGTGAGTCAAGAAGTGCGACAGGAGATTGAGGATACTTTGTTATTACCTGTCAAGTAGCTCCTCGACTTATTCTGCCGGTTTTTCGAGTTAATCATAGGTTCAATTAAGAAGTTAGAGATATCGAGCGATCGCGCGGCAGAATATACATTGATAGAGAGTGCATGTTGATCATTAGTGTCAACTTAACTAAAACTCATTCCTCACAAGGAACTTAAGTTCCTTGCTAATAGCTCAAGTCATCTAAAGATGACTCAATTTTCCCCAACATCTTCAGTCCACTTGAGTGGACTTTAGCTATTAGCCCAGAACTTGAGTTCTGGGTGGGTGTGGAAGCAAAGCGTTAAGCTAGGGATGACTTAACCTAACTCAAAATTTGTTATTTTTTACTTAATCAAGTGCTCCCCAACCATAGCATACTATAATATACAATTACTCTATTAAAATGCTACAACTGGTTGTTATTGTGATAGCGATCACAAGACTTAATGCACAACACTTAACATCTACTAGCTAAATCAAAGGGATGAGCAACGCGCAACCAAATGCTGAATATGATTCACCATGGAAAGAGGCAATTGCCTTATACTTCCGACCCTTTATTAAATTCTTCTTCCCCCAAGTTTATTCCGCCATTGATTGGAGTCGAAGGTATGAATTCCTCGATAAAGAGTTTCAGAAAATTGTGCGAGATACGGAAACAGGGCGTCGAGAAGTAGACAAATTGGTCAAAGTTTGGCTAGAAGATGGATCAGAAACCTGGATTTTGATTCATGTGGAAGTCCAAAGTCAAAGGGAAACCGTTTTTGCTGAAAGGATGTACATTTACAATAGTCGCATTTATGATGTCTATCGTCGCCCTGTCTTGAGTTTAGCTGTTTTAGCGGATGAACATGCTTCTTGGCGACCCAATCAATACCAGCGTGAAGTGTTAGGGTGTATCATGTCACTACAGTTTCTCATCGTCAAGCTGCTGGACTATTCGATAGAAACCCTAGAAAGTAGCGATAATCCTTTTGCCATTATCGTCAATGCTCATCGAGAGACTCAACAAACTCGGAATGACCCCAACAGTCGTTATCGTGAAAAATTGAGGATAGCCAAAAGTCTTTATAAAAAGGGTTATGGAAAGTCTGATATATTAGAACTGTACCGACTCATCGATTGGATGATGGCGTTACCGAATCAACTGCAAGACGGATTCCAAACTCAAATCAAACATTTCGAGGAGGAAAATAAAATGCCTTATGTAACTACAATTGAACGTTGGGCACGTCAAGAGGGATTGGAACAAGGTGTTCTCCAAAAGAGTCGAGAGTCAATTCTGGAGGTACTAGAAGTACGGTTCGGTTCTGTACCAGAGGAGTTAGCCGAATCTCTCAATCAAATTCAGGAAGATTCAGTTCTTACTTCTCTGCATCGACAGGCAATTACGGTAGATTCCCTCGAAACTTTCCAAGGATTGGTTTGAGAATTGAGAATTGAGAATTGAGAATTGAGAATTGAAAATGTAGTGCGTAGCACACGCACTACTAATTAGGGTTTGCTGAATAAGTCAAGATTTCATTAGGGATTTTTGGGTTAAAGTGCAAGGATTTTGAGCCTTGAGATCCTATAATATAAAGTTCGGATATTCACTTATATTATAATTCCCTTCTCCTTTGCAACCTTCTTTCTTCCCTTCTGCCTTCTGCCTTCTGCCTTCTGCCTTCTGCCTTATTCTCAATTTCCAATTTTAAATTCATCAAATTTTCCTACCCCTGATGCCGCCTCTCTGGTATCAAAGCGATAACTGCTAACTGTACCAGTAGCAGTATCCAAGATACTAAAAACAGTGATATCGTTACTAGCAATATAAGGTAGAGGTTGCTGATCTTCCCCAAACATCGGTGATAGGTTGGGCATAACTGGTTCTAAACCATTAGGGTCACCCACAGCAGTATAATCTTCCTCATAACCTTCTGGTACTGCACGCTGTTTGTTACCAGGATAAGCAGCACCGTAGCTATTACCCACATTAGAAGATTCTAAAAAATGCATCCCACTAGGACTGACAAAACGGTTCCAAAGATGGGAGTGACCATAAAATACTAACTGTACTTTAGCTTTTTCCAGTAATGGCATCACATCACGAATGATGTAATCCTGAGTTTTAGGATACTCATAACGTACCCCTTGAATCTCGCCATTAGCATCCCGTTGAATTAACTGCACTGGGTCAGTATAAGCGGGCACAATATTATCACCAAGGGTATGAGGTGGATGGTGAAACATCACGACTTTATACTTGGCTTGTTGAAATTCAGGGCTAGTTAACTCTGACTCTAGCCATTGATATTGCAAGCTGCCGGGAGTAATTGGCTCAAAGATATGTTGTCCATACCCCCATTTATCGGGATTGTTGATATCAGCTTCCTTTTCCCGATATCTACCCCTAGCATCAGCTTTTAAGCTGGGGGTTCTCCAAATATTGGTGATGTACAACACTACTAAACGGACATCGCCAAAGGTAACAGCATAATACTTCTTACCCCCTAACTGGTTTTGAGGTAAGGTAAAAATTTCATTGTAGGTATCAATATTAAAGGAATTATTTTTCAGCCAAGTTTGCTGTATATTGAAGTCATTCTGGGGATTTAAGATTTGGGCATTGTTTTGATAAGTCTCTTGGGCAAGGGCACGGGGAAAGGGGTTATTGAACTGGTCATTTAAATTACTCTCCTCAGAAAAACGCCCCATAACCTCATGGTTACCAATCGCAGTAAACAGTGGTGCATGTTGAATCAACTCACCCCCAGTATAAGTGGTTTTAACACCAGCTTTCTCTAATTGGTAGTTACCACGACCCTGAAAAGCTGGAAAAAATGCACCTCCTCGATTATCATCAAACCATTCCGAAGCGCGATCGGGAATATTAACTAAATCCCCAGCTAAGAAAACCGCATCAACTTGTCCGATAGTTTCCGCCACTTTCTGGAGATTAGCAGTGGTCATCGGCATCAACTGATGATCCGAGGTGAGCAGAATTTTCAGTGGTGTCTGGGGGTTGGGTGTTGCAGTGAGGGTAAACTGGTTACTGTTGAGTTCCTGACTAGCTTCGGTAATACTCGTTACCTGATAGGGAATGCGCTGCCCAGGAGTCAGTCCCGTTACTACTGCCTCATGACGCCAGATATCCCGCATCACCGGTTTTTGGTAAATTTTCTCAGTTTCTGTCTGCTTGCCTACTCTGGATTTCTGGTCTTCACGAGTGCGGCTGAGTTTGGTAGTAGTAGCAGTAGCCGTTTGCTGTAGTCCCTCCCCATAGGTAACAGTATGGCCAGAACCCGCAAACTCGGTAAACCATACTACTCTGACTGAATTCTCCGTGGGCAGTTGCAAAAAAGGGTCTGTTAGCAGCTGAGGTGCAGGTTTCATCACTAGTAATAAGTAATAAGTAATAAGTAATAAGTAATAAGTAATAAGTAATAAGTGAAGAGTTCATGAGGATTCCCAATTCCCAATTCTAAATTCTAAATTCTAAATTCTAAATTCCTTCCCATATTTTTGATGCTCCCGACAAGATTTGAGATGCAATATCGCTGCTTGGTCTTGAGGATTTTTTTGTAAAACTTCCTTAAATATCTTCCTAGCTGCTGCAAATTCTTGATGATGATAAAGAAAAACTGCCTCTTCAAACTTAGTCTTAGTTTGCATCTTGAGTTCTCGGAGCATTTCTGGGTCACCATTGCAAATTTCAAAGATAGCAACCGCTAACTTTTTACCCTTAACTTTGACTTTATCTAAGAACCTGTAGCTGTACTGTGATAAATTATTCAATTCGGAGAGAGTTGCTTTACTAATGATAATCCTAGCCCCATAAAGCTTAGTTAACCCTTCCAAACGAGAAGCTAAATTTACTGCATCGGAGATAACAGTACTTTCCATACGCTCTTGTTCACCAATTGTACCTAGCATTAAACTACCAGTATGTAAGCCAATACCAATGGCAATGGGTACATAACCGCTACTTTGCCGATATTGATTGTAGAGAGTCACTCGTTCTTGCATGGTGATTGCCCCTTGCACCGCATCGTCTGCTGATGCCGGAAACAGTGCCATAATCGCATCCCCAATATATTTATCAATAAAGCCATTGTGAGCGCGGATAACTGGACTGACTTGAGAGAGGTAACTGTTGATAAAATTGAAGTTTTCTTGAGGAGACATGCCTTCCGAGAGGCTGGTAAAAGAGCGAATATCGGAAAAGAGAATGGTCATCTCTTGTTGCACATGATCTCCTAGTTTAACATCAACAATACTTTCGAGTCCTAGGAAGTGGAGAAAATCGTGGGGAACAAAACGACCATAGGCAGCATTAATTTTCGCAAGGCGCATATGAGTTTTGATGCGGGCTAACAATTCATTTTTATTAAAGGGTTTAGATAAATAGTCATTGGCTCCGGAATTAAATCCCTCCACTAGGTCCGAAACTTGATTTTTTGCTGTTAACATCACAATGGGGAGTTCACTGGGTAGAAACTGTTCCCGGAGTTTTTCGGAAACCTCATAGCCAGTCATGCGAGGCATCATCACATCCAGTAAAATTAAGTCTGGTTGGAACCCCTGCTCAATAATTGCCAAAGCTTCTAACCCACCATTAGCTTGAGTAATGGCATAGTTTTCTAGAGCCAGATTATTACTAAGAACCTGGAGATTGATTGGTTCATCATCAACAATGAGGATTTTGAAATTGCTGTTATCGGAGGTTAAGGTTGGGTTTGGGATGATTGAGGTTCTCGGCAATGACTCGGAAGAACTTTGAATATCATGTCCTTCTACCTTGTAACTTTCTTTCTTCCCTGCTGCCTGCTGCCTGCTGCCTGCTGCCTGCTGCCTGCTGCCTGCTGCCTTCTGCCTTCTGCCTGCTGCCTGCTGCCTTCTGCCTTCTGCCTTTTTGGATACTGGTAAAGTAAACTTAAACTGGGAGCCTTGACCAACTTTTGATGTCACATAAATAGTACCACCATGTAACTCTACCAGCTGCTTTGTAACCGCTAAACCTAAACCTGTGCCACCGTATTTTCTGGCAGTTGAACCGTCTCCTTGTTCAAAAGATTCAAAAACCCGCTCTAATTTATCTGCTGGGATGCCAATGCCGGTATCAGCGACGGTAATTTCTAACATGGCTGACTGGGCAAATTCTGTTTCCTGCTTCTCAGTTAATAATTTGGCTGAAACTTCGATTATCCCAGCTTCGGTAAATTTAATCCCATTCCCAATTAAGTTATAGAAGATTTGCTGTAAGCGATTTTCATCAGCAGCTACTAAGGGAATATTAGTAGCGATAGAGTTGAGCAACTGCAAAGGTTTATTGCCAATTAAGGATTGGGAAAGAGTGAGCACCACATCAACAATTTCTCGTACTCCTACTGGCTGGATTTGCAACTCTAGATTTTGGTGTCTGAGTTTGGAAAAATCGAGGATATCGTTAACGAGGGTGGCTAGTCTTTTGCCACTAGTAGTAATCATTAACAAATTAAATTTAGTCTTTTCTGGCAATTGTCCGGTGACACCATCAATTAAAGATTCTGCAATGCCAATAATCCCGTTGAGGGGAGTGCGAAGTTCGTGGGAAGTATTGGCTAAAAATTCGTCCTTGAGTTGGGACAAACGCCGTAATTCTGTATTCTTGTCTTCTAGGTTAGTAAAGGATTCCTGCAACTGAAAAGCCATCCGGTTAAAAGCACCAGCTAAAACACCTAGTTCATCCGCCCGTTCGAGATTAACATAGGAGTTAAATTCTCCTTGGGAAAGGGCAGTGGCTGCTTCCTTGAGTCGCAGAATTGGTTGCACAATCCAACGAGCAGTGATAATTCCCACCCCGATTGCTATAAGCAGTGCCAGTAAACAAAGTCCAATAGTAGTGCGGGTATTAGCGTTAATTTGTCCCATAAAATCTACTTCCGGGACTACTACGACAATAAACCAATCTAGACCAAACTGGTCTCGAAAAGGCTGCACCTGTACAAATTGTCGATTACCTTCTAGGGTAAATTCGAGTTGTTGTAAGCCTTGAATTGGTTGATTTTCCTGAAACTGGTCAATTAAATATTGAGTTGTAGCTTTAGTTAAATTATTGCTACTGTCAATCGCTGGCACTCGTTCTGCTCCATATTCTTTTTGGCTAGTGCGAAAGGGTCTTTCTCCCGTAGAGGTAGCCACAAGCATTCCTGATCGCTCAATAATAAATACTTGTCCAGTTTTACCAATTTGGAGATTGCGTAAAAAGTCACTAATTTGTGATAAATTAATATTAGTGAGGAGTACTCCTTGTAATTTTTGCTGTTGATCGTAGAAAGGCATCGAAGCCCCAAGATAGGCAGTGATACCAGCGGTATTGGGATAGATCTCGCTCCAAATTGGTTTACCAGCAGCAACAGCTGCTCTATACCAAGGACGGGTACGGGGGTCAAATTCGATACTGCGTAAGATTTCCTGACGTTCCCCTAATTCATTGGTAGCGTAGGTATGGAAAATATGGTTACTTGCCTCGGTGGAAACTCTCAGAGTTAGGGTATCGTTATCAAATCTTTCTGCTCCTAGGTTATCTTTGTTCTCTAACCCTAATCCAGCAAAAGTTAACACCTTAAATATCTGGATTTGTTGCCAAAAATGGCGCTCTAGTCCAGGTATATCCTGTAAATCCAATTGCCCTAAGTTAAGTGCTGCAGCGTTAATTTGATTTACTTGATGAGGAACGGTAAGATAGGTTTGCAAGTTCTGCTCAACCCGAGCATTCACCTCTTGCAGTAGCTGAGTAGCAACCTCATTAACAGCCCTTTGTCCATTCCTAAAGGAAAGATACCCCACAACCCCCACTGCTCCAACAATTTGTAGAACAAAGGGTACTACGAGGATAATGTGTAGGGGTACTTTACCAGATACCTGGTAAATTGAGCGGGTTAGGGGTTTAAGTAACATAGGGGGGTTTGCCTGAGCCTGGAGTAGCCATGACTCGGCAAAACAGTATAACACTTAGACTATAGATATAACCTGAGATAGATGGACAGACAAGGGAAGGAGGAGACTGCATACAGGCTAGAAGCCTGTTCCACAGTGAATTGGACTTCAAGTTTGCTATTCAACATCTTTGATACAGGCTAGAAGCCTGTTACACAATTTCTCAGAGAATTTATAATGTGTAGTGCGAGCATCTTGCTTGCTATTAGTGCTGAAAATTATCATCAAGCGATCGCTCTACAATACTATAAACTGGCAAGATGCCAGTTCCACATCTAACCTAATAGTATTACCACCTTCCCAATTATCAATTATCCATTATTTGGTTTTTGCCAAAGCCAAACCAAAATACCTACAGGAATTGCAATAGCGATATGAAAAAACATATCTACCAAGCTACAGGCGAAATAAAAGGGGAGATTAGGTTGTTGACAAGCTGCTGGTGAAATTTCCTTGCTAGGATTGGAGGCAACTTGGGAAGATATACCGCTAATGGTTAAACCTGTACCGACTCCGGCAATTACTGATTCTAATTGTTTTTCCCGCTTTTTATCCGCAGCTTCCTTATCTTGTAGGGTTTTTTGTAAGTTGCGATCGCTTTGGGTCTGCTTAACTTCAATAATACCGCGAATGTTGCTGCTCATCTGGTCAAATAGGTGTTGACTTGGCTTAAGGTAGTTAAGGTCTACTTCAATTTGCTTTTGCCATTTTTTGCAGTTGTGGTCTAGGAAGTTTTGGAAAAATGTGAGGTTATCGTTGGGTAAGCTGAGGGTTTGAATTTTCTCTAACATGGAAGTATAGTTCAGCATGTTAGTAGTAATAGCAGTGCTATGGTCTTCCATATCCCGGAGGTATTTAGCGTAGTGAAATGCTTGTTGGGGTATAAACCTAAGCCACTCTTCAAGATCCTCTAGGGTTTCTTCTGGAGGTTGGACTAATTCCTCAACTTTTTGTTCTAATTGGCTAGATATTTCCCTAGCTGCTTCCTTACACTGGCGGGATTGGTCATAGGCGTAGATTATTTTACTACGACAACAAAGTAAATTGAGGAGGGGGTAGTAAGCTTGGGCACTTTTGCTCACAGTTTCCGAGTGAGAGTCAAACCAAACTAAAATGTGACGCCGTTCCTTTGGTTGCTGTTTGTCGTTATCATATTCAAAAATTGGACTACCGAAGAGTTGACCCGTTGCAGCTAGGGGTATCACTTCTGCTGTATCCTTAAATAAGGCAGCAACACAGTGATTAGCTAAGTATGGATAGCTTAAGAAATGGGGTTGATTGGGGTCACATTCTGAGCATTCCTTGTTATCCCTAGGAGAAACGGGATTGCTGTTGATGGGTTTGGTAAATAGTAGTAAAGTTTGTCCGAGAGATGCTTGGATGTGGTCAGTGGGATTTAGCTGACCTAGTTTAATTAAATCTACAGTTTCCCGGTAACGTAGAGTTAACTCAAGGGCATAGGTATCGTGGATGCGCAGAGGATAAATTTCTCCCATCAGGCGCAAACCATCATTATCGGGTTCAGTGTGAAAACGCAGCTGACGTGCTTGATTTGATTGGGGGTCTTTTCTTACTAATTCCAGATAATCATCTAGATCAAGCATCTCTTCTGCTGTTGCTTCTCGATCCTCATTATTGGGATTGTAGCGGTACTTAGATTCTTTAGGGTCGTAAGTGTAGCAGCGAAGTTCTGTTTTGAGGGATTTGAGGATCAGGATCTGGCGTTGCTCACCAAAGGTAACACATTGTTCCCACAGTTGAGCCGCATTTTCCATCACCTCTTGATTGCCTTGGCTTATACCTTGGCGTAGCTGAAAGGCGTAGAGTATGAGGCTAGGATTTTGTATTTTCCAAGTGGTAGATGGCTGGTTCATTGGTTAGAGTCTGATGGTTTTGTCTCCGTGGTAGTTTCGGGAAAACTTTTCCGCATCTGATTTTTGATGAGGGCTTTGAAATCTTCCTTTTGAGGTTCCCTAATGGTTTCAGTGATAGACCTTAATATTCCAGGCATTGAATCATCGCTAGCATCTAGTTTATGGTTTAAAACTAGATCAATGTGAAGGTATTTTAGACACCAAGCGGTGATGGTATTGGAGAGGGACTCCACATCTTCTGGAAATGTGCCTAGTTGTTGGTATAAATCAACTCTATTCTCAGGGGAAAAGATAGAGGCTTGGCTTTCGATGAGCTCAATAAAAGCTTTAATTCTATTTTCAGGTGTCCTTGTCATCATAAAATTAGCGAATAAGTAGGTTGGGTGTAGCCGATAACGTAACCCAACAAGGTATACTAACCATCGGACGCGATCGCTCTCTACCACTTTATCAATTCTAAATTCTAAATTCTAAATTTCCTGTCTGGTTCATTTCTCAATAATCAGTCAGGTGCAAACCATTTAGATCCGATCAGTCGGATTTAGACTCAGGAAGTAATTTCGGTTCAAATAATTGGGAAGGAAGAAAAAGAAAACCTCTTTCATCTTCTTTACGAATTAACAGTCCTTCGCGAAAACCCTGTAGAGACGCGCCATGGCGCGTCTCTACAATATGGAGAAGAGGTTTAAGTAGGTTGTAATTGTTGTAGTAAATAATTAATTTCTGCTAATCGTTCTGAGTTATTGCCCACTCAAAAGGAAAAGCTTCACGGGTATGAATTTCTAGAGCATTTTGGTGAAAAGCGATCGCATCTTCAAGATTCTGAGCCTTATCTCCGAGTATCCTATCACTGTAAGCAATAGCCAAGTTATTCTGAGTCCTTGCCCATTCAAACGGAAAAGCTTTACGGGGAAAAACTTCTAGGGCATTATGGAAACAAGCGATCGCATCTTCTAAATTCTGAGCCTTATCTCCGAGCATCCTATCACTGTAAGCAATAGCCAAGTTATTCTGAATCTTTGCCCACTCCACAGGCATTGCTTCACGGGTACGAACTTCTAGAGCATTTTGGTAACAAGCGATCGTATTTTCCAGATTCTGAGCTTTATCTCCGAGTATCCGCTTACTGTAAGCAGCTGCCAAGTTATTCTGAGTCATCGCCCAGTCTACAAGCATTGCTTCACGGGTACAAACTTCTAGAGCATTTTGGTAACAAGTGATCGCAGTTTCCAGATTACTGGCTTCGTTCCCTAAAGGAAACTCCTGCATGAGATTGCCCAAGTTAACTAAATCTACAGCAATAAATTGTGCTTGTTGAGGTTCGACTGTAGCTAAAGTCTCTGTTGCCCAAGCTTGAACAATTTGCGTCAATCCATCATCGAGTTTATCCAAATTAGCTTGCAACAGGGGATAAACCACTTGTGAATTGTCACCACTTTCCGCTATTGCCTCTAACACCTGCATCAAAAACTGCAAATATTCCTCAGGTGTTGCTGTTACCAATCCCAAACTGTAGGCAATCTCAACTGCATAGTTTCTCAACCAACTAGCCGTATTCTTATCCCCCTCTGCTGCCATCTGTTCAGCCACGGATATTATCACCTGCACCAATTCTGCATCCACAAGTTCCGGATGTGCCTGCAATGTCTGAGTTTCTTCCCCATCAGGGCAACTCAGCAGCGATTGAATTAGTTCCAGGTACGCCTGTAGGCGGTTTTCGTCCATTTTTGCGTGAAGAGAATTTAGAATTTAGAATTTAGAATTTAGAATTAAATTGCCCATATTGTAGGGGCGGGTTTAGGGACAATCTTGCCCACTTGACCCAAATGTTCCAATCAAAACCCGCCCTGGCGCTACCGGTGATGACCAACAACCTGTATCCGATTCTGCGATCGCTTTTGGTATTGATACTGCTACTATTCGATTTTAGGATAGGGATTATTATCTCATCAACTATGTCAACCTACCAGAGGTTGAGAGAATATAGAATTAAGAATGTAGTGCGATTGCGTAGTATGGCTGATAGAGACACCGAAGCTTGTTCCACAAAAGTCTGCTAACGTGCTACAACTAATGTATCCGAGGAAAGCAATCGCGGGAATTGAAAGATGGCAAGTACCACAGAACTAAAAGTAAATCTGCCCCTTGGATTGTCTGAAAGTGAAGCCAAACTACTCCTAGCTATTAAGCTTTACGAAGTTGGCAAAGCATTCCTCGGACAAGCAGCTAAGCTTGCTGGGTTTTCCAAGCGCACCTTTATGGAAATTTTAGGTCAATATCATATTCCCATCTTTGCTTACTCACCTGAAGAATTACGCCAAGAACTAGGATTGTGAGCCAAGCTATTGTTAGTGACAGTAAATCAGTTACATACCATTAAAGAAATAAGTAAAAATAGATAAGCGATTGTGTAGCATAGCTGACACAGCTACCGAAGCCTGTTCCACCTTAAATTCCACTTCAAGCTTGGTTTTCAACACGTTTGATTCTGGCTTCTAGTGCTCGTAACTTTTCCTCTAAATTAAGATGATCTGACTCATTGGTTAAACTATAGCCAATCAAGCGGTCAAGAATTTCTCGTTGTCGTATGGAATGCTCCGCTAAATCTCCATACTTGTGAATCAATTCATCTAAGACCAGTTTTTGAGTTTCTTGACTTTCTTCAAATTTTGCTTGTCTTTCCTCTAATTTTGTTTGTCTTTCCTCAAATTCTAGATGTCTTTCCTTGAGTTGAAGCTGGCTCTCTTGAAGTTCTCGTTGAACAGACAACATGTCTTCGATGATTTTTTGCATTTCTTCAAAAGTCATGTTGTCCTCCTATTGGCTTTAGGTAATATCTTAATTATAGCAAGGGATGAGGTGATTATGAAATGTAGTGCGATTGCTTACCACTGATACAGGCTAGAAGCCTGTTCCACCTTAAATTCCACTTCAAGCTTGGTTTTCAACACGTTTGATTCTAGCCTCTAGTGCTCGTAACTTTTCCTCAATTGATAGCGATCGCTCTACAATAATAAACTGGCAAGATGCCAGTTCCACATCTAACCTAAAAGTATTACCACCTTCCCAATTCTAAATTCTAAATTCTAAATTCTAAATTCTAAATTCTTCATTCCTTACTTGTCGATAGCATCAATCTTTCCTGCAAACAATTGGCAATGCGACGGGCTGCTCCCGGTTTGCCCATTCGCCGACGACCATTTTCCCCAATCAACTGTAACCAATCTGGAGCAAGTAATAATTGCTGTAAAATATCTGCGACTTGCTCTGGTTGCTCTACTAAAATTAGGGATGGCCCTAACAAACGAGTTTGAGCTTCGGCAAAAGCTGGGGTATATTGAGGACCATTGCCGGGAATCGCGATCGCTGGTTTTCCTAAACCGATAAATTGTTCTGTAGCGGTTCCTGCCATAGCAATGGAACAGTCTCCTTGCAGCAAGCAGAGGTTATAGTCATCTTGGGTTAAAATGAGAGTGGCATTTTTTTGAGTAAAGGCGACAGCTGTTGGGTCTTTGAGTTTAAAATTAATAGCTGTAGATTCGATAGATTGTTCTACCCAACCGTGACCTATCGCAATTTCCTGCAATGGTTCAAGACTTAAGGCTGGTGCGATCGCGGCGAGAAACAGTAGGGATGGGATAGCAGAATTGGCAAGGGTACTTTGTTCTTGGAAGGTATCAATTATACCCGCAACTGCTAAGATAATTTGTTGCCAATTGTCATAAGCTTCCGGTTCCCGAGAACCTGGTAGAAGAGTGATAATTAAAGACCGCTCCATTTCTTTGAGTTCGGCATCTGGGTCATAGAATACCGGTTCTGGAGGTTCTGACTCAATCTTATCCATCATCGGATTACCCAAATCCAAGGCTGGTATCGACCACTTTTGCAAGACTTCTGTGGTCAGGGCATCTCTAGGAAAAACCGCTTTGCAACGGCGATGACTCATCAACCAACGGTCAAAAGGTAAATACACTGAACCAGACCAACCCTCGAAACGGGGACGATTGGGTAAGCGTCCAGATTCATCCCGGATATAGTATTCTGATTTAGCTGTACCAACAAAAGCATAGGGTGCGCCGCTTAACCAGGCAAATAACAAGGGTACAATATCCCCCACTGCTAGGATTACACCTCCTTTTTTACTCCAGCGGCGCACAGCCTTTAATTGAGCCCAAGAAAGTTGTAGTAATCCACCCCGTAAATCTCGCAGCAGCTGTCGGGATTCCATATAGACAAAACCACCGGAAGGCATGTTTCGCACTGTGCCAATAATCGGTACTTCGATTTGGCTATAAGCTCTTCCTTCCCCTACTAATGGTAAGGCTGCGAGTTCTGGAGCATCTGGGTGAGTTTGCAATTCTTGTAAAATTCGGACAGCAACGATGTCTTCTCCGTGACCATTACTGAGGCACAGCAGCTGCATGATGGTAATTTAGGCTCTCTGTTATGTGAACAATCGTTTGACCAAGCTGGAGTCAATATCTTGTATTGTTGCACAGCCGCTTAAACCCATAGCTACATCCAACTCATTTCGCAATAGTTCCAATACCTGCCGCACTCCCGCTTCTCCAGCACAAGCTAACCCCCATAAAACTGGACGTCCGAGTAATACTCCTTTTGCTCCCAAGGCTAAAGCTTTCAGCACATCCGTACCACGGCGGATACCACCATCTATGAGCACTTCCGCTTGCTCTCCCACTGCTGCCACAATTTCCGGTAAGGCATCAATAGTTGCGATCGCGCCATCTAATTGCCTACCCCCATGATTGGAGACAATCACTGCCTTAGCTCCATATTCTACCGCTCTTAAGGCATCATCTGCCCTTAAGATTCCTTTAATTGCGATAGGCAAAGATGTCAGGGAGTGTAACCATTCCACATCCCACCAGGTGACACCTGGATCAATTTGCTGGGCAAAATAACTCAATAACCCCGATTCTCCAGCTGTTTGAGGAATCTCCAAATCTGCCATTGTTGCTAAATTGGCCAACTCCATCCCTGATGGTAAGGTAAATTGATTGAGCCGGTCTCTTTCCCGACATCCCAGCATTGGGGCATCTACTGTCAAGCATAGAGCCTTAAAACCAGCTGCCTCAGCTCTTTCTACTAAAGCACGAGTTAGAGAGCGATCGCGATGGATATACAATTGAAACCATTGGTTAGTCTCTTGGGGAATTTGTGCCACCTCTTCTAAGCTTTTGGTGGACATGGTACTGAGAATCATCACTGTCCCCAAGGCAGCAGCAGCTTTAGCGGTAGCAATTTCTCCTTCCGGATGCGCCAAACATTGGAAAGCCATTGGTGCAATCATAATCGGCAGCGAAACCGGCTCTCCTAAAATTTCTGTACTTAAATCCCGCTGGCTGACATCCACCAACATCCGAGGAAGGAGTTTCAGCGCTTCAAAGGCAGTACGATTATTCCTTAATGTTACCTCATCCCAAGCACCACCGGCATAATAATCTAGTGCCATGGGAGAAAGATTTTGTGGTGCAATTGCTTCGTAGTCGAAAAGATTTATTGGTTGGTTATTTGTTGTTGGTTGTTGGTCATTTGTCATTTGTTATTTGTCATTTGTTATTTGTTAACTGTATCTTGTGGAACAGACTTCTAGCCTGTAGCAATCTTAGGGGGATTAGTGCAAGCTGGATATTGTATGCGATCGCACATATCCAAAAATGAAAATTCCTGTGCTCAGATTCGGCGGTGCGTTACGCTTCACTTCGTTATGCTAACGCACCCTACAGTATTTTTGAAGGATATTGGTTGCGTTTATCATTATTTTTTGATAGTATTATTTTATAATGGAAAAGTGTGCGCACATATATAGTAGTTGGCAATTGAAAATATGGACATAACAATCTCATTGCCAGATAAAATAGTTAGTTCCCTTAAAGAAAACTGGGGAGATTTAGAGGAGCGGTTACTAGAAGCAATTGTCCTCGATGCTTACAAGGAAGGTTTGATTAGCGCGGGTAAAGTGGGAGAATTATTAGGCATTCCTACTCGGCTTGAAGCTGATGCTTTTCTAAAATCTAAAGGGATTCATTTAACATACAGTGAAGCAGATTTTGAGGCAGACCGACAAACCCACGAGGAACTGCGACGAGAAGGAAAACTGAAAGCATTATGATTGTCATTTCAGATACATCTCCTTTACAGCGTTTCCCACGCTGATGAGGTACACTGCTCAATCTCAAAGTCCCCCTTTCTAAGGGGGATTTAGGGGGATCTAGATGTACCTCACAGATGCGAGAACTGCTATATGTTATTTGTTGTTAATTGGACAAATAGAATTATTGCCTCAACTCTACGGTCAAGTGCTAATTCCGCAACGGGTTCAACAGGAATTATCTGACGAGCGATCGCATTAAGCATTCTACAGTATGCAACGGCAAGGGGCGTATTGCATCATTGGTGTCAACTTAAGGTGAAACCCTTATCTCACCTTGGATTTGAATCCAAGGTGAGGCAAGGAAATCTAGCTAGCCAGCTATGTCTAAGCTTAAGTTGACACCAATGGTATTGCATACGCCCCTACTGTCCAACCTACTCCTGGGAAAAAGCAAGAACTAACAATTTTTGTCCAAAATAAAGAAGACAAGGGTCGAATCCCTATTTAAACTTATAGGTTGGTTCCAAACCTCAACATGGTGATTAAAAGTCTGAAAAACCTTTTGTCAACTGACAAGTCAGCACCTATGCGCTTGCCTACTCCCTCCCGTCGTAATCAAGCAGTGAGAATGATCACCGGGGTTAGTGTTTTCCTTGCTGGTTTCTGCGCTTACTATAGCTATCGAGCTATTCGCAGCTTTACTTTAGAAAATGTCAAACAGAATGCACTCCTAGAAGTTCAGCAAGGAGTCGATGATATTGACAAATGGTTGGCGATACTGCGGGAGAGGGTGGAAACCCTAGCCCATACCCCCATTATGCAAACCTTAGAATGGTCAAAGGCTGAACCCTACCTCCAACTGGAACTCCAACGTCAAAGGAATCAAGGGTTAGCATGGGCAAAGTCGGAAATCTACATCAAACCTGGACTTGATGACCAAACGAATTTATTCAAGTTCATGTTAATTGATGCTAAAGGCTATCGCATTGGCAATACTTCAGTGGGTGATAAACCTGGTAACCTGAGTGATCGTCAATACTTTCGACAGGCTATTGCGGGAAAAACTTACTCTAGTGACGCAATTATTTCCCGGAGTACGGGCTTTGTCCAGATTAATATTGCTACCCCAATTTGGTCAATGCCATCCCCGGCAGATTCTGCTTCAACTTCACCCAGTCAACCAATTGGAGTCTTTGCCGGGTCTGTCAAAATAGACCGGGTTACTGAAGTTATACAACAGTTGAACTATGGTGAGGGTAGCTACGCTTTTGCCCTAAATTCTGAGGGACAGGCAATGGTTCACCCAGACCCATCTCTAGTCTCTACTCGAGAAAAACCAGCTCCTAGTCTGCTTAAATCTAATCAAGGGGACTTAGCAGCAGTAGCTCAACGAATGATCCAACGCCAAAAAGGTATTGAGACGATTCGTCTTGATGGTAAGGTACAATACATTGCCTACCTACCTTTAGAGGAAGCTAACTGGTCAATTGGTTTAGTTATTCCCCGTAACGTGATTGAGGGTCAGCTATTTCCCCTTAATTTAATTGCCCTAATTGTGGCCATCTTAACCATCACCATTATCTTAGTTTTATGGCGTGTTCATGTCATCGAACAAGCTCAACTGAAAAAGTCGAAGGCCGATGCAGAAGCGATTGCCGAAGCTGCATCTGCTGCTAATCGTGCCAAGAGTGAATTCCTCTCCCAAATCAGTCATGAATTGCGTACCCCTCTTAATGGCATTCTGGGCTATGCTCAAATTCTCAAACTTAACCAAAATCTCAGTAACCAACAGCTTAAAGGTTTAAATATCATTCACCAAAGTGGTAATCACCTGTTGATGCTGATCAATGATATTCTTGACCTAGCGAAAATCGAAGCCCACAAGTTAGAATTATTCCCTACTACAGTTAACCTCTACGATTTTCTGAGCTATGTAACTTCTATTATTCAGATGCGAGCCGCAGAAAAAAATATTCTCTTCAACTACCATGCTGCTCCAGAATTACCTACCCAAATTGAAGTAGATGAAAAACGGTTAAGGCAAATTCTGCTTAATTTGCTGGGTAATGCAGTTAAATTTACTGATACCGGTTCAGTCACTTTATGGGTGATAATGTTAGAGCGGCAAAGCACAACCGTTACTCTCCAGTTTGAAGTTAGCGATACCGGTGTCGGGATTCAGGAGCAACATTTGGAATCTATCTTTGCTCCCTTTGAACAAGTGAGAGATGGCAAGAACCATAGAGAGGGAACGGGTTTAGGTTTAGCCATTACCCGGCAACTAGTAGAAAAAATGGGGGGAGTGCTACAGGTGGCAAGCGAGTGGGGTAAAGGCTCAAAATTTTGGTTTGAGTTAACCCTTCCTATCGTTGCCATAGAGTATGATGAGGTTCTGGTAACCAATAAAGCGATCGCAAGTACTCTTCAGCAGCAAGCAGTCTCCACCCTACCTCTGATTCCACCACCCTTAGAGGAATTAAACATGCTCCATCAACTTGCCCAATTCGGCAATATGCAAAAAATTTGGGACTATGCCAATTACCTAGAGAGCTTAGACCAAAAATATCAGCCTTTTGCCCACCAGGTTAAAGATTTTACCGATAAATTTGAAGATGAGAAAATTATTGAGTTTGTTGAGCAGTACCTTCACTGAATAATGGCTAATGGCTAATTGATAATGGATAATTACTCAAGAAAATGAATTATGCACCCTCAAATACCACCAACAGTAACTTTCATAATTCTACCATCCTGATTATTGATGATCATCCCCATAACTTGAGTGTTGCCGTTGACTCCTTATCTGAATTGGGGGCTACTGTGATTGTCGCTAGGAGTGGTAAAGGGGGACTAAAGCGAGCCAAATATGCCCAGCCTGATCTAATCTTATTAGATATTATGATGCCAGAAATGGATGGCTTTGAAGTCTGTTGTCAATTAAAGTCGAATGCCCAAACCCAAAGCATTCCAGTGATTTTTATGACGGCACTAACAGAGACGGAAGATAAGGTTAAAGGTTTACAGTCTGGGGGAATCGACTACATTACCAAACCATTTAAAATTGCAGAACTTTTAGCCCGAATTACCAATCACCTCAGTCTGCAAAGATTTGTACAACAAATTCAAGTCCAGAATCAAGAACTCCAACGCTTAGTAACCGAATCAACTCTATCCCACTCACTAGAATTACCCCAATCCAATTTACAACAGGCCATTGCTTATATTCAAGCCAATCTTGAGCAAAATATTACTATAGAAGCGATCGCAACCAAGTTAGGCATGAGTCAGTTTTACTTTTGCCGCTGGTTTAAGCAGTCGATGGGCATTGCTCCCTATCAATTTGTCATCCAACAAAGGGTAGAGAAAGCCAAAATCTTACTCAAACGTCAAGATGTAAGTTTGGTAGAGGTAGCACTTCAATGTGGATTTAATAGCCAAAGCCACCTGATTCACCATTTCAAGAAGCAAGTGGGTATGACTCCCAAGCAATATCAATCGCTTTGAGCAAAGAGATTTTAGATTTTAGATTTTAGATTTTAGATTTTAGATTTTAGATTTTAGATTTTAGATTTTAGATTTTAGATTTTAGATTTTAGATTTTAGATTTTAGATTTTAGATTTTAGATTGTTGTTTTTTAAAAACTTCTTCCCCTCCTGCCTTCTGCCTCCTGCCTTCTGCCTTCTGCCTTCTGCCTTCTGCCTCCTGCCTTCTGCCTCCTGCCTCCTCAAAGGTCTTTAGCTCATTGGCTGATGAGAAATACTGGGAAATTGGTTACCGATCTGTGACAATGCCATTATTAAGAAAAGTCTACGGTACAAATTCCCAATGCTCAATATCCCTCAACTACTAGCACAAGAGCTTTCCCTCAATCCCTCTCAGGTAGAAAATGCTCTTTCTTTGCTTGCTGAGGGGGCTACTATTCCCTTCATTGCTCGTTATCGTAAGGAGCGCACTGACTCTCTAGACGAAGTGCAGCTGCGTAACCTTGCTGAACGTTTTACTTACTTAACGGAATTAGAAGAAAGAAAAGCGGTAATTTTGGAAGCGATCGCGTCTCAGGATAAGCTGACTGATGAATTAGAAGCAAAAATCCAAGCCTGCCTACAGAAAACGGAACTAGAAGACCTCTACCTTCCCTACAAACCGAAGCGGCGTACTAGGGCAACTATTGCGAGGGAAAAAGGCTTGGAGCCATTGGCAGAGTTAATTAACTCCCTCAATGATCCTACCGCAACCCCTGCTTCCCTAGAGCAAGCAGCAGCAAAGTATCTTTCTGAGGAAAAGGGAGTAAAGACGATAGCAGAAGCCCTGAAGGGAGCAGCTGATATTCTGGCGGAAGCTGTATCGGAAAAAGCTCAATTGCGTGCCGACTTGCGAGACTACTTGATGACGGAAGGGGGATTTACTTCCCAAGTGAAGAAAGAGCATCCCGAAGGTACTACCAAATTTGAGATGTATCGGAACTTCGACATCCCAGTGCCTAAAATTGCCCCCCATAATTTACTGGCACTCCTGCGAGGGGAAGCGGAGGGAGTATTGAATATGGAACTCTCCTTCGATGAAGATGTAGTAATGTCGGATTTAGAATACCAGGAAATTCACACCAAACAGCCGGAAATCCGAGACTTTTATCGAGGGATGCTCAAGGATTCTTTCAATCGTCTGATGAAAAACTCCTTAACTACCGAAGTGCGCTCCGAGAGAAAAGCCTATGCTGATGTGGAGTCGATTAAAACCTTTGAAGCCAATCTCCGAGAGTTGCTCCTCTCTCCCCCGGCTGGTATGAAGCCAACTCTCGCCATTGACCCAGGTTTCCGTACTGGTTGTAAGGTAGCAGTTTTGGATCAAACAGGACAATTCTTAGAATACCAGACGGTGTTTCCCCACCAAGCCGCTGCTCAACGGCAAAAAGCGGCTGAGACAATTAAGCAGTTGTTGGCTCAGTACAACATCGAACTTATTGCTATTGGTAATGGTACAGCTTCCCGGGAGACAGATGAATTTATTGCCGAAGTGCTGAAAACTCTGGATAACAAACCAATTAAAGTAATTGTCAATGAGTCAGGTGCTTCGATTTACTCAGCTAGTGAAGTCGCCAGGGAAGAGTTCCCTGATTTAGATTTAACTGTAAGGGGAGCCATTAGTATCGGTAGGCGCTTGCAAGACCCTTTAGCTGAGTTAGTGAAAATTGACCCGAAATCCATCGGTGTGGGACAGTATCAACATGATGTAGACCAAAAGCTGCTCAAGAAAAAATTGGATGAGACAGTGGAAAGTTGTGTTAACTACGTAGGTGTAGATTTAAACACCGCTTCCAAAGAACTCCTTACCTTTGTTTCCGGTATTACCCCCACCGTTGCCAAAAACATCGTCACCTACCGCAACCAGGAAGGAGCCTTTACCAATCGCCGGAAACTTTTAAAAGTCCCCAAACTAGGTCCAAAAGCCTTTGAGCAAGCAGCGGGTTTTTTGCGCATTCGTAACGGAGATAACCCCCTCGACAATACAGCAGTGCATCCTGAGAGTTATCCTGTAGTCAAAGCGATCGCAACGGATTTAAATCTACCCCTAACTCAACTATCTCAAGCCGCAGATCAACTGAAATCCATCTCCCTACAAAAATATGTCACCGATACCATCGGCTTACCCACCCTCCAAGATATTATCAGTGAGTTAGAAAAACCAGGAAGAGACCCTAGGGCAGAGTTTAAATATGCCACCTTTAAGGAAGGGGTTAAAGAAATTACCGACCTTACCCCAGGGATGGAACTAGAAGGTATTGTAACCAATGTCGTTAACTTCGGAGCTTTTGTGGATATTGGTGTACATCAAGATGGACTAGTACATATCTCCCAAATCTCCGATCGCTTTGTCGATGACCCTAAGAAATTTGTTACCGTGGGAGAGGTGGTAAAAGTACAGGTACTAGAAGTTAATGAGAAGTTGAGGCGTATCAGCCTTTCTATGCGAGCAGTGGAGAATTGAGTAATGAGTAATGAGTAATAAGTAATGAGTAATGGATGTAGGGGCGTAGCATTTGGGAGATAATTTAAGAACATAAACCCAAGTATCCCTATCCAAATGCTACGCCCAACCCCCTTGTGACTGAGTGTGTTTATAAAAATTAGCTCTGTGTTTGTGTTTGTTTCTGGCTTCTTTTTGGACTGAAGTCCTACTACTGCTTATTACTTCAAAACCCGAATCAATCGACTCGATGAGGCAAACTCTACCTACCACCTACCACCTTCTGAAGTTGCTTAAGAGTCTTATGCATTTCTGGTAGGCGACTGTAAATAGCAGCTACCCTGAGAAATAGTTTGTGAGGAAGTGCTGGAGTACCAGAAACGATCGCTTTTGCTTCTACATCATTATGAATACCAGTTTTTGCTGTAGCGATCGCACCGTCTCCAATTTTCGCCTGATTAGCGATGCCCACTTGACCGGCAAGAATTACTTGATTACCGATAGTAACTCCTCCTGCCAGACCAACTTGAGCTGCTATTGCACAATTTTGCCCTACCTGGCAGCCATGACCAATTTGTACTAAATTATCGATCTTAGTGTTGCAGCCAATCCTTGTTTCCCCAACTGCGGGACGATCAATCGTGGTGTTGCAACCAATTTCCACTTGATCTTCTAGCACTGTGTAGCCAGACTGTTGCATTTTATACCAGCCTTGAGGGGTCGGTACAAAACCAAAACCTTCGGCACCGATAACAGCACCGCTATGAATGACACAATTGGAGCCTATTTGAGTGCGTTCGTGGATAGTGCAATTGGCATGTAAAATAGAGCGATCGCCAATGCAAACTTCTGGATAAATAACGACATTGGGGTGAAGGCAAACTCCATGGCCAATTTTTACCCCTGCTTGAATCACTACATGGGGACCAATGTAAACGTCATTGCCAATATCAGCAGAGGGATCGATGACGGCACTGGGGTGGATTGCAGGTGTTGGATGGAAAGGCTGGTAGAAAAGTGCGATCGCTTGAGCAAATAATAATCTAGGGTCTTTTGCTGCTAGCCAAACAATCCCTCGTTCAGTGGCTTGTTGTTGTAGAGTTTCATTCCGGGGCAAAATCAAGGCACTAGCACCGGTTGTACCCACATAAGCAGCAAATTTATCCCCTTCTATATAGCTAAGGGTTCCTGTTGTTGCGTTGTGAACCTGAGCTACTCCGATAATTTCTGGATCGAGTGCCGTTTGGGAAGAGAGGCTATTATCTTCAGCAGCACAGCCAAGTTTGGCTACAATTTCACTAAACTTCATGGTACAAGTAATTAAGATGCCCGTCGCTACAGGAATTGAGCAATATTACCATTGTCCATTGTCCATTGTCATTTGTCTTTTGTTCTTTGTATCATTTGTAATAAGTTAAGATAATATCCCATTGAGCAAGCCGTTTTCAAATATTACTGTATCCTTTACTGGGTAAACGATGCAGGGATTTTTCTTCAATTGGCGATTGTCTACGGCATCACTGAAAAGTATAGTTAAAAACACTGATGTTTACTATCTACAAGATTTGCAAGTGAACTTTGTGTATTGTGCATTTTCAGTATAAACACTGATAGCTACTTAAAAAAATAATAAGCCTCAATTTTTCTTCCTCAGCTCCCCCAGCTCCCCCAGCTCCCCCAGCCTCACAAGGGTAGGTTTTTAATATTTAGGTGAAAATGAGACAAGGAAGGAACCCACCCCCAACCCCTCCAAGGAGGGGAGCAGTAGACAAGGAGGATTTTTTACGAAAAACTGGGCTTTTCAACATCAACAATTTTGGCGAACCGAACAGGATTTTGTACGGTTTTACTCCCTTGTCACCTTGTCTTCCTTGTCCCCCTTGTCTTGTCCCAACCCGAAAGTAAAAAACCTACCCTTGTCAGGCTCCCCCAGCTCCCCCAGCTCCCTAAACCGATAACATCTCTTAACCGAGCAGTATTGGGTAGGAGGTAGTGTTTCTGACCTTCATCGGGGAACGATAATCTAGATTTAAAAATTATCTATAAACGCTATAGAAGCCCGAATTATTGAAGAATTTATGCTTCTAAAATCTGCGATAATTCTATGAACTAAAAAGATATTTTTTCTTTCTACAAAGTTAAAAAAAGAATATGTTTGCGAAATTTTGGTAAAGTTTACCGATATAAAAACAGTAAATCATTTAAGCTATGTAAGAGTGAGCAACAAGAAAAAGCAATGAGACAAACTAGGATTAACATTTTGACGGTAAACAACCTAAGAATTTGCGGAAACTTGACAATAAATTTACCTTCAAATGGCTATCGCTCTAAAATCTCTGATTTACTCAATAATTCCCGAAATTTTATTGAATTAACTGAGGTTGAAATCTGTAGCAGTGACCAGAAATCACGAGTAACTATGCCATTTCTCTGTCTCAATAAGCCAGTTATTGCTTTGTTGTTCGAGGCGGAATCACCTGAGACTCCGCTAACATATGAGACTCAGCTAGAATATTGCAGAATCTAAGAGCCTTAATTTATACTAATTTTTTAACTGGATAAGGCAGGGTTTCACTATTGCGAAACTCTGCCTACTGCCGTGGCACAGCTAAAAATGTAGGTTGGGTGAAACGCAATGAAACCCAACGCAGCACACTCCGGTTTTGGGTTGCGCTAGCGCTGAGTTTTACCTCTAGCGAGCGAGACGTTTGTGCTACGCACACGCTACGCGAACGCACTACGTGTACTACATAATTTGAGCTGTGCCAAGGTACTATAAGAGAAAGCGATCGCACTAAATGGTGAAATCTGCTGCTGTAATTGCGCTAGATGATACTCCAATCAGAGAAACTAACTGTTCTCCACTACTCTGAATACTAATCAAGGTACTAATGCCGCTTTGAGTAATATTAAGGTCGTTAAAGTTCAAACCACCGCCTAACGAGAATAGATCTGTACCATCTTCAAAATCGAAGACCGTATCCATTCCTTGACCAGGTGTTAACAAAAATTGGTCAGCACCAGCACCACCAAACAAGTTGTCATCACCAGTACCGCCGTCAAGAGTGTCGTTGCCAGCACCGCTGATCAGGAAGTCATTACCACTACCGCCATTAATAATGTCGTGACCTTCATTCCCAAGCAACATATCTCCACCAGCACCACCTTCAATAATATCGTCACCAGCACCACCATTGATGGTGTCATTGCCCTCTTCGCCAAACAATGTATCGTTGCCAGCTCCACCGTCAAGGTTGTCGTCACCAATACCACCCAGCATCAGATCGTTACCGTTGCCGCCAATGATGGTATCATTACCCCATAGACCGATGAGGGTATCATTACCATCCTCACCAATAAGGTTATCTGTGCCATCCCAGTCGATGATGGTAATATCACTGGGTACGGTGACCAATGGTCTTAAGACTGGTTTGTATGGATCTGAAGTAGGTACAGAGAACAACTCTTGTCCCTGGGCAGAGAATCCACCGTTGCCATCTCCTAAGTAAACTTCAACGCTATAATTCCCCGTATTCCAAGGAATCAAGCGCCCAACAATATCGAGGTGACCATCCAGATTAACATCGTAGGTCTCGGCAAATGCCCAAAACTGGTCGTGGGTACGGCCCTCGTTATTTGGTCGGAAGTCAATAGACTGCTGTGGTGTACTAAATCCCCCTGAACCATCGTTGAAAGCAATATAAGATTGACCCATATCCGCAACATCATCGTCCGGCGGTAAGAATACATCCAAATCTCCATCTTCATCAAAGTCCCCGAATAAAGGTGTGGTTGCACCGTGGGGATTGCTCAGTATTAATTGCTGATTGCTCACGTCGGCAAAAGTTCCATCTCCGTTACCTTTGAGCATATAGAGGTTAGTAGTGAAGGAGCCACCAGAAGCATAGCTGTGGAATACTAAGTCGCTATGACTATCCCCATCTACATCAGCTAAGGTAAAGTTAGCTCCCCAAGGCATATTGTTGAGAAGGGTAATAGGGGTAGCGCTGAAATCAAAGCTGCCATCACTTTGACCGAGAGCGACTCTGTACTCGTAATTTCCGAAACCACTGGAAGTCTTGTGGGTGAGCAGAAAATCATCAAGTCCATCTCCATTGAGATCTGCCGTTCCCCGAACTCCCCAACCTGCTGGCCCAGAACCAATCGGGGTTTGAGTGAAACCCCCACTGCTATCAGGACTGAATCGGGAGTAGACAGGATCTCCGTTGCCATCAAACCAAGTAGCGATGAAGTCCCCATTGTCCAATCCTCGGAGGCTAGGGGGTCTAGTCAAATCAGCTCCAGACGGAGGAGAGACAGATAATTCCACTACACCAGGTACTGCGGCCACATTATTTAAATCTGGTAAAGCTGTGTCCAGGGGAACCACGTAAATGGTGTTTGCATTAGTACTGTAGAGGACATGATTAACTTGAGACATAAGATACCTCTGAACAAATAAACTATTTCTGTGAACGAGAATTTTTGGTGGATTGAACAAGCTGGCAACAGCAGAGTTTACAAATTTGATACGTTTGCTTTGTTCAATGCTTTTCCTCTGTTGGTGACATCAGCAAATTCACCAGAATTTCTCTGTTATTTCTTTTTTTTTTACAAAACTTCACAGGTATTGAAAATTTTTTGAGTGTTGCGAAAAAGTGCGATGTTGCCCTGATAAAAAAGAGAGCAATCAGATTTGCACTAAGAACAAAAATATGGATGATGAACTTAATCGCGGTCTGAAAGCTGATAGCTAATTAAACGCCGCAACAATTGCTGAGACTAACAAAGCTACTACAGCAATAATGCTGAAGAACAACATTAACACGACATCGTACAGTTTATTCGCACCTAAGAAAATTGCCTGAGAGACTTTGGGTACGAAGTCTTCCCTTGGGGTAGATTCATTCGTATTATTATCCTCATTAGGATAGAGCTTGTTATTGCCAGCTGTGTCAACGAAAATTGGCATGATTTTTCATCCATCAGTGAAAATTGCTTCTCAAATCAGGTTAAGTTGCTTAGTTTCAAGCTTCCTGTTCTTCTGTTGGTGATATCGGCAAAATCATCAAAATTTCGCCGCTATTTTCTTTTTTTTACAAAACTTCACAGGTATTGAAAATTTTTTTGAGTGTTGCGAAAAAGTGCGATTTTGCCCTGATAACAAGGAGAGCAATCAGATTTGTACTAAGAACAACAACATGGATGATTAATTTAATAACTGAAGCAGTTGATCATGAACAAAAGTCGGGTAATCCTATGTATGAGGAAATAGAAACACAACTTAGTCAGCTTGTTGCCCAAGCTTGTCAGCATCCTCCTGGCAGTCTCCAACGACGTCAATGCTTGACTCGGCTGATTCAAGCCATCATTAAATCTGGTAAGCTTTGGTGGGAAAATACACCTTATTACGAAGATGCACTACAACAGACATGGCTGTATCTGTGCCGGAATCTGTGTGAAGCGAATACAGGGAGACAGTATGACCCCAGCAGAGGCAGTGTTACCACTTGGTTAGATGGGTATCTGAAGCGACGGCTGCAAGATTTTTGGATTGAGGAGCAAGAGCAAAAAAAACGTTATGTTTCTCCCAAGGGAGATGACAAGATTAATCCTATAGATAATGTGCCTGCTTTTCAGAGGATTCCCATTTTGGAGGAAACCAGATATTGGGCTGAAACTGACGCAGACGGGGAATTACGCCGCACTCATATTAAAAAACGTCCAGAGTTGAATTGCCAGATGTTGATTCTGCGTCGTTTACCACCGAAGACAGGCTGGCAAGAACTCGCAACGGAATTTAACTGTCCTTATCAAACCCTAGCAAACTTTTACAAACGCAAATGCCGCCCTCGTTTGCGAAACTTTGGCGAATCCCAGGGATACCTAGAGTAGGAATGAAGAATTTAGAATTTAGAATTTAGAATTTAGAATTTATTTTCGACTTTCTCTATTTTTTGTTCTCCATTATCCATTATCCATTCATAAAAAATTATGCTACCTAAAAACACTATGAATCAAGAACAGTTTTTACCAATGCCTCTTACCCAGAAGGCAATCCAAACGGCACAACATTTTGCCGCAAAGCAACCTGATCCTCAGGAGGCAGAGCAAATTTACCTGAATACTCTGGCAGTATTGGCAGTGCGTGACTATTTGCAGCTGATGGAAATTAAGACTGAGTTGACGCAGAGTGATAGCTGGAACCCAGTTATCCGGATGTGTGAGGATGTAGCTGATTTGATAGTGGAAGGGCTGGGGAAATTGGAATGTCGTCCAGTCAGAGTTTCTCAGACAGCAGTTTTAATTCCACCGGAAGCCTTGGATGAACGCATCGGCTATATTTTAGTGGAAATTGATGAGAGCAAAAAACGAGCAACCCTGTTGGGATTTAGTCAAACTGCCCCGGCAGGTGAGTTAGCCTTAAACCAGTTGCGATCGCTTGATGAGTTATTAGCACACCTTGACTATCTTGCCCAATCCCGCGTCAATTTGAGTCAGTGGTTAGTGAATTCTGGTGCTACTACTAATTTGCAGGAAGTGGAATCCCCTGTAGGAACCGAGTCGGTGATGCCACCGGCTACTAACAGTGATGAGCCTAATAAGTTGAACTTAGGTCACAGGTTTGAGAATATCTTTAACCAAGGTTGGCAAACTGTGGAAGAACTGTTTGCCTCTGTTGACAACAAACAACTACAACCGCAATTTCGAGGAACTGTACCTCTTCCGCAGCCAGCATTGGCTTTTCGTTTTGGAGGCATTAATTTATTTCCCAATGCCGATG
Source organism: Symploca sp. SIO1C2 (assembly GCA_010672925.1). Taxonomy (GTDB): domain Bacteria; phylum Cyanobacteriota; class Cyanobacteriia; order Cyanobacteriales; family Coleofasciculaceae; genus Caldora. The sequence continues at coordinate 27,216 of JAAHFP010000001.1, read as the reverse complement.
TTATGCGAGCCAAACTCGTAGATTTGGGAATACAACTCGGAAATCAACCTATTACTCTGATCATGGCTCTGACGCAAGAAGCTGACCGCAGAATAAGTATCTTCGTACAAGTGCATCCAGCAGCTGGGGAGAGATATGTACCCTCCCAACTCAAACTATCTTTACTTTCTGAATTAGGGGAAACTCTCCAGGAAGTTCAATCGAGAGGTTTTGATATTTGGATACAATTGAAACAGTTTCGAGCTTACCCTGGAACTAACTTTAGTATACAAATTGCTCTTGAAGATGTCAGCATTAAGGAAGCTTTTTCGATCTGAATTGTTGACTAAAATTTAGCTATGAGTAAGTTAGTAATCTTAAGTCTAGGGCCGGGAAATTTTGATGAAGGCTTTCCTTCAGTTACTGCCCGGTTGGGAAAACCAGGAAATCTCTCCATGCAATTTACTGGTGGTTTACCCCCAGCACCAGAAATTCCTCAACTTTACATAAATTGGCAGCTGCTGTATCAAGCTTTGTGCCAATCTAGCCGAGGTTCTCCCCCCATCGAAATTGCTGAATCTGGGGTGACTCATGTCTCTGAGGGAGTCTTCCAAGATGTTTGTCGGTGTTTAGAAAACAGCATTAATTCCTGGCTCAGTTCAGAAGTATTCCACAAGATTGAGTTGCAATTGAGAACCCAATTAAAAACATCTGAGTCAGTGCGGGTAGTGATTGAAAGTGATGACGAATATATTTGGCGCTTGCCCTGGCAGTTGTGGAGTTTTTTTCAAGATTACCGTCAAGCTGAAGTTTCCTTAAGTAGTCCAGAGTATCCATCACCACCTCAATTATTACCTAAAACTGCAAAGGCTAAAATCAAAATTTTAGCTATCCTTGGTAGTAGTGAAGGCATTAACCTTCAGAAAGACCAAGATTTGCTCAAACAATTACCTGGTGTGGAGCTGAAATTTTTAGTGGAGCCAAAACGACAAGAATTAAATGACCAACTTTGGGAACAAGGCTGGGATTTGTTATTTTTTGCAGGGCACGGCTGTAGTGAAAATAATGCCACCACCGGGCGGCTGTTTATCAATCAAAATCCGATTGATAATAGCTTAACCATTGAAGAGTTAAAGGAGGCTCTCAGCAGAGCAATTTATAAAGGATTACAGCTAGCGATTTTTAACTCCTGTGATGGATTGGGATTGGCAAGGCAGTTGGCAGCTGCCAAGATACCCCTACCAACCATGATTGTGATGCGGGAACCAGTTGTTGATCAAGTTGCCCAAGAGTTTTTGAAGTATTTTTTGAAATCTTTTGCTTTTCAAGAGCCTTTCCATCTAGCAGTGCGACAGACAAGGGAACAACTCAAAGGCATGGAGAGTTACTATCCTAGTGCGAGTTGGTTACCAGTAATTTGTCAACATCCAGCAGCTTTACCACCCAGTTGTCCTCCTCCTCCCAAACCTTTCCCGATCAAATTTGTGTTTAAGAAGCAGAAGTGGTTAGTTATTGCCGCTATGTTCCTAGTGGGGTGTCTCAGTTGCTACTGGTTCGCAGGAGTTCAATTGGCCACTTTTGCCAATCAACTAGGTCTCAAAAACCACAGTGAGGGTAAACTATTACTAGCTAAACAATACTATCATCTAGCAACCTTCCTGAATTGGCAAGATGCCCAACCTCATTACAATTTGGGTTGGCTTTGTGATGAAAGCTTTGATGACAAAGCCTGTGCTATTAGTGCATACCACAAAGCCGCTATGCGTGGACTCTCTGAGGCTTGGGCAGAATTGGCTCGTTTATACATTGAAACTAAAGATTTTGAAGCTTCTCTGAAAGCAGTTAAGGCATGTTTAGAACAATCGAACTATGATGCGGTAACCGCCGCTTGCCTCAAAAATAGAGGGTGGATTCGCTGGGAACAACGGCGCTATGATGAAGCAGAAATAGATCTGCGAAAAGCGATCGCACTTATACATGATAGTCCTCACTCCCATTGTCTCTTAGCTCAGGTTATCGAGGCAACAGGAAAAGGGCAAGAAGCAATACCCCACTGGAAATACACAGCTCAATATTCAGAGTATCAAGTTCCTGAACAGGATGCATGTACTGCTATCGCCAAATTAAGATTACAAGGAGAAGCAGACGAATGAAACCTAATTCAACAAGGCAGAAGGCCGTAGGATTTGTGGTATCTACTTTTTCACCCTTGTCTACTTTCCTTCCTTGTCCTGCTGGTCTCACTGAGACTAGCATCTTATGTAAAAAACCGGGTCTTGTGAGGGGGTTGGGGATGAGTCTTGTTGCCTGTTGTTTGTTACCTGTTGCTCACTTACCAACAGCAGTGGCAATTCCCCAAAAAGTCTCCCATGATCAAATTATCCAAATTAAGCAAATTAAGCAAACGGAGTGCACTACTGGAATCTATAAATGCCCTCATCGCGGTGAGCCGATTGCCTGGAATGATAGTGCGATCCCTTATATTATCAGTCCCCGTCGGACAAAAATCCTGAATGCTCAGCCCAAACTGCGCTGGAATCCCGTAGCAGGAGCAACTAGTTATACCGTAAGTATTAAGGGTGAGGGAGTTGATTGGAAGACCAAGGTGAGGGATACCCAAATAGTCTATTCTGGTCAACAGCCCCTGCAACCAGGAGGTTACTATTTGCTGATTGTCAGGACTGACACAGGGGTTTCTTCAGCAGATGAACCAGTTATACCGGGAGGGTTAGGTTTTAGTTTACTCGAAGCAACCCAAACTCAGCTGATTGAGTCTCAAGCAGCAGCAATTGCTCAGGAACCATGGACTGAGGAAGCCAAAACTCTCGCCTTAGCTAATCTTTATCTCAACTATGGGTTAACTATCGAAGCAGTGGAAATACTGGAAGATTTGGTGAGTCGTGGAGTTGAGACAGCAGCAATATATAACAAAATAGGGGAGCTTTATTGGAATTTTTTGGCACTAGTACCCCAAGCAAAAAACTACTATGTTAAGGCTGTGGAACTAGCAGACTCTAATGATATCGAAGAGCAAACAGCAGCACAAGATGGATTGGGGCAAATCGAGGCTAAGTTTGGTAGTAGCCAGGAAGCTATTCGCTTATTGACTCTAGCGCGGGATGGCTATGAAGTTTTGGGAAATACGGAACGGGTTAGTCAGTTAGAGAAGCAGTTAAAGGTTTTAATTCGTGAAGGGAGGAAGTAATAAATGTTTGATGATGGGGAGTAGGGGCGATTCATGAATCGCCCCTACGGGGATGTTGCAATTTCGGATAAGGATTAGAGTTTGTTGTTAAGTAGGCGGAGGGCGTTTGCGTAGCAGCATAGCATTCATTTCCCGCATTACTTTCATAAGTAAGTTTTCGACAAACGTGCAAGATCTCACTAATAGATATTATTTTGCTTATAGAGAAAAATAATAAGGAAAAAAATGTTTTATTGAATAAATTTTATTTTTTGGACTGATATCTATATTGATAGATATCATTGCCGCTTGCCGGTAATTAAACTAAGTTAAAAGTTTTTTTAAAAACTACTATGTACAACCAGTATCTACCAACAGGGAGCGATACTCAAGCTTTCCCCTTACCCAAAACTCATCGGATTAAATTAGCCAATAAAATAGAGCATCGATTCAGTATTGCTAGAAACCTGATTTTTAGCAAGAATAACAAGGAAAGATTAGCATTGATCCCGGGTGAACGAAATTTTGGGTGTGATTTCTTGAGCTTTGTGTCCAAAAATTATAAGTTCTCTCTTCTCCCCCAGCTTCCTCAGCTCCCTCAGCTTCCTCAGCTTCCTCAGCTCCCTCAGCTTCCCCAGCTCCCCCAGCTTCCTCAGCTTCCTCAGCTTCCTCAGCTTCCTCAGCTTCCTCAGCTTCCTCAGCTTCCCCAGCTCCCCCAGCTTCCTCAGCTCCCTCAGCTCCCCCAGCTTCCCCAGCTCCCTCAGCTTCCTCAGCTTCCCCAGCTCCCCACCCTTTTTTTCGCTCACCCATTGATCCCCCATAAACGCAGTTTCTTGCTCACTGTTCTAGGCATCTCAGTGACAGGATTTTCACTGTTAGAATTAGGACTATCTCTTCTACCTCCATCTGGACTGCTCAGTCTAGAATATAATCTTGCTAATGCCCAAACAATTACCCCTGCTGCGGATATCACTGGTACCATTGTTACCCCTAATGGTAATCAGTTTGATATTGACGGTGGTATTACCTCAGGACACAATAAATTCCATAGTTTCGAGAAATTTGGGCTAAATTCTGGTCAGATTGCCAACTTTCTAGCTAATCCTCAGATTCACAATATCCTGACGCGAGTTGTTGGTGGTAATCCTTCAGTTATTGATGGTTTAATTCAGGTTACTGGGAGCAACTCTAACCTCTACTTAATGAACCCAGCCGGGGTAATCTTTGGCAAGAATGCCAGTTTAAATGTCCCTGGTTCTTTTACTGCGACTACCGCCACTGGTATTGGCTTTGGTGGAGATAATTGGTTTAATGCTTTTGGGGACAATGAATATCAGAATTTAACTGGTACTCCCAGTAGTTTTGCTTTTGATTTAGCTCAACCGGGAAGTATTATCAATGCGGGTGACTTGGCAGTAGCAACAGGGCAAGATTTAAGCTTAATTGCGGGTAATGTGATTAGTACTGGAGAGTTGAGCGCACCGGGAGGAAATATTACAGTTGCGGCGGTCCCTGGGGAAAAGGTGGTACGGATTACTCAAGAAGGACATCTGCTGAGTTTGGAGTTGGAAGCGCCAAGGGACATTAATGGACAGGTGTTACCGATAACTCCTCTGGATTTACCTGCTTTACTCAATGGTAGTGCTGCGGGAAATGTCGAGACTCGATTGGTGGTGCAACCGGATGGTACAGTACATTTAGCAGGTTCTGGCTTCCGGGTAAAAAATGGTGATGTGGTGGCCACGGATGTAACTGCCGGTACAGCATTGTTGTCAGCTGACAATAATTTGACTTTGCCAGAAAGTCAGTTGCAAACCACTGGGAATCTGAGTCTGTTAGCACAAGATACTGTTTTGATTCGGGATAGTGAGGAGAATCCCTTTTCGGCTCAAGCGGGGGGACATTTGTACATTCAAGGTAATCAGGCCATAGATATTCTCGCCTTGAATCATCCCCAGACACCCTTTACTAGTGGAGGGGAGATGGTATTAGTCAGTGATGGTAATATTTCTGGGGATGCTCACTTTAGCAGTGGCGGTAATTTCCTGATGCTCAATTTGGCAGGGGAGCCGGGAAATTTTGTTAGTCTTTATGACCCGATTATTAGTGTTGACGGAGATGTTTTCTTTGGGAATTACCGAGGTGCAGCACTGAAGGTGGAAGCAACAGGTAGCATCTATAGTCTTGGCGATATCGAAATTACAAGACCTGATGAACCAGGTTCTATTCCTCCAACAGACCCTCATTTTGATATTTTGACTACTAGTCGAGCACTAGTGTTGCAAGCAGGTAAAACTCAATTGGACAATGAACCTCCCAATGTCCCTCCCGTACAAGTAACGCCAGGGGGAACCTTCTTCCCTGCGATAATTCCCGATGTGCCACCAGGTAGTATTCAGGTAGGAAGAATCCTAACCTGGTCTTTTAGTGATGATGAACATGGCGGACCTGTAATTTTGCAAGCTACAGGGGATGTTATGGCATCAGACATTATTAGTATTTGGCAGGGTTCAGCAGCAGGTAGTGGTGATGGTGGTGATATCGCTATCGATGCTGGGGGCAATATTACGATTAATAACGATGTCCAGTCGTTTACAGACAATGGTGATGGTGGCAATATTACCCTAAATGCGGGAGGCAACATTCTTACAGATGACATACAATCCAACGGCACTGTAAGAGGCGGCGACATCAGCTTAACCAGTGGTGGCAGTATTGACACAACGCAGGTTGATCCGGCAACTCCAGGCAGTATATTCTCCTGTTCTGGCATCGGTAATACCTGCAATGGTGGCATTGGTGAGAGTGGCAATATAACAATTGAAGCAGGTACTGGGTTGATTACAAGGGCAATTAACTCAAGTGGTATTTTGGATGGTGGAAATGTCAGGATAAATAGTGACAGTGGTCCAATTACTATCAACAATCGTATTCTGAGTTTTTCAGAGCAAGCTAATGGTGGCACAGTCGAATTAGAAGCTGGTGCTAATATTACCATCGGTCTTGACATCGACTCCCACGGTAAACAAAACGGTGGAGATATTTTCCTTGAAAGTACTGGCGGCAGCATTGATACTACAGGTGGTATCGTCAATGCCACAGGTGGTAATAACGGTGGTGATGTCACTTTTATTGCCCCTGATGACATTAACACAGGTACTATCGGCCTCTTCTTCAATACTGGTTTCAATCTTGATAGTGGCAATCTCACTATCCAAAGCCACAATGGTAACATCACCAGCACTGGCGCACTACTCACTCCTTCTGCCTTTGGTGATGGGGGGAATATTACCCTAGATGCCGGTGGTAGTATTGCTGTAAATGAGATCAACGTCATTTCTGTAACTCGTATCGGTGGCAATATTGACCTTACTGCCAAGGACAACATTACTACTAACGCAGATATCGAGACTAACCAAAATAGTATTACCTTTAACGGTTCAGTAAACCTACCGGGAGATATCACCTTCACCAGTCATGACACAGGTAATATTATCTTTAACAACATTGTTGACGGTACCCAAGATCTGACCCTCAACCCCGGCAGTGGTATTGTTCAATTGAACGATGTCGTTGGTGGCTTAACACCCCTGAACAATTTGTACATCTTGGGTGACGTTACCAATACCAATCCAGCAGGCGTAGATATCACAACAGAGAATAATACCATAACTAGCAATATTATCTCTCCAGGGGGGATAGCTCTTACCAGCAACAACGGACATATTATTACTGAAATTCTCGACTCCTCTACCTTGGGTGATGGTGGCAATGTCACTCTTGATGCTCTTGGCAATATTACTGTTAACCACATTAATGCTCAAAGCTTTGGTATTGGTACAGGAGGAAACGTTGATATCACCACTCCCAGTTTTTTCCAAGCTAACAGTTCTTTCTTCGATCGTAACAGTATAAATGCCAGTATTTCTACTGCTGGAGGATTTGATGGAGGCACAATCATTATTCGCCACGGGGGAGGAGGCGTAACTCCCTTTATTGTCGGCAATGCTAATACTAACGGTACTCAAGGAGCAATTACCAGGGGGAATGGAGCTCCAAGAGAAACAATTTTACCTACTCAAGAGTATTTATACACTCACAAACAGGATGCAGAGCGGATTCAAATTATATCTGTTCCTGGAACTACAACACCACTACCACCATTTACACCACCATCACCAACAAACTCTATATTCCCAACATTCCCAACATTCCCAACATTTTCAATACCGTCAACATCTCCTATCCTAACTACTAATTCTGGGTCAAATGCTGATTTAGGTTCAGGCACAGATCCACGACAGGATCTAGCCTTGCTCATCGGAAACATTCTGGGAGTTGAGACTATATTCAACCAAAACCTTCAAACCGGAGACTATAATTTTACCTGGCCTTTTCCCAATGGACAAATTTTATCTGTATCCGTAGGGGTGGACTCTCCCCTTACCGACCGAGTTTCTTTCCTTGACGAACTATTTGAGGAAGAATACGAAGAGTACTTTGGCGAAAACATCACTGATAAAAAAGTAACTGCTGCAAGTCTGCGAGAAACCATCAAAAACATCGAAAGTCAAACTGGCAAAAGACCTGTTGTTATCTATGCTAGGTCTATCGAAAAAAAATTAGACTTGGTGTTAGTTACTCCCGGAGGTTCTCCCATCCCCAAAACTGTTCGGCTTGATGAGAGCAATACCCTCAAAAATGAGTTAATATACTTCCGCAACTCCTTAGAGCAAGATAACAGTAACGCATATCTGCCAAGTGCTCAGAAGCTCTACCAATGGCTCATTGCTCCCATCGAATCTGAACTAGAAGCCTTCGACATCGACACCTTAATTTTTGTTATGGATGCTGGCTTGCGCTCTTTACCCCTAGCAGCACTCCATGATGGCAAGCAATTTCTGGTAGAAAAGTATAGTCTTGGTTCTGTTCCTAGTATCAGCCTTACTGATACCAGTTACCAAGCCTTAAAAGATTCCCAAGTCCTAGCTATGGGTGCTTCGGAATTTCCCAATTCCAATCATTTAGACTTACCTTCAGTACCAACTGAATTATCCACCATCGCCGAAGAACTCTGGCCAGGGGAATCTGTACTTAACGAACAATTTACCCTGGATAATCTCCGAACCATGCGCCTGAAAAGCCATTTCGATATTGTTCACCTAGCCACCCATGCAGACTTCAATGACAAAAATGCTTACATTCAATTCTGGGACAAAGAGGTAGGGTTTGATGAGCTGCGGCAACTAGAATGGTACCAGCCACCAATAGTACAGCTGTTGGTACTGAGTGCTTGTGAAACTGCTCTCGGTGATGACAATGCAGAAATGGGTTTTGCGGGATTAGCGGTAAGGACTGGCGTCAAGTCTGCTTTAGGAAGTCTTTGGCGAGTAGACGATGGTGGTACTTCCGCCTTGATGAGTGAATATTACCACCAACTGAGTCAAGAAGAAATAACCATCAAAGCCGAAGCACTCAGACAAGCACAACTTGCCATGCTACGGGGACAAGTACATATTAAGTCTGGTAAGTTAGTAGGAAATGGTATAGAAGTACCCTTACCAAAAGCCCTTGAATCCCTATCAGACCAAGATTTTTCTCATCCTTTTTATTGGGCAGGTTTTACCATGATTGGTAGTCCTTGGTAAGTCTTAAGGAGCAAGGCAGAGGGCTCCAAGGCTCCAAGGCTCCAAGGGAAGAATGAAGGTTGCAAGGGAGAAGGGAATTATCAGTGATTATCCAAACTTGCAGAACTTACGCAAATTATCCTATATGACACTAAATGTAGGGATAATTCATGAATTATCCCTACATCACCGCATTTATAATAGATATTATTTGGTTTATAGAGCAAAATAATCATGTTAAAAAATGTTTTGTTGCATAAATTTGAATTTTTCAACTGATATCTATATTGATAGAGAGCATTGCCGCTTACAGGTAATTAGACTAAGGTTAAAAGACTTTTTGCACACTAATATGTACAACCAGTATCTACCAACAGGGAGCGATACTCAAGCTTCCCTCTTACCCAAAACTAATTGGACTAAATTAGCAGATAAAATAAAATGTAGACTTAGTCTTCCTCAAAAACGGTTTAATAGCAAGAATAACCACGCAGTATTAGGAGTTTTACCTCATAAACTGGGTTTGTGTGTAAGTGTTTTAGGCATCTCCGTAGCCGGATTTTCCCTGCTGGAATTGGGGATATCTCTTCTACCCCCATCTGGACTGCTCAGTCTAGAATATAACCTTGCTAGTGCCCAACCAATTATCCCCGCTGCGGATGGCACTGATACCATTGTTACCCCTAATGGTAATCAGTTTGATATTGACGGTGGTACTAGCTCAGGACACAATAAATTCCATAGTTTAGAACAATTTGGCCTCAATTCTGGTCAAATTGCCAACTTTCTGGCTAATCCTCAAATTCACAATATCCTGACGCGAGTTGTCGGTGGTAATCCTTCAGTTATTAATGGTTTAATTCAGGTTACTGGTGGTAATCCCAACCTCTACCTGATAAATCCAGCCGGGATAGTTTTTGGTAAGAATGCTAGGTTAGATATCCCAGCTTCTTTCACTGCTACTACTGCTGATGGTATTGGCTTTGCTGATGGCTGGTTTAATGCTGTGGGAGATAATAACTATCAGGCTTTGGTGGGTAATCCCAACAGTTTTGCTTTTACGAGTAAGCAGTCAGGGAGTATTGTCAATGCCGGGGAATTGGAGGTAGGAGCAGGAAAAAGCTTAAGTTTATTAGGTGGCACGGTTGTTAATACGGGTACTATTTCAGCCGCAGGAGGGAAGATTACGATTACGGCAGTACCAGGGGAGAATCTGGTACGTATCGGCCAGGAAGGAATGGCGCTGAGTTTAGAAGTTGAGCCGGTAAGAACCAATGGTGATAGTAGTTTGCCAAGGGCTGCGGGGATTACTCCTAGAGATTTACCGCAATTACTTACGGGAGGAAATGTCAACCATGCTACCGGAATCCAGGTTAACCCCGATGGCACAGTAGAGTTAACAAGTTCAGGAATTGCTATTCCCCCAGAGGTAGGGACTGCGATCGCTTCTGGTACTCTAGATGTTGCTGGTGAAACTGGCGGCAGTATTAATATTCTCGGCAACAAGGTTGGTGTAATTGGTGCCAATATTCATGCTTCTGGCACTAATGGCGGTGGCACAGTGTTGATTGGTGGGGATTATCAAGGACAAGGTACAGTACCCAATGCCTTGCGTACTTTTGTTAGTGATGATTCAGTGATTAATGCCGATGCTCTTATCAATGGTAATGGAGGCAAAATTATTGTTTGGGCAGATGAGGCAACTCGCTTCTACGGAGAAATTACAGCACAGGGAGGGTTATTCAGTGGTGATGGTGGTTTTGTAGAAGTTTCAGGCAAAGAGTTTTTAGATTTTGCCGGTACAGCTAACTTAGAAGCTGTTCAAGGTCAGTTGGGTACTTTGCTCTTAGATCCAAATGACATCACAATTATTGCCGGTGACAATAATCCGCTTGAGTTGACAGCAAATGATCAATTTGCAGATCCAGGGATGTTTAACACTATCAACAATGGCACAATTAATGCGGCAACAGCTAATGTTATCTTGCAAGCTACAAATGATATTACGTTTAACGCACCTATCAATATTGCAACTTTTGGAGTGGAACTGACAGCTGAAGCTGGTAACAACATTAATGTTAACGCTGGCATCACCACCAATGGGGGTAACATCGACCTCAACGCTAACTCTGACGGAATGAACGGTGGTGCTCTCAACCTCAATGCGGTAAATATTAATACTAATGGTGGCAATTTCACTGGCACTGGTACAGGAAATGCCATGTTCGGTAGCGGCATTTTTATTGACAACAACAGCACCGTTAATACTGCCGGTGGCGATATTAATCTTACGGGTAATGGAGCAGCAGCGGGTAATGCTAACAACCTTATCGGTATTGACATTGGTGGCAGCCTGGAGACAACAGGGGCGGGGTCAATAACTCTGACGGGCACAAGTGGTACTGATGGGGCAATGGAGAATCACGGCATCAGGATTGAGAATGACGGTAGGGTCTCTACAATAGATGGAGATATCGAACTAGTAGGTACAGCGGCTGCAACTAATGGAGATCCTAACCACGGCGTTTATCTTATAGATGGAGGCTTAGTGCAATCCACTGGCATGGGGAATATTAATCTAACAGGCATTAGTGAAGCAACCAGCCAGAACTTCCTGGGAAACGAGGGTGTCTCCATTGTTCGTGGTAGCAGAGTAAGAGCGATGGCAGGCTCAATCACCATAACTGGTACAGGGGGTAATGGATTAGTTGATAATCAGGGAGTAGTTATCTTAAGAGAATCCGAGATTACCTCAACAGAGGGAAATATTTTCATCCGAGGAATTAGTAGAGGAATTGGAGCTAACCACCAAGCTATTTGGATTGCGAGAGATAGCATTGTGCAAACTGCCGGAGGTGGAGATATCACTCTAGAGGGGATGATTACCGGTATTGGCAATAACAGCGATGGTATTTTATTAGACGAGAGAGGCATAATTGAAGCCCTTGGAACTGGAAATATCACTCTCACGGCTGATGAAATAAATCTTCTGGATAACAGTCAAATCAGGGGTAATGGTATCACCCAGTTGCAACCCCTTAATCCCGCCTTAGATATTACCATTGGTGGCGCTACTAACGACAACCGCTTGAATCTTGACGCTAATGAACTTAACTTCTTGCAAAATGGCTTTGCCGAAATCATCATTGGGCGAGAGGACAGCAATGGTGCCATTACCTTAGTTGGTGACTATACCTTCAATGATCCAATTATTTTACGCTCTCCTGTGGGTAATGGCTCCATTGACACCAGCGGCTTTACCCTTACCGGAAATGATACTTCAATTACTCTAGAAGCTAACCAAAAGATCACCACTGGCAACTTGATCAGCGTTGGCGATATCACATTAATAAGTAACGAAATTGACTTGGAAAATACAGTAACAGGTAATGGTACTCTCAGGTTACGACCTGCTAGTGTCAATCAAGATATTCAAATTGGCAATCTAACAGACTCTGGAACTAACACCCTGGACTTAGCGAGTACGGATATTGCTGAGGCTAATTTTACTAGTATTATCATTGGTCGTGCTGATGGTACTGGTACTGTTACTCTTAATGATGAGGTTACCTTCAATACTCCTGTAAATATTGTTGGAGGTTCAACCTTAGTCGGTTCAGAGCAAAATTCTACCTGGGAACTGACAGGTACTAACCAAGGTAATCTCCAGGGCAATCAATTAGTTACTTTCAACAATATTGAAAATTTAGTTGGTGGCAGCTTAAATGACACCTTTATTTTTAATGGTGGCAGTGTCAGTAGTATCAATGGAGGTGGGGGTAGTAATACTCTCGTTGGTGATAATACCATCAATACTTGGAATCTGACTGGTTTTGATACTGGTAATATCAACGGTACAAATAACTTTACCCAAATTCAAAACCTCACCGGTGGCAGTTTAGATGATAGCTTAGTTTTTAATCCTGGTGCTAGCATCAGTGGTAATCTCGACGGTGGGTTGGGTGACCTAACTCTGAAAGGAGATGAAATTGACTTTGGTGGTAATGTCTCTGGTACAGGCAACTTACTTATCGGGCCTTTGACGCCGACACAATCCATCCAAGTCGGTGGCACTGATAGTGGTAGTAGTAATACCCTAGATTTGACTAGTACAGAACTTAGTCTGCTACAAAATGGCTTTACTTCGATCACTATTGGACATGCTAACAGCAATGGTACAATTACCTTAGCAGGGGATACTACCTTCTTTGACCCTGTTACTCTGCAATCCAACTCCATCAACCATACAGCTGGTGTCCTTATCGGAGCAGATGACGCCACAATTACCTTACTAGCCAATCAAAACATTACTACTGGCGATCTTATTAATTCTGGTCGTGCGATCGCCACCACCAGCCTACAAGGTAATATCAATACTGGAACCATTGATACTAGCTCAGCGATCGCTAATGGTGGTAATCTTACTCTCCAAAGTCCCCAAGGATCAATTACTACTGGTAACCTTAACTCTTCTGGAAGCAATGATGGTGGCGACATCATTGTCGAAGCTAGCACCCAAATCACTACAGAACAAATTAACTCCAGTGGTGGAACTGGTAAAGGTGGCAATGTCTTGCTAGACCCTTCTGGAGACATCCAAGTAGACTCGATTAATGCTGAAGGAGGAACCAGCGGTGGCACTGTAGACATCACCACCCAGAGTTTTTTCCGCGCCACCGATACCTTCACTGCTGCCGATGGTAATGAAGCCAGCATTTCTACTGTTGGCGGTAGCAACAGCGGTGCTATCACTATCCGACATGGTGGTAATGGAGAAATTCCCTTTGATGTGGGAGATGCTACCACCAACGGCACAGCAGCAGCCATCACCAGTGGCGACTTTACTATTGCCCCAGAACAATCCTTCCTCTTTACTTATACAGAAGGCAATATTCAGATTATTAGTATTCCTGCACCTTCAAGCGCTCCTCCACCCTCAGGCGATCCTGTTACCCCGATCAATCCTACTCTCCCCATTAATCCTATTGATCTTATAGAACCATACCAGTTCCTTACACCTCTAGTACCCGAAGAAATTCTCCCTGTAACAGTAGACACCAAGATAGAGGAACTCGAAGCCAGTTTTACCAGGCAATTTGAAGAGCATTTAGGCATTAGTGATACACCTATTGTCTCTCTGGAAACTGCTCGCACCAGGCTCAAAGAGATAGAACAAGCTATTGGTGTCAAACCTGTCCTCATTTATGCCTTTTTTGCTCCCAGCACTGCTTCTAGTAAGCCTCAACTCACCGACAACTTAGAACTAGTACTAGTTACTGCTCAAAACAAACCTATTCGATATCGAGTACCAGGAGCAACGAGGGAGCAAGTCTTAAATACTGTCCAATTATTCCGCCATTCTGTTACCAATATCATTGATGCGAGTGTCTATAAACCACCAGCACAACAACTCTATCAGTGGCTCATTGGACCTTTAGAAGCTGATTTACAAGCTCAGGGAATTAATAATCTCACCTTCATCTTAGAAACTGGCTTACGTTCTTTACCTCTGGCAGCGCTTCATGATGGTACTAGCTTCATTATCGAAAAATATAGCATCAACTTAATGCCTAGTCTTTCCCTTACCGATACCCGCTACGTAGGTATCAACAACAGCAAAATGTTAGCTATGGGAGCCGCCGAATTTACTGACCAAAATGCCTTACCTTCAGTACCAATAGAATTATCCACCATTATGGGTCAACTATGGGAAGGCAAATCTTTCCTCAACGAAGAGTTTACCTTCCAGCAACTCCAATCGGCTCGCAATACCCAACCCTTTGGCATCGTTCATCTAGCTACCCACGGAGAATTTAAAGCAGGGAAGCTGAGTAACTCCTACATCCAGTTGTGGGATAGGAAACTGCAACTAAATCAAATGCGGGATTTGGGATTCAATAATCCCCCAGTAGAATTGTTAGTTTTAAGTGCCTGTCGCACAGCCTTAGGAGATAGGGAAGCAGAGTTAGGATTTGCGGGATTAGCAGTGTTAGCAGGAGTCAAGTCAGCCTTAGGCAGTTTATGGTACATCAGCGATGAAGGAACACTAGGATTTATGAGCAACTTTTACCAGCAGTTGCAACAATCATCTATCAAAGCTGAAGCCTTGCGCCAAACCCAGTTAGCCATGCTGCGAGGTGAAGTTCGTCTAGAAAATGGCCAACTAATCAGTGGGAATCTTACTATTCCTTCATCTCCAGAGTTAAAAAAGTTGGGAGATCAAAATTTAGCTCATCCTTACTACTGGAGTGCGTTTACTTTGATTGGCAGCCCTTGGTAGAATTAAGATTTGGGAGAATAAGTCAAAAGAAAACACTTGAGGAAGTAAAAAGTGACGAGTAACAAGTTTTGAGCTAATCTTAACGAAAGTACAGGTAAAGTTTGTTGCAATTTGTTTTTCATTCTAAATTCTAAATTCTAAATTCAACCTTCTATCCCGGAGCTTGACGCACTAAAACTACTGTACTATCAACTCCTTTGGCGATCGCTTCGGGAATATTGCCATGAATCGCTTGCTGCAATAATCCTTCTCGACTAGCTCCTAAGATAATGACATCGCACCGCTGACTAGTCGCAAAATTAATGACAGCTTCAGAGACAGAATAAGCGCGAATGGGAATGGTCGCGACTCGATAATTGAGTTTTTCATTTAGGAAAGAGGCTGCTTGCTGCAAAAGGGTAATATTAGGTTCTGAGTCAGAGGGAGAAAAAACTTGAGCGACATTAATGTGGGGTGAATTAGCAAAAGTAGTGAAAGCTGGTATTAGTTGTAGCGCCAAGCGGGAGTTTGGTCCTCCAGCAATTGGTATTAGCCAACGCTGCCAAGCTAAAGGTAAAGTGCAGGAGGAAACAATAGTGCCATCAGCCATTACATCTTCTTTATGTCCCAATTTGACCAACACTAGGTCACAGGGAGCTTGTCGAATTAAGGTATCGATAACATTGCTAAAGATATAACCCGGACTATTAGTTGCTTCCCCTTGCCAATCCTTAAAAATCATACTGATATGTCGCTCCTCTATTGTTTCCAGAATTGCTTGGGCGACATCATGGGATACCCGGATTTGGGTGTGTACAGGAATCTGCCATTTTCTCCCTAACCTCTCCGCCTGACGGAGTAAGCGCCGATGGTTAACGGTATTTACTGGGGTTTGAGTGGGATGCTGAGTACGGGGAATTGTGATAATTTGTAGACATTCCAATTCATATTGGCGATCGCGAGCAACAGCAGCAGCTAGACGCAATAACAGGTGTGCCGTTTCCGGTGTTGCTAAGGGAACTAAAAGACGTCCCTTCCCAACTGCAGGAGCACGGGTTTGGTAAACTACATAACTAGGCTCAGTTGCTTGCCCTACCTGATTAGTTTCACCGCTGAGTTTGTCAGCTTCAGCGCGAATAATATCAGCACGGGTAATAATTCCCACCAACTTGTCTTCTTCCGTCACTGGCAACCGACTCAATTGATAACGGTTGAGTAGATAGAGAACATGACTCAAAGAGTCAATAGGTTTGACCGTTATCGGCTTGGGAGTCATGATTTGTGCTAGGGTTACCTCTCTCCACCAGGAATGAGAGTCGGGAGATTGGCCAAAGGTTGTTGGCATTTGCAAACCGTTTTCTGTCGCAGAAAAAGTATCATTCTGTTCTGCTAAAGCCAATCCACGAGTTTCAGCCTCTTCCAGGATTTCAGCAAGACTGTTGGGAGCAAATTTCCCTACAGCAAGGTTTCCTTCCCCAGTCTTGAGTCCCCAGTCTTGTGTTCTGCGGTGGAGTGCCTCCGCAAGATCTGTTTGGGTAATAATACCCACCAACTGACCCTTATCTACCACAGGAAAGCCACGATGATGGGAGTTGCTAAAAGCCTGCACTGCTTCTTTTAAAGTCATTTGACTGGGCAAGGTTTCTACTCGCCGCTGCATTAAGTTTGATGCAGTTAACCCTGCTAATAAATCTTGTTCTGTTCTCGAAGCTGGCAAACTGTAGCCTCTCCACTCCAAGAGTTGCTGATAAAGGGAACCTTTTGCCAATTTATTGGCAATTAAGTAGGAAACCACAGAAGAAATCATTAAAGGCAACACTAGATTAAAATCCGTTGTCATCTCAAATACGATGACAATTGCCGTAATTGGAACTTTGGAAACAGCACTAAAAAATGCTCCCATTCCTGCCAAAGCATAAGTCGTGGTATGATCTTTTAGCAGTACATGAAACTCACCTATCCCTACCAAGTAACCTAGAGCAGCACCTAACACTAAAGAAGGGTGAAACAAACCTCCCGGCGCACCAGAACCATAGGAAACCAGGGTAAGAATAAAGTAAGCAACAAAAGCAAGACTGGTAAATTCCCAACTGGCATCCCCAGTAATCAAAAACTCTCGTAAACCACTGTTATTGCGGAAGTCGGTAGGCAGTAAAGCCACCACAAAGCCACAAATCATCGCTGCTAGGCCGATTTTCAATGGTAAACTTAGCTTGAGGCGTTGGTAAAAATTAAGGCTAGTGAGAATTCCCTGATGAAATACAGCTCCTAGTAATCCAGCGAGAATACCCAACAACAAATAGAAAGGAATTTCTGGTACAGTAAAGCTACTGTTAGAAAGGGCAACTTGTTCCAAATTGAGCTCCAAACTGCGTCCACCCAATAGCCTGGAGATAACAGCACCGATAAAGCAAGCTAAAATTGCTGTTGCTAGGGTTATTTGAGAAAGGTCTTGCAATAACTCTTCCAGAATAAACATAATCCCAGCGAGGGGAGCATTAAAACCAGCCGCTAAGCCAGCACCAGCACCAGCGGCAATCATCTGACGGCGATGTTCTGGAGAAGTAGGAACCCAACGACTAAATTGCGCGGCTAAAGCGGCTCCAATATGTACAGTTGGCCCTTGCCTTCCTAAGGTTAAACCAGCGGCCATAGACAAAATGCTGCTCAACAACTTGACCAAAGCCAGCCTTAAATTGAGGAGAATGGGAAATTGGGCAAGAGCACCTTTAATTTGAGGAACACCACTACCGGTTGCTTCTATTGCCAGATTCTCAATAATTAACCCAGATAATAGTCCTAGAAAAAAACCAAAAGCTGGTAAGACCAAAATCGCCGGTAGTATTTCAGAAGCTTGAACTCGCCACGACCCTAACCAGTTGACACTTTGCTTAAGTAAAACAGCAGATAGTCCTGATACTACACCAATCAAACAAGCTTCAGCGATCGCACTTTGTACAGCAGTGGATCTAAATACAAGGCGTCGCCTGAGCATGAGCCATTGCCGAAGATAATTTAGCATTGGTCATTTGGGAATGGAGAATGGAGAATGGAGAATGGAGAATGGAGAATGGAGAATGGAGAATGGAGAATGGAGAATGGAGAATGGATACCAATGACTAATAACAAATGACCAATGACCAATAACCAATGACCAATGACCAATAACCAATGACCAATGACCAATAACCAATGACCAATGACAAACAACAAACAACTAACAACAAATAACAAACAACTAACAACAAATAACAATTAACTAGATGTTGCAGATAACCCTTCCACAATTAGGGAGGGAGTATAGCAAGGTCCATTCCAATCAGCATCGTCCCCTATTGCTACTAACTGCTTCAGGGCAGTATAAACATTACCAGCAACCATAGTGTCTTTTACTCGACCGATAATTTTTCCTTTGTGTACCCGGTAGCCTAATTCAACGTTAACTGAAAAGTCTCCTGATATTCCAGCACCACCTCCTAACATTTGGTCTACCACTAGTCCTTGATCCAGCTTTCCGATTAATTGCTCAAGGGAACCCTTTCCTGGTTGAATCAGCAAGTTCACCAAGCCAGGAGTTGGATAGCTGCCCATACTAGGACGAAAACCGTTACCAGTAGTGCTAGTACCGAGCAATCTGCCAGTAGTGCGATCGCAATAAAATTGCTGCAATATCCCTTCTCTAATTAATAATAGGGTTTGAGTAGGAGTACCTTCATCATCAAAAGGACAGCTGTAGGGGCCAGTATCCGGTTTTTGAGAGAGAGTCAGCTCATCGGATATTACCGATTGACTAAGACATTCACTCCAAGGTGAGGTTCCTTCAATTACTCTTTTGCCATTTAAAGCTGCCTGTACAGTATCCCAGAGTAAATCAGCAGCCTTGGCTGTCAGCAAAACTGGTATGCGACCGGCAGGCAGGGAAATATTTTCTGTGGCCCAGCTCAAACGTTGTAAAATGTTTTGGACAATTCTCTCACTGGTAAGGCTACTGCGTTGAGTCTGACCATCGTAAACTGACAAAAAGTCATCTCCCCGCACCCACTCTACATCTAGTGAACAACTAAGGGTAGTATCAGTGTAGTGGCAATCTAAACCTTGAGAATTTATTAAGCGCGTGGTTTCTGATTCACATTCTAACTGCGCTTCACAGAGGACTTCTGGGTAGGCATCCCGAATTTGAGCGATCGCTTCTTTGCCGATGGCGATCAACTTTTCTACAGGTACATTATCTCCCAAATCAGGATAGTTTTCCTTTCTCCCCACCGCCAATTCTACAGGTTCTGGTTCATTAAACTGACAAATCGAGAGCGCTCGATCTACTAAATCTTGGGGTTTCGCGGCTCCATAGGCAACCGCTAATCCTGGACGTCCCTCACACCATAACCGCAGTGCTATGCCTTCTGATTGGTTACTTTCAAGCTGTTTGAGTCGATTAGCTTCAAAAAATATCGGTTGAGAGTGCGACTGGGACTGATAAACTTCAGCGTATTGCGCTCCTGATTTAGCGGCTAGCTCTAATATTTGTTGAGCCTGGGGCAAATCCTTAAAACTCATGATTGGTTATTTGTCGTTTGTTATTTGTTGTTTGTTATTTGTTGTTTGTTATTTGTCGTTTGTCATTTGTCATTTGTTTACAACCTATTTAGGGACGCTATAGAGTTCTTTTCCTGATGTGAGATACATTCAACTTGGGAGTACCAATTCCCAATTCCCAATTCCCAATTCCCTATTTATTCCCAACTTCTTGCAACAGCCAAAATCCAGCAAAGGTTTCGGAAGTGGGATTTGATTGCACCGCCAGAAAATGTACTTGCTGAGCTTTCTGTTTTGCTGACTCAAACCCTTTAGCTTCTGCTATGGTTGGAGCATCCTTGATACTAGCTAAAATCCAGCTTTCACTAGCTCCGGTTTCTAGTAATATTCTGGGAGGCTTGTCACTGTCCAATTTCACAAACGCCAATTCTAAGCCTGACATCCAGCCAGCCAGAGGTGTTGCTCTAGTCGAAAAGATGATGATGCCAGGAATCCGAGTTTCAGGAGTAAGTTCGAGCATTGATAGAGGGAAGGCTTCCCCAAATTCGATTTCCCACTCATCCATTTCGGTGAAAGCTGCTGCTTCTAAACTCACAAATGCCCACTGCTCGTACTGCAAAGCATCTGGTAACAGTTGAGGTGCTTGGGATTGATAACGAACAGATGCAGAAGCAGCAGCACTGGCTTGATATCCTGGTTGATGGGGATAAAAGTCTTTGCTCCTTTGTTGGAGCCACTTTTCTAGGGTATAAGTACGACGACTAGCCTGAGCCGGAATATCTAGTTCTTGGCAGGCCCTGGTAATCATGTTGCTCATCTGACGCCGAAAGAAGCGAATTCTTTGTGGACGCTGTTGGCTTTGAGCAATCGCATCAGTTAAAGCTTCGCACAACCAAATGGAATTGACTTGCTGATTGGGACAAAATTTGGTGTATTGAAATAGATTATCTGTTGATTGATTTGGAGTTAAAGGACTCTCACAGATTAAGACTTCCCAAATCTTCTTCTGATTGTCGTCCAAAATCGGGCGCGAATAAAAGTCTAGTTCCCAAATAGTTCCCATGCCTCTGTGTTAATGCTCCAGTTGCTTTATTCATCATACGGGAGATGGGGGACAGGATAGCCATCCTATCTAGTTCGTGGTAGCGTTCTCAAACGCGCTCCTTGCCATACATGGGTTTTAAGGCGAACTTATTACATCCTATTGAGGATTGCTACATGAGCCAAAACAAATTCACCGCAAACAGACACCGAGACGTTTTACGATGCTGAAGACCGCCTCTACCGCAGTTTTTGGGACTCAGAAGGCAGCCTTCACTGGGGTTATTTTCTCGACTTGGCTGCTACCTGTGCTAAGGACTTCATTCCCGCCTGCCAACGCTGGAATGAATATATGCTCGAAAAAAGCGGGATGACAGCCTCCTCTAAAGTCCTAAATATCGGCTGTGGTAATGTGAATACTGCTATATCGAGACAATTTAGAAGCACGAGTTAATTGCTCTACTCCCTAGTCTAATAGAGTTCGAAAGCCTTAAGGTGACCTTGAATATAAAGATATGTGTGGAATAGTTGGATTTTTTGGTTCAAATTTACAAGGCTTTGAAGACGCCTTGTCAATCTTAGCTCATCGCGGACCAGATGGTACTAGTAGCATTTGCCAGGAAAACTATGCTTTAGGACATAATCGTCTTGCCATTATTGATGTAGAAGGAGGACAGCAACCATTATACGATCCGCAGAGCAAATTATACGCTATTGCTAACGGAGAAATTTATAACCATCAACAATGGCGCGATCGCTTGCAGGGAAACTACAACTTCTCAACGAACAGCGATACGGAGATTCTGCTACCGCTATACCAAAAGTTTGGCACTCAGATGCCTCAAAAACTTAGGGGGATGTTTAGCTTTATCTTGGCTAGCGATCGGGAATTTTTTGTCGCACGCGATCGCTTAGGCATTAAACCTTTATACTATGTCCAAAGTGAAGAAGGTTTATTTTTTGCTTCGGAAATTAAAGCTTTAATCAAGCATGGCGAAGAAATTCAAGAGTTTCCTCCAGGACATTATTACCATTCTAGTGAAGGTTTACAACCCTACTACGATTTACCCGAAGTCGATGTGTTTTTAGAAGATGTAGAGGTGATTTTAGAAAAAATTCGCCAAGGACTTTCTCAAAGTGTCCGCAGGCGTTTAATGTCTGACGTTCCTGTAGGAGTATTTCTCAGTGGAGGACTTGATTCTAGCATCATTGCGGCCTTAATGAAGCGAGAACTGTCAGAACTACATTCTTTTGCCACTGGATTTGCTAATTCTCCGGATCTGAAAGCAGCAAGATTAGTCGCAGAATATTTAGGAACAATTCATCACGAATATATTTACTCAGAAGCAGAAATGCTTGCTGTTCTACCCGAGGTAATTTACCACTTTGAATCCTACGATCCCGCTTGGATAAGAAGTTGTGTACCTACCTACTTGATATCTCATCTTGCTAGCCAATATGTCAAGGTGGTTCTCGGAGGAGACGCATCAGATGAGTTGTTTGCTGGCTATAGTTATCTAGCTGATTACAATGATGGCAAGACGTTAAATGAAGAACTGGTATATCGGATTAAAGGATTACATAATCTCAATTTGCAAAAAGTAGACAAACTGACAATGGCTCATGGTTTAGAAGCAAGAGTTCCTTTTCTAGATATAGACCTTGTGGAAATGGCACTAACTATAGAGCCTGCCCTCAAGCTTCACCAGAGTTTTGGCATTGAAAAATGGTTGCTACGTAAAGCTTTTGAAGACTATTTACCCCCAGAAATAGTTTGGCGAAACAAGATGGAATTTGCTCATGGTGCTGCTTCCTCTAAAGTTTTAGAAGCTCACGCTGAGGCTACCATTTCTGACGAAGATTTCCAGCGGGCACGCTTTCGGGGAGACCCCATAAAAAGTAAGGAGGAATTACTCTACTACAGGATTTTTGAGCAGTATTTTCCTCAGCCATTTGCCGTCAATTTAGTTGGTAAGTGGGATCGAACTTTCAATTAACAGTTCAATTATTAGTTAAATTCAAGAAAAAATGGCGACCACAGTCAATTACTATGATGTTCCCTTAAAAAGGTTGAATTCCCAAAATGCTCTGGGATTAGGGGTTGTCTTCACGGATATTGAAGATGCAAAAATAGAGTTATGCAAATGGCCTACTTCAGGAAAACGACCTCTAATTTCCAAGGGGGGTTACGGTACTGTTATTGAAGAGGAGTTCAGAGTTTATTGGGAGGGTTCGACCATATTTTCTGCCGGTCATCAGAATGCTCGCAGCGGTCCTGGAGGTAAGATTATATCCGAACCAGAAAGTAACTCTAAATATGTTCTGGTAAACTGGCTGAGTGCCCATCTGGATGCAGGAGAAGCTTTTCTGCCTAAAAATGGCGAACCAAGTATATTTCTTTTGGCTCCTCCTAAAGAAGATGTCAAACCTCAAGATTTTGTAGCTCTTTATTCAGATGGGAGTTGCGGCATCTCAATACACCCTGGAGTCTGGCACACAAATCCTCTATCACTCTCAGAAAAAGAAGTAGTTTATCAGAGGAAACAAGGCAGTATTTATGCAACAATCGATTGTGTTTTAACCAAAGAGCATAATACTTGGTTAAAAATTCCCCTAGGTCAACCGCAAGACGGTTAAACTTCTCTATCCTATTTATCGATAAAAGTAGTAATATGGTCACATTCGTTCAGCAACTCAAATCGGCTTTTCGCATCCAATCGGTTGCCACCGTCGATAACGGGGTGCAAATTACTTGGAAAGATGGTCATGAAAGCTTTTATCATAACCTTTGGCTGCGGGATACTTGCCACTGTCCCAAATGTTTTCAACCAGACACATTAAGCCTAAACAGTGGAGAAGGAGAAGGACACGACCCCCTGAAAATGCCATTAAATCCGATAACTGAAACGGTCAAAATAGACCGCGACGGAAATTTAGATATCATTTGGGGCGGTGAAGAACCCGGACATCATAGCGTTTACGATCCATCTTGGCTGCGAGTCCACAGTCAACAAGACCCCACTCTCAAACAGCGACGAAAACCCCAACTGTGGGACTCATCCCTGTCCATCCCATACTTCGATTACCAGGCAGTGATGAGGGACGATGAAACGCTACTGCATTGGTTGGATAAAATGCTGGATGTGGGAATGGTAATTATTGACGGCTTTCCCAAAACGAGAGAAGCATTTCAGGCATTAGTAGAGCGCGTTGGACCGATTCAGCAACGATATCATCCTACCGACATCTATACTTTAGACACAGCCAACCAATTAGCAGGAAATATCCACCACTCCTATAAGTACTTGCATCGGCTGGACAATCATAGCGATCACGTCTCCTACAACGTTCCTCCCAGACTTCAATTTCTCGGATGTATTGAATACGAAAATCCTGACAATGACAGACAAGGATATTCCACTCTAGTAGATGGTTTCAAAATTGCTGAAGTTCTGAGGACTCAGTAGCCAAAATATTTCGAGCTACTCACCCAAGAGTATATATCAACAGGTCGCAGACGGCTCGGTGTAGAGGAAAAAGTATCTGACAAGGAAAAAGGCACCAAAAAATACCAATGGGAAATCTATTATCGCCAGCACGTCATTAATTTGGATGAAAATAGCGAAGTTTACCAGATTCGTTACAATAAAAACGACCGCGTACCCCTTGAGGTTTCTCCGGATAAAATTCAAGATTTGTATGCCGCCTACCAAGCATTTACAGCATTAGCTGAATCTCCAGAGTATAATGCCGAATTTCTCATCGCTCCCGGACAGGTATTGGTAAATGATAACTGGCGACTGCTCCACGGACGAACGGGTATTCGGAATCCCCAACTGCGACGAGTTTTACTGGGAGCCTATATTAAGCCAGAAACATTCCGCAGCCGACGGCGGTTGTTGTTAGGAAAAAAAACTGGAATGTCCGATATCTGGTTAATGGGATGTTCGGATCGTGCTTTAGAAATTTTGGCTGAGCGCATGAGCGATTGAAATTAACACTAAATTGAGCTATCCATACTGTTTAATATAGCACTACGCACTTAGGTTAGGACATTAATAAAGCCTGAAACCTAGTCATGGTCTATTTTTGAATTTTGAATTTTGAATTTTGAATTTTGAATTGCGTGTAGCGCTATATCTTGCAAAAATATTGAGGTATCCAATGACAACAGTATTAAAGCAACTTAAACCTGCTTTTCGCATCGCATCAGTGGCAACAACTAACAACGGGGTACAGATCGTTTGGAAAGACGGTCACGAAAGTTTTTACCATAACCTTTGGCTTTTAGATAGCTGTCGGTCTCCTAAATTCTTTCAGCGAGATACTTTGAGTCTCAACAGCGGGCACGATGTGCTCAAAATGCCTTTAAACCCAACTCCCGAAGAGGTTAAGCTCGATGGCGAAGGCAATTTAGTTATTATTTGGGGTGGCGACCAAACAGGTCATCAAAGTGTCTTCGATGCCTCGTGGCTACGGGTTCACTGCCAAAACGACCAGGCCCTGAAGCAACGCCGCAAACCTCAACTGTGGGACTCGTCAGTGTCGGTGCCTCATTTTGATTGCTATGAGGTGATGAACGATGATGGAGTATTATTGTCGTTCCTCAATAAAATAGTCGATATGGGAGTGGCAATAATTGACGATGCTCCGAAAAACGAAGAAAGCTTCCGGGCATTGATAGAACGAGTAGGACCGCTCCGGCAACGATACCATCCCACGAATGTGTTTACTATGGATAGAAGCAATAAAAAGGCTCAGGCTATCCAACATTCTTATCAAGTGGGAACCTTAAGAAATCACACAGATGTTACCGCCTATGATATTCCCACAGGGTTACAATTTTTTGAATGTACCCTTTATGAAAACCCCGATGGCGATCGCCAAGCCTATTCTACGGTCGTTGATGGTTTCAAACTTGCAGAGGTTATCAAGGCAGAAAACCCTTGGTTTTACGAGTTGCTAACTACTGAATATATCCCCGCAGGTCGCAAGCGGCTTTCCGTTGAGGAGAAACTTGGCGAACATGAATCTAGTGCCCGTAAATACGAATGGGATGCTTATCGGCGCAACCATGTAATTGAATTGGATGAAAACGGAGATCCGTATCAGATTCGGTATAACCACAATACACGGATACCTCTAGAAGTTTCTTTCGATAAGATTCACGACTTATTAGCAGCCTATAAGCGATTCTCTCAACTGTTGCAAGATCCTGAATATAATGCAGAGTTTTTGTTGACTCCAGGAAAGGTATTAGTCGTTGATAACTGGCGAGTGCTTCACGGAAGAACGGGGATTTGGAATCCCGAGCTACAAAGAATTTTGTTGGGAGCCTATGTAGAGGAGGAAACCTTCCGCTGCCGACGGCGGATTTTATTGGGGGACAAAACTGGGATGCCGGACTTGTGGCTAATGGGATGCTCAGATCGTGCTTTAGAAATCCTTGCAGATCGATATTATTACTAGGGGGTGAGGTGAAATTTTGGGTGGGATTTCTTGAGCTTTGTATCCAAAAATTATCAGTTCTCTTTTCTTCCTCCGTTCCCCAACTCCTCCGCTCCTCTGCTCCTCTGCTCCCCACCCTTTTTTTCGCTCACCCGGTAATAACAGGGGTAGCAAAAAATACTTGACCATTCATTCCAAGATGGGTTATCTTAAAAATCAAGGCACAAAACAGCCGCTTTTTTAGTACTGTATTTTGAACTATCGTTCAAAAAAAGAGATTATAGCTATGACCCTTACCAACGAACTCGCTCAATTCAAAGAACAGTTTTGCCAAAACCAACCCGAAACGGTTCAAACCACGATGGCACAGGCAACCCAAGACTTAATAGATACGGGCATTACCGACAACAGCCTCAAACTAGGGGATAAAATGCCTCCGGTGAGTCTACCTAATGCCACGGGTCAAATAGTCAATGTTAACCAGCTGCTAGAATCTGGTCCCGTGGTTATTTCCTTCTATCGCGGTGGTTGGTGTCCTTATTGCAATTTAGAGTTAAAGGCACTCCAGGCTAAACTCCCGGGAATCCAAGCCTTAGGAGCAAGTTTGGTGACTATTTCTCCCCAAACCCCCGATAGTTCCCTCTCCACTGCAGAGAAAAATGCCCTGGAATTTGAGGTGCTCAGTGATGTGGGTAACCAGGTAGCAAAGGCATTCGGCCTGGTATTTACTGTGTCGGAATCTTTACGCCCACTCTACGCTCAGTTTGGTATCGATCTCCCAGCAAGTAACGGAGATGAAACTTTTGAATTACCGATTCCTGCTACCTACATCATTGATTCCGACGGTACAGTTGCCCTGGCCTTTGCTGATCCCGATTATACTCAACGCCTCGAACCGACAGAAATTATTACTGCCCTGGAGCAGTTAAGTAGTTCAAAGTAGGAGTTGAAGGGGAGATGGGGGAGCTGAGGGAGCTGAGGGAGCTGGGGGAGCTGGGGGAGCTGAGGGAGCTGGGGGAGCTGGGGGAGATGGGGAGCTGAGGGAGCTGGGAGCTGGGGGAGCGGGGAGGGATGGGGGGGGGAGGGGCGAGCGGGGGGAGTAGAGGGGCTGGGGAGGGTGGAGGTGGAGTGCGGTGTGGGGGCTG